>JAJKHS010000013.1 GCA_021154885.1 Thermoanaerobaculum sp.
ATCACCCCGGCCCTCTTCTCCCGCCCCCTCCCAACCCCCCTCCCCGGGAGAAGAGGGAGACCAGCAAGACGGCTCCAACCGGGTTCCCCTCTCCCGGGGAGCATGGGCGGGAGAGGGGACAGGGGTGAGGGCCCTCGGGTGGGGGCGCTCTGAGGCCAAGCTCAGGTGGTGCGGAACGGTTGCGACGCGCGCCAGCGGACGGCTCGCCAGCACCCGGTCGAGGGTGAACCCGTTGTGGACGATGATCCCCAGGCTCGCGTCCACCACCCGCTCGAACAGGGGATAGCTCCACGGATCGAGCGGCACGCCCGTGGCGACGCACCGCCGCGCCGCGGCCTCGCCGGTGCGGCCGTAGGCGTAGCGCATCTCCTGCACGTATTCGTCCGGGCGGCCGGCGTGGAGGGTCAGCTCCCGCACCATGTGGTGGATCAGGTACTCGTGAAGCACCACAACGCCAGGGTTCTCCAGCAGGGTCCGGTAAATCGAGGCGTGGTAGTCGGGGTTGTTTCCGAGCTGATATAGGACGACGTCGAACCGTCCCTCCGCCAGCAGACGGGGCAGAGCCCGGTGCCCGTGGACGGCGAAGCTCCCGGCGAGGGCCGGATCGGGGCGGAGCCCCTCGTCCACGATCAGCTCGACCTCGCACTCCTCTGCCAGGTACGGCAGCAGCTCGGCGCTGTAGTCGGCGATCCCCGACTTCATCGGTGGCAGGGGGCTGAAGAAGGCGACGCGCATGGGGGGATTGTAGTCCGCGGTCTCCCCTCAGGACCGCGACCAGCATTATGCAGAACAGCATTATGCTGGTCCGCATAATGTCGCGAAGTCGGTCTCAGTGGTCCACCGCCAGATACCACCGCGCCCCGGCCCTCTCCGCCTCGGCGAGGATGCGCTCCATGTCGCCCAGATCTTCGAGCACGGCGGAGCGTGCCTGGTCCCGCAGGGCCTCGCGCAGGGCGCGGATCGTGGCCAGGCCGTCGGTCGGCGGGAACCAGGCCTCCGTGGTGGAGGGCTCCCGGCCGTCCAGGTCCCCGAAGTCGTCGAGATCATCCAGGGGATCGGCGACGTCGAGCGGGTCGACGCTGTAGAACGACCAGAGGTCACGCACGCCCAGACGCTCGCAGTGGGCGGTGACCACCTCCTCGGCAGCGGCGAGCGCCTTGCCGTTCATGAACGTATCGAGACCCGGAACCTCGCGATCCAGAACGATGTAAAGAGCCGAACTCATGGGGACTCCTCCTCGGTGTTGGCCGCTCCAGGGATACGAGGGATTGTAGGGCCAGCCCCGCAGGCGGTCAACGCGTACGGCGCTGGCGCAGCTTTTCCAAGATCTCATCGCGGACCTCGTCCCAAGGTCTACTTTCGGGAGGGCTTGGCGCGATGGGACTTCAGGCGCTCCTCTATTATCTTTCGATGCCAATCGGGTATCGGAACAGATTCCTCGTCAGCCATTGCTTGATCCCCCTACCCCCGTCAACTTCTCAATCACCCGATCCCAAGTAATCTCCCGCACCTTCTCCTGACCGGCGAGCCCCATCGCGCGGGTCATCTCGCGATCGCGATACAGGGCGTCGATCCGCGCGCCGATCTCCCTCGGAGAGTCCGGCGGGCAGACGTAGCCGTTGCGGCCGTCTTCCACGAACTCCAGGACACCGCCGGCGTCCGCGGTGGTGATCACCGGCTTGGCCGCTTTATAGGCTTCGACGGTGACGTAGCCGTAGTCCTCGTCGTAGGGCGCGTAGCAGACGCCCAGGCAGTTGGCGTAGTGCTCGACGACGTCGCAGTCCTTCACCCAGCCGAGGAGCTCGACTTTCTCCTGGAGGCCGAGACGGGCGATCAGATCGGTCAGCGCCTCCCGCTCGGGGCCGGTGCCGGCGATCTTGCAGCGCACGGGGGTCTCGGTGTGCTTCATTGCCCGGACGAGGAGATCGAAACGCTTCAGCGGATCGAGACGGCCGACGGTGAAGACATAGTCGCCCGACGGGCCGGGGTGAACCAGGGCATCGAGCTTCGGCGGCGGATAGAGCACCTCCGCCTCCACGCCGTTGTTGCGACGCAGACGGTCCGCCACGTTGCCGGAGATCGTGTAGACGGTGCGCGCTTCGGAGAGGGTGCGGCGGTCCATGGCGCGGATCATCTCCAGCACCTTGGCGTCCCGCGGCTGGCGGTCCGTGAAGTCGCTGTAGCGTGTGCCCAACAGGTCGTACGCCTGGCGGAGCTGGTGGATGAGCCAGACGACTTTATTGGGGTGCTTGATCAGATAGGACGGAAAACGCGTGGCGATCACGAGGTCGATCCGCTGGCCGCCCGCCTCGTCGAGGTTCACCAGCCGCCAGGCGAGGCTCCCCTTGAGCAACTCGACTCGCGAAGGCCAGTTGAAAGGAATGGCCGCCACGTCCACCTCGAAGCCGCGGGCCTTCAGTTCGTCGCGCAGAGAATCGACCAGCATCTCGGCGCCGCCGTGGGCGAAGGGCACCTGGGTGGCGCAGATGACGATGCGCGGTTTCACACGCCGTCCCCGCCGCAGTCTGTTTCCTCCAGCCGCTGCTCCAGGGCCTCGAGGCGTGCCGAGACCTGCCGCAACTCGCGCGCCGTGCGGTCGTTGGCCTCCACCAGGTCTTCAATAAGCCGCGCCGCGGCCTGGTTGAAGCCGTTCTGCTGCTCCAGCACCGGCCGCAGGAACCACTTGAGGAAGACGTGGAAGAACGCCTTGCGAACGAAGACGATGAGCCGCCCCCAGCGCGGCCGGTGGGAAAAGGCCACCGGCTCCTGGACGTACTCGCGCGCCTTCAGGGCGAGCAGGCCGTTGCGGGTCTCCTCGCCGCCGGCCGCCAGGGTGGTGGACTCGGCCCGGCGCTGCCGCACGCCGGAGCGGACCTTCTGGAGCACCTCGGCGACGCGGAGGTCGTCGGGCGCCGGAGGGGACGGGGAGTCGGAGGGCATCGGGGGTCAACGATACACTCTTCCCCGCATGGCCGAGAAACCCCGCGCCGTCCTCCGCGCCGTCCTGCGCTTCGGCTCGCCCCGCCGGCTGCGGCGGACGTGGGCCTGGCTGCGGGGGATCGCGGCGGAGGTCCGCCGCCGCCGGGCGGAGCCGCGGCTGACGGTGGCGGTGGACGTCAACTCCTTCTACGAGCCGCTCACGGGGGTGGGCTGGTACCTCCACCAGATCCTCGTCCACCTCGCGGGGAGAGACGACATCCGCCTGCGCCTCTACGGCCAGAGCCTGGTGGAGGGGGACCCGGGGGCGCCGCGGCCGGTGGTGGACTTCCCCGCCGGTCCGGCCGTCGAGAGGGTGGTCTACGACGCGCCGGACGGACTGGTGATCCCACCCTGGCGGGCCCGGCAGGTGCTCCGCCGCCTCGCCCCGCTGCTGGCAGCGGCGGATGGCAACCAGGTCCTCTTCGCCCCCAACTATCTCTTTCCCTCGCTCTTCCGGCTGGCCCGGGGCGCGCGGGTGGCCACCATTCACGATCTCGGAGTACGGAAGGTGCCCTGGGCCGTGCGCCCCGATTCGGGGGAGGCGTTGCTCGAGCGGCTGGACCGGACGCTCTTCGAAGCGGACCTCCTCCTCACCCCCAGCGAAGCCGTGCGCCAGGAGCTGATCGAGATGGGGGTCGCGCCGGGCCGGGTGCGGGCCATCCACCACGGCACGGGGCTGGTGGCGGAGGGCGAAGCGACGACGACGCCCGCACGGACTCCCCCCCGCTACGCCCTCCACGTGGGCACGGTGGAGCCGCGGAAGAACGTCTCGACTCTCCTCGCCGCCTGGCGGTTGCTGCGCCTGCGCCGGGCCGAGCCGCCGCCGCTGGTGCTCTGCGGCGGCTTCGGCTGGCAGGCGGAGGCGGCGCGGCGGGAGATCGGCGCGGCCGAGGCCGAGGGGTGGCTCGTCCATCTCGGCTACGTGAGCGCGGAGGAGCTGGCGGCTCTCTACCGCGGAGCCGAGATGGTGGCCCTACCCTCCTTCTACGAAGGCTTCGGCCTGCCGGCCGTCGAGGCCCTGCGGGCAGGCGCGCCGCTGGTGGCGAGCGATCTGCCGGTGCTGCGGGAGGTGGCGGGCGACGCGGCCCTCTACGCCCCGCCGGACCGGCCCGACCTGTGGGCGGACCGCGCCGGCGAGCTGCTGGTGGATGACGGTTTGCGAGAAGAGCTTCGCCGCCGCGGGCGGGAGCGCGCGCGCCTCTTCGACTGGGGGCAGGCGGCGGCGGAGACGGCGCGGGCCTTTCGCGCGGCGGCTGACCCGCCCCTACCCGAAGCTTTGTGAAACACTTCCTCAATGCGATCGGCCGCCCTCGCCACACTCGCGACCGCCGCCGTCCTCATCGCCGGAGCGCTGATTCCAGGGCCTCCCCGCGCCCTCCAGATCCTGGTGGCGTTCGCGATGCTCGGCGCCCTGGGAGCCGCGGGCGACCGGCTGGCCCGCTGGCTTGTCCCGGATTTCGGGCTGCTGTCGCGGGCCGTGGCCGCGTTCACCTTCGCCGTGGCGCTGGCCGTGGTGCCCGCCACCTGGATGGGGCACTGCGGAGTGATGCGGCCGGCGCCATTCCTGCTCTGGACCGCCGCGGCGCTCCTGCTCAGCCGGCTGCTGCCGGCGAGGACCGGGGAAGGGCCGAGCGAGGCTCCAGCCATCCTCAACCGATGGGACCACTGGGGCCGCGCCGAGTGGGCGCTGCTCCTCGCCGCCACGGGAGCCGTCGCCCTGGTCGGCGTCAAGTCCATGTTCCACTACCGCTGGGCACCGGTGGGGCTGGGACCGGACGACGAGTCCTACCACCTCGCGGCCATGGCCGTCTGGCACCGGTTCGGCGACCTGCGGATGATCAAGTTTTCGATGGGGGACACCAGCACGACCTTCTATCCCGTCGGCGGCGAGGTCTGGTCGTGGGTGCTGCTGGCGCCGTTCCGGGACAGCGACGTCCTCGCCCGCTGGGCCCAGCTTCCGTTCGCCGTCTTCTCGCTCGTGGCCACCGCGGCCATCGGCCGGCGCCTCGGGCTCTCGCCGCGGTCCGCCGTGCTGGGAGCGCTCCTCTTCGCCGCGATCCGGCGGGCGTTCCCCGTCCTGGCGCTGACGGCCGGCAACGATCACAGCGCGTCCTTCTTCACCCTGGCGGCGATCGACGGCACCCTGGCGCTCGCCGCCCAGCCGGCGGCCGGGGTGGCGGTCTATGCGGGCGCGGCCCTGGGGCTGCTCCTGGGCACCAAGTACACCGGCCTCCTCTTCGCTCCGGTAATCCTCGGCCTGCTCGCCCTGGCCGGCCTGATCGCCAGACTGCGCGCCTCGCCGGGTGAACGGCTCCCCGTCCGCACCCTGACGGGGATCGCTGTCCTCCTGGCTGTGTCGGCCGCCGTGGCAGGCGGCTACACCTACCTGCGCAACTGGGTGACGACGGGCAATCCCATCTTCCCCGCGCCGGTGAGCCTCTTCGGACTGCAGATCTTCCCCGGCTGGGAGGGGGCGACGCTGGCGTCGCGGCGCAACGCTCCCGAGTTCCAGATCGACGTCTGGAGCTTCCTGCTCCGGCGGACGGACCTCCTCGGCTCGTTCTTCCCCTACACCATGCTGCCCGCGGCGCTGGCGGCGCCGCTGGTGGCGCTCTGGCGGCGGGCATGGCGGGACGCCCTGGTGCTGATCCTGCCCGTGGTCTTCTTCCTCGAGTTCCTCTACCTGATGCACGATCACCGGGACATGCGCTACTTCCTCCCCGGGGTGGCGCTGGCGGCGATGGCCTTCGCCTGGCTGCTGGAGCAGGCCGGCCCCAGGGCCTCGGCCCTGCGCATCCTCCTGCTCCTGGCGCTGACCTTCCACGTCACCCGCAAGCTCGACCGCAGCGGCGCCCTGGAGGCGGCGGTGGCGCTCGCGCTGATCGGCCTGGGGTGGGCGGCTGTCCGCTGGGGACCGCGGCTGGCGGCGGCCCTGGCCCGGCCCGCCGCGCGGCCATGGCTGGCGGCGGGTACCGCGGCGGCGGTCGCCGTGGCGGCCCTCCCCCTGGGGGCCGCGGTGACGAAGTACCAGGCGGTCAAGCTCACTCAGCGGCCGCCGGCCTTCGCCCTGGAACGGATGGCGGGACCGGACGGCGCGGCGGTGGCGTACGCCGGCCTCAACAAGCCGTACCTGTTTTTCGGCAGCCGGCTGCAGAACGACCTCCGCATCGTTCCCAGGAAGGGCGAGCTGGAATCCCAGTACTACCAGTGGGGCGGAACGGTGGAGTTCCCCTTCGCGTTCGAGGAAGACGACTATCTCCGCTGGCGGCGACGCCTGGAGTGGCTGGGCATCGACTTCGTGGTGATCCACCGCTCACCCTCGGAGGATCCGGAGCGGGCCTGGATGGTGGGGCGTCCGCGAGCGTTCAGGCTGGAGTACTTCGACCCCGCAACCGAGATCTGGCGAGTCGTGCCCGCGCAGGAGAGAGCCCTGCGGCGCCACGGAGAAGGCTCGCCAGAGCCAGGGACAGGAGGAGAAGGAGCGGCACCGACGCCTGGACGAGGAAGCGGTTCCAACTCGTCCGGATGATGAATTCCGGGGTCAGGCTGATCGTGTAGGAGATCCAGGCGATTCCCAGAGGAGCGGCGGCAGCGAGCAGCAGGGGGAGGGTGGCGCGCCGCCGCAGGCCCCGCCAGCCGGCGGCCAGCACCAGGGGCACCGTCCACCAGAAGATCCCCCATTCCGTGAAGCTCTTCATCTCGACGCCGGCCCTGGCCGCGATCCGCGGCGCGCGGGTGAGGAGCCCCGGCCACAGCAGGGACCAGGAGACGATCTTCTCGTAGCTCTCGAAGCGCTCGGGAATGCCGGCCCGCCAGGAGAAGAGCAGCACCAGGGCGAGGACGAGCGGCAGGGCCGCCAGGGCGAGCGGTCGCCAATGACGCCGACATCGTCGCCAGCGCGAGAAGGAATAGAGACCGGCGAAGACGAACGCCGCCGGAGCGAGCGCCGCGCCTTCGGCCTTGGCGAGGGCGGCAGCCGCCAGGAGGATGCCCGCCGCGAGACCCGCCGAGGGGCGCAGCCGCGGCGCCAGGAGGAGCGCGAGGCCGCCCCCATAGAAGCACGCCAGCGGCAGGTCGCTGTAGGCGGAGATCGCGCCGCCCGACAGCTCGAAGGCCGGGCAGGGGAGCAGGGCGGCGGCCAGCGTCGTCCAGCCGGCGGCGGCGCGCCCCGCGAGCTCCCGCGCGCCGCCATAGACCACCAGCAGCCAGACGGGAAAGAAGGCGGCGTACAGCGGCCGGAAGGCGGGGTCGTCCCAGTCCGCCCGCGTCGTCTCCAGCACGGCCACCTGCGCCACCGGCAGCAGCAGCGGGTACCAGGGGTGGGTGATGTACCAACCCTTCCGCGTCAGCACGCTCGCATCGACCGTCCCCTCGTGGCGCACGTAGCGGGCCTGGGCGGCCCAGGTCATCCAGCCGTCCCAGTCGAGCACGGGTTGGGTGAGGGCCTCGCAGAGGACGGCGAGGGAGATCACGGCGCAGACCGCCACCACCGCCCACTCCCAGAGCCTCAGCGCATGCACCGGAGCAGCCAGAGACCGTAGATGACGGCGGCGCAACCACGAGACCACTCCCGCCGCCACCGGTGCACCGGCCACGGCCAGGATGGCGGGAGGGCGTAGGGGCACGGCGAGGAGGTGGGAGAGGGCGTAGAGCATCCCGGCCGTCCAGGCGACGCCCAGCAGCCAGGCATAGGCGAGGTGACGGCCCGGCCGCAGAGCGCGTACTGCCGGGAGGATCTCGGCGAGACCGGCTCCCGGCACGGCGAAGAGCGCCACTCCCGCGAGGCCGGCGAGGGCCTCAGCGGCGACCAAGCTTCCCCTTCAACCAGCGCGGGAGAGCGGAGCGGTCGACGAGCACCGGCGGCCTGCCAGGATAGGCGACGACCACCCAGCGCGGTCCGGCCGGGAGGCTGGCTACCCACCGTGGCGACTCGACCACCTCGCTCAGCCGTCCCGCGAAGCGGGCCCGCCGCGGCGCGAGCTGATAGCGCAGGAAGAGCGTGGCCCCCTGCCGCTCCGCGCCGCCGTCGACGAGCAGGTACTCGCCGTCCGGCGGAACGGCGCGGCGGATCTCCTCCTCGGCGTCCACCCAGGCGGCGCCCAGCGCCCGGCGGCGGGCCTGGCGGGAGTCCTCCCCCAGCCGCGACGCGGCCTGGACGATCCGCACGCGGGCGTTTCTCCACGCCTGTGGAGTCGCCACCAGCAGAGCTACGGCGAACAAGGCCAGGATCGAGACCCGGAACAAGGCACCAGCGCGGGAGAGCACGGCGGTACTCTACAATGCCGCGCCATGCCAGACCGCCCCACCGTCGCCGTCGACCTCCGGGCCCTGGTGCCCGCCGCCACCGGCATCGGCGTCTACACCCGCTCGCTGCTCCTGGGACTGGCGGCCCGCGGCGGCCTGCGTTACTTGGGGATGGCGCACCGCCCGCCGCGCGAGGCCGGCGAGCTCGCGGCGGCGGGGATCGGCCTCGAGCACCAGGAAGCTCCGCTCGGCGTGATCTGGCAGCAGCTCCGGCTGCCGCGCCGGCTGGCTCGCGGCGACGTCGACCTCTTCTGGTCGCCGCTCATCACCCTGCCCCTGCGCTGTCCGGTCCCGGCCGTGGCCACGGTGCACGACCTGACGGCCATGCTCATGCCCGAGATGCACACGCTCAAAGTGCGGTGGAGCCTCCTCCCCTTCCTGCGCTCCTCCTTCGAGCAGGCCCGGCGGCTGGTGACCATCTCCAGGGCCACGGCGGACGACCTGGCGTTCCATTTCCCCCAGTGCCGGGAGAAGATCCGGGTCGTCTACCCCGGGATCGACCCCGAGTTCCGGCCGGGCGAGCCGGCGGAGATCGCGGCCACCCGGGCGGAGCTGGGAGCGCCGGAGGGGTACGTCCTCTTTGTGGGGACCCTTGAGCCGCGCAAGAACGTGGGCATCCTGATCGATGCCTGGGAGATGCTGCGGGCGGAGGACCCGCGCCTCCTCCCCCTCGTCCTCGCCGGCCCCAGCGGCTGGGGGAGCGAGCGGCTGGCGCGGCGCATCCAGGCCCTCGCTCCCCTGGGGGTCCAGTCGCTGGGGCGAGTGGAGCGCTCGCGGCTGGTGCGGCTGTTCCAGGCCGCCCGCGTCTTCGTCTACCCGTCGCTCTACGAGGGCTTCGGCTTCCCCGCCGCCGAGGCCCTGGCCTGCGGCGTGCCGGTGGTGGCCTCCAACAGCTCCAGCCTCCCCGAGGTGGTGGGTGACGCCGGCCTGCTGGTGGAGCCGGGCGACGCCGGCGCCTTGGCGGCGAAGATCGCCTCCATCCTCGGCCACCCCGGCCGCGAGGCCGAGCTGCGGGCCCGCGCTCCCGGCCAGGCCGCTCGCTTCCGCTGGGACCGGGCGGCGAGGGAGATGGAAGAGGTGTTCTTCGAGGCGCTGGGTTAGGGCTAGGAGCCCGCGCCACCAGGGACTGCAGGGACTCCAGAGACTGCAGGAACATGAAGACCAGAGCCGAGACTGGAGCTTCCTCGTCCTGCTGTCCCTGGTGTCCCTGCTGTCCCTGTCTTCGGCATTTCTCCTAGGCCCTCAACGCTCGAGGCAGCCACCCCGCCCGCCGCAACAGGTCCCGCAGGCTCAGGGCGAAGAGCACGAGCAACGGCACCGAGGCCTGGAGCAGGAAGCGGTTCCAGGTCGACATTACGACGAAGTCCGGCCGCAGGCTGATCGTGGCGTAGATCCAGCCCACGCCCAGAGGAACCCCGGCCGCAAGGAGCAGGGGGAACACTGGCCGCCGGCGCAGCCCGCGCCAGCCGGCGGCCAGCACCAGGGGCGCCACCGACCAGAAGAGGCCCCAGTTGAGGAAGCTCACCATCTCGGCGCGCGCGTCCCGGGCGAGCCGCGGGACGCGCGTCAGGATCCCCGGCCAGAGCAGTGACCGGGACGTGGCCTGCTCGAAGCTCTCGAAGCTCTCGGGGATGCCGGCCCGCCAGGAGAGCAGCAGGATCAGGGCCAGCGCGACCGGCAAGGCCGCGAGGGCGAGCGCCCGCCAGCGCTGTCGCCAGAGGCGGCGGCGCCGCTCGCGCCCCCTTCCCGGAACGAGAGGATAGAGGGCGGCCAGCACCAGCGCCACCGGCGCGAGGATCTCGCCCTCGGCCTTGGTGAGCACGGCGGCGGCCAGCAGGATCCCCGCCGCCAGCCCCGCGGACGGCCGCAGGCGGGCATGCGGAGAGTGGAGGAGCAGCAGCAGGCCGCCGCCGAAGAAGCACGCCAGCGGCAGGTCGCTGTACGCAGACGCCGCTCCCCCCGCCGCTGCGAAGGCGGGAAAGGAGAGCAGGGCGGCGGACAGGGTCGTCCACGCGGCCGCGGCACGGCCCGCCAGAACCTCGGCACCACTGTAGATCAGCAGCAGCCAGACAGGGAAGAAGGCGCCATACAGAGGCCGGAAGGCGTGGTGGTCCAGGTCCGACCGGGTCGCCTCGAGCACCGCCACCTGGGCCACGGGCATCAGCAGCGGATACCAGGGGTGGGAGACGTACCATCCCCGCTGGGTCAGCGCGGCCGGGTGGACCGTCCCCTCGCTGCGCACGTAGCGCGCCTGGGCGCTCCAGGTCATGCGCCCGTCCCAGTCCGTCAGCGGATGGCTCAGGGTGTCGCAGAGCAGGGCCAGGGAGACCAAGACGCCGGCCCCCAGCGCCAACCATTCCACGAGCCGCTTCGGCCTCTTTCGCTTTCGCCGGGCGACCGACGGCGGCCGGCGGCGGCGCAGCCACGAGACGGCCCCCGCGAGGACCGGCGCGGCGGCCACTGCCAGAATGGCCGGAGAGCGCAGCGGCACGGCCAGCCAATGGGAGAGAGCGTAGAGCGCTCCCGCCGTCCAGGCGACGCCCAGGAGCCAGGCGTGAGCCAGGCGGCGGGCCGCCGGCAGCTCGCGCACCGCCGGCAGGAGCTCGGCGAGGCCGGCGCCCGGAGCGGCGAAGAGCGCCACGCCGGCGAGCCCTTTCAGGGCCTCAGCCGGGACCATGGCTCACCGCCATCCGGCGCAGGAAATCGTCGCGATCGAGCAGCACCGCCGGATGGTGGGGGAACGCGATGACCACCCAGCGCGGCCCGGCCGGCAGGCTCCACGGCCGCCGGGCCGGGCCGGCCAGCTCGCTCAGCCGGCCCACGTAACGGGCCCGCCGGGGCGCGAGCTCGAAGCGCACCCAGTAGGTCGAGCCCTGCCACTCCTCGCCGCCGTCGAGGAGCAGGTAGTCGCCGCCGGCCGGGATGGCGCGGCGGATCGCGTCCAGGGCGGCCGCCTCCGGGGCTCCCAGCACGCGCACATGGGCGCCCCGGGCGTCCTCCCCCGCCAGCGACACGACCTCGAAAAAGCGGCGCGCGACGCGGGTCGCCGTCAAAGGGAGAGCCGCCAGCAGCGACACCGCCAGCAGGGCCAGCGCCACGGTGCGGAATACGGAACCCGCGAAGGAGAGCACGGCGGCATTGTCTATCATGATTTCCCTGGGACCGCCGGCGTCCCGCCGGCCTGCTGACTTTGTTTTTAAAAAAGAAGTTAGTAGCCGGCGGGACGCCGGCGGTCCCAGGGGTACAATGCGCCGCGCACTGTCCGGTATACGGGACAGGCACTAGAATCAGACCAGCAACCCGCGGAGCAGGCCTTGCCCTATACGATCGGCATCGACGCCAGGAAGATCCAGGACTTCGGCATCGGCACCTACGTCCGGAACCTCGTCCGGTCGCTGGCCGCCATCGATTCCGAGAACCACTACGTGCTGCTGGCCAAGCCTGGCGATCGCGAGGGGCTGCTCGACCTGCCGGACAACTTCCAGGTCGCCCTGGAGAGCTCGCCCGTCTACTCCCTGCGCGAGCTGGTGGCCCTCTCCTGGCACCTCTACCGGCGCAAGCTCGACCTCTACCACTCCACTCACTACGTGCTGCCGGCCTGGGTCGGGTCGAAGGTGGTGGTCACCATCCACGACATCATCCACCTCCTCTACCCGGAGTTCCTGCCGAGCCACCTGGCCTTCCTCTATGCCCAGCGGATGATTCGCCGCAGCCTCACCCGCGGCGACCGCATCATCGCCGTGTCGCAGAACACGAAGAACGACTTGGAGCATCATTTCGAGGTTGGCCGCCGCAAGATCCAGGTCATCCACAACGGCGTCGAGGACATCTTCCGCCACCGCCTGCCGGTGGAGGACCTGCAGCGCTGGCTGCGCGACCTGGGAGTCGCCCAGCCCTACCTGCTGTTCGTGGGCAATCCTGCCAAGCCGCACAAGAACCTGGATACCGTGGTGCAGGCCTACGCCCGCGCCCGGCGCATGGCCCAGTTCGACGCGCCGCTGATCTGCGTCGGCAGCCGGGAGGGGTCGGAGTTCAAGATCCGGCAGCGGGCCAACTACCTGGGGATCGGCGACAAGGTCCGCCTGCTGGGCCACGTGGCGCACGAGGCGCTGCCGGCGATCTACCAGGGGGCGACGCTGTTCCTCTACCCGACGCTCTACGAGGGGTTCGGGCTGCCGGTGATCGAGGCCATGGCCTCGGGGGTGCCGGTGATCACCTCCAACACCTCGGCGCTCAAGGAGATCGCCGAGGGGTATGCCCACCTCGTCGACCCGCTGGACCTCGACGGCATTGCCAAGGCGATCGCTCATCTCATGGGTAACCCCGAGGCGCGGGCGAAGCTGATCCAACTCGGCGAGCGCCGAGCCGAGGACTTCCGCTGGGACGAGACGGCGCGGCGGACGCTGGACGTCTACCTCTCAGTCATCGAGGGCCGGGGAGAGGCGGGGTGATCCCGTTCCAATTTCCGCCGGCGCCGCCGCGACCGGGGCCGCCCCGGCCGCGGGTGGCCCTGGTGCACGACTGGCTGACCGGCATGCGCGGCGGCGAGAAGGTGATCGAGGTGCTGGGCGCGCTCTACCCCGACTCTCCCCTCCACACCCTCTTCCACTTCCCTGGCAGCGTCAGCCCGGCGATCGAATCGCACCCCATCCGCACCAGCTTCCTGCAGAAGGCGCCGGGGATCCGCCGCCATTACCGCAGCTACCTCCCCCTCTTCCCCGCCGCCATCGAGGAGTTCGACCTCTCGGGCTTCGACGTCGTCTTAAGCTCCAGCCACTGCGTGGCCAAGGGGGTCATCGCGCCGCCCGACTCCTTCCACCTCTGCTACTGCCACACCCCCATGCGCTACGCCTGGGACCAGGAGCACGCCTACTTTCCGAAACGCACGGGCGCGGGGCCGCGGCTGCGATCGCTGGCGCTCACCGCCCTGCGCGCCTGGGACGTTTCGTCCGCGGCGCGCGTAAACCTCTTTGTCGCCAACTCCCGCTTCGTGGCGCGGCGAATCGAGACCTACTACGGCCGCCCCGCCGAGGTGGTGCATCCACCCGTGGACGTGGAGTTCTTCACTCCCGGCAAGACCCGCGACCGGGACAGCCGGGAGAAGGGATACTGTCTGATGGTCTCCGCCCTGGCGCCCTACAAGAAGGTCGAGCTGGCCATGGCGGCGTGCGAGAAGCTGGGCCTCGAGCTGCGCATCGTGGGCGAGGGGCCCGAGCGCAAGCGCCTGGCCGGTATTGCCCGGGGGGCCACCGCGAACGTCCGCTTCCTGGGGAAGGTCGGCGCCGGCGAGCTGCGCGAGCTCTACCGCGGTGCCCGGCTCTTCCTGCAGCCCGGCGTGGAGGACTTCGGCATCGCCTCGGTGGAGGCCCTCGCCTGCGGCACGCCGGTGGTCGCCGCGGCGCGCGGCGGCATCCTCGACGTGGTGGAGGATGGCCGGCACGGCGTGCTCTACGCGGACTGGGAGGGACCCTCGGCCCTGGCCGGCGCGATTGACAAAGCCAGCCGGATCGGATTCAATGAATTGGACCTGCGCGATCGGGCGGAGTCGTTCTCTGTCTCGCGATTCACCGCGCGCATTCGCGCTCTTTTATCTCATCGGCTTAGCTGAGGGTGCCTCTCCTTTGATCCAGGAACGACACAGGAAGACGGCTGGTCTCTACCTCTTCACGGACGTCGCGGCGACACTGGCCGCCTTCTTCGCCGCCTGGCTGCTGCGCTTCGAGGTCGCCGTGATCCCGGTGACCAAGAACGTCCCCGAGTTCGGCCCCTATCTACAACTGGTGCCGTTCGTGATGATTTTGTGGCCGGTGGTCTTCTACTTCCACGGCCTCTACCAGAGCCGCCGGGGCCGGAGCCGGGTGGACGAGGTGCTCACCATCGGCCTCGCCGTGCTCCTGGCCACCGTGCTCCTCTCGGTGGTCATCGCCTGGTACCGGCCGCCGGCGTGGCCCGGCAGCCGCGAGTACTTTACCTACAGCCGCGCCTTCGTCGGGCTGTTCGCGCTGGTGGACCTGGGTCTCGTGGCCTCGTCGCGCATGGTGGTGCGCTCAGGGTTGCGGCGCGTGCGCAGCTCCGGGCACAACCTGCAGCGCATCCTGGTGGTGGGCGCGGGATTGCTGGGCCGCGAGATCACCACCAAGATCCTCGCCCACCGCGAGATGGGCTTCGAGGTCGCGGGCTTCCTCGACGACGATCCCGGCAAGCAGGGGACGACGATCTGCGGCGTGCCCGTGCTCGGCACTCTGCGCCAAGCCGAAGAGGTCGTCGGGACGCAGGGCATCGATCAGGTTTTCATCACCCTGCCCCTCGAAGCCCACAAGAAGGTCCTGCAGCTCATCGACCTGATGGCCCGCGAGTGCGTGGAGATCAAGCTGGTGCCCGACATCCTTCAGTACGCCACCTTGAAGGCGGCGCTCGAGGACCTCGACGGCACGCCGGTGATCAACCTCTCGCAGGTGCCGCTCCAGGGCTGGAGCAGCATGGTCAAGCGCACCATGGACCTCACGATCGCCTCGGCCGCGGCGGTCGTGCTGCTGCCGCTGTTCCCCGTCATCGCGCTCGCCATCTGGCTCGAGGACCGCGGCCCCATCTTCTACCGCCAGGAGCGTATGGGGCTCGACGGCCGTTCATTCATGATCCTCAAGTTCCGTTCCATGCGCGTCGACGCCGAAGCCACCAGCGGTCCGGTGTGGGCGATCAAGGACGATCCGCGCCGCACGCGCGTCGGCAGCCTGCTGCGCCAGTGGTCGTTCGATGAGTTGCCGCAGGTCTGGAACGTCCTCACCGGCGACATGTCGATCATCGGCCCACGCCCCGAGCGGCCGACGTTCGTGCGGGAGTTCAAGCACAAGATCCCGCGCTACATGCTGCGCCACCGCGTGAAGTCGGGCATCACCGGCTGGGCCCAGGTGCACGGCTGGCGCGGCAACACCTCGATCAAGAAGCGCATCCAGTACGATCTCTACTACATCCAGAACTGGTCGCTGTCGCTCGACTTCAAGATCCTCTGGATGACCCTGCGCTACGCGCTGCGCTTCAACGCCTACTAGCCCCTTGCGGGCAAATCCTTATTCCGCGGGTATTTCACGGACTGTCGGCGGCGACTTGCAAAGTCGTGCGACGCCGGCGGAGCCGCGCGCGGCGCCCCTTGCGTCACGCTCCCGGCCCGCTTTCGCGAGCCGCGCGCGGCCACGGGGACAGGGACACTAAGGGTAGAGGCGTAAAAGCACTTGACGCCCAAGATGTAGTGGGCGTAACCTAAACGCATCACCACATGCCCGAACGTTGGGCATCCTTCAAAAAGGAGATCGGAATGGCTAGCGCAAAGAAGTCTGCCAAGGCCCCTGCGAAGAAGGCCGCTGCCGCGAAGCCGGCAGCGAAGAAGACCGCGGCGAAGAAGACCACCGCCAAGAAAACCGTCGCCAAGAAGCCCGCCGCCAAGAAGTCGGCCAAGACTGCGACGGCGACCAAGAAGACCGCGGCCAAGAAGACCACCGCCTCCAAGAAGGTCACGGCTCCGAAAAAGGCTGCCAAGAAGACCACCGCCAAGAAGCCGGCGGCAAGAGCGTCTGCCAAAAAGGAGCAGTAGGGCGGATTCAGAGAGGTTCAAGAAGGCGACGTTCTGGACTTTTCCGGGGCGCTGTTTCTTTGTCGACCTCCATGGCTTGCATCACCAGCGTCGCCTAGCACGGCGTCACCGCCTCCGCCCCGAGACGAGAGCGTCGTGCCGGCTCCAAGAAGTCTTTCAGGCGGCCGTAGCCAGCAGGCGTGCCGCCGCTCGATCCACCAGCCACAAACGATTCCCTTCGACGATCTGCGCGGGATAGCGGTCGGGATCGCGCGGGCCTTCGAGCACCGCGCGCAGGGGCTCGGCCTTGTCTTCACCGCTGACCAGGAAGGCGGCGAGGCGCGCGTGGTTGAGCACCGGCGGCGTCAGCGTGATCCGGAAGGTGTGCTGCGCCTCGACCCACGGCGCCACGACGAGGCGCTCACTTTCGTGCACGGCCTCGCCGCCCGGAAACAGCGACGCGGTGTGCGCGTCCTTGCCGAGGCCGAGCAGCACGAGATCGAATCGCGGCCATTTGTCCCCAGCGTCGGCCGGCGCGAGATGAAAGAAGGCGCGCAACTCCGTTTCATAGGCCGCCGCCGCAACGGCCGCGTCCGGCTCCTCGGCGCGGATGCGATGGACGTTCTCCGCCGGCAGCGGCACCGCGTCGAGCATCGCCTCGCGTGCCATGCGAAAGTTGCTGTCGGGATGATCGGGCGGCACGTGGCGCTCGTCGCCCCAGAAGACATGGATGACGCTCCACGGCAATCGATCGCGATACGGCGGGCTCGCCAGCATGCGATAGAGATCGCGCGGCGTGGAGCCGCCGGAGAGGACCCACGCGAAAAGGCCGCGCTCGCGCACCGCCTCCTCGGCGCGTTGCGCCACCTCTTCGGCCGCGGCGCTCGTCAGCTCCGCGGCATCGGCGAAAACGGCGAAAACACGGACCTCGCTCAACCCCGCCATTTCCGTCCGTCCTTCTGGATCAGCTCTTCGGCTTCCTTCGGCCCCCACGTGCCGGCGGCGTAGTTGGGGAAGTTGCGGGGCGCGAGCGCCTGCCACACGTCGAGGATGGGCGTCACCACGAGCCAGCCCGCCTCCACCATGTCGCTGCGATGGAAGAGCGTCGAGTCGCCGATCATGCAGTCGTAGAGCAGGGTCTCGTAGCCGGTGTGCGGCTGGGCGCCGAAATAATCGGCGTACTCGAAGTGCATCCTCACCGTGCCGAGCCGCACCTGCGGACCGGGCACCTTGCCTTCGAAGCGCAGCGAGATCCCTTCGTCCGGCTGGATGTGCAGCACCAGGAGGTTGGGACTGAGGCGCTCGACCGGCGTGTCGCGGAAGAGCATCAGCGGCGCGCGCTTGAACTGGATGGCGATCTCGGTGGCGCGCTTGGGCAGCCGCTTGCCGGTGCGCAGATAGAACGGCACGTCGGCCCAGCGCCAGTTGTCGACGAACAGCTCGAGCGCGGCGAACGTCTCCGTGTTGGAGGTGGGCGAAACGGATTTCTCCGCGCGATAGGCGGGCACGTGCTCGCCGTCGCGCTTGCCCTCAATCATGCCTTCGCCATACTGGCCGCGCACCGTGAGACGCAGCACGTCCTCGGGCGTGAACGGCCGGATGGCCGAAAGGACCTTCACCCGCTCGTCGCGCACCGTGTCGGCGGCGAACGACACCGGCGGCTCCATGGCGGTCAGGGCGAGGAGCTGGAACATGTGATTCTGCACCATGTCGCGCAGCGCGCCGGCCTCTTCATAATAGGCGCCGCGCCCTTCGACGCCCACGGTCTCGGCGACGGTGATCTGCACGTGATCGACGTAGCGGCGGTTCCAGATCGGCTCGAAGATGCCGTTGCCGAAGCGGAACGCCATGATGTTCTGCACCGTCTCCTTGCCGAGGTAGTGATCGATGCGATAGATCTGCTTCTCGCCCAGCACCTCGCGGATGTCGCGGTTCAGCTTGCGGGCCGAATCGAGGTCGTGGCCGAACGGCTTCTCGATGATCACCCGCCGCCATCGCCCTTCCTCCTCGCGGGTGAGGCCCGCCTCGCCGAGGCGGTGAACGTAGTCGCAGAACAGGTTCGGCGGCACGGCGAGGTAATAGAGATAGTTGCCGGCCGTGCCGAGCTCCGCGTCGGCCTTCGTCAGCGCCTCGCCCAGGCGGTGGAACGTTTCAGGATCCTCCAGGTCGCCCGCCACGTAGCGCAGGCGCTGCAGCAGCCAGCCGATCCTGGCGTCGTCGACCTCGACGGTCGCGAAGTGCCGCAGGTCCTCCTCCATGCGCCTCCGGAAATCCTCCTCCGACAGCGGCGAACGGCCGATGCCGACGACGGCGAATTCGTCCGGCAGCAAACCGTCGGCGACCAGGTTGTAGAGCGCCGGCATGAGCTTGCGTTTCGTCAGGTCCCCCGTGGCGCCGAAAATCACCATGGCGCACGGCGGCGCCGGCCGCGCCTTCGACTCGTCCGTTCCTTCCAAAGTTTCGCTGGCAACCGGAGAGGTCATGGCGTCAACCCTTGGCCGGGTGCTCGACGTGGCCGCCGAACTTGTTGCGCATGGCGGAGAGCATCTTGTCGCCGAAAGTGTGGTCCTGGCGCGAACGGAAACGATCGAACAGCGAGGCGGCGAGGACGTTGACGGGCACCGCCTCCTCGATGGCGGCCTGGAGCGTCCACCGCCCTTCTCCCGAGTCCTCGACCTGGCCGGTGAACTCCGCAAGCTCGGGGCTCTCGGCGAGCGCGCTCGCCGTCAGGTCGAGCAGCCATGAGGCGACGACGCTGCCGCGCCGCCACAGCTCGGCGATGTCGGCGAGGTCGAGCTCGAAGCGGTGGCCGTCGGGCAGGGCCTTCGAAGTGGCGTTCTTGAAGATGTCGAACCCCTCGGCATAGGCCTGCATCAGGCCGTACTCGATGCCGTTGTGCACCATCTTCACGAAATGGCCGGCGCCGACCGGGCCGCAGTGCAGCCAGCCGTCCTCGGCCGTGCTCTTCTTACCTTCGCGGCCGGGGGCCGGCAGGACGTCGCCGCGGCCGGGCGCCAGCGTCTTCCAGATCGGCGCCAGCCGCTCAACCGCCTCGGTCTCGCCGCCGATCATCAGGCAGTAGCCCCGCTCAAGGCCCCACACGCCGCCGCTGGTGCCGGCGTCGACGTAGAAGACGCCCTTCTCCGCCAGCGCGCGGGCGCGCCGCACGTCGTCCTTGTAGTAGGTATTGCCACCGTCGACGATCGCGTCCCCCTTCTCCATCCTCTCGCCCAGCGCCTTCACCATGCTTTCCGTCGGATCGCCCGCGGGCACCATCACCCACGCTGTGCGCGGCGGCCGGAGCCGCGCCACGAACTCGTCCAGCGTCCCGGATCCCGCTCCACCCTCGGCCACCAGCTCCGCCACCGCGCTCGGGTTCAGGTCGTAGACGACGCACTCGTGCCCGCCCCGGAGCAGGCGGCGGACCATGTTGCCGCCCATGCGCCCGAGGCCGATCATGCCGATCTGCATTGGAGTCCTCCCTTTCTGACGACGGTTGACCCCTCCTCCTTGGCGCCAACTGCCAGCCGGGAGGGAGCCGTGAAAGTCTACTATCGCGGGGCGGTCCCGGCTTTGCAAGCGTGAGACGGCCGAGGAGGACGTGAGAATGGGCAAGCTCAAGATCGGAACGAAATACGCCATCCTGTGGCTGGCCGTCCTGGCCGCCCCGGCGATCCCGGCCGCGGCCGAGGTGGCCGTCACCGCCAAGGCCGGCACCCTGGGCGGTGGCGCGGAGCTGACGGTGGGCCTCTCCCCGCAGTGGAACGTCCGCCTGGGCGGCAACGCCTTCGACTACACCGACAACCGCCGCGAGGTGAGCGGCATCTTCTACGACGCCACGGCGCATCTGCGCACCGCCGAGGCCCTGCTCGACTTCCACCCCGGCGGCGGGGGTTTCCGCCTGTCGGCCGGCGCGATCTACAACGACACGCGGATCGACGGCAACAGCCTGGTGCCGGCTTCGGGGTTCTACGACCTCGGAGGCGTGCAGGTGCCCGCGAGCCTGGTGGGCACGCTCGACGGCCAGATCAAGTTCGATCCGGTCGTCCCCTACGCCGGCCTCGGCTGGGGGAACGCGGTGGGACCCGGCCGGCGGGTGCGCTTCGCCGCGGACCTCGGCGCCATCTTCCAGGGCAAGGGCAAGGCCACCCTGACGCCACGGATTCCGGCCGGCAGCCCGCTCAACGCGCCGGTCGCCCGCCAGGCCCTCCAGGTCCTCCTCGACCGCGAGCAGGCGGAGATCGAGAAGGACGTGGCCGATTACACGGTCTATCCCGTGGTGTCGATCGGCGTCTCGTACCGGTTCTAGGCGGAGGGCGGATGCCGGCCGCCCTAGACCCCCTGGGACCGCCGGCGTCCCGCCGGCTACTAACTTTTCTTCTTTTTGGCAAGGCAAAAGCGGAGTAAGTGGCCGGCGGGACGCCGGCGGTCCCAGGGGGGTGCGATAGGATTCCTTCTCCATGAACCGTGCCGCCGAATCCTACGTCAAGCTGGTGCTCGCCGTCGGCCAGCACGACGCCGACTACGTGGACGCCTTCTACGGGCCGGCGGAGTGGCGTAGCGAGGCCGAGGCGCACAAACGACCACTGAGCGAGATCCGCGCCGAGGCCGAGACTCTGATCGCCACGATCTCCAGCCGCCCGGCGGGCCGCGATGAGCGCCACGAGAACGACGAGCTCGAGCGCCTGCGGCACGCTTATCTGCTGCGCCAACTCCAGTCCATGGTGGCGCGGATCGATTTCCTGTCGGGAAAGCGGATGAGCTTCGACGAGGAGTCGAAGGCCCTCTACGACGCCGTGGCGCCCACCTACGGCGCGCCGCACTTCCAGCGGATCCTCGACCGGCTCGAAACAGCCGTACCCGGCGAGGGTACCCTCCCGGAGCGGGTGGAGGCCTTCCGGCAACGCTTCGTCATCCCCCGCGACCGGCTGGACGCCGTGTTCAAAGCCGCGATCGACGAGTGCCGCCGGCGCACGGCGCAGCATATCGAGCTGCCGGCCGGCGAGAGCTTCGTCGTCGAGTACATCACCAACAAATCATGGGGCGGCTACAACTGGTACAAAGGCGGGTTCCACAGCCTGATCCAAGTCAACACGGACCTGCCGATCTTCGTCGACCGCGCTGTGGACCTCGCCTGTCACGAGGGCTACCCGGGACATCACGTCTACAACGCCCTGCTGGAGCAGCACCTGGTGCGAGGTCGCGGCTGGCCCGAGTTCTCCGTCTATCCGCTCTTCTCGCCGCAATCGCTCATCGCCGAGGGGACCGCCAACTTCGGTATCGAGGTCGCCTTCCCCGGCGCGGAGCGCACGACCTTCGAACGCGAGCGTCTCTATTCGCTGGCCGGCCTCGATGCCGCCACAGCGGACCGCTACGCCGAGGTGCGGGACCTCCTCCAGCAGCTCGGCTACGCCGGCAACGAAGCGGCCCGCGGCTATCTCGACCGCAAGTTGTCCCGTCAGGACGCCGAAGCCTGGCTGGTGCGCTATGCCCTTATGTCCCCCGAGCGGGCGGCGCAACGGGTGCGCTTCATCGAGCAGTACCGGAGCTATGTCATCAATTACAACCTGGGGCAGGACCTGGTGCGCGAGTACATCGAAAAGCGCGGCGGCACCGCCGACCATCCGCAGCAGCGCTGGGAGGAGTTCGCGAAGCTCATCTCCTCGCCGCGGCTGCCCTCGGGACTGCGGTAAAAACGCCTACGGATTCATCGTCGACAGCGCGTCCTGGAAGCTTCCGGGTTGAACGGCGTCGCTCCCCACCAGCGGCCCGTCCAGCGCGAAGATAAGGAAGATGCTCAAGCCGATGACGACGCTGAGAGCGACGGTCAACAGCGCCTGGATGGCGAGCTTGTCGGTGCAGAAGAAGAAGGTCAGGCCGATGGTGAGCGCGGCCCCCAGGAGCACGATCAGCCACATCAGCCTGGACAGCCCGTCGTCGACGGCCTGAAGCCGCTGCCGGCGCAGGGACAGGACGGAGTTGAGCTGCCGCAGGCTCTCGCCATGGGCGATCTGCTGGCCGGGAGTGGCAGGCTCGAAGGTGACCATCCTGTGCACGAGCTGGTCCACGGGGCCGACGACTTTCGCCGGAGATTCTCCGCGCAGTTGCAGCGGCCACTCTTTCTCGATCACGGCTTGGACGTATTGCCGCAGCAGGCCTCGCAGCTCCTCCCGCAAGGGAGAGGGATAGGCCTCGACGTCACGGTAGAGATCGGAGACCGCGACCGCCTCGCCGGTGACGACGTCC
Organism: Thermoanaerobaculum sp.; assembly: GCA_021154885.1. Lineage (GTDB taxonomy): Bacteria > Acidobacteriota > Thermoanaerobaculia > Multivoradales > UBA5704 > DATARR01. The sequence continues at coordinate 22,097 of JAJKHS010000013.1, forward strand.
TCGATTCGCGAGTGGTTCTCCCAGGTCGCCACCGCGATGAGGCCCATGAGCAGGGCGTAGAAGACGCCGACCGCGGCGAAATAGTAGTTGCCGAGCTCGTTGGAGTCGCTGCAATGCTTCCTGACCCAGGGCCGCGTCAGCCAGAAGCCGGCCAGAGAGACGGCGACGAAGATCCCGACCACCAGAAGACCCGCCCAGAACGTGGGCCACTGATGAAGCCAGCGCATGCTCATGCGACAGTCCTCCTGTCCTGACGAACGAGTTGTGGAATGATCTTAGCAGACATCAGATCTCTGTCCCGCAGCTTCGGAGACGCGGCATCCTTGCCATCGCGAGACCGATCCGTAGAGACGCCCCAGCCCGTTACGACGCCCTTTCCACTATCACGGGGACGGCGGGACGTCTCCGGCGCGGCGATGTCGCTCCGATCCTCCCCCACCTCCGGCGTCGCGCCCCATTCCCAACGCCCGAGGTGTGAATAGATCGGACCGGCATCACCGCTTCGGAGACGACCCGCCGTCCCTGTGGCCTCCGAAAGGAGATCGTATCGGGTCTGGGATCGTCTCTACGGAACCTCGGAGACGCGGCCAGAGACAGGGATTACGGAAATTGTTGGGAGATTCCGTTCATGCCCCCCGCAATCGCCATCCTTGACCATCGAGAGACCGGGCGTGAACGGGACTTCGACGCCGAGACTATGGCCCTCGGCATCGGCGAGCCGAGCGCGGTAGCCCTGGTCTGCGGCGGCGAAGAGGACGCGGAGGTCTTTCATGGCTGGGATGAGCTCCCAGCAGTTTATCACCGCCTCGCCGCCCGCTCAGCCGCCCGTCGTCAACCCGCCCATCTCCTGAAGCACGATGCCGGTGACGTAGGAGGAGTCGGCGTCGCTGGCCAGGAAGACGTACGCCGGGGCGATCTCCTCCGGTTGGGCGGCGCGCTTCATCGGCTGCTTGGCGCCGAACTTCTCGATTTTTTCAGGGGTCGTGCCCTGGTCCGCGGGGTTGAGCGGCGTCCACACCGGGCCGGGGGCCACCGCGTTGACGCGGATGCCCTTCTCGGCCAGTTGCTGCGCCAGCGACTTGGTGAAGGCATTGATGGCCCCCTTGGTCGCCCCGTAATCCAGCAGCGCCTTCTCGCCCATGAGGCCCACCTCGGAGCTGGTGGCAATGATCGCGCTGCCCGGCTGCATGTGCTTGACGGCCGCCTTGGAAAGGTGGAAGTAGGCGTCGACGTTGGTGCGGAAGGTGCGGTGCCACTCCTCGTCGCTGATCTCCTCGAGGCTCGCCTTGCGGTTCTGCCAGGCGGCGTTGGAGACGAGGACGTCCAGCCGGCCCAGCTCGCGCACGGTGCGCTCGACGGCATCGCGGCAGAATTGCGGATCGGTCAGGTCGCCGGGGAGGTCGAGGCACCGCCGCCCCTCCTCTTCGATGGCCCGGCGCGTCTCGTCCGCGTCCCGCTGTTCCTGGGGCAGATGGACGATGGCCACGTCCGCCCCCTCGCGGGCGTAGAGATAGGCGACGGCCCGGCCGATGCCGCTGTCGCCGCCGGTCACCAGCGCCACCTTGCCCTCCAGCTTGCCGGCAGCCTTGTATTTCGGGGCCCGCCACCGCGGCTGCTGCTCCATCTCCGCCTCGAGGCCCGGCTTGTTCAATTTCTGTTGCGGGTACGGCGGCTTGGGCTCGGCCTGAATCTGCGGTTGCTCCTCCAGCGTCTGCGTGGCGCCGCCTGCCTGTCCCTGACTGTCGCTTCGTGCCATGGTGTCCTCCTCCTGTCGTTGAAGCGCATAGGAACGGACTTCAAATGCAAGAGCGGTACCCACCAGGGCCCGGCCTGTCACTCTTTATTCCGGTGCTCGAGCGGCGCCACGCCCATGCGCAGGGCATGGAGCGCCGCCGCGACCCGGTTCGCCGCACCCAGCTTGTCGAGGATGTGACTCACGTGAGTGCGGACCGTCGCCTCCACGATATTGAGGCGGACCGCGATCTCGCGGTTGCTCAGCCCGCGGGCGAGGAGGGCAAGGACCTCGGCCTCGCGCGGCGAGAGCGGCTCGGTGGGCTCCTCCTCGTCATGCTGCGACCGCAAACCGGCAATCAGCCCGCGCATGCCGGCCGAGGGCAGCGCCGGGTCGCCGCCATGGACCTGGCGGATGGACCGGATCAGCTCGCTTGCAGGCTCCGACCTGGAGACATACCCGTAGACTCCCGCCCTGACCGCGGCGAGCGCCCTGGCGTCGCCGTCGCCGTCGCTCAAGGCGACGATCCGTACCTCGGGATAATGGGTCAGAAGCGTCCGGATCATCTCGAATGCATCCGCACGCTGCAGGTCCAGAAAGACGATATCCGGCCGCAGGCGTCCCGTTGCCGCGAGCACCTCGGCTCCATCGTCTGCCGCCCCGACGGCTTCGATGCCTTCCGCCTCCTCGAGGATCGCCAGCACTCCCCGACGGACGAGAGGTTGATCTTCCACGATGAACACCCGGATCGGCAGCTTCATGATATTTCTCCCTACCGGAAGTATAGCAAAAAATTCTAAACAAGCGGCAAAGGATCGTCCGATTCCAATAGGGCTCTTCGGTAATTTGTCCGCGATCTGTTCGGGTCGCCTCAACTTTTGTCGTAGCCAAAAATCATCGCAGTGCTGATGCTTTGGAAGGCGGAGTCGCTTAAGCTCAATTACACATCGCGCACCGTGAGGATGCAGCACGTGGCTATCGCATCCTCTTCCTTCAAAGCCTACAGGAAAGGAAGGACCCATGAAGCGCCACAAGATGGAAAAGCTGGACAACGAGCTGTTCACTCCTCTGACGACCGAAGAGGCCCGCAGGGTGGGCGGGGGCAACGACATCGATACGTTCGTCCATGTCAAAACAAATGTCTTGGGCATCGAAGATTCGATTCGTGTCAGAGACGACCTCCTGTAGTCGCTAGCTCGGAAGGGAGTGGTGACGCCACTAGCCGCTCCCTTCCTCTCCATCGCAGAGGCTGCAATGATCCTGGTGTTGAGTCAATCCTCCCACGAGCTGACCACGGAAGAGGTCATGGACTGGCTGGAGGACCTCGGGCTGCCGTGCCTGCGCCTCAACGGAGAGGACCTCGACGCGGACTCCTCGTGGAGCGCCAGAGTCCCCGGAGGAGACTTTGAGATCACCCTCGACGGTCGCACGCTGAAGCTGGCCGCAGGGGACATCCAAGCGGTGTGGTTTCGCCGCTGGGCGCATGGACGGCGCGATCAACCCGTCGAGCTCATCCTCGACGATTCGCGAGAGCGCCAGGAGGCTCAGCGCGAGATCTCCAGCCACCTCGACCAGGAAATGGCGAGGCTGAGCGGTTATCTCTTCTCACAGCTCCACGACGCCGCCTGGCTCAGCCGACCCTCCATCACCAGGCTCAACAAGCTGGAGGTGCTGGAGGAGGCCGCACGCGCCGGGCTCGAAGTGCCGGCAACGCTGATCACGACCCGCAAGAAGCACCTCGAAGAGTTCATGCGAACGCACGGTGGCATCATCACCAAGTCGATCGGGGAGTCGCGGGCCCTCCACCTGGGAGACTACTTCCATACGATGCTGACGGCCGAGATCGGCACCGACCTGATCGCTCAACTGCCCGAGGATCTGTTTCCGTCTCTCTTTCAGGAGAAGCTCGACAAGCGATACGAGATCAGAGCCTTCTATCTTGCCGGTGAGCTCTACTCGATGGCGATCTTCTCGCAAATCGACGACCAGACCAGGGTCGATTTCCGCCACTATAATAACGTGAAACCGAACCGGGTCGTCCCCTTCAAGCTGCCCGCCGACATCGCCGACAGGATTTCGCGGCTGATGGGGGCGCTGGAGCTCGAAACGGGGTCCCTGGACCTGGTGAAGACGACCGACGGCCGTTACGTCTTCCTCGAGGTGAACCCCGTCGGCCAGTTCGGGATGGTCTCCAAACCCTGCAACTACCACCTGGAGCAGAGGGTCGCGGAGATCCTTGCCAGAAAGGCCCGCCATGGAAACTCCCCCCAACCTGTTTGAGATCCTCACCGAGGATGCGAAGGATCGGGTCCCCGTGGCCTACCGTGCCGTCGAGCCGATTCCGATCGCAGGCGCGCCGGAGCTGCGCCTGGTGGAAAGCCGGTCTTATCGTGCCAGGGGCTACTTCTGCAAGGCGTTCTACAAACCTGTCTCCAAATGCGTGGCGCCGGAGCCGGATTAGACGGCGATGCAAGACAAGAGCCGGATCTTCATGCTCTTCGCCTGCTGCATTCCCGTGCTCGGGGCGCGCCGCAGCACGATCTGTGACCTCCAGCGCCAGACGTTCCGGTTCATTCCCAACGGTCTCCACGAGATCCTCACAGAGCACCGCGGCAAGACGGTCGCCGGGATCGAAGCCGCCTATGGCCATGAATACGACGCCGAGATCGCGGAGTACTTCGAGTTCCTGATCGCCCACGAGCTCGGCTTCTGGTGCGACGACCCCGACTGCTTTCCGGAGATCGACCTCACCTGGAAGGCCCCGGAGCGGATCACCAACGCCATCCTCGACGTCGACGCGGAGTCGCGGCACGACTTCGACAAGATCCTCCGCGAGTTGGACGACCTGGGCTGCAAAGCGCTTCAGATACGCTTCTACGACGCCGTCGGGCTCGCCGAGTTGGAAAGAGTCCTGGAGCTTGCGCGCTATGGACGCCTGCGGTCCATCGATCTCCTGGTGCGCTACAGCGAGGAGATGGCGGAAGTCGACCTGGAGCCGCTGCTGAGGAAACATGGACGCCTGAGCAGCATCGTCGTCCATTCGGCGCCGGAGGACCGTTTGAAGAGACTGCCAAGCGGCGCGCTGCTCTCCTACCGCACGAAGAGCGTCGATTCTCCGCACTGTTGCGGGGAGGTCCACCCGCGATACTTCGTGACCAACATCGGGTGCTTTTCAGAAGCCCAGAAGCACAACACCTGCCTCAACAAGAAGATCTCCGTCGATACCCGGGGCGAGATCAAGAACTGCCCTTCGCTCGCCAGGTCGTTCGGCAACATCCGCACAACGTCCCTTCACAACGCCCTGGCGCACCGGGATTTTCGGGAGCTGTGGTCGATCAACAAAGACCGGATCGACGTGTGCAGGGACTGCGAGTTCCGCTATGTCTGCACCGACTGCAGGGCCTACATCGCGGAACCGCAGAACCTCTACTCCAAACCTTCCAAGTGCACCTATGATCCTTATACCGCCGCGTGGCGATCCGCTTGAACCGGGCCGTGGCTAGGGGGCCTTCGGGTCCAGGAACGTCCGCCTCCGTGGGGGGCGTCGTGTCCGCCCTCCTGTTTCAGATTCACCGGGCCCGTCCGTACTGGACCGGCAAAGCCGCCGGCACGCCCATCTCGCGCTGCGCTCTGAAAACCCAGTACGGGTCCCGCAGCAGCTCCCGGGCGAGGAAGACGAGGTCGGCGTCGCCATTCCTGATGATCTCATTGGCCTGCTGCGGCTCGGTGATCAGCCCGACGGCCCCGGTCAGGATGCCCGCCTCGTGGCGGATGCGCCGGGCGAACGGCACCTGATATCCCGGGGCGACCGGGATGCTCACCTTCGCCAGCGTCCCGCCGGAGGAGACGTCGATGAGGTCCACGCCAATCTCCTTGAGCCGCTTCGCCAGCTCGACGGACTGCTCGACGTCCCAGCCGCCCTCCGCCCAGTCAGTCGCCGAGATCCGCACGAAGAGCGGCAGCTCCCCGGGCATTACGCCGCGCAGGCGCTCGGCCACCCGCAGCAGCAGGCGCATCCGGTTCTCCAGGCTGCCGCCGTAGCGGTCCTGCCGGTGGTTGGAGAACGGCGAGAGGAACTCGTGCAGCAGGTAGCCGTGGGCGCCATGGATCTCGAGGACCCGGAAGCCCGCCGCCAGGGCGCGCCGGGCGGCGGCCTCGAAACCGGCGACCACCTCGTCGATGCCGGCCTCGTCCAGCGGCACCGGCACCGGACCGCCCTCGGCGAACGGGATCGGACTGGGACCCGCCACGGTCCAGCCGCCCTCCTCGGGCGTCAGGAGAGGACCCCCGCCCTTCCACGGCGGCTCGGTGCTCGCCTTGCGCCCGGCGTGGGCCAGTTGGATGCCGGCGACCGCGCCCTGCGAGTGGACGAACCGCGCGACTCGGGCCAGGGGCTCGACGTGCGCGTCGCTCCAGATTCCCATGTCGGCCGGAGAGATCCGGCCGTCGCGGGTGACGGCCGTGGCCTCGACCATGACCAGGGCCGCCCCGCCCACGGCCCGGCTGCCGAGGTGGACCAGGTGCCAGTCGTTGCACAAACCCTCCTCGGCGCTATACTGGCACATGGGGGACATGACGATCCGGTTGCGGAGAGTCACACCGCGGATCGTCAACGGGCTGAGCAGGTCGGGCGCGGGGGGTTCCTGAGGCCGGTCGGTCATCCGTGCATGGTAGCTCAGGGACGACGCTCTGTCCCGCAGCCCGGTCCTGCCGCACCCTAGAGTTAGAGATGTACCTTTCATGCTCCAACCCGGAGGCAAACCCATGAAACGAACCAGGATCCTGCTGTTGGCGGTCACGGGGCTCGCGGTGGCGTTTTTCGCGCAACGGGTCGCCGCGGAAGAGGACGTCGAGCTCAAAGCGCGGCTTCAGCTCGTGGAGGCCACGGTCGCGCAGTTGCAGCACGCGATGAAGGTGGGGCTCATCACGCCGGCGCAGCTCGTGCGGATGTACCGCGCGCGCATCGACGCCTACGACAAGGCGGGGCCCCACGTGAACGCGTTCCTGTTCGTGAACCCGAAAGCCGAAGCGCAGGCGAGAGCGCTGGGCAAGCAGCCGGACGGAGATAAGTCGCGCCCTCTCTTCGGGATCCCCATCCTGCTGAAGGACAATATCGACACGGCGGACATGCCGACGACCGCCGGCTCCGTGGCCCTCGCCGGATCCATTCCGCCCGACGACGCCTTCATTACAAAGAAGCTGCGGCAGGCGGGCGCGATCATCCTGGGCAAGGGTACGCTCACCGAGTTCGCGAACTTCATCGCGCTCGCCATGCCCACCGGCTACAGCTCGCTCGGCGGCTTTGGATTCAATCCCTATGATCCGCGCGAGCTGCCGGGCGGCGACGGCCGCCCGGTGCTGCAGACGGGGGGCTCGAGCTCAGGCCCCGGCATCAGCGTGAACGCCAACCTCGTCACGATCGCGATCGGCACGGAGACCTCCGGGTCGATCCTCAGCCCGGCGAGCGCCAACGGCGTGGTCGGCATCAAGCCCACCGTGGGGCTGGTCAGCCGCAACGGCATCATCCCGATCACGGCCGACCAGGACACCGCCGGCCCCATCGCGCGCACCGTCACGGACGCGGCCCTCCTGCTCGGCGTCATCGCCGGGCACGATCCCGCCGATCCCGCGACGGCCGCGTGCCTCACGCCAGGCAAATGCTTCAGCAACTACACGCGGTTCCTCCACAAGAACGCGCTCAAGGGTGCCCGCATTGCCGTGGTGACGCCCATCCCCGCGAACCGGGCCGACATCATGAACGCGGCGATGGACGTCCTGCGCGCTCAGGGCGCCCATGTCGAGCTCCTGCCGTCGCCGTTCCCGGCGCAGCTCGGCACCTGCGTGAGCGTCCCGGCTCCCACAGACTGCTCCACCGTTCTCCTCTACGGTCAGAAGCGCGACCTGAACGCGTATCTGGCGGCCACGCCCGGCGCTCCCCGAAAAACGCTGGGCGAGATCGTCGCGTTCAACAGCACCTTCAATCCGCCGATGAAGTATGGGCAGGCGATCTTCGAAGCGGCGCAGCAGCTCGACGTCTCGCCCGGCAGCGCGGACACGCTACGCTACCAGGCCGACCGCGCGGAGGACCTCAAGCGGTCGCGGGGCGCGCTGGACGCCGTGTACAACGGACCGGACGGCATCAAGGGCACCGCGGACGATTTCGACGCCATCCTCGCCTCGGCGAACAACTTCGCGGCCACCCCCGCGAAGGCGGGGTATCCAAGCATCACCGTGCCCGGCGGGTTCGTGCCCCCGACCGCGCCCATCGCGAACCCGTTCCCATCGGGAGTAACGTTCTCCGGTCCGGCCTTCTCCGAGCCGACGTTGATCGGTCTGGCCTACGCCTTCGAGCAGGCGACTCACCATCGCCAGCCGCCCGCAAGCACGCCGCCGCTGCCCAGCGACAGCGTGTCTCGGCCGTGACCGGGGAAGAACCTCATGAGGAAACTGTACCTGGCCGGCTTTTCATGGCCTCGCGCACGCAAGCCTCGATAGCCGCCTCGACGCCGGCGAGGTCGGGCAGCAGGTTGCGGCGGAACTCGGGCCGCAGCCGGCGGTGGAGCCGGCGGACCTGGCGCCGCGCCGCGTCGGCCCGCCGCTGGAGGGCCGCGAGCGGGCCGGCCGGCGAGGCCGCGGCGAGCTCGGCCATGCGCTCGACCTGCTGGTAGCCGGCGAGCGCGGCCTGGCGGAAGTCGTGGGCCGCCAGGGTCTGCTCCGTGAACTTGCGGAAGTGCAGGCCCTTGATCGCCAGGGCCACCGCGTGATCGAAGCGCGACGGCCGGTGGAGCAGGGTGCGCGCGAGGAACTTCAGATACGCCGGCCCCTGGCGCGAGAAGACCTGCCGGCGCAGCGAGCGCAGGAGGGTGAGCAGATCGGCCCTGGCGATCCGCCCGCGACGCCGGGGCCGGTGCCGGTCGCCGAGCCGGGAGAGGAGCGTCCAGCAACGCTCGAAGTAGCTCTCGAGGCCGCGGCCGTAGAGAGAGTCGAGCACCCGGCGATAGCCGTCGACGAGCACTTCGAGCTCGAGCTCGGGCCGGAAGTTGACGGTGATTTCGACGTTGTTGCCGCTCGACTCGGCGAGCAGACGTCCCTCGCGCTCGAGCCGGGTGTAGAGATCCGTCCCGCGCAGGGCGGTGAGCAGGCCGACCATCGCCATCGGGATGCCGGCCTCCTGGATGAAGGCGACCTGAGCGTCGAAGACCTCGGGACCGTCGCCGTCGAGGCCGAGGATGAAGCCGCCGGAGACCTCGATCCCCTTCTCCTGGATCTTCCGCACCGCGTGCAGGAGGTAGTGGTCGTCGCCGCGGTCGGTGTTCTGGGCCTTCTTCGTCTGCTTCAGGGCCTCGGGGTTCGGGCTCTCGATGCCGAGGAAGGTCATGGTGAAGCCGGCCTCGACCATGGCGTCGAGCAGCGGCTCGAGCTTGGCCAGGTTGACGCTCGCCTCCGTGTAAAACTCAAAAGGGTGGCCGTGCTCGCGCTGCCAGGCGGCGAGCGCGGGCAGCAGGCGCAGCGCCTCCTTCTTGTTGCCGATGAAGTTGTCGTCGACCAGGAAGACGGACCCGCGCCAGCCGAGCGCGTGGAGACAGTCGAGCTCGGCGAGCATCTGCTCGTTGGACTTCGTGCGCGGCACCCGTCCGAACAGCTTGGTGATATCGCAGAACTCGCAGTCGAAGGGACAGCCGCGCGAGAACTGTAGCGCCATCGAGGTGTAGGCGTCGAGGTCGAGCAGATCGAAGCGCGGAACCGGGGTCGCGGTGATCGCCGGCTTGCTCTCCGGCCGGTAGATCCGTTCGGCGCGCCCCGCCTCCCAGTCGGCGACGAAGCGCGGGAAAGTCTCTTCGACCTCGTCGAGCAGATAGTGGTCGGCACCGGGGATGTCGGCGTGGAAGGTCGTGGGGTGAGGCCCGCCGACCGCCACCGGCTTGCCCTTGCGATTGCACCGCGCGATGACCTCGCGCAGGGAGCCCTGCTGCACCACCATGGTCGAGGTCAGCACCAGGTCGGCCCAGTCGAGGTCCTCGTCGGCGAGCTCGGCAACGTTCATGTCCACCACGCGGAGCTGATAGCGCTCGGGGAACAGGGCCGCCACCGTCACCAGGCCGAGCGGCGGCATGGCTGAGCGCTTGCCCGCGAGCTCAAGGGCGTAGCGGAAACTCCAGTACGAGGGTGGAAATTCGGGATAGACGAGGAGCGCCTTGGGGGCTTCGGTCACAGCATCCTCCGGGCGTCGACGTTGGCGGTCCGCTCAGCATTGAGCGGCCGGTGGGCCAGCCTGCGGGCCCGGGCGACGATCTTCCGTACAAGAATCGCGCCAGGCCGAGGATCTCAATCCGAGGAGACCGGCGCTCCGATCGCCTGGCGGATCCGCCGGATCTGCGCCAGATGCCGCAGGTCATGGCCGGCATACATGGGGATCATCTGGCTGCCCAGCGACTCGTCCCCGCGCTCGGAGTGGCGCATCACCCGCCGGAGGTCGTCCGGCGTTGCTCGCCGGAGAAGACGGAGGTTCAGGGCCCGCAGGGTCGCGAAATCGGCCAGAGCGGTCTCGAGGTCGGCGTCCTGATACCGCAGGCGCTCCGCCCAGAGATCCTGATCGTAGCCGGGCAGCTCGGGCGCATCGTGAGCCAGGACCATGCGAAAGCGGAAACCGCCGACCAGCTCGGAGTCGGCCAGATGCTGCACCACCTGCCGGACGGACCACTTCCCCGGCCGCTCCGGAGTGCCCTCCTGGACTGGCGTGAGGCCCGCCACGGACCGGCGGAGCGCCGCCGGAGTTTCCGCCAGCACCTCCAGCGGCTCCCGCGAGCCGAGAGCCTCGAACAGAGAGTTGACGTAAACCCGGACCTGGTCCGGCTGGGCTGCGGTGGATGCGTTGTTGGAAAGCTCCGACATGTCGACTCCTTTCGAGGAAGGCTGCGCCTGTATCTTAGAGGATGTCTCGAAAGTCCGACCAGTCACGGATTCAGCAGGCACTTTCGAGACACTCTCTTAGGGCATGTCTGGTGCCTGCTCGCCCCTCTCGTAGGTGCCCACGTGGGCTCGCAGGCGCGTCGCGCCGACATGCCGGTTGTCCTCCTGGACCCTGGATGCGGCACCTTCTCTCTAGTCTCAGAGTCTCAACAACCATCTCCGTCCCGCACCGTGTCGCGCCGCCCGGGAGCGCCGGTCGGCGGATGCCAACCAAGAGAGAAGGACGAAATGCACGAGAACGAACGTTTCGACGTAGCCATCCTGGGAGCGGGTATCGGCGGGACGATGCTGGCGGCGATCCTCGCGCGTCAGGGCAAGCGTGTGCTGGTGCTGGAGAAGGGGAGCCATCCGCGCTTCGCGGTCGGCGAAGCGTTGCTGCCCCAAAGCACGCTGTGGATGTGGATCCTCGCCCATCGCTTCGACGTGCCCGAGATCCAGCACCTGACCCGGTTGGATTCCATCTACGAGCACGTCGCGCCGACCTGCGGGATCAAGCGCGCGCTCGGCTTCCTTTATCATGAGGATGGAAAGCGGCAGGATCCCCTGAAGTCCAACCTGCTCATCGCGCCGAGCACGCCGCTGACCAGCGAGAGCCACCTCTTCCGCCAGGACGTCGACCTCTACCTGCTGAACGCGGCGATACGCTATGGCGCCGTTTACCGTGATCGCGTGGACGTCCACGAGCTCGAGGTGGACGACGCCGGCGTGCGCCTGCGCACCGACGCCGGCGACGAGTACTCGGCGCGCTTCCTGGTCGACGGAGCGGGCTATCGCTCGCCGCTCGCCGAGCGCTTCGGCCTGCGCGAGAAGCCGACCCCCCTGGAGACCCAGTCGCGTTCCATCTTCACCCACATGACGGGAATCAAGTGCTACGACGACTTCCTGCTGCCGGGAGAGTCGCCCGGGCTCTCGGCCGGCTGGTCCGAAGGCACGCTCCACCACGTCTTCGAGGGCGGCTGGTTCTGGATGATCCCCTTCAACAACGTCCCCGGCTCGCAGAACCCGCTGTGCAGCGTCGGCCTGACGCTCAACATCAAGCGTCACCCCGACACCGGGCTGCCGGCGGAAGAGGAGTTCTTCCGCTTCGTCAATCGCTATCCGAGCATCGCCCAACAGTTCGAAGGCGCCACCGCCGTCCGCGACTGGGTGAAGACCGGCCGGCTGCAGTACTCGGCGACCGGTGGCGCCGGGGATCGCTACTTCCTCATGGCGCACGCCCACGGCTTCATCGACGCGCTCTACTCGCGCGGCATGATCACCACCTTCGAGGTGCTCTCCGCCCTCGCCGGTCCGCTGCTCGCGGCGCTGGACGAGGACGACTTCTCGCGCGACCGCTTCGCCTACGCCGAGCGACTGCAGCACGCCATGCTGCGCCAGAGCGACCGCGTGGTCAACAACTCCTATCGCGCCTTCCCGAGCTTCCCCTTGTGGAACGCCTGGCTGCGCGTCTGGCTGATCGCCGAGATCTTCGGCGACCTGCGACTCTTCAGCATCTGTGTCAAATACCTGGAGACCCAGGACAAGTCGCTCTTCGACCGGCTGGAGGCGGATCCCCTGATCGGTTGCAGCGCACCGGGGGAGGACGAGGTCACGGATCTGGTCAATCACGCCGAGGAGGTGCTCGCCCGCTACGAGCGCGGCGAGTTGGACGAGGAGGCCGGCGCGGCGTCGATCCTCGCCTCCCTCGACCGCGCCGCTTGCATGCCACCGGTCCACGGCTGGGGGGACCCACAGGATCTCCACCTCGACTACATCCCCGAGAAGCTGGCGCGCACGATCGGCTGGGGTCTCACCGCGGCGCCGCAGCGCATCCGCGACCGCTTTTTCATCTTCAACCCCGCCGTGCTTGGCATGGGGGCTTGAAGCGAGGCGTCGAGCAGCGCCGGCGGCCACCTCGAGCCGGCCGGGCGGCGCTGATCGGCGACTCCAGGGTAGCGTTCGGGCGGCATTTCATTCTAATCTGTCTCGCATGAGCACGAACACCGACTGGTATCAGGCACAACGGAGCGGCATTGAGGCGTGCTGCCGGCAACTGACGACCGAGGGGGTGATCGAGCTGCTGTCGACGGACGAGGGGGAGACGAGAGACTGGATGCGGCGGGAGCTCGCGTCGCTGGTCGAGGGTCACCTCCACATCCAACTCGACGACACTCTGTCCGCGGAAGAGCGCCTGGCCTATGAATGTAGTGTCAGCTACGACGGCCGCCCTCTCGGGAGCCCTCACGGTGGGTGGTACAGCCTCCCGTTCTGGCTGCTCGCCGACGGCAGGCGCGTCGGCACCATCGCCATCGGCACGATGTACTCAGGGATCGATCTCCTCTCCATCGCGAGCCTGTACGTCGATCCGGCCGAACGGAGGCGGAACATCGCCCGCCACGCCCTCGAAGCGGTTTTCCGCGCCACGATCGCCAGTGGCGCCGGGGGTATCCGGCTCGACACGAACTGGACCTGGCAGCCGGCCGTGCGCTTCTATGCTCGCATCGGGATGTGGATCTGGATGTGGAAACACAATCTGGTCTTCACCTGGCAGCCGGACCTGCCGCCGTACCGCGTCGAGATCGGCGACTCCCAGGCGCGCTTCCTGATCCACCAGGAGGGTGAATGGCGTGCCGTGGTCACCGCCCGCAATCTTGGCGAGCGTCTCGGCTGGGAGGAGCCCGCCGACCTCAACAGCCTGCCCATCGATATGTCTCATGCCATTCCCGGCACCTTCGCCATTCACCTCGCGCTCGCCGGCTGGCCGCTCATACGCTCCGAGGAAAACTGGGAGCACCGCTACCACTGGTCCGACGCGGGCGAACCCGAGGGTCTCGCCTGCAAGATCGAAATCTTCGAGGCCGTGTTCCGCGAGCGTGGCTTCGAGATCCGCACCCCGCGCATCCCAGGGCTCCAGTACCGCGACCTCGACGAGATCGAGTGAGGCCGGTTGGCCCGGCCGACCCGCATTCAGAATCTGACGCCTGGCGTTGCGGTGCCCAGACGTCTCATTGAATAAGGGTGCTGCGGGCGACCGATCCCGAGCCCGTAGCGCGGCAGGCTCCCAGCGCAGGGCAGGACCCCTGGTCGGCGCCATGCCGTAAATTTACGGTATACTTGCTTAGACTCAGAAAGGAGGCGAGCTCCATGAAGCTCTTGTTTTCTTCGATCGTCATTGCAGTCCTCTTTGCCGCACCCGCAACACCCGTACTGGCAAAGGTCTGCCACGGCGGACCCTCGAATGGGGTAACCTGCACCGCGAGCAGCCAATGCACGAGAACGTGCAGTGGCGGACCCTCGAACGGGGTTGTCTGCACTCAGGACTCGCAATGCACGAGGACGTGCAACGGGGGACCCTCGAACGGGGTTGTCTGCACCCAGGACTCGCAGTGCACGAGGACGTGCAACGGGGGACCCTCGAACGGGGTTGTCTGTACCCAGAACTCGCAGTGCACGAGAACGTGCAGTGGCGGACTCTCGAACGGGGTTGTCTGTACCCAGGACTCGCAGTGCACAGGCGGCACTTGTCCCGTCATCGCCTGCCAGATCTTTCCCTGTCAGGTCTTCGCGTGTCAGATCTTCGCCTGTTCCTAGGAGCGTCCCCCACCTCGTCTCGCACGATCTGCCGGCTTCCGCCGGGCGGATCACCCTGCCCTGGTGCGCGGAGGCCCCGGGTGGCGATGGGAAGACCGCGGAACCCTTGATTGGATAATCCCGATGACCCGGACGATCACGGACCGGCTGCGGGAGATCTGCCTCTCCTTCCCGGAGGCCACAGAGCAAGAGGCCTGGGGACATCCCACCTTCCGGGTCCGGGACAAGATTTTCGCTGCCTGCGGCAGCGAGGAAGAGCGGCTGTCGATGTCCTGCAAGGCCCCATCCGGCGCGCAGGAGCTGCTCGTGGCCGCGGACCCACAGCGTTTCTTTCGGCCCGCATATGTCGGGCACCGGGGCTGGGTCGGTGTGCGCCTCGACCCTCCCATCGACTGGGACCAGATCACCGACCTGGTGGAGGAAAGCTATCGGATGACGGCACCCAAAAAACTCTCGGCGCGGCTCGATTCCACTTGAGAGCCGGCGGGGTAGATCCTGGCACTTTATTCTTGCACCCTTTGCTGCTGGGGCGCCCGGCCCTCCCTCAGGAGCTCCCGCAGCTTGTCGATCGGGAGCGCCTCACTCTTGTGTCCCTCCGCGCCGGTGATGTCGGCGGCGCGGAGGAGAGAGTTGTAGACCGCCTCTTCGACGGCTTCGACGGCGGCGAGGAACAACGGGCTCATGGCGTCGTTGTGGACCTCCTCGACGGTTCGGGTGAGCGGCTTCGGCTCGAAGGGGACCAGGTTGCGCGTCGAAAAGGCGATCACGAAGTCGCCGGAGCCGTTGCTCAGGAAGGAGCCCGTGCGGGCCAGGCCCAGGATCGCCCGCTGGGCCAGACGCTCCAGGTTGCGCGAGGAGAGCGGCGCATCCGTCGCCAGCACGATCATGCACGAGCCGTCGCCGCGATCCTTCTCGATCGCATCCTGGAATGGATAGCGGCCGAGCTTCTTGCCGACCGGCACGCCGTCGAGGGACAGCACGCCCCCGAAGTTGGTCTGGACCAGGGCGCCGACGGTCCAGCCGCCCAGGCTCCTGGGCAGCAGGCGCGAGGAGGTGCCGATCCCTCCTTTCCAGCCGAAGGCCATGGTCCCCGTCCCCGCGCCCACACTCCCCTCCTCCACCGGCCCCGCCGCAGCGGCGGCCAGGGCGGCGCGCACGTCGGCCACGGTCACGTGCCGGCCGCGGATGTCGTTCAGATAGCCATCATTGGTCTCTCCCACCACCGCGTTGACGGAGCGGACCTGCTCGTTTCCCGGCTGCTCCAGCGTCCAGCCGACCAGAGCCTCCACCGCCGTTCCAACCGCCAGCGTATTGGTCAGGACGATCGGGGTCTCCAGGTTGCCGAGCTCCCGGACCTGCAGGAACCCCGCCGCCTTGCCGAAGCCGTTGCCGACCCAGACGGCCGCAGGCACCTTGTTCTGGAAGAGATTGCCGCCGTGCGGGACGATGGCGGTGACACCGGTGCGCACCGCCTCGCCGCGGATCAGCGTGCGGTGCCCGACGCGGACCCCTGCGACGTCGGTGATCGCGTCGTTCTTCCCCGGCGGGAGCACACCCGGCTGGAGCCCGAGATCGCGGACCCGTGGACGCGCCTCAGGCCCTGCGGCCTGGCCGAGCAGCGGGAAAAGCAGCAGGACGATAACCACCAGGAGTCGGTTTCGCATCTCTTGACTCATGCCTCCTTACGCAGCCTTGCCAGATCTTAACCCTACGGACGCACAGACAAAGTCCGCGGACCCCGGCCACCCCCGGGGCCCGCGGCAAACCCCCCGCGATACAGCTTGAGCCGGGGGAGTGGTTGGACTCCCAGTCCCCCGGCGGATTCAGTTGTCAAAGAGCGGCCACGCAACGGCTTGGATGCAGGTACAGGAGAACGAAGTCAGAAAATCTGTCGAGACCCCCTTGACAAGCTTCGCCTGGTCATGCACCATTCCCTCGTTGCTGCCGCATAGTACAGCAGAATCGACGTGGAAGCAAGCCGTCGATGTGCATAGGTCCTCGAAGTGGAGCCTCCAGGCGGTATCGCTGGCCTGGAAGCGAGATGCGGATCTGGTTCGTCTGAGAGTGGTTACGATTTCCGGCAATGACGCCGGAATTTAAGCCCCCACGGGGGCACGAAAGGAGAAGCACAATGGCAACCGAGAGGACGTACACAGGGAAGATGGGAGGGCTGCAGCGGCTCAACACCGCGCTGGCAGCCAACAGCGGGGACCTCCAGGATCTGGAGGGCACCCGCAACAAGCTGGCCGGGCTGCAGACTCAGGCCCAGGACGCGGTGAAGCGGCAGGCGGAGCTCCGGGCGGAGAAGCAGGAGCTCTCCCGGCAGCTCAAGACCGTGTTCACCGAGAGCGACCGGCTGGCCAACGTGGTGCGCAAGGCGTTGAAGGCGCACTATGGCATCCGGGCGGAGAAGCTCGTCGAGTTCGGCGTGCAGCCGTTCCGCGGCCGCAAGCTGGCCAAGACGGCTCCTGAGACGCCGGGAACGCCGCAGCCGCCCGGTCCCGTCACTCCGCAGGCGCCCGGTTTCATCCCGGCGCACCCCACCGCGACCCTGGCGCAGCCCACCGCGCCGGCGGCCGGCACCACCACCCAGTAGTAGCCAAGCAGCATCACCAAGCAGCGAGGGGGCGTGCCCGGCACGCCCCTTTTTTTGCGCCCTTTCCAGAGTCTCCAGGGGGTGGGCGACCACCGCAGGTCCCTGGCACCTGGACGGCGAGAGAGGCCACGCCCCCACCTCGCGCGGACGGAGTCGGAGACGCTTGCTACTGCTATTGACCTTAGCGAGCAGGGCAGGCTCTCGCCTGCCCTGCTTCACGTCTCTCTGAGGGTCCTCTCGGAACCCGGAACCACGACCTCGAGCCCCGCGCCTGCCAGCCTCTCGAAATGGGCTCGGTTGAACGTGAGGATCCTCTGCGCACCACCTTTGCGCGCGCAGGCGGCGATCAATCCGTCATAGCTCGTGGCGCCGGCGATCTGGCGTTGGCTGAGCTCTTCGATCAACTCCCAAGCTTCCTCTCCGTCGAGCCCGACGACAATCGTCCGCTGCCGCAGGGAACCTTCCAGGACTGCGAGAGCATCTTTGACACTGAGCCGATGAGGACTGGGCAACCGAGTCATGACCGAGTAGGCTTCGACCAGCGCCTGGAGAGGGAGGATGACGTCGCCGGGCTCCGCCAGGAGGGCTGCCAGCTCGGCGGCAGCCGGTCCGTGATGCTCATGCGAGGAGAGGAGGCCAGCGACGATGACGCTGGCATCGAGGGCTGTGGCCTGCCGGACCTTCTCACTCTCCACGCTCGCGGACCTTTCGGAGGACCTGCTCGACCGTCGTCTCGGAGAGAGGTGGCCCCTCCTCGGCAGGTACCGCGATCCAGAGGGGGCCTCGCTGAACGATCTTGACCTCACGGGGAAGCGGCTCGATCTCGACCTTCCCCTCCTGGACCGTGATCCGCAGCGTCATCCCGGGAAGGATTCCGGCCTCGTCGCGGACCGCTTTGGGGAGGACAAGCCGGCCGGCAGAGTCGATGGTCGTTTGAATGGTATCTCTCATGGTGTTCAGAGTACCATGAGGCGTTCCCAACCGCCAGATCGTGTCACCAGGTCGCGGCCGCCAAGGGGCGGCACCTTTCCTGCATCTCGTTGAGGACGTCAGGCGTGCCGTGCGGTCCGGTGAACACCCTATCCAGATAGGCGGCCTCTGCCGGCGGCGCCGGATCTCTGAAAGGAGGACGACTTGAAAAAGAAGCTCTCGAAGAAGCTCGTGCTCAGCCGAGAGACGCTGGCTCGGCTCAATCAGGGTGAGCTCTTGAAGGCGAAAGGGGGTTTTACTCCGTTCACCTGCCAGGCCCCACCTGCCTGCGAGTACAGCGGTCAGAATACGTGTCCCACCTGTAATCTGACCTGTACGACCAATCGGTGTTGACCTCGCCTCGACGGCAGGAACTGGCGGGAGCTTGAGAGGGAGGGGGCGTGCTTGGCACGCTTCCTTTTTACGCTTCAGATTTCGAGTTGACCGGAGGGCTGGGAAGGAGCATGCCGGCAGCATGCTAGACTCTCAGCATGGCAAATCTCCAAGTCAAGAATCTGCCCGAGCCTCTCCATACTCGCCTGCGGCGCTATGCGCGGCAACATCACCGGACGCTCAGCGACGTTGCACGGGCCGCTCTCGAGCGTGAGATGAATCGCTGCGAATGGTATGAACGCCTCGCCCAGCGTCCGCCGACCGACCTCGGCGTCTCGGCGGCCTCGCTGCTTGAGGAGGAGCGGAGGCAACGGTAGCGTCCACCTATGGCCGCCCCTCTTGAAACACATCGACCTGCTACTCGACGAGGACCTCATCACGCGGCTCGAAGAGGAGTCCCGACTCCGACAGGCAAGTGTATCGGATGTGGTGCGCAATCTCCTGGCTCGTGATCTGGGAATGATCCGGCCAACTCGTGGGTTCGTGGAGCGGATCCGAAGGCTCCACGCAACGATCGGCCCGATCCCCCTGACGGCACCGAGATCATCCGCGAATCCCGAGATCGCGGATGGTGAAGCGGTGCTCGACACCAGTGTAGTCGTGAAGTGGTTCTTCGTCGAAGAAGGACCCGATCGGGTGGAGATCTTTCTCAGAGAGTTGGAGGCAGAGGCCGCGAGAGTGATTGTTCTCTTGCCCCTCTTCTACGACCAAATGGGCACAGTCTCACCGAGGTGTGTTTTACCCTATGGGACTTCGACGCCGAGCCTATTTTTGTCGGCATCAGCAGCGGCGATGAAGATAGCCTTGATTTGAGGCGGGGAAAAGGACGCGGAGGTCTTTATGGTGTAATGGCCGGACCAACCTCCTGCGGCAGGAGCCTCTCAGGTACTTCCAGGACGGCCCTTTCGAAGTCGCCTATCCGAACGCGTTTCGCCTTCAAGAGCAAAGAGGGTGAAAATCGCAGGTAGCCTTTCAGTGTGCCGTTATTCGTTGTGACATAGTCTAGAGCTAGGACACTGCGGCTCACAAGATGTGGTAGGCTCCAGACCGGCTCAAGCACCGCCGAGACAATGCCACGGGAGAGGTTCAGGCTGCGGAGGACCTCTTCGTTGGCAAGATGCGCCTCGGAGCATTCCATTTCATCCTTGACCGCGCGCAGGGAAACCTCACGATTGCCAGGCAAGTGCACGGCGGCAAGTCCCTTCGAGGTCGTGAGGATCAGCGTCTTCAACTCATTGGTTAGCGGAACCCCACGTGATCGCGCTGCATCTTCGCACGAGACGACTTCGGTTTCGGTGAAGTATGTCTTCATGCGCAACCCTGGTGCCTGTCCGCCAGACGTCTCAGCCTGTTGAGGAGCGAACTTGCTAGCAGTCGGGACTTCACGAGCTCCAAACCAAACTCGCTCTAGTCGTCTAAGCTGCCCACCACACCATTGCTCATCAAGGTGCATAGTACCGCAGCGAATCCGTTTCAGATTGTCAAACGCGGGATGGGCTGAGTAAGCTCGGATTCTTCCGGTGAGTCTATCCTTGAAGATCACGATATCCTCCAAGGTGTGATGCTCGCTCAGAACCGAGCGCGATGCCTGACGGATCTCTATACCCGCCCGAATCTGCTCTTCGATGAGAGGACGAAGCTTGCCACGGTGCCCGTCAGGCAAAGCGAACAGCCGCCTTATCTTCACACCTCTTGCTGCGGCCCTTAGATTTCTGCTCCGGTATTCCCCCTGCTGTTGATCGTCTGACCAGATCAAGGAAGAAAGGGTCGCCACAGCCCAGACCTCGGTGCCCTCACCCGCGGAATCCATCTCACGAAAGAGTTCCGCATAATACTCCTGAGGACGGAGAAGGATCTCTCCCCTACAGGCCTTTACCATCCTTTCGTGGAATGGATCGAGAACAAGCCGTTCAATCTCGAGTTGCCAAGTTGGAGGCAATTGGAGAATGCGTCTGTGCGGGGCTAACAACCTTTGGGCGGAATACCCTCCGGCAGTGGTTATGGCCCTCAGCCGTGAAACCCATGCGTGGAGTTGCGGTTCATATCGCTCCGGTTTTGAAGGATCAAGCACAATGACATTCAGGCCGGCGAGATCGCTGGGCAAAGCCGGGTCGATCTGACCTTCTGGCGCTACCCTCACGATACCGGCTCGCTGTCTCCCGAAGACGGCGAGAAAAATCCCGGCTTCCAAGAGGATGTTGTCACGTGGCGTCATCCTAGAAACACCTCGGTACTCCTGCTGGTCGTCAGATGTCGCAAGCAGAAGAGCGCCGTCGACTTCCATAGACATGTCCAAAAGGGCATCGAGCAGGTACTCACCTGGTGGTACGACACTGCTCCAAGGCACGGGAGTCACACCCAATCGTTCAAGAGCTAACCGCACCTGTTGATCGATAGCTTCGGCCTCACTTGAGGAGCCAACAAAGACACGCGGCTGCTGCATCGTACCCTTTCTCGCCATCAGGCAGTAACTGCTAACATTAATCTAACCCATGATAGCTATGCGAAGATACCTTCTGGGCGACCCGGTTAGGACCGCACAAGCGGTGTCTCAGCATCAACTTAGGCATAAGCGTAGCGACTCGGCAAGAGCCGCGTCAACGACATGAACGCATAGCAATAAGAGTTCCAACTTTGCGGATTGGTGTTCGATTAGGTGCGCGAGCCGACGCTGATCGACAGCACGCCCCCGAGGGGCAACTTCCACCCAGTGGCCGCTTCCCGGCCACTCTGCTGTTCGCGGCGGGATATTCCCCTCGCTTCCGCTTTGCCAGCCACTACCGCCGTAACCTCGACAGGGTGAATTCGGTTGGGCTCGCTCGGGTCCTACGTCAACTCGACCGTGAGCCTCTTGCCAAGTCGCGGCGGCACCGAATAACGCGCCCCGTTGGGGCGCACGCCAGAGGGATCGGTCTGGACCCCAGCCCGTTGGGCTGGGCTGAGGGAGCCCGGACCTTCGGCCCGGAACCGCCGGTCCATTTCATCCCCCGAGATGTTGCGAGCGGCATCAAGGACCTAGCTCGAGGGCTGTGGCTCTCCGGACCTTCTCACTCTCCACGCTCGCGGACCTTTTGGAGCCCCTGCTCGACCGTCGCCTCGGAGAGAGGTGGTCCCTCTTCGGCGGGTACCGCGATCCAGAGGGGGCCTCGCTGGACGATCCTCCGATACACTAGGGACATGGCCACGCCGAAAGAGGAGTTGATTGCCGCCCGGTTCAAGACCACCCTGGCTCTCTTCGAGATGGGAGAGGCGATGCTGCGGCAGAAGCTGAGAAGGAAGCATCCCGAAGCCAGCGAGACTGAGATTGAGGCTCACGTTCGGGAGTGGCTCGAGCGGCCGCCGGGCGCCGAGCATGGAGACGGGGTCGGGCGCCGTGTGGCGTGGCCTCGCCGTTCGTGAACCCTCTCGAAAACGTCCTTAGTCCTTGGAGGTCGATGTGGTCACCGTCAACATCCATGAAGCCAAGACCCAGCTTTCGAAGCTGGTCGATCAGGCCGTCAAGGGCGAAGCTTTCGTGATCGCCAAGGCGGGCAAGCCGCTGGTGAAGGTGGCGGCGCTGAATGCCCCTCCCGAGCCGCAACGGCTGGGCTTCCTGGCAGGCGAGATCGACGTGCCCGAAGATTTCAACGTATGGGCGAAGCCGAGATCACGGCCCGGTTCGGGAGCGGAGCGTGAAGCTCGGCTGGATCTCTTCTTGCGAAGGAGAGAAATCCATGGCAACCGAAACCCAGGCCCAGTCCCAGGTCAGCGCCCCGAGCTCGTAGAGGCCAACTTCTTCGAGCTTCGACCCGCTTTCCCCGGAGTCTCCAGACATTGGTCCGGAGTCTGTAGATCCAGGCGGTTGTCTCCAGACATCGGACCGGCGTCTACAGATCCAAGCCGTCGTCTGTAGATCCAGACCGATGTCCACAGACTCCAGACCGGCGTCACCAGACATCGGTCCAGCGTCTACAGATCCAGAGAGTTGTCTGTAGAGCCAGGCCAGCGTCCACAGACATCGGTCCGATGTCTACAGATCCAAGCCGTTGTCCACAGACTCCAGACCGGCGTCTCCAGACATCGCTCCAGCGTCTGCAGATCCAGAGCGTTGTCTGTAGATCCGCGCCGATGTCTGTAGATCCAGGTCAGCGTCTATAGACATCAGTCCGACGTCTATGAATCCAGGCCGATGTCCACAGACTCCAGGCCGGCATCGCCAGACATCGATCCAGCGTCTACAGATCCAGAACGATGTCTGTAGAGCCACGCCGATGTCTGCTTGCACTGGACGGCGTCTCCATACATCGGAGCGTTGTCCGTAGATCCAGAGCGTCGCCCCCCACGCCGGAGCGGCTCACCCAGCCCCTGCCATGAAGGATTTCCTGTATACTGCTTTGTCGACAGGAGGTTCGAGATGGGTAGCGCCATGGTCCGCATCAGCGATCAGACCCGTGAAGCTCTTCGGGAGATCGCGCACGTCGAGCAGCAATCCATGCAGGCTGTCCTCGAAAAGGCCGTCGAGCAATACCGCCGCAAGCGTCTCTTCCAAGAGCTCGATGCCGCCTACTCCAAGCTGCGGGAGGACCCGGAGGCTTGGCGATCCCTGGAGGCTGAGCGAAAGGGCTGGGACGTCACCCTTGAAGATGGGCTCCCCCGGGGGGAGAGGTGGGGAGAGAATGGAGCTCCTGAAGTCCAAGGCAAGAAGTGACACCACGCCCGCTCGGGGTGAGATCTGGCTTGCGGATCTCGATCCGACCCGCGGCCACGAGCAAGCCGGCAGGCGTCCGGTCCTCGTGGTCTCCGAGGATCCCTTCAATCGGTCGAAGGCGGACTTGGTGATCGTTCTGCCGGTGACCTCGACTCTTCGACCGATCCCGTTCCGTGTGCGGCTTTCGCCTCCGGAGGGCGGTCTCAAGGTAGAGAGCGATGTGCTCTGCGAAGCGATCCGCTCCATCTCGAAGGATCGCCTTCTAACCCGCCTGGGTTCCGTGCAGATGGAGAGCATGGCCGTCGTGGAGGACCGTATCCGGATACTGCTCGGTCTTTGACGAACGCCTGAATCAGCCTATTTCTTCTACCCCGCCTTCCGCATCCCCTTCTCCGCTTCGTCCAACGCCGCCTTGAGCGCCTCGATCTCCTCGTCTTCCAGGGCTTGGCCGCCGAAGCTCTCCCGCAGGTAGAAGTCGATGACCCGGGCGGTGGGCTCGGCGGCGGCGGGATAGCGGGCCGCGGCTTCGCGCCGCACGGAGAGGGGCGGCGCCGACTCCGGCAGCGCGGCACCCGCCTTCCGGACGAGCCGCCGGCGCAGGCGGCGATAGGCGGCCGTGGCCGTCAGCGGCGGCCGCAGACGCAGGTAGAGGACCCAGACGGCCGCGGCGAGCAGCGTCAGACCCAGGGCCAGGGGCAGCGGCACGTCGGGCAGACCCCGGTGCGGCGAGGTCCCCGCGGCGCCGGGTCCCGACGCGCCCAGACTGGAGGTGGACCGCGACGGCTCCGGTTTCTCTTCATGGTGCAAGCGGGACCAGAAATCGTTCCAGAGCTCCCGCAGGCCGCTGAAGATCTGGATCTGATCGCCCAGGCCGAAGGTCAGGACGTAACGGTCCCAGCGGAAGAGGACGAAGTCCCACGCCTGCTGCATGAGCCGGAAGCGCCCCTCGCCCTCGGCCGCCGGCCGGCCCGCGGGCGGAGTGGGATCGAAGATCCGCCACCCCTCGCCGGGGAGATAAGCCTCCACCCAGGCATGGGCGTTGTTGCCGCGGACGATGTAATAACCCTCGAACGGGTTGTACTCGCCGCCCAGGAAACCGGTCACCAGCCGCGCCGGCACCCCCTGGGAGCGCAGCATCAGCACCATGGAGGAGGCGAAGTACTCGCACTGCCCGCTCTTGTAGCGGAAGAGGAAGTCCTCGATGGGGTTGTCCGCCGAGCGGCCCGCGAAGTCCAGGGTGTACTGGTAGCTCTCGGTGAGGAAGTTTTCGAGGCGCCGGGCTCGCTCCGGCGCACTGGCCTGGCCCATCACCTGGGCTGCCAGGGCCGCGATGCGGGGCGTCACGCCGGTCAGATCGAGGGCGGGGTCCGGGCTGCGGTCGGGGACGACGCCGGTGAGCACCGCCCGGCGCGCCAGTCCCACCCGGTACTCGGAGACCTCGAGCGGGCTGAAGGGAAAGGACACGGCGCCGCCGTCGTCGACCGCCAGGGCCGGCGTGCGGGGCTCGACCACGGCCGTCTCCACCGGCAGCGGCACGCTCTGGCTGTGGAGCGGCTGCAGCCAGATCCGCGCCCAGTGCACGGGCTTCTCCGGGCTCAGGCGGAAGCGGACGCCCTGGCTGCGCGGCAACAGGTTCCGCACCGGCGAACGGCGCCAGTTCCCCTGCAGGTAGACGTCGTAGGTGGCGGCCTTGAAACGCCACTCCGCGTCGGGGCTGGCGCCCGGGCCCTCCTCCTGCACACGCATGGCCACCTCGCGGCTGCCGCGGATGCGGTCGATGGAGTCGAGCGACACCTGGTCGGAGAAGCCGGCGGCCTCCAGGGTCGCTCCCGTGCCACCGCCGCGGCCCACGACGAACGGCGCGCGCACTCGGGGGAGGAGGAGGAAGAGGGGAATGGCCAGCAGCACGGCGGCGCCGCCCACCAGAGCCAGGAAGCCGCGCAGCGGGATGTGGGCCAGGGCTGGATCCTCGCGGCCGAAACCGGCGAGGACGTGGAGGAACGCGAAGCGCGTCAGCAGCACCAGCGTCAGCATCAGGAAGGCGACGAGGTAGAGCACGATCGCCGGATGGACGCTGGTGCCCATGGCCGCCAGGAACAGGAAGAAGACGCCGATCGACGCCTGCCACTTGTCGCGCTCGCGGACGATGGCGAAGAGTTTCACCAGCAGGGCG
This sequence comes from Thermoanaerobaculum sp., assembly GCA_021154885.1. Classification (GTDB taxonomy): domain Bacteria; phylum Acidobacteriota; class Thermoanaerobaculia; order Multivoradales; family UBA5704; genus DATARR01. The sequence continues at coordinate 47,187 of JAJKHS010000013.1, forward strand.
AAGAGGCCGAGGTGGAGGACCGGCTGCACTAGGCCGCGCGGGAAGACCAGCAGGTCGACCAGGAAGATCGGGATGTAGATCAGCCCCAGGACGTTCATCCCCCAGGCCGGCAGCCAGCGCGGCGGGTCGAGGCTGGCCCGCCGCAGCAGGTACAGGACGCCGGCCATATAGACCGCCACCACCGGCCAGCCCACCACGCCGTTGAACGGCAGCGGCAGGGGCGCCAGCAGGGCCAGCCAGCCCAGCAGCAGTCGCTTCTGGCGGCCGAAGCTCATACCGCCAGTCGCTCCCTGGGCTCGGCGTCCATGTGGACCCGGAGCTGCGGCGCCCGCGGATCGCTCGCGAGCAGCGGCTCAAGGCTGCGGGAGCGCGGCTGGACGAGGGCCAGGGCCTCCAGCACGGCCAGCCGCTGGCGCGGCCCGCCGGCGAAGGCGAGGCTGCGGTCGCGCGTCACCAGCTCCACCTCGTAGCCGCGGGAGAGGTGGTCCAGGGCGGTGGTGGCGGCCTCGCTCACCAGCCGCTCGAAACGGCTCTGCAGGTCCGCACGCCCGAGCTCGCCCACGGCGTTGTCGAACACGATGGAGAGGCGGCGGCTGCGCTCGGTGGCCCGCTCGGTGAAGATCAGCTCGCCGGTGCGCGCCGTCTGCTTCCAGTGGATGCCCCGCGGGTCGTCGCCGCGGCGGAAGAGACGCAGGGCGTGGAGGTCGTGCCCGTGGCCGCTGCGCCGGCTGGTGTCGTCGCCCATCTGCTCCGACTCCTCGGGGTGGCTGTCGGCGGCGGCGAAGATCTCGGGGAAGACCAGCACTTCGAAGTCGACGCGGTAGCGCACCCCCTTGCGGAAGAAGCCGAAGGGGAAGAGGCTGGAGACGTGGACGTAGGGGAAGCGGTGGAAGCCGCGGCTGCCCACCATCATCTCGAGCCGGCCGGCGCTCTTGCCCCGCCGCGGCAGGTAGGGGATGAGCAGCGGCTGGGCCGACCGCGCCAGCGTGAAGAGCAGGAACCAGCGGGGGAAGATCAAGGCGCGGCTGCGCAGCACGAACCCCACCGCGAACGGCCGGTTGGCGAACACCTCGCCCGGCATCTCCAGCTCCGCCTCCAGACCCCGCACGTTCTCGCGCGACACGACGCCGGAGAGGATGAGCACGGAGAACATCAACGCCAGGACCATGTAGAGAGCGTTGTTGCCGGTGTTGGTCGCGGCGATGGCCACCAGGACGGTGAACAGGACATACCAAAGCCCCACGGTGGTGATGCGAATGCCTTCGGGAACCGCGCGGCGGCCGCGGCGGCCGGGCAGCTTCACAGGGGTACCGGGGTCGCCGCCACCACCCGCTCGATGGCCTTGCGCGACTGGTCGAGGTCGGCCGTGCCCCGCTTGAGCACCACGCGGTGGGCGAGGACGGGAGCCACCAGGCGCTGCACGTCGTCCGGAATGGCGTAGCCGCGACCCTCGCACAGGGCCAGGGCCTGGGTCGCCCGGAACAGCGCCTGCAGGCCGCGGGTCGAGACGCCGAGGATGAAGTCGCCGCCATGGCGGGTGGCTTCGGCGAGGGAGAGCATGTAGTCGGCCAGCTTGTCGGCCACGCGCACGCGGGCCACGCGCTCCTGGAGGTCGAGCAGCCCCTCCTGGCTGACCACCGGCCGCAGGTGCTCCAGCACGTCCTCGACGCCGCCTGAGAGCAGCAGGTCCCGCTCGTCGGCCCGCGGCGGATAGCCCAGCGAGAGCGACATGAGGAAGCGGTCGAGCTGCGACTCGGGGAGCGGGAAGGTCCCCTGGTACTCCAGCGGGTTCTGGGTGGCGAGCACGACGAACGGCTGCGGCAGCGCGTAGCGCTTGCGCTCCACCGACACCTTGCGCTCGCTCATCGCCTCCAGCAGCGCCGACTGGGTCTTCGGCGTGGCGCGGTTGATCTCGTCGGCCAGCACCACGTTGGCAAAGAGCGGGCCGGGGACGAACTCGAAGGTCTGGTTCTTCTGGTTGAAGATCGACACCCCGATGATGTCCGACGGCAGCAGGTCGCTGGTGAACTGGATGCGCTGGAACGACAGCCCGAGGGACCGCGCCAGGGCCTGCGCCAGGGTGGTCTTGCCCACGCCGGGGACGTCCTCGACGAGGATGTGGCCCCGGGACAGCAGGCAGACGGTGGCGAGGCGGATGACCTCACGCTTGCCGCGGATGACGCGGGCGACGTTCTCCTCGAGCTGACGGATCGGCTCGGCGGCGTGAAGGGCGTCGCTGGTTTCGACGGCGATGGATTCCATCGTGCTGGTCTACGCGACAGTCAGAGATTCGGTTCTAGGGTGAAAGTATAGTGAAGAATCTCTGATTCCGTCACCGGCGTCTTCGCCGTCACGCGAGATCCTCCTCGACTGTCTCCCAGAACGCGGCGAGGTCGAGGTGGATTTCCGGCAGCATGGGGTAAGTATACCGTGGAGGCGCAGAGCGGCACCGTCCGGACTTCCTTGTTAGAGGGGTCGCCATTGACCTAACTCTAAGTCCCTGCTACACTAACCTAACTCCGCGTAACACCCGACCCGGCACCGACGGGCAGGATTTCCAGGCTAGCGGAGATATCAGGTCGCCTACGGGCGGCCTTTTTGCTTCCTGTCTACGCCCACCGGGCGAGGGAGGCGATCAGTTTACGGAAAGCAGGTACTTCCTTCAAAGGAGACTCCAGTCCTACGTCCAGGTGCATCGCGATTTCCTGTCGTAGCCTGGCATCCAGTGGGCGCCCCCCGCCGTAGCGCTGCAACCATCTCTCCAGACATCGCTTCAGATCCCCCTGTCGTTCCGGATGCACGGAGGAGCAGCGTGGCAATCCGCAGGCATCCTCCAGCGGCTCTTTACCGCAGGTGAACAGGACCTCGAACTCGGGCTCGAAGACCAGAGGAATGATCCGGTCCTGCAACTCCCGGGAAACCCGGCTCAGCGCCCTCTTGAAAGCCTGGACTCGATCGCCATCGACGCTCAGCACGACCAGCTCGGCTGCGGGCCAGGATGGCGGCGAACGCTTGGCGGGCCTCAGCAACTCGTTCAGAAGGCGCGCCAAGAGGTTTTCGTCAGCCAGCAGCTCCACTGCTTTCGGGGGTTGACTCCAACGATTTCTGACCGGCGCCAGCCAGCCGACAGGTACGGCGGCTCTCCCAAACCTTTCGAGCAAGAGCCGCTCCACCAGGGTCACCAGTCCACCCCGAAGGGCGTTCTTGGGCAGAGGAGACAATAGCGGGCCTTGAGATGACGCGCCGTGCTCGTCCCGCCCTTCTCCGACGACCGCGAATCGCACCGGCTCCCGCATTTACGAGCCCTCATCCGGCTCCGGCCGCGGCGGAACGGCTCCGAGGGCCCCGGAATACCAGGCCAATCCCAGGTTGCGGTCATACTGTTCGTAGACGCGCACTAGATCCTCCTCGTTGGCCAAGCGATGAATCCGTGTACCTTCTCCGGGACCCAGATGCTCCACGAAACGAAGGATGCTCAAGGCCTCCTCCTTCTCAACCCACCGCAGCAGATCGATGGAGTGGGTGGTCGCCACGATCTGAAGAGGTGCATGAGCCGGTGACGTCTTCACTAGCTGCCGTAGCAACTCCAGTCGGCCGCGTTGAAAAAAGGGATGCGTCCCCGCCTCTGGCTCTTCAAGTCCAACACAAACCGGAACCGGCCCTCCTTCGCCCTCAAGGCCACCCAACAAGTAGGGCAGAGAGCTGAAAAACAGCGCCAGGTTGACTCCGTCGGATTCCAGTTGCGCCGGCAAAGCTCGCTGATAGCGATCGGTCGTGTACTCGAGGTAGAGAGCGGAAGGCCCGCCCCGGAAGCCAAGGCTCTTCACGTGGGGAAAGAGAGCTCGCAACCATGGTGTGATCCTCTCCTCCAACACCTCCCGCCCCAAGCTCGTCAAAGCAAACCGCGCCAGGGTATGAATGAAACCCGCGCCGGTTTCATCCACATACGGTCTGTCCGGGCTGATCCACTCAGGAAGGCGTGGAGAGATCAGGGTTGGCGTGCCGATCCGGAAGGCGCGTGATAATCCTAATTGCCGCTGAAAGTCCAGCAGAGGCTGGATTGTGCCCAGGGCATGCCGATCCCGGCGGAACGCATAGGCGAGGTACGGTAGAGTCCCGGCGCGGGGCGGCTGCCCAGGCGTCTCCCAGCGGATCGTGCCGCGACGTTCCGTGGCAAACTCTACCGGGCCCTCGCGGCTGTCGTAGACGAGGCCGGCAAACCGCAACCGTTCTTCGGCTACGTGCCAGAGGTCATCTCTTGTGGCTAGCGCCAGCTCATACGCAGGGTCACCCTGCGGGTCCTCCAGCCAGACCGAAAACCGAACCTCGCGGGACAGGTCGCCAAAGGAAACCAGCTCACCGAGAGTCGCGTGGTCGATGTTGAACTCGCCTTTCGGTCCTCGCAAAGCCGCCCGCATCAACTTGGTCAAAGCGCGAAGGGCGCGGATGAACATCGTTTTGCCGGATGCGTTCGGCCCTACCAGGAGGATCAGAGGACCGAGAGGCACGTCAACATCGACGAGACTGCCAAAATTCTGGATCCTGATACGGGTGATCATGAGCGTGGCCTCCGGACTTTCAGTCTAACCCAAGAGGAGCTTCCCCGTACTCTCTTTCCGAGCCGGTGCCTTGCTGTAGTCAGCTCCTCACGGTATCTTTGACGGATCTCGGGAGTTTTCCTATACTGGAAGATGATGGCTGAGCCTGCAACGAAGCCGGTCTGGGCCGACAGTGTCGAGCCATCGCCCGATTCCGATTTGACCGCCGCATTTACGTCTTCTAAGATGTACCCGGCATCCCACCGCGACCGGGGCCCAAAGGAGCGAAGGAATCTCATGGCAGACGCAAAACTGGACCGTTTGAAGGCCGTCGACGGCGCGCTCTCACAGATCGAGCGGCAGTTCGGGAAGGGGGCGATCATGCGCCTGGGCCAGCGGGAGACGCTGGGACTGGAGGCGATCTCCACCGGCTCGATCTCGGTGGACCACGCCATCGGTATCGGCGGCTTCCCCCGCGGCCGGGTGGTGGAGGTCTACGGCCCCGAGTCGTCGGGCAAGACCACCCTGGCCCTGTCGGTGATCGCCCAGGCGCAGAAGAAGGGCGGCATCGCGGCGTTCATCGACGCCGAGCACGCGCTCGACGCCGAGTATGCGCGCAAGCTGGGAGTGGACATCGACAACATCCTCGTCTCCCAGCCTGACAACGGCGAGCAGGCGCTGGAGATCGCCGAGATGCTGGTGCGCAGCAACGCCGTGGACGTGGTGGTCATCGACTCGGTGGCGGCCCTGGTGCCCAAGGCCGAGCTCGAAGGGGAGATGGGCGATTCGCACGTCGGCCTCCAGGCGCGGCTCATGTCGCAGGCGCTGCGCAAGCTCACGGCCATCGTCTCCAAGTCCAAGACCTGCCTGGTGTTCATCAACCAGATCCGGGAGAAGATCGGCGTCATGTTCGGCAACCCGGAGACGACCACCGGCGGCCGGGCCCTCAAGTTCTACGCCTCGGTGCGCATCGACATCCGGCGCATCGCCGCGCTCAAGGACGGCGAGGAGGTGACCGGCTCGCGGGCCAAGGTCAAGGTGGTCAAGAACAAGGTGGCCGCCCCCTTCCGCCAGGCCGAGTTCGACATCGACTACGGCGAGGGAATCTCGAAAAACGGCGAGCTCGTCGACCTCGGTGTCGAGCACAAGATGGTGGTCAAGAGCGGCGCCTGGTACTCCTACGGCGACCTGCGGCTGGGCCAGGGGCGCGACAACGCCAAGAACTTCCTGCGCGACAACCCCGACCTCGCCGACGAGATCGAGACCAAGATCCGCGAGAAGCTGGGCATGACCGGCCTGGCGGCGCCGGTGCGCGAGACGGCGGCGGCGGAGTAAAAGCCGCGCCCCCCCGCCGGTGCCCCGGCGGCCCTCACTCTCCCAACCCTCTCTCTCCCAGCCTCCCCCCCACCGGCCGGGAGAGAGAGGGCTTGAAGAAAAAACGGAGTAAGTGGCCCGCGAGACGCCGGCGCTCCCAGGGGGCTTGTTTCTGACTAACCCCTCCCTCTTCTCCCGGTGAGGGGGGTGGGAGGGGGCGGGAGAAGAGGGCCGGGGTGATGAGGGTCTTGGGAGGGGGCGCCGACGGTGCGCTAATGCCTACGACGCCAACCGGAACATCCGCCGCCACCACCTCTGAAGGGCCGGCTGGCCGCGCTCCTCGGCCTGGGCCTCCAGCCGGTCGACGGGAGCGGGGAGGATGGCCAGCCGCCCCTTTTCGAGCTGCAGGAGCAGCAGGTCCATCTCCCGGCCCCGCTGGCGCAGATCGCTGGAGAAGGCCTCGCCCAGAGGGGTCCGGCCGTCGAGGCGGGCGTAGAAGTCGCGGGCCCGCGCCGGCATCCGCGTCCGCTCCTCCGTCGCCGGCTCCTCCACCCAGACCGGGTAGCTGCGCTCCAGCAGTTGGAGGGGCACCGCCATGTGGCGCCGTGCCACCAGCGCCTGCTCCTCGGTGGCCTGCTCCAGCAACAGGTCATAGACGCTGAGCTCGTGCGTGGTGCGCTCGACCGAATCGCGGACCTCGGCGACGTCCAGCGCGCGGTCGATGCAGAGCCGGAAAGTGGATTCGAGGAAGCGGAAGTAGGAGCCCTTGACCTTCTGGTACACCTCGTCCAGGGTCCGCTCGCCCTCCACCGCCGCCACAATCCGGCATTCAAGCGGTGTGCGCTCCGCCGCGCCGCGGTCCGCCAACTCGCCGCGCCGCAGCACCACGTCGTCGTGGACGAGCACGCGGCGGATACGGGAGGTCTCGTCCAGCCAGCGCCCCCCTTCCATCACCAGGCCCAGGACGTTGATGGGCTCGGGGAGGATCTCCTCCTCCGGCGGCAGCTCCGCCACGAAGTAGAAGACCCCCCGCTTCCAGAGGAAGAGGTCGCAGATCTGGTCCTCGATCTGCGCCCGCAGCGACCGCTGAATCACCTCGGCCGGCAGCAGCCCCATCTCGCGCAGGGCCACTCCCAGGCGGACGCCGCGGGTCGTGCAGAAGCTCAGCGCCTGCGACAGCCGGGCCTCGTCGAGACGGCCATGGAGGAGCAGGTACTGGCCGAAGAACTCGGCGGGGTCGTTCGACATGCACCCCACCACCTGCCCGGCGCTGAAGTAGACGCGCTTCTCGCGATGGCTGCGGCGAATGACGAGCGCGCCCGTGCAGGCCTCGTTGCGAGCCCACTGCAGGAGATCGGCCATGGGGAAGGCGGCCAGCCTGCCGGAGAATTCCATAAGAGTTAGGGGCGATTCTAGCCGATTCCAGCCAGGAATTTTGGGGAGAATTTCCCGCGCGAGGGCGGCTGTTATGCTTGCTGCCATGCATCGTGCCCAGCGCTTTCTGCTCGCCAGCATCCTGCTCTGCCTGCCCGTCCTGGCGCTCCCGGTGGGAGCCGCCGAGATCCCTTGTCGCCCTTGCGCCGGTCTCCGTCTCGATCCCGCGACCGCGGCCGCCGGCGCCTCCGACATTGCGCGCGTCCTCAAGGAGTCCGGACATCTGGAGCCGGGGACCCCGCTCTTCGTGGCCTGGGAGGTCCCGCTCGACGGCACGGGCGCGGGCACGACGGGCGCGGAGACCGCCACCGCCGTGCACGACAGCGGCGCGACTCCCTGGCTCTCCCTCGTCTTCCGCACCCCGCCCCCCCTCGCCCAGAACGCGGAGCGGCTGCAGACGGAGCTGCGGGCCGCCGCCGACCTCGCCGGCCGCGCCCCCGCCGGTACCTGGTTCCAGGTGGACTGGCGGCCGGAGGGCGCCGAGGCCCAGGCGTTCTCTCCCACCGAATACGCCTTCCTCCTCAAGCGCGCCGCCGTGGCCCTGACCGGCGCCCGGCCGAACGTCCTCGTCGCGTCGCAGCCCCTGCCCGCAGACGCCGCGGCCCTCCGCGCCCTCTACGGCCAGGAGGTGGCGGCCTACCTGGAGGCTGTCGCCCTGCAGCCGGCGGAGCCCACGGCATTAGCGGCGGCGGTGGCGGCGGTGCAAGAGGCCGACCCCGGCCGGCCGGTGGTAGTGGATTCGCTTCCCCTGCCGGCCGTGCCCGCCGAAGCCCTCGCAGGAGCCGCCCGCGAGGCCGCCCAGGGAGTCGACCTGACGCTGTTTCAGGCGCCGGCGCTAGGTGCCACGACGATCGTCCCGGCGCTGGCGCCCTTCGCTCTGCTGGCGCGGGAATTCAAGGGGGACCTCTCCTACGATCCCTCCTCGTCGCCGGCCGGCGCCGCCGAGGCGTGGACCTTCGTGCGCGGCAAGGACCTGTCGATGCGGGTGATCGCCCTGGTACCGGAAGGGGCGCAGACGCTGACCCTCCGCTTCAACGATCCGCAGCTCCGGCGCCCCGTCCGCTTCCCCATCGGCGGCGAGCAGGTGCCGCCGCCGAGCGGCCGGGTGGCGGGCCAGGAGCTGGAGCTCCAGGTGGACTCCCCCGGCCGGGTGGCCGTCCTCGGCCTGGACCGTCCCACCGCCGCCGAGCGCCACGGCGTCGAAGCAAAGGTGACGGTCTCCGAGCAGCGGGAGATGCCAGTGGAGGAGATCCTGCGCCGCCTCCAGGCCTTCGAGGACGCGCAGGGGCGGCGCCTCGACCACTACAGTGCCATCGATACGACGGCGCTGCGCTTCCAGCCCACGGCGGGGGCGCAGACGTTCGAGGCGACCCTCCAGGGGCCGCTCTTCTTCAGCCCGAAGACCGGCTCCGACTGGGCCTGGGAGACGCTCTACGTCAACGGCGTGAAATGGCGGAGCAAGCAGCTCCCGGAGATCCCCCTGATCCAGCCGGAGAAGGCGGCGGCCCTGCCGCTGGAGATCCACTTCACCAAGGAGTACCGCTACCGTCTGCGCGGCTCGGACTCGATCGACGGCCGCGACGCCTGGGTGGTGGACTTCGCCCCCTCCGGCCCCGGGGTCGCCGGCAAGCTGTACCAGGGCTCGGTCTGGGTCGACAAGCAGACCTACGCCCGGCTGCGCACCCGGGCGGTGCAGATCGGCCTCGAGGGCGAGGTGCTGTCGAACGAAGAGACGATGTACTACTCGCCTATCGACGCGGCCGGCAATCCCGCGCCGTGGGCGGCCGGGAGCTTCATCCTCCCCCTGCGGCTCGTTTCGCAGCAGATCCTCTCGGTGGTCAATGCCACCACCGTCGTCGAGCGGGACACCCGGCTCACCGACGTCCGCGTCAACGGCCCCGGCTTCGAGGAGGCCCGCAAGCAGGTGGAGGGCTCGGATGTCACCATGGTGCGGGACACCGACAAGGGCCTGCGCTACCTGGTGAAAGACGAGAAGGGCGAGCGCGTGGTCAAGGAGGGGTTCAACCGCAGCAAGCTCTTCCTGGCCGGCGGCGTGTTCTACGACAATGCGCTCGACTACCCGCTGCCGCTCGCCGGCATCAACTATTTCTCCTTTGACTTCAAGGGGACGGGCAAGCAGGTCAACCTCTTCTTTGGCGGCGCCCTGCTCCTCGGCAGCTTCGCGGAGCCGCGCCTCTTCGGCAGCCGTTTCGACGCCGGAGCCAACGTCTTCGCCCTCGCCGTGCCGACCACCGACACGCTCTATCACAACGGCAAGGTGGACAACTCGCAGGACGTCAAGCTGCGTCCTGCGACCCTCGGCTTCCGGCTCGGCCACCCCATCGGCAACTTCGTCAAGATCGAGACCGAGTACGAGCTCCTGTACTTCGGCTATCAGAAGACGAGCGACACGCGGCGGGATTTCGTGATTCCGAGCAGCAACCTCACCCAGTCGCTGGATGTCTCGGCCTCGTTCTCCCGCTCTGGCTACGGGCTCTCCGCCGATGCCAGCTACAACCGGCGGTCGAAGTGGGACTTCTGGGGACCGCCCGGCAACCCCGACTGGGATCCGAACAAGCAGGACTTCCTGCGCTGGGAGGCGCGGGCGAGCAAGAACTGGTACCTGCCGAAGTTCCAGAAGGCGGGCCTCGAATTCGACTACGCCGGCGGCTCGGACCTCGATCGCTTCAGCAATTACCAGTTCGGCTTCTTCGGCGGCACCCGCGTCCACGGCTACAAGAGCAACAGCGTGAGCGCCACGCAGGTGTGGGCCGGCCACGCCTCCTACGGCTTCGGAGTCGGCGAGACCTTCCACCTGGAGGGGATCGCCGACGCGGCCCTCGCCACGGACAAGATCAACGGCTTGCGGAACAAGCTGCTGGGGGGCCTGGGCGTCCAGGGGACGTTCGTCGGGCCCTGGCAGACGGTGGTGAACCTGGACCTGGGCACGCCGGTCGTCGGCCCGGATCACGGGGTGGTGCTGTATCTGGTGTTCCTGAAACTGTTCCGGTAGGCCCCCTGCCCCCCTGGGACCGCCGGCGTCCCGCCGGCTGCTAACTTCTGTTTTAAAAAAGAAGCGGAGTAAGCAGCCGGCGGGACGCCGGCGGTCCCAGGGGGGGTCAGTCGCCCGACCGCTTCGCCTTGACCTCTTCCCGCAGGGCCCGGAACCGTTCCAGCCGGGCTCTCAGCTCCGCCTCGAACCCGTCGCCCTTGGGCTCGTAGAACCGCGTCCCCTGGAGCGATTCGGGGAGACAGTCCAGCCCGCCCACGCCCTCCTCGGTGTGGGGAGCGTAGACGTAGCCGGCGCCGTAGCCCACGCTCTTCATCAGCCGGGTGGGAGCGTTGCGGATCGCGAGCGGCACCGGATCGGCCGGGCGCTCCTCCACCGTTCGCCGGGCCGCTTTGTACCCCTCGTAGACGGCGACGCTCTTGGGCGCCAGGGCGAGGTAGAGCGCGGCCTGGGCGAGGGCCAGCTCCCCCTCGGGCGAGCCCAGACGGTGGTAGGCCTCCCAGGCCGTGAACGCCTGGACGAGGGCCTGCGGATCGGCGAGGCCCACGTCCTCGCTGGCGAAGCGGATCATCCGCCGGGCGAGGTAGAGCGGGTCCTCGCCCGACGCGAGCATACGGGCGAGCCAGTAGAGCGCCGCGTCCGGATCGCTCTCCCGCAGCGACTTGTGAAGGGCCGAGATGAGGTTGAAGTGCTCCTCCCCCGACTTGTCGTAGAGCAGCACCTTGCGCTGGGCCACCCGCCGCACCGCTTCCGCGTCCACCCGGCCGCCTTCGGCGTCGGCCACGGCCAGCTCCAGGAGATTGAGCGCCTTGCGGGCATCGCCGGAGGCGAGCTGCGCCAGGACCTCCAGAGCGTCGTCGTCCGCCCCGGCACTGCTCCCTCCCAGCCCGCGCTCGGGGTCGGCGAGAACTCGGCGCAGCAGAGTCGTCAGCTCCTCCGGGCTCAGCGGCTCGAGGACGATCACCCGGCAGCGGGAGAGGAGCGCGGCGTTGAGCTCGAAGGAGGGGTTCTCCGTGGTGGCCCCCACCAGCACCACGTCGCCGCTCTCGACGTAGGGAAGAAAGGCGTCCTGCTGGGCGCGGTTGAAACGGTGGATCTCGTCCACGAAGAGGAGGGTGCGGCGACCCTGGGCCTTGCGCAGACGGACGGCCTCGGCCATCACCTCCTTGACCTCTTTGATGCCGGAGGTGACGGCCGAGAAGGGGACAAAATGGGACGAGGTCTCGGTGGCAATGATGCGCGCCAGCGTCGTCTTCCCCGTCCCCGGCGGTCCCCAGAAGATCAGCGACGGAACGCGATCGGCGGCGATGGCCCGGCGCAGGAAGCCGCCCGGCCCCACCACCTTCTGCTGACCCACCACCTCGTCGAGATTGCGGGGACGGATGCGCTCGGCCAGGGGGGAGGCGGCGGCGGGAGGCGCCTGCGCCCGCGAGGCGGAGGCAGAGGGTTCTTGATCGTCAAAGAGAGAGCGAGCCATGATGGGGTGATTTTACTTCGTCAGATGCCGGCATCATCAGAGCGGCCCCCGCCCAAGGGCCCTCACCCCTGTCCCCTCTCCCGCCCCCTCCCAACCCCCCTCACCGGGAGAGGGGAACCCGGTTGGAGCGGTCTTGCTGGTCTCCCTCTTCTCCCGGTGAGGGGGGTGGGTGGGGGCGGGAGAAGAGGGCCGGGGTGATGAGGGCCAACGGCGCTGCCGGGCAAACCGGCAAGATCGCGTCAAGCTCTCGTCACCTCCACCCGCGCGTCGTTGAAGCACGCCCCCTCGCCGAGGTCCGTATAGGTGTCCGGCGCCAGGGCGTTGGCGGTATTGCCCGAGAGGCTGTTATGGCTCCACATCCCCTTGGGCAGGAGGACGACGCCCGGCTTCAGGTCCGGATTGAGCCGCGCCTTCACCCGCACCTCGGCGAGGTCGTTCCACACCCGCACCTCGTCGCCGGAGGCGATCCCCCTGGGTGCCGCGTCGCCGGGGTGGATCTCCAGCGGCGTCTGCCGGCGCACGAGCTGGCCGAAGGTCGAGCTGATGGTGCGGCTGGTGGCTGGCGAGATCAGGGCCAGGGGGTAGCGGTCGCTCGCCGGCTCCTCCTGGAAGAAGTAGAGGCCGTGCGGGGCCTCGCGGTCCAGGGCCTCGGGGACGAGATGCACCCTGCGGTCCGGCGTCAACGGGAACGAGTCCACAAACTGGATGGGCGACGGGCCGCAGTCGGGGGAGGCGATGCCCTCCCGCTCCAGCTCGGTGCGCATCCGCTCGGAGCGCCGGAGGAGGGCCGTGGCCAGCTCGTCCGCCGTCTCCGGATCTCCCGGCCGGGCGAGCCCCAGGCGCCGGCCGATCTCGGCGAAGACCTCGACGTTCGAGCGCGCCTCGCCGGCCGGCGTGGCCACGGCCGGAGACCGCTGGAGCACCAACGCGCCATAGCCGCGGGACATCTCCTCGTGCTCCAGGAAGTGGGTGGCCGGCAGCACCAGGTCCGCCCAGCGCGCGGTGTCCGTCCACACCTGGTCGAAGGCGATGGTGAACAGATCCTCGCGGGCGAGGCCGCGCCGCACCTTCTCCTGGTTCGGCATGGTCGCCAGCGGGTTGCAGTTGTAGGCGAAGAGGACGGTGACGGGCGGGTCCTGGCGCTCCAGCAGGACCTCCCCCAGGCGGTTCATGTTGATCACCCGGGTGGAGGGCTCCGGCTCGCCCACCGCCGCCGCGCGATCGAAGGCAAAGGCGCCGGAGTTGCTGAGGACGTAGCCGCCGCCGCGCACGCCGAACTTCCCCCCCACCGCCGGCAGGGCCAGCACGGCCGCCACGGCCGAGCCGCCGTTGCGGTTGCGCTCCAGGCCCCAGCCGCACCGCACCAGGGCCGGCGACGACTCGGCGTAGAGGCGGGCGAAGCGCTCGATCTCCACCGCCGGCACACCGGAGGCCTCGGCCGCCCGCGCTGGCGTCCACGGCTCCGCCCGCCGGCGCAGCTCCTCCCCGCCCGTGGCATGGGCGGCGAGGAAGTCCAGGTCGGCCTTCCCCTCCGCGAAGAGCCAGCGGATCACCGCCAGGGCGAGGGGGAGGTCCGTCCCGGGTTTTGGCGCCAAGTGGAGATCCGCCTTCTTCGCCAGGTTCGTGCGGCGCGGATCGACCACTACCAGCCGCGCCCCCTGGCGCTGTGCCTCCTGGAGGAGAGAGACCTGATGGATGCCCGAGGCCGAGGGGTTCACGCCCCAGAGCACGATGAGCCGCGCGTGAGGAAAGTCCGTGAAGGCGACGCCGGGCATCTTGCCATAGAGCCCCGTGGCCGCGCGGCCGGTGGCGGCGGCGCAGACGGTGCGAGCCAGACGGGAGGCGCCCAGCCGGTAGAACAGCCGCGCGTCCGTGGTCTCCTGGGTCAGCAGCCCGTTCGAGCCGCCATAGTAAAAGGGGAGGATGGCCTCGCCGCCGTGCCGCTCCCGCGCCTCGCGCATCTTCGCCGCGGCGAGGTCCAGGGCCTCGTCCCAGGAGATCACCGCGAAATCCCCCGAGCCTTTCGGACCCACCCGCCGGGCCGGGTGGAGGATGCGGTCCGGCCCGTAGAGGTGCTCGGGCAGGTGCCGGACCTTGGAGCAGATGTAGCCGTCGGTGACGGGGTTCAGGCGGGTGCCGTCGACCTTCACCACCCGCCCATCCTCCACCCGCACCTCCAGGCTGCAGGCGTCGGGGCAGTCGAGGGGGCAGGCGGAGGCGAAGACCTCGGGAGCACGGAGTGATGTCGTCATGGGGGTATTCTACTCGGAAGCGGCCTGCCCTCCGAAGCCTCACCCCCGGCCCAAGACCCTCATCACCCCGGCCCTCTTCTCCCGCCCCCTCCCAACCCCCCTCACCGGGAGAAGAGGGAGAACAGCAAGACCGCTCCAACCGGGTTCCCCTCTCCCGGGGAGGGGGGTGGGGAGGGGGCGGGAGAGGGGACAGGGGCATAGGCGCTAACTTTGGCCTCGACGCTTAGGGTAGGGGCGGGTCTGGACGGCAGGTTGGGGGCTCGACCCGCCCCCTGGGGGGGACATTTCGTCGTTGCAGGGCGGGTCGAGCCCCCTCCCGCCCGTCCAGACCCGCCCCTACCCTAGGCTTAAAGTTAGCGCCTATGGGGGACAGGGGTGAGGGCCCTCGGGCGGGGGCGCTTTGAGCGCAAGGCAGTGCCTACACCCCCGACTCCAGCGCCCGCACGATGGCGTCCGTGAACTGCGTCGTGCTCGCCTCGCCGCCCAGGTCGCGGGTGCGGATCCTCTCGGTGACCACGACGTGGCGGAGAGCGCGGCGCACGCGCTCGGCCGCTTCGTCCTTGCCGAGGTGGAAGAGCATCATGATCCCTGAACGGATCAGCGCCAGAGGGTTCGCCAGGTCCTTGCCCGCGATGTCCGGGGCGCTGCCGTGGACCGCTTCGAAGAGGGCCGCCTCGAGGCCGATGTTGGCCCCCGGTACCACGCCCAAGCCGCCCACGAGGCCGGCGCAGAGATCGGAGACGATGTCGCCGTAGAGGTTCTCGAGCAGCAGCACGTCCCACTCCTCGGGGCGCATGACGAGCTGCATGCACATGTTGTCGACGATCTTGTCGTCCGACTGGATCTCCGGATACTCCTGGGCCACGCGGCGGACGCAGTCGAGGAACAGGCCGTCCGACAGCTTCATGATGTTGGCCTTGTGCACGGCCGTCACCCGCTTGCGGCCGTGGCGGCTGGCGTAGTCGTAGGCGAAGCGGGAGATGCGCAGCGAGGCTTTCTCGGTGATGATCTTGAGGCTCTCCACCACCCCGGGGACCACGATGTGCTCCAAGCCGCTGTAGAGGTCCTCGGTGTTCTCCCGCACCACGATGATGTCGACCCCTTCGAAGCGGCTGGGGATGCTGGGCAGCGAACGCGAGGGGCGCAGGTTGGCGTAGAGCTCCAGCTCCTGGCGGAGCTGCACGTTGATCGACTTGAAGCCGCCGCCCACCTGGGTGGTGATGGGCCCCTTCAAGGCCACGCGGTTGCGCTTGATCGACTCCAGGACCTCGGGCGGCAGGGGGTTGCCGTACTTCTCCAGGGCCTCCCGGCCGGCGATGTGGCGCTCCCACTCCAGCTCGGCGCCGGCGGCGTCCAGGACCCGCACGGCGGCGGCGCTGACCTCGGGACCGATGCCGTCGCCCGGGAGCAAGGTGATGGTGGTTTTGCTCATGGCTTCACACTTTCTCTCTCAATCGCTCTTCAACCGCCAGGGGATAGCGCAGGGTCTTCCGCAGCCACTCGCCGTTCTCCTTCACCTGCCGTGCCAGCTCCGCCACCAGGCGCTCCCGGGAGTCGTAGAGACGGTACCCGTCGCGGGGTCGGAGATAGCCGCGGGCCTTGGGCTCCTCGGCGAACAGCGCCTCCTCTCCCACCTCCACCGCCCGCCGGGCATAGCGCTCGCGGTTGTCGAGCAGCGCCTTGACCAGGAACGGCATGAGCATGGAGTAGTCGGCCTGCACGCTCTCGGTGGTCTGCTGGTAGGTCTCGCGGTCCACCTTGCCCCAGGTCACGGCCTCGGCCGGCGGACAGGAGGAGAGCGACCCTTCGGTGATGGGCGCGGTGACGATCTGGACGTCGAAAGCGTAGCCGCTGACGTTCTCCAGCCCCAGGATCTGTCCCAGGGCCGGCTCCGGCTGCAGGTTGAAGTTCTTGGGCACGCCGCCACCCAGGATGAAGGTGGCGAGGGTGCGCGCCGGGCTCTCGAAGAGGCCCCAGTAATGGTAGGCGCAGGACTCGAAGACCTCGGCGTGGAGGTCGAGGGAAAACGCGTAGTTTTCGAGCAGGCCGGCCTGCTTCATGGCCCACAGCTTCATCGAGTTGAGGAACAGGCTGCCGTCCCCGGGCGCCCCCACCAGGATGGGGATGGCCAGCCGCTGGCAGGTCGCGAGCAGCCCCGGAGCCACGCCGTTGCGCTCCTCCTGGGCGGCGTAGATCCGCCCCAGCAGATGGCGCAGCTCGGTGCCGGCCATGGTCTTCTGGAACTCGGGCCGTAGCAGACAGGCGGTCATGAAGCGGTCCTGCTGGAAGAGGACGTCCTCGTCGAAAGCCATGTCGGTGACGCGGATCGTGTGCTCGTCGCGCAGCGCACCGTCGTCGCCGAAGATGGGGACCTCGAAGATGGGTCCCTCGCGGTGCTCGTCCAGGCTGCGGTGGCCGTCGTGATAGCAGACGGCGTCCGTGGTGCTGAGATACGCGATCCACCCCGTCTCCAGCAGGGGGATGAGCCACGCCTGGTGCTGCCCCGAGACCGTTACCGGACCGGCGATGGCGAGCGTCAGCGGGCACCCCGCGCCGATGGCGGCGTCGAGGATGGTGTAGAGGCGCCGCAGGTAGGCGCCGCCAAAAGCCGGCAGGCAGTGATTGAACAGCTCGTCGAGCGTCCCGCACTCGTCGACCCGGCGCACCTCGACCGGCCGCCGGGCCTTGAGGTCGAGGCCTACAGGATCGCGAGGATGGGAGTGCTGATGGTGCCCGTCGCTCATGGGGCGGTACGGTATAAGGTCCGGCGGGGGGACGCAACCGGGGCCGAGTCGAAACGCCGGAATCGCGTCGGCAGTGATGAAGCCTTGGGCTAAAGCCCATGCCGGTGTGCAATCCGTGCGTGCACTTCGGATCGAGCGTTCTCTGCCAGGTCACTGTCACCTTTATAATTTATACGTCAAGGCGCCTCCTCTTCTTTGCGGACAGAGAATTCAGCCATCCGCCCCGAAGGGGCTCAGGCATGTAGCCGGGGGCAGAGCGAAGCGGCGCCCCCGGATGGCAACCCCCACCTCGTTCTAATTAGGTTCCGCAGGGAGCTCTTTGAGAGCTACAGGCACTTCCTGGCGGCCTTTCGAGAGGCCACTCCGTCTTCCCTTCGGCCACAAGCGTGGCACCCATTGGCCCCGGCGGTGCGCGAAAACCCCATGGGCGCTCTCGCCGCGCCCATGGGGCTCGGTCATCCCGAGAGGACGACACGAAGGCTGGATTCTTACTGCTGCTGCGACGCGAACAGGGCCTGGACCTGCTGCTCCAGCTTCTCGATTTTCGCCTGTTGGTCGGCGAGCTGGCGGTGCTGCTCCTGGACTTCGTTCAACAGCATCGCATTGACGAATTGGTAGCGGACCGAGAGCGGCCGGCCCTGATCGTCATACTGCACGAGCCCCGGATAGACCTTGGCGACCTCCTCGGCGATCAACCCGTACTGCAGGAGATGGGAACCGTCATCAAATTGCGGCTTGTAGTAAAAGGTGACCGGGCGGAGCTGCATCAGGCTGCGGCTGGCGTTGCCCATCGTCCGCACCTCCTCTTTGAAGCGCTGGGACGAGGTCGTCGTGCCCAAGTGACCACTGGTATCGACGTAGACGGCGAGGCCGCTCGCGCTCGTGGCGCCGCTGATCCCCGCAATGTAGGTGGCCGTCTGCGAGCTGCTACCGATGCGGATGACCCCGTTCTCACCTCGCATTCCGTTGTTGCCGATGACGATATCGTTGCTCTCGCTAGTGGAGTAATTGTTGCCGGCGTTCACCCCGACCGCAATGTCGCTGCTCCCGGTCTTGAGGATAGAGAGTGAGCTGGCTCCGAGGGCGGTGTTGCCGTTGCCGGTGGTCGAGCCCAGGGCGAAGGAGCCGATAGCGACGTTCGACTGTCCGCTCGTATTGTCCCCCATGGCCTGGTAGCCGAAAGCGGAGTTGTAGTAGCCGGTGGAGTTCCAGTAGAGAGAGTATTGGCCGAAAGTGGAATCCTGGGAGCCTGTCGTGTTGTGGAGGAAGGCATTCGTTCCGGCCACCGTGTTGCCGGTCTGGGCGACCGCCGCTCCGGATAACAACAGGAGAGAGGCGAGAACCACAAGCGTCGGCTGCCAGCGATGACTGACCTGGTGAAGCATCATAATTCTCCTCAAGTAGTTCCACCCCGAACCGGGCGACGTCAGGTCGGCCAGCCCGCAGCGGAGATCTGTGCGAGCAGGCCTGAGCTCTGAGCTCGCGATTTTAAAGTGACGAAGAGACCGAAAGTATTTCAGCGTTCTCGCTCACCACAACTGGCGGCCGACCCCAAGAAGCGTTTCAGTTGGCCCCCCGGTCGTGACGGAGCCTGAAGAAGCGGCCCGCCGGCCCGAGCTCGGGGCTCTCTGCGATTGCGCACGGCGAGACCGAGCAGGGAGAGACGATCGCCGCCGCGTTGCTGCCCGAGATCCGAGGGCTCGACGACGACAGGGTCGTTCTCTACTACGACCTCGTGTACAATTCTTTGAATGAGGCGGCTCGCCGCGCACTGGAGACGATGATGAAAGGCTACGAATACCAAAGCCCTTTCGCGAAGAAGTACGTCGCGCAGGGACGTGCCGAGGGACTCACCGAGGGGCTATGCCGGCGTGCAATCCGTGCGCGCACTTCGGACCGGGCATTCTCTGCCAGGTCCGGACTACCCTCGATAGTCCCGGCACATTTCAGGGCCGCTTCACGCACGCGTTGCTGCCGCTCCTCCTCAGAATCAGACTGGCCGCGGGCGTGTAGAAGCCAACTTTTAACGATCTCCTCAAGGAGCTCCGAAACGCTCTTCTGCTCAGCCCGGGCAGCTTCCTGCAACTGACTCTTGAGGTGGGCGGAGAGACGCCAGCTATAGACCTCGGTCTGCACCACAGTGTAGTGCAAGCGGGGGCTCTGTCATCCTCAGAATGGTGAGGGTGTCGGGTACTTGCTCCCACACATTCCCATGTGTAGACTATGGGGAGGAGGAAGATGAGATGCCGACGAATCTCGCTCTCGACGACTCTCTCATTGCAGAGGCTGTGAAAGTCGGGAATCACAGGACGAAGAAGGAAGCGGTCACTGCCGCCCTCCATGAGTACGTGCAGGCCCGCAAACGGCGGGAGATCCTCGATTGGGTCGGCAAGGTCGACTACGACGACGACGACGACCCCAAGCGGCTCCGCGGCCGCAAGCCCCAGTGATGGTCCTGGTCGACACCACCCTCTGGTCGCTCGCATTGCGGCGCCGAGCCCACCAGCTCTCTCCCCTGGAGAAGAAACTCGTTGAAGAGTGGGCTGCCCTCGTCACCTCCGGGCGAGCCGTTCTGACCGGTCCCGTGCACCAGGAGGTTCTGTCGGGCATCCGCAGCCAGGAGGTCTTCGAGGCACTCCACGAAAAGCTCTCAGCGTTCCGCTACCTCGAAAACCAACCGGGCGATCACGTCCAAGCAGCTCGTTTCTTCAATCTCTGCCGATCCCACGGCGTCACGGGTTCCCATATCGACATGCTGATTTGCGCGATAGCTTACCGCCATAAAACGCCAATCTTCACCACGGATCCAGACTTTTCGGGGTACGCCGAGCACCTGCCCATCCGACTGCACGAACCTGAATAGCCTCTCCGCAGGGGTTTTCCTCCCGGAGTTCCAGACAGCGGCGGAGAAGCTCAAGGCGGGAGATCCCTCCCCACACTACCCGAAGGAAGCTGCTTCCCGCTCTCTTGCGGCGTCCGTCCATTTGCCGTACACTTCCAACATGGCGGGTCGCACACAGTCGAAGAGAGCCCCGGCAAGGCCGCGCAGCGAACGGCTGGAGGCGCGTATCTCCAGCGAGCAGAAGGCGCTTTTCCAGCGTGCGGCCGAGTTGCAGGGCCGGACGCTCACGGACTTCGTGATCGCGAGCGTGCATGAGTCGGCGGTCAAGACCATTGCCGAGTTGGGGGCGATCCGGTTGACTACGGCGGACAGCCGCGCGTTTGCCGAAGCGTTGCTCCATCCGCGCGAGCCGGTCCCGGAGCTGCGGGCCGCCGCCGAGCGGTACAGGAAGATGGTCGGGTAGGGAGTGACCGCGAACGAGAGCCCGCCCTATCGGATCGATCCACTGAGCGCTCACCACGACCGGGCGGCCTTCGCCTCGGGAGTGGAGCCGCTCGACCGCTATTTGAGGACGCAGGCCGGCCAGGACAGCCGGCGGCGGGTGGCATCGTGCTTCGTCCTGACGCGGGCCGACGAGCCGACCCAAGTCCTTGGCTACTACACGCTCTCGGCCCTGAGCATCGCTCTCACCGACCTGCCGTCGTCCATCGCCAAGCGCTTGCCTCGCTATCCGATCGTGCCAGCCACGCTCATGGGCCGTTTGGCGACCGACTCCCGGCACCGTGGGAAACGCCTGGGCGAGCTGCTCCTCTTCGATGCCTGCGCGCGAGTGCTCAAGAGCGAGATCGCGACGTTCGCTCTGGTAGTGGATGCCAAGGACGACGACGACGAGCTGTTCTATACACGCTACCGCTTTCTCAAGCTCTCGGCCGGCAGCCGCCGGATGTTCCTGCCAATCACGGAGATCGCAGCTCTCTTCGCCTGCTAGACACTGCTTGAAGTGCCACTCAAAGGTGCATCAAAGGGTAGAGTCGGCGGCGGGCGCGGTGGCTGTAGGCCGAGGGAGTCGCTGTTGCCAGCGGCTTTCGCCTGATTGCCGGTGCCTCAGTCTCGACCTTGGCTCCGTTTCCCGCCGCCGCTCATCGAACCGGACTTGCGGCTCTCCCGCATCCGGCTCTCGGACGGGCTTCACGAGAGGGCATGCGCGGGCCTTCGGCGCAGGCGCATCTGTTGGATGTCGACCACCCCCACTTCCCCATAAACCTCGGCGTACCCGAAGCGGCTCGTTCCGCTGACGCGCAGCTTGTGCCGTCGGCAGAGGAACCGTCGGACTCGTTCCGTCACGTGCCCGCGGATAGCATCATCTGTATCGACGCGGCAAGGTTGAACTTTTTCTCGCCTGACATGGCATCTCGAAAGAGATGTGCCACAGTATGGCCGGCCTCGTTCAACTCTCGCCATTCCCGCTCCAAGGCTTCGAGCTTCCGGGCCAACTCCTCGGGCAACCTCGCATTGAGTCGCATCAAGGACCTCCGTGTCATACGGATGACCGCCGCAATGCAGTGTCAAGGAAAATTACGGCGACAAACATGACACGCTCGCGCGGCCCGGCGACCTGTCCCGGCCCTTGCCCGTGCCCCGGCGCTTGTGATGCAATCCTCCCGCCATGACACACGACGAATACGAACACCGCAAGCGGCGCTTGGAGGAGGAGCTGCGCGCCGGAATCGCCCTCCTGGAGACGGCCTTCCGCCACCAGCTCCGGGCCCTGGAGCTCGTCTGGGCTGCTACCGGTGGCGACGAAGTGGAGATCCCGCCGCCGGTGGTGGCGCTGCCTGTGGCGAGGAAACCCCTGCCGGCCGCGCCCTCCCTCCCCGCGCCGCCGGTGACGCCTCCCCAACCCGCCCGGCGAGGCGCCTGGGAGCTGTTCGACGACGTCGTGACCGCCTTGCCAGAGATTCCCGACGTCTTCGACCGCAACGATGTCTGTCGGGCGATCGGCTACGAGCCGGATCGCGGCTCCCTGTACCGCACCTTCCAGGAGCTGATCGGGGAAGGCGCCATCGCCGTCGAGCGGCGAGGCACCGGCAAGCTGCCGACGCGCTACAAGAAGACGGGAGCGAGCACGACCCCGGCCGCCGTGTGAGACGCGGCGGCCTTGGTGAGACACGCCGGCCGTTCGTGAGTCACGACGGAAGGCTCAGGAGCCACAGCCGTCTCGTCAGGAGTCACGCCGAATCCGGAGTGCGTCGCTCACAGCGGGACGGCGGTGACGCCTTTCGCGGTCTGCATGACGCCTTCCCCGGCAGTAGTGACGCAGACCACTCCCGTAGCGACGCCTTCCGGGATAGCGGTGACGCAATTCCCTCCAGGAGTGACGCAATTCGCGAAAGGCGTAGCGCACGCCGGTATAGCGGTGACGCAGACCGCGGCAGCAGCAGCTCCGGCCGGGCCGGCCGTGGCGCAGACCGGGACGGCGGTGAGGCACGGCAAGAGCGCAACGATGCCCGCCGCGGCGGCAGCGACTCCGACGGAGACGGCGGCGGCGCAGAACGTGCCGGCGGCGATGCCGGCCGAAGCCGCAGGGCCGCGGACCAGCATAGCTGCGGCACCGGCTAAGATGGCGGTGATGTCCGAAGACGTTCCAGTTCCTTGAGCGAGCCGGGCCACCGGGGCTTCCGGCGGAACCGAAGCAGCAGGTTCTCGGCGTCTGGGAGGACCGGGAGGTCTGAGTCATTCCTCCGGGACAATCGGCTGCCGGCTCGCGCCTCCCGCCATCTCACCCGCCGGCTCCAGACCCCGCGCCAGCACCCCATACCCCGACGTCCCCAGCAGCAGCCGGCCGCCGACCACTCGCGCGGCGGCGATGTCGCGGGCGGGGATGGGGACTTCGAGCGCCTGGAACTTGCGGGCTTCGCGGTCGAAGAGGCGGACGGTGTCGCCGCTGATCATCAGCGCGGGGAAGCGCTCGTCCCCGGTGGCGAGGAGACGGGAGCTCTCGTGGGTGAGTTCGGTCCAGTCGCCGTCGGCACTGGCCTTGGTGAAGGTGCCGCCGGGGCCCCAGAGCAGGAGCTGCCCTTCGAGGCTCTGCAGCCGGCCGCCGGAGAAGGGCGCCGGGATGGTGTGGTTGGAGTCGGCGGTCAGGCGGTAGAGCCCCTGGGCGTCGGTCACCCACAGGGCGTCGGCGTAGAAGGCGGCCGACCTGGGGGTACCGTGTTTGAACGGGCGGCGGGTGAAGAGTTTCCCGTTGAGCTCGAAGATCGCGTCCGGCGTGCGGGCCAGAAGGCGTGGCCCATCGGTGATGAACTGCTCGACCGTGCCCACGCCGAGGTCCCGCACCCAGTGCCAGCCGCGGCCGCGGCGCTCGAACAGCCCCTTCTCCGTGGCGGCGAAGACGCGCCCCTTGTAGACGGCGAGGTCGAGCACCGTGGGGAGGAAGGCGAAGTCGTCGAAAGTCCGGCCGCCGTCGCGAGAGGAGTAGACGCCGGAGAACGGCCCGGCGTGGTTGACGCCCACCAGCAGCTCCTTGCCGGCCATGGCGAAGGCGCCGACACGGGTGTTGATCATGCCGCCGCTGCCCGGGCGCAGGGTGGTGCCGCCGTCGTCGGAGGTCCAGACGCCGGTCCCCTCGGTGGCGAGGACGATGCGCTGCGGCTTCGCCGGATGGTAGGCGATGTTCAGGATGGAGATGCCGGGGTCGCCCACCCGGTGCCAGGTCTTGCCGCCGTCGTCCGAGACGTGGAGGCCGGCCACGGTGCCGGCCAGGAGGCGGCCGTTGGGGAGGGCGGCGAAGGCCGTGGTGCGGCGCTCTTCGAACCCCTCCTTGAAGCGCTCCCATTTGCCGCCGCGGTCGTGAGTGACATAGACCCAGCCGCAGGTGCTGGCCCAGATCTCGCCGGGCTTGCCCGATACGGGCGTCAGGCTGAAGATCTCGGAGTCGAGGACCATGCCCTCGAAGACCCCGCTCCAGCTCTTGCCGGCGTCGTCGCTGCGGTAGGCCCGGCGCCAGGTGCCGGCGATCACCGTGTCAGGCTGGTCGGGGTCGACCAGCAGGCTGGTGACCTTCTGCACCTCCTGCAATTCGGGGGCGGCCGTCAGATGCCGCCAGGTCTTGCCGCCGTCCTCGGTGCCATAGACGCCGGAGGCGGTGCCGGCGTAGATCCGCCCCTCGTGCCCGGGGACCAGGGCCAGGGTGTAGACGGGCTCGTTGGGCAGGCCCTCCGCGGCGCGGGAGGCCCAGGTGCGCCCCAGGTCGTCCGACGAGGTCACATGGCCGCCGCCCCAGATGCCGCGCAGCGACGCCCAGAGCCGCGACGGCTGGTTGGGGTCGAAGCGCAGGCTCGACACCACCCAGCCGGGGAACGGCAGGGTGGGGCCGGCGTCGACCCAGGTCCGCCCGCCGTCGCGGGAGAGGTAGACCTGGCCGGCGGAGGTGCCGGCGAGGACCACGTCGGGGTCCTGAGGGTGGATGGCCAGGCTCCAGACGTCGCCGCCCCAGATGGGGAGCGAGCTCCACGCCGGGCCGGCGAGGGTGCCGGCGCCGGCGAACGCCGCCGGAGCCGCCAGGAGGAAGGTACCGAGCAGCAGGATCAGGATCCGATCACGCTTCGACTGCAGACTTCTCATACCGTGTTCCAATGACCTCCGCCAGGATAGAAATAGCGATCTCGCCCGGGCTGTCACCGCCGATGGGCAGTCCGATGGGTGCGTGCAGCTCGATGCCCGCGAGGGTCGCGAGAGCCGCGAGATCGCAGCCCTGCGCCGCCAGCTCTTCCCGCACCCGTGCGACCTTGCGCCGGCTGCCCATGAGCCCCAGGTAGCGCAGCGACTCCGGTGCCTGCCGCAGCACCGCGGCCAGGGCGGCCGTGTCGGTCTCCCAGCAGCGGCTGACGACGGCCACGTAGAGGTCGCGATGACGCAGGGGCGCGAGGAAGTCCTGCTGGTAATCCCGATCCACCGCCGCGAAGCGGACGCCGGCGGGGAACAGCTCCGGGTTGCGGAACTCCGGCCGGTCGTCCACCACCAGGACCTCGAAGCCGGCGAGGAGGGCCGCCCGCGCCAAGGCCTGTCCCACCGGGCCGCCGCCGCAGACCGCCAGCACGGGGGCCGCGATCATCACCTCCAGGAACACCTCGGCCATGCCGCCGCAGACCATCCCCGTGGGCTCGCCGCGGGTCGCCTCTTCGGTGAGGTAATAGCGCTTGATCTCGGACCCGCTTACACCGAGCCTCGTACGGAGCTTCTCCAGGGCGTCGGTCTTCACCAGAGCCTCGAAGGCGCCACCCCCGAGATTGCCCACGAAGGAGCCGTCCGGGCGGGCGAGGAGCTTCCACCCCACCTTGCCGGGCGTCGAGCCCTCGGCGCGAACGATCTGACACAACACCACGCGGCCGAACGTCTGCAAGGAGCGTTCCGTCTCGCTGAGCACCTCGGGTGGGACGGCCGTGACCATGACGAGAGCAGGATACTCCACTCAAAGTCTCCGCGGCGGCTGCGGGCGCGGCATCGGCACCCACCAGACCGCGGCGGCGGCCAGGGCCAGGGCCGCGAAGGCGCACCCCGCCACGAAGAGCTCCGGCCGGTAGACCAGGTCGACCCGCTGCTCGCCCGCCGGCAGCCAGGCGGCGACGAAGGGGCCATCGGCGAGCATGGCGCGCCGCCGCTTCCCCGCGGCGAGGACGTGCCAGTGACCGTCCTGGAAGATGCTGGAGGCGAGGAGCCGGGGCTCGGCGAGGCGCGCCCGGGCGTGCACGTGCTCCGGCTCGAGGAGGGAGAGAGCGAGGCCCGACTCCCGCGGCCAGCGCGCCCGCCAGTCGTCGCCGTGGCCCGGGATGAATTCCACCAGGGAGCGCTTGGCGAAGTCGCGGTTCCTCTCCAGCCAGTCCCACCAGACGTCGCCGCGCCAGGCGACGGCCCGCTCCGGCAGGAAGAGCCGCGGCAGGCACCAGGGGCGTTCATAGATCCATCCCTCGGGGTCCTGGAGGACCAGCTTGAAAGGGAGGATGACGTCCGGCTCCGTCATCACATAGCGCACCCCCAGCAGGTCGTACATCGGGTGGCGGGGGCGGCTGAAGTGGTGCCCCGGCTCGTCGTCGCGCCGCAGCGGCCAGGTCGTCGCCGAGTAGGCCATGGGAGTGGAGGGGTTATCGATGCGGACGTCGTTCAACCCATACATCAGGTGGAAGTTGGGCGGCAGGGTCCACGCCCCGAGCCCCAGCATGCGCGAATCTCCAAGGTGCTCCTGTAGAAAGCGCAGGGGTGGCGTCACCGGCCAGGCGAGGCGCCGGGGGGCCGGCGGGACGAACGGCAGGTGCACCAGCAGCAGCTCCCCCGCCACCAGGGCGCAGAAGAGCCAGGGGACGGCGCGTCCCCAGCGGCCCCTGGGCCGCGTCCCGAGCAGGATGGTGGCGAGGGCGAGCGTCACCAGGTGAGCCACGAGCAGACGGTTGCGCAGGGGGGCGAGCAGGGCCGGGTCCCGCGGATTGGGATGGGCCAGGTAGCCCCAGGCCACGAGAGCCGCCAGCACCGCCGCCCAGGCGAAAACCGGCCAGCGGGAGCCCTCGCCCCGCGTCCGGCGGTCGACCTCGCAGGCGGCGAGGCCGGCGAGGCAGAGGGAGATGAGGAGCAGGATGCGGTGGCACTGGTGGACGAAGGTCGCGCCGGCCACCGGCAGCCGCACCATCAGGCGATCGAATCCCGGCGGCTGGGCCACGAGCAGGAGGGCGACGATCATCACGGCGAGGGCCAGCCGCTCCTGCGGGAACCGGCGCCGGCCGGCCAGGGGGAACAGGGCGACCCCGGCCGCCAGCAGGGCGGCGCTGCCCACGTAGCCGGCGCCGTTGTCGATGACGTTGCCATCCCCCCAGTAGTAGTTGAAGTCGCCGTAGGCCCGCGGCGCGACGATCGGCACCAGCCGCTCGACGGCCCGCTGGCGCCAGCGCTCCAGGGTCCTGGGGTCCCTCAGCTCCTGCCACAGCTCGCGCAGGGAGGGCTGCGGCATGGTGGCCAGCACCACGGCGGCGCGCTCGGTCGCCGGCAGGTATTCCATGGCGGGCAGCAGCACGGGAGAGGCCACACCGCCGGCGAGGGCCATGGCCAGCCCGCAGCGGACGAGCAGCCGCCCGCCCCCGGAGCGCCGCCGCCGGCGGGCGCGGTCGAGCAGGAAGACGCCCGCGAAGGCGAGCGAATAGACCATCACCTCCGGGTGCCCCGCCAGCAGCAGGGCCGTCGTGGCTCCAAAGAGCAGAACGAGGTCGCGGCGGCTCTCCTCGCCCGCGCGGTCGCACCGGACGATCCCATACAGCACCGCGGGCAGCAGCGGCGCGCAATTCCCCATGGGCCAGCCCAGCCAGAGCAGCGTGAAGCCGCCGAGGCCGAAGGCGAGACTGCCGCCGAGGGCCGCCGGCTCGCTCAGGCTCAAGCGGCGCAGGAGCAGGAAGGAGAAGACCAGGGCGACGAGCACACGCAGGGCGGCCGTAATCCCCACCGCCGCGGCGATGGGAAAGGGGTAGGCGGCAACCACCAGCGGCTGGAGCACCTGCGACTGGGGATCGGCCAGCAGCGGCATGCCCGCTCCGCCGTGGGCATTCCAGAGCGGCCAGTGCCCGGCCCGGAACGCCTGCCGCACCTCCACGATCCACGGCGTGATCTGGTGGACGAGGTCCCCCTGGAGGACTACGGTGGGGGGATCGGGCGGCGGCAGGTGGCGGAACGGGTGGAAGCCGACCAGGTTGCCGAGCGGCAGGAGGACGCCGCCGCCGAAGAGGACTTTGCCGAAGAGGACCACCAGGAGCAGGCCGAAGACGGCCAGGACGCGCCAGGGCACCGGGTCGTACCACCACCGCAGGAGCACGGCGAGCCCGGCGCCGAGAAGGAGGACGTAGAGGCCGGGGAGGAGGTCGCAGAGGATCGTGCAGTTCATGGGTCCGCCTCGCCCGGCTCGGCCCAGCCCAGCCGCACCTTGAGGCGGAACCACGCGTTGCGCAGCTTCCAGAAGCGGCTGGCCTTCATGGCGGCGATGCGGGCCTCGAAGGCCCGCTTCTCCACCGCCGTCCAGGCCCGCTCGTGGGCGAGCACGGCTTCGAGGTGGCCGCTGAGGCCCCGGAAGTGCTCGGCTTCGAGGTGGGTGGCGGCGAGGAGCAGCCCCTCGACGGAGCCGGCCCAGAGGACGTGTCCCCGGCCGCGGCCATCCACCGCCCGCAGCCGCAGCACCGCCGCCGAGCGCGAGGCCCTCTCCGGCAGCCGGCAGCGGCAGACCCACTCCGACCGGCGGTGGCTCTCGCCGAAGACCCCGGCCACGTCGTCGCGCTCCCCCCCCACCGGCCCGGCGGCGAGCCGTTCGCCGTCGAGCCAGACCTCCACCTCCCGCACCGTGCCGTTGCGCACGGCAGCCCAGCCTGCGACCTCCAGGCACCCGTCGGCCGCCAGCTCCGCCCGTTCGACGAAGACCTGGGGCTCGCCCTGGAAGGCGAGGGAGGAGAAGTCCACCCCCGGCTCCGGGGAGACGAGGTAGAGGTCCTGGAAATTGCAGAGCGCCCGCTCGACGAGGTGGAAGGAGGCCCCGGGGCTTCCGGGGTCGATCGCCCGCTCCAGGGCCGAGCGCACGAACGCCTCCGTCACCCAGGTGGAGCCGTAGTCGCTGGTGTCGAGCGAGCCGCTCTCGCTGGTGGCCACGAAGAGGAAGCCTCCGGCCGGCATCTCGCGGCCCGCGGGGAGGACCTCGGGGGAGTGGGCGCTGAAGGCCAGCAGGCCGCCGGGGTTGAGGAGACCCAGGAGCACCCGCAGCCAGGCCACGAACCGCTCCTCGGGCAGGTGGGTGAAAAGGGAGGTGACGAGGATGGCGTCGAAGCGCTCGCCGCACGCGAAGTCCTCGGGCCGGACGGCCGAGACGAGGCCGTGGACGCCGAAGCGCTCGGTCTGGAACCGCACGCCGGCCGCGTAGACATCCGCCACCCAGACCCGCTCCGGCGGGACCTCCCGCACCAGGAAGCGGGTGACCCGGCCGTAGCCGCTGGCGAAATCCAGGAGGCTGCGGACGCGCCCAGGATCGCCAGGATCGCCGATATCGCCGAAGCGCCAGCGCAACACCTGGCCGAGGGACTCCGCAATGCTCGCCCCCGACTGGAAGTACTGGAAGAGAGCGCGGTCGCGGTCGCCGCCGCAGGACTCCACGAGGAAGGCGAGCATCTCGTCGCGGGCGTCGACGGCCAGGTCGACCGTCCCCGGGTCGATTCCCAGATCGGCCAGCAGGGCGGCGATCCGGGGGTTGGTCTCGTCGGGGCGGAAGGCGAGTGTCATGATGAGGATGATGAGGATCGATCCGGTCCGGGGGCAGTCCGCGGGGGCGAGAGTTTAGCAGGGTAAGATCTGCCCCATGCTCAAGCGGTTCCTCCTGGGGCTGCTCGTCCTCTGGTCGGGCGTCTCCCTCCTCGCCGAAGCCCGCCGTGCCGTGACCGGTTGGGACGCCCGCGCCGAGTGGCGCTCGGGTCCTGACAACTGGCGCTTCGGCACTCCCCAGGTGGCCGGCCTGGAGACCTGCTTCGCCGCCGCGCGGCGCCTCGTGCCGCCGGGGAGCCTCGTCGCCTATGCCACGCCGCCCGAGCCGCCGGAGGCCGCCCTGCTCCCCGTGCGCTGGGCGGCGTATCTGATGCCGGCGCAGGACCTCCTGGCGCGCGACGACGCTGCGGCAGCGGCGGCGCAGTACGTCGTCGCCCGGGGCGCTCCGCTCCAGGACCCCGGGATCACGCAGCTTCGGCAGCTCCCGGGGTGCGTCCTCTATCGGGTCAACCGGGCGAATCGGGCGAATCGGGTGAGTCGCCCTTGAGCCCCTCGGCCCTGGGGGCGGCCGCCACCCTCTTCCTGCTCCTCGGCCTGCTGGGGAGCCGCTTCGCCGGAGTGCTCGCGTCGCCGGCCGACGGCACCCTCTACCGCGGCGTCGTCTACACGCTGGCCGGCGCGGTCGTCCTCCACTTGGTGCTCACCCTGCTCGACTTCGCCGGCGTGCGGTGGAGCCTGCCGATTCTCGCCGTGGCCCTGGCGGTGATCGCGGGACTGGGAGCCCTCCCAAGACCCTCATCACCCCGGCCCTCTTCTCCCGATGCCCCCTCCCCGGGAGGATAGGGAGAACAGCAAGAAAGGACGACAAGGACAGCAAGGACAATAAGGACCAGGGAGACCAGCAAGACGGCTCCAACCGGGTTCCCCTCTCCCGGGGAGGGGGGTGGCGAGGGGGCGGGAGAGGGGACAGGGGTGAGGGCTCTCGGGCGGGGGCGCGCGACCGCTCCCGGCTGGGGGGACGTCCTGGCGATTTTCGCCCTGGCGGTCTTCGCTTCGCTCGCCCTCAGCGGCTGGCTCGCCATGCCCGACTTCGTCTACCACTGGGGGCTCAAGGGGCACCGGTTCTACCTGGCGCGGGGCGTGGACTACCGGTTCCTGAGCCGGAGCTGGAACTGGGCGATCCACCCCGACTACCCCAATCTCGTCCCTGAGCTGTTCGCCGTGACCGCCCTGCTGGCCGGCGGCTTCGACGTGCCGGCCATGATGCTAGGCACGGTGGCGCTCTTCGCCCTGCTCCTCGCCGCCGTGCGGGAAGGGCTGCGCCAGGGGGGGACGGACCGCTTCACCCGGCAGGCCGGGACGGCGCTGGTGGCCCTGAGCAGCGCGGCGTTCGGCATCGGCTACATCATGGCCGGTGCCGCGGACTGGAACCTGGCCCTGGCGCTCGCCGCCGCCGTGCCGCCCCTGCTGCGGCCGCCGGACCGGACGGGAGACTTCCAGGTCGGGGTGATCGCCGCCTTTGCCGCGGCCTCCAAGATCGAGGGGGTGCCCCTGGCCGCGTTCCTCGTCGCCGTCCAGGTCGTCCGCCGCATCCGCGGCGCCGGGACCGGGCGCCGGCTGGACTTGGCGGGCGCGCTCGCCGCCGGGCTGCTCCCGGCATTGGTGATCCTGCCGTGGCTGGGGCGGGCGGCCCATCATCATCTCTTCCAAACGTTCGACTCGGGCTCGTTCGAGCTCGCCCGCGCCAGGGAGATCTTCGCCGGCGTGCGCCAGGCGCTGCGGATCCCCGCCTGGCACGGCTTCCTCCCCGCCATGTTCCTCCCCCCGCTGCTGCTGCTCCCCCGGCGGACGCGGGCCTTCGCCGCGGCGGCCACGCTGGAGCTGCTCTTCTACTTCTACGCCTACTTCACCTCGCCGGTGGGGAACTACCGCTACTTCGTCCTCTCCAACTTTCCGCGCCTGGGGTTCCAGTTGGTCCCGGCGTGCCTGGTGGCGGCCCTGGTGGCCTTCGCTCCCAAAAGAGAACGGCCGGCGGGGTCTCCCCCACCGGCCGCTCAAGGCGACGAATCCGCGGGCGTCAGTGCGGCAGGGTGACGTTCACGCTCGCGTAATTGGAGAAGCTGGTGCCGGCCGCGGCGCGGACCCGGTAGGTGTAGGTCGCTCCCGGTGTCAAACCGTTGATCACGGTCGAAGTCGAGTTGGCGGGCAGTTGCTGGATCTCCTGGAATCGGCCCCGCCCCACCTTGACCTCCACCCGGTAGCTGTCCTCGCCTTGGGCCCGGTCCCGCCAGGTCAGGGTGACCGAGGTGTGCGAGGTGGCGCGGGCCGCGAGCTTCTGGGGTGCCGTCAGGGTGACACCGCCACCGTTGCCGCCGCCGGAGCCGGAGCTGGAGCCGTAGAGCTGATTGATAGCCGCGCGGTCGTCGTCGGTCAGGTGGGCGCCGCGGCCGTCGTTATGGGCGAAGGCATACATCAGGGCGTCCTTCAGCTTGGAGTGGCCGAGGCCCAGCGTGTGGCCGAGCTCGTGCGCGAAGACCTCCTGCGCCGCCGACGGATTGCCACCGAAGAAGCAGTCCGTCCCGTCGTTGACCTCGATGTCGGCCTCGGCCGCCTCGTGGTAGGCGGTGCCCTTGTAATTCCGGGTGCTGTTGAAGAAGAAGGGGCCACCTTGGGCGATGACGCCGCCGGTCGAACAGTCGAAGGTCCCCTCGACCGAGTTGTTGGGATCGTTGAAGACGATGGCGTTGATGCCGTCCGAGTGGTCGAGCCCGGCCGCGGCGCTGGTGGTGCCCGTGTAGACGTAGTTGATGTTGGTGTCAGGGTCGTTGGTCCAGGCGTTGAGCGCCGTCTGGAAGGCCTGGATGGTGGTGTCGAGGCTGAGGCCGGGCTGGCCCGCCGAGTTGACCTTCCAGGCCACGCTCTGGCCGTTGTCGAAGCGGAACCAGCGGATGGGGGTGCCGTCGCCGGTAGTCAGCAGGACGAATTTCGGATCGACGACGCCGAGCGCCTTGGCCGCGCTCAGGACGTAGCCGCCCTCGTGCCGGACTCCCGCGGCGCGATCGGCGATCCAGTCGGAGAAGCGGTTGAAGTCGCGGACCACATCGCTCTTGTTGGCGATCTCATGCGCCTCCGACAGATCGCGCAGAGCCACGGCCTGGCCGTCGACCGTCCGCTGGTGAAAGGCGCCGAGCATCAGGTGGAGGATGCGGTAGGTGCCATCCTTGGCGGGAGCCACGAAGAGGAGGGCGTTCTCCCCGGGCGTGAACTGGGGGGCGCCCCAGATCTTGAGGCCGAGCCCCTCGGGGTTGATGCCGCCCGGCACGCGCACCACCAGGGTGCTGCCCGAGATGTCGCCCTTGAGCACCCGGTTCACCTCGACCAGGTAGTCGGTCGACGGCGGTCCGTCGACCACGGGGGCCGCGTCGACTCCGAGAACCTTGACGTCGAGCACGGCCTTCGCCTGATCGGCCAGCGCGCTGTCGGGCATCATCATGTAGGTGGTGGCCCGGACTGGACCCGCGGAGAGCACGAGCGAGAACGCAAGGAGCGACAGGACGAGGGGGCGGACGGCTGACTTCATGAGGCCTCCTGAGACTTGTACGACCCGGTGGACGGCGGAGCCTTGAACTCCAGGATGCCATTGTAACATGTGCGCGTCCGGCGATATTTCGGGGTCCTCACCCCTCCCGTTCCGTTCCTTATTCGGAGCCGCCGGAGCTCCCCGAGCTCTTCGTCTCCGCCTTCTCCGCCTTGTCGGTTTTTTCCGCCTTCTCGGTCTTCTCGGATTTCTCGGCCTTCTCCGCCTTGTCGCCACCGCCTTCGCTGGAGCCGTCCTTACCTTCCGATTTCGACTTCGACGACTCCGGGCCGCCGCCCTTCTTGCCGGCGTAGTCGGTGACGTACCAGCCGGTCCCCTTGAACTGGAAGGCCGGCGAGGAGATGAGCTTCTTCACCTCGCCGCCGCAGCTCGGGCAGGCGGCGAGAGGGGGATCATCGAAGCGTTGGAGGACCTCGGTCCTCTTCCCGCAATTCAGGCATTGGTACTCGTAAAGCGGCATTCCTCTCCACTCCTTCAGGCGCTGAACTTGTCGCCGTGCGTCTTGAAACGGATCTTGATCGCCTTGGTCCCCGTGGCCTCCTCGCGCCGCGGCTCCGGACCGGGGCTCGCCGCGGGCGTCAGGCAGCGGACGAGCTGGAGAACCTGGAAAGCGTACAGCACCTTGCCGTTCTCGGCCGCGCTGTGGGGACCCTGGGTGCAGATGTCGTAGAGGGTCCGCCGGCCGTCCACCAGGCTCAGCAGCTTGTACTCGTCCCCGTCGAGGGCGAGCTCGATCAACTGCTCTGTCTTGTAACAAGGCTCGAAGACCGTCTCTTTCCGCCCCAGCCGCGCCACCAGGGTCTTGGCGTCGGGGGCGCGCTTGATGCCCTGCAGGATGACCTGGCGCATGGGAATCTGGATGCGCACCGAGTCCGGCTCGCGGAACTCGCCGATGCTGAAGATGACGCTCCCGTCACGCCAGTAGAAGAGGCTCCAGACGATGGCCTCGATCTGCTTGCGGATGGTCTTGTAGACCTCGGCCGGGGAGAGAAGCCCGGCCTCGATGAGCAGCACGCCGTAGCGCTTGTGGGTCCGCTCGCGCTCGCGCATCGTCGCGAGATAGTCCTCCGGCGTGATCACCCCGCTACGCTGGAGGTAGGAGCCCAGGCTGTCGTTGCGGTCCGTCGAGGTGGCGTGGACGACGTTGCCTTCCTTGATGTAGACCTGCTTGACCTCGCCCTCGCGGCTGGCCTCGATGACCCCCGGGACCTGGAACCGGTCGATCGTGTACAGGATCTCCGGCAGGGCGGTCTCCGCGAGATCGCCACGATACTGAAAGCTGTTCTCCATCGATCCCACGGAGAGGACCACCTCCCATCCGCATCAGAGACACCAAGCCCGGGAAAAGACGATGGAGTATACCATTCCACTTTCGGCAGGGGACGGAGGGGAGACATGGCAGCGCTAAAACCCGACGAGGCGTGGAGACGGATCGAGGAGCGAGTGGGTCCGCTGCCCGAGGAGACGGTCGGGCGGCGGGCCGCCCTGGGCCGGGTCCTGGCCCGGAGCCTGGCGGCGACGGTGGACGTGCCCGCCGGGGACGTCTCGGCCATGGACGGCTACGCCCTGACCGGCGAAGCCGGCCCCGGGGAGAGCCGCCCGGTGGCGGGAGTGGTGGCCGCCGGCGCCGCGCCCGGGTTCGAGCTCGTCCCGCCCGGCGTCGCCCGCATCATGACCGGCGCGCCCGTGCCCGGGAACGCCGACCGCGTGGTCCCGGTCGAGGAGACGGACGCCGGCCGGGAGACGGTTATCTTCCTCCGACCGTCGCTGCCGGGCCAGCACATCCGCCGCCGGGGGGAGATCCTACGGGTGGGCGCTCCCCTGCTGCCCGCGGGCTCCCGCCTCACTCCCGGCGCCCTCTCACTGCTCGCGGCCCATGGCCACGCCGAAGTGCCGGTCCACCGGTCGCCCAGCGTGGCGGTGATCACTACCGGCGACGAGGTCGTGCCTCCCGAGGCCGCTCCCGCTCCCGGGCAGCTCCGGGACTCCCACACCGACTTCCTCCTAGCCGCGGGCGCCACCCTCGGCCTGCGCTTCGAGTCGCTGGGCATCGCGCCCGACCGGGAGGACGCCCTGCGCCCCCTGGCCGAGCGCGGTCTGCGCTCGGACGTGCTCCTCCTCTGCGGCGGCGTCTCGATGGGGGAGTTCGACTTCGTCGAGGGGGTGCTGAAGGGCCTCGGCTGCGAGACGGTTCTCCACGGCATCAACATCCAGCCCGGCAAGCCGGTGGTCTTCGCCGTCCATCCTGGAGGCTGGGTCTTCGGCCTGCCGGGCAACCCGGCCTCGGTGATGGTGAGCTTCTGGCTCTTCGTGCGCCCCGCCCTGCGGCGCCTGCTGGGGATCGCCGACTCCTGGTGGGGAGGGGCCCTGACCGGCATCCTGGCCGCCCCGCTCCCGGGCACCGGCGCCCGCGACCGCTTCGTCCCGGCGCAGGCGCAAGCCCGGGACGGCGAGCTCTTCGTCACCCCCTTTCCACCCCAGGGCTCCCACGACCTCGCCGCCTTTGGCCAAGGCAACGCGCTGGTGCGGGTGCGGCCAGGGGCGGGACCTGCAGGGGCGGGGGAGCGATGCGAGGTGCTGGTGGTGGCGCAGTAGGTCCATGGATTCATCGAAAACTGCTTAACGGAGGCAAATAGATAAAGTATATTTGCCTTGTTAGAGGCAAATAAGCATGATAGCCCCTCAACAGGAGATCTTCTCGGTCCTCCGCCAGTACAACCCCTGGTGGGATTCCGGGACCATCCGCGATCTCCCTGGCTGGCGCCGGGCGGCTTTCTCCGAGCTGATCCTCTGGCGCGGAGCCTCCAGCGCCGCGAGCGGTCCTGCTCAGCGGTGCCCGCCAAGTGGGCAAGACCACCCTGCTGCTGCTAGCGGTTCAGGAGTTGCTGGCCCGCGAGGTCCAGCCGGAACGCATCCTGTACGCGACCTTCGACCACCCCCTGCTCAAGCTGATCGGGCTTGAGCTACGGCAAGGAGATCCTGCGGGGGAAGTTCAAGGTCTATCTCGCCGACCCGGCCATCGCCGGGAGCGTCCTGCTCAAGGGCCGGGGTCTCCTGGAAGACGAGAGCCGGCTGGGCGCGGCGGCCGAGACGGCGTTCTTCAAGCATGTCTTCGCCCGCTACTACCAGACCGGCGTGAGCTTCTCCTACTGGCGGGGCCGCAAGAACCTGGAGGTCGACATCCTCGCCGAGTCCAACCTCCGGTTGATCCCCTTCGAGGTCAAGTACAGCCGGAGCCCGGTGCTGGAGAGCGACCTCAAGGGGCTCCGCATCCTGTGCGAGGAGGAGGAGATCCCGCGCGGTTACGTGATCACCCGCGAGATCTCCGACTTCGGAGTGGTGACGTTCCCCGGCAAGGTGGAAGCGGCGATCCTCAAAATCCCGGCGCCGCTCGCCTGCTACTGGCTCTCGCGGTCGGAAGGGCGGTCCTGATGACCGTTAAAATTACGATTCTTCAATGTCCGTCTCGGCGGACACACTGAAAAGGAGCACAGAATGAAGAGAATGACCGGGTTCCTGTTCGCCCTCGGCCTCGCTGCCACAGCTTGGCTCAGCTCCCCGGTGAAGGCGGCTACGACTTGCAATCCTCCGGCCTGCCTCCGCACGCCGAGCTGCTGCATCGCTCGCCAGTGCGGCTCCTGGTGCGAAACCCATGGGGGCGGCCCCCCCTGTGCAGCGGCAACGGCAGCGGCGGCTGCTGCGCGTGCCAACGCTAGCTTCACAGCGGAAGCGCATGGGAATCGAACCCACCCCCGACGCCGCAAACCGGCGCCGGACAACGGTTTTGAAGACCGGTTGGTCCTCATGCCTTCCTCCATGTATCTGCTTAGTTCTTCATGGCTTAGCGGTTTGGCCTGGGAAGGCTCCATGCCCTTGTGTCAATCCCGTGTCACCCCCCGCCTACAGCCCCTCGAAGAATCCCGGGAGCGGGGGCTCTCTAATCTCCCGGCATCTTCTTTCAGCCTCCTTCGGCCTATCTCGTTGACTAGTCGCTATATACAGTCGTAAACTTAGCTGCGCACATACGCCGCCCCATCTGGGCAAGGAGGCTCCATGAGAAGACTCTCAGTGGCACTCGTGTTCCTGGCCGGAGCGATGATGTTGCCTGGGCTCCTGGTCGCCGAGGACATTCTGACCATTTGCGGCTGTCCCCCGAATGCCTGCCCGGCCGGGTACACTGAGTTCGCTTCGGGAACCACTCCGCTCGCCACCGGTTGCACCGGAGGGTGCGCCCCCGGTGTCACGCCCTGGTGGCGGCAGTGCACCCGTTGCGGGGATGGCACCTGCCGAGCGGGAGTGGAGAGCAATTCGAACTGCGCCACAGACTGTTGCGGCTCGAACACCCCCTGCAACCAGATTCGTCCCACCACGGCAAACGAGTACTGCCGCAGGTTCAAGACCGACAACGGGTCCTGGGGCAACTGGCAGTGGATCACTCCGACAAGCTACAACTCGCTATGGTGTAGCGATGCGGTTCACCATCTCTGCCACAGCCACGCCCAATGCTCGACCACCGAATCGATCTGTGCCGACGTCGTCAACGAGCCGCACTGGAAGACCTTGCCGGCTTCCTGCCCGTAGGCCGGCCGGTCTCAGGCCTGGGATCAGGATTTCAGATTCCAGGCCTGGTCCACAGCGAGCAGATCAGATGCCGACGCATTCCAAGAGCCTATTGGCATCCTCCCGTAAGCGGATACCGTCCAGACCGGACCCTGCCTGCTCGGCCCGGGGACGTCAAGACGGACCGTGACAGGCCGAAGCACCACGCCGCAGGCTAAGCTGTCGCGGATGAGAGCGACGAGCTCCCTACGGCCCGGAATCCACCGCAGCAGAACCCCATAGGACGAACGTCTAGATGAAAGCGCTCGCCGAGCCTGCTGTGGCTGGTTCCCATCTTCCTGTTCGCACCGCAATCACCCTGCTCATCGCCCTTGGATGGCTGATCCTCGTCTCCAAATTGCACGGTTAGCCGTAGGCTCCCGGAAGCGCTCGGGGGCTGGTGCCTTCTGCGGTCTTCTCTGCGTGTCACTGCCGTGTCACGCAGGGCGTAGATTGCGGGAGGAAGGTAGTCTGAAGCTGAAGTGAACAGGCGTTGCAGGAGCTGTCGTAAACCCTTGAACCAAATGGCGGAAGCGCATGGGAATCGAACCCACCCCCGACGCCGCAACCGGCGCCGGACAACGGTTTTGAAGACCGCGGAAGGCACCAGCCCCCGAGCGCTCCCGAGGGGATTCTAGCCCATGCGGACGGCGTTGCGACGGTGATACGCTCCGCGGTGCGGCTCGCCGCCGCCCAGCCCAACGGAGAACCGACATGCTTCGCCATACCCTGACGCTCTCTCTGCTCCTCGCTCTGCTCTGCGCCTGCAACAAGAACGCTCCGGCCACCGAGGCGCCCACGGCCACACCGGCCACCGAGGCGGCGGCTCCCAGCCAGCCCGCCGGCGACTCCTCGGCTCCGGCCCCCATCTCCGCGCATGGCGGCGCCGTGGCCGATACCCAGCCGGGGCAGCCCGCGGCCGGCGCCATCGACTTCGACCTGCCGAAAAGCTGGGACAAGCAGAGCCCGTCGTCGAGCATGCGCCTCGCCCAGGCCGTCATCTCCGGCCCCGGAGGCCCCGGCGACTTCGCCGTCTTCTTCTTCGGCCCCGGCGGCGGCGGCTCGGTGGACGCCAACATCTCGCGCTGGGTCGGACAGATGGAGACCACCGATCACCCGAAGCCCGAAACCTTCGAGGCCGGCGGCATGAAGGTGACCTGGGTGGACGTCAAGGGAACGCTGAAGCCCGGCCAGATGGGAATGAGCTCCCCCGCGGCGGTCAGCGACGCGCGGCTCTACGGGGCCGTGGTCGAGGGACCGGGCGGTCCCTGGTTCTTCAAGGCGACGGGTCCCGACAAGACCCTGGCACCGCAGCGGGATGCGTTCGTGACGATGCTGAAGAGCGTGCGGACGAAGGTGTAGGACGGCGAAAGACTCAAGCCCCTCTCCCCCCGCTGCGTACAGACGGGATGGAGAGGGGTGGTTCCGGGTGGTGAGGGGGTCAGCGCGAGCCGTCCGATTCCTCCTGCACCTTCTTCTCCTGCAATTTTTTCTTCTCCTTCGCCTTCTCACGCATCTTGTCCCGCAGCGCCTTGTGGCGGATCTCCTGTCGCTCCTCACGATCGAGCTGGTGCCGCTGCTCCAGTACACGGCGCAGCTCCTCACGGGCGCCGCGCATCTCGCGCTCGATCTCGCCGTGGGCCTTTTCGATCTCCTCCCGATGGTCGGCCATGAACTGGCGTCC
Source organism: Thermoanaerobaculum sp. (assembly GCA_021154885.1). GTDB lineage: Bacteria > Acidobacteriota > Thermoanaerobaculia > Multivoradales > UBA5704 > DATARR01. The sequence continues at coordinate 85,955 of JAJKHS010000013.1, forward strand.
CAAGTCCTCGTGGCGCTTTTGCATCTCGTCGCGCAGGGTCTCCATCTGCCGGCGCTGCTCCGCGGTGGGCTTCATCGATTCGCCCATGCGGCGCGCTTCGGCCCAGAGCTTCTCCCGCTCCTCCTGAGACAGGGCGCCGTCGCGCGCCATTTTCCTGGCCTCGGCGTTGATGCGCGCCAGCGCTTCGTCCGAGGGGCGTAGCTGCTTGGCCAGCTCCGCCATCCTCTTCGCCAGCCGCTCCATCTCGGGATCGAGCGCTTTCAGATGGACCATCTTCTCGCTCATCTCCCGGGAGAGCTGCTCCATGCGGGGCTGGATCCGCTGCTGAAAGTCCCGAGTGGTCCGTTCGAGCTCCCGCTGGAGCTTCTGTCGCTCCTCCCTGGACAGGCCGGAGTCCTCGAGCGAGGCGAGCTGATCGTTCAGGGCCTCGAGGGGCTCGTCCACAGAGGCGTTCGCCCTCTCCATGGCGGCGTCCGCGGCAGCCATCGCGTCGTCGCCGAGATCCACGTCCACGTCCACGTCGGCGCTCTCCCGATCCTCCGCCTGGACTTCGGCCACCTGATGCTCGGCGTGCCGCGCACGATCGTGCTCGGGCCGGGCGTCCAGCCACGACTCGTCCGCCTGCTGGGGCACCGCGGGAGCTGTCGCGGCCGGTGCGGGCTTCGGCGGCTTGCGAGGCTCGGTCCGTGAGGCGGAAACGGCCGGCGCGGCTGCGGTCACTGCGATCAGCAGGATCACCATGGCGGCGCCGAGCCACAGCCGGCGTGCCGGGTGCTCGGGGGCCCGGGTCTCGTCGAGGAGGCGGCGGATGCGCCGCGCGAGGTTCGACGGACGGTCCGCCATGCTCGGCATAGGCAGGGGACGGAGGCCGGCCGACCAGCCGGCGACCTCGGCCAGGCAGCCAGCCAGAGAGAGGGGGCGGCCGGTGAAGGCCACGGCCCACTCGTCGCTCAGCATCTCGGAGATCTCCCGCAGCCGGCGGCGGGCCACCCAGTTGAGGGGCTGGAAGAAGAAGACCGCGGCCAGCAGATGGCTGACGACTAGCCACGCCGGGTCGCGCCGCACCAGGTGGGCCAACTCGTGGGCCAGCATCCCCTGCTGCTGTTCCTCGGTGAGGCCGGCGAGGGCCCGGGGCGGCAGGCAGATCTCCGGCTGTCGGACCCCGAGGGCCAGCGGCACCGGCACCCGCGACGAGCACGAGAGGCGGACGGACCGGCCGAGACCCGCTTCGGCCGCCAGGTCGTGGAGTTGGGTGAGCACGTTGCCTCCCACCACCCGCGGCCGTGTCCGGAGCCGGTGACGGATGCGCGAGTAGGAACGGACGTACCCCCCCATGAGCACGGTCGCGCCCAGGGCCCACAGGGCGAGAGCCATGGTGGACGGCGAGGGACTGAAAGACCGTTCAGGCGTGCTCGGCGCCGCCACCGCCAAGAGGCCCGTCCGGGCGAGGCGGACCGGCACGGCCGGCCCAGTCCTGCCAGCCGTTGCCGTCCCTTCCGTCCCTGCGGTCTCTGCGATCCTTTCCGTCGTTGCGGAAACAGCCGGCGAGGCCTCCGCCAGGCGCCAGCGCCCGGCCACGGGCTCCCAGCCGGCGGCGACTTGGAGCGAGGCCGTGAGGAGCGCGCCCACCAGGGCGAGCTTCCACACCGCCTCCTCGGCCGCCACCGACCAGCGGGCGAGGGGTTCCGACGCGAGCCAGGCGAGGCCCAGCAGCAGCGTGCTGTGCAGGAGATAGGTGAGCAACCAGGCGAGCGCGTACTGGGCGAGCATCTAGCGATCCTCCTTCCACTCCCGGGACGCGATCATCTCCCGAAGCTGCGCGAGCTCTTCGGAGTCGATGTCGTGCTCGGACAACAAATGGTTGACCAGGGCGGTGATGTCCCCGCGGAAGAGCTGCGAGGTGAGGTCCGAGACCATCGAGCGGCGGACCTGCCCCTCGCTCACCAGGGGACGATAGATGAACCGGCGGCCTTCGGAGCGGTGGTCGACCACGCCCTTCTTCTCCATCTTGGTGAGCATGGTGGCGATGGTGGTGAGGGCGAGCCCGCGCTCCGGCTCGAGCGTCTCGTGCACGTCCGACACCGTCGCCTCGCCGTGGCTCCAGAGCACCCGCATGATGGCGAGTTGCAGGTCTCCGAGGTGGTGGGATGTCTCCATGTCCGTGTTCTCCTTCGCATCAACTACCTGGATAATACTACCCGAGTCGTTGACTGTCAATGGGGAGATACGGAGAGGGTTGGGGAAGGTTGCAGGAGGCCGGCATACCGGCCAGCCTCCTCCAGGCGTAGAATCGCCAAGTTCACTCCACGCCGTCAGGCCGGGCAGACCGGCAGAAAGGGGCCCATCGTGCGGTTCGACGTGCGGAAGATCGCGATCCTCCTGCTGCTGGCCGCGCCCGCGGTCCAGGCGCAGCCCTGGCATGGACCGGCGGCCGTCGAGGTCCGGGTCGAGGACCAGAAGGGCCTCCCCGTCGGCGGCGCCCAAGTCCAGCTCCAGTACACGGCCGTCCCTCCTCTGGACGGGCCGGCGCCGGTGCTCACCGACGCTCGCGGACACGCTACGGTGGGCGGCCTCGCCGAAGGGGCCTGGCGCCTGTCGGTCAGCCACGACGGCTTCATGACTTACCAGGTCGAGGTGAACGTGCGCGAAGGGGGCCGCCCGGCGCTGACCGGAGCGACGCAGATCAAGGTCTCGGGGTCCCTGCGCACGATGGAGGTCCAGGTCTCCCGCGCCCGCTCCAACCCGTCACCTTCCCCGGCACCGTCGCGGGTCACCCCGGTTCGTCCGGTCGAGCCCGCTCCCCGGCAGGAGCCCACCCCGCCGACTCCCAGTCCCCAGGCGCCGGCACCGACGGTCCAGCCGCAGGAAACTCCGGCCACCCCCCCGCGCCCGACGCCGCCGGCCCCCGCTCCAGCGCCCACCCCGAAGCCCCTGCCCCCGCCGGCCCCGGCGCCGAGACCGCAGCCTGTACCGCCGCCGGCTCCGGCACCGACGCCAAAGCCTGTGCCGCCGCCGCCCCCCTCGGCGGCAGCTCCCGAAACGTCGGCCGAGCGCCTGCGGACTTCCAAGGAGCGCAACTGCGTCGAGTGCCAGCCCGGCGAGTCGGCCCTGTCGCTCGAGTGGACGGTCTCCCCGGGTGGCGCACCGGGCTGTGGCGGGGACATCGCGAAGCGGCTGGCAGGCGGCGACGTGCCGGCCGAGCTGGCCGCGGGCTGCCACGTGCTACGGATCGCCCTGCCGGCGGGCGTGCGGTACACCGCCTACCGCTACGAGGTCCTGGTCGCGGACGACAGCCTCGACTGCCCCACTGGCAAGGACTGCCCGCGCAACATGGGCCGCTGGCCCATGGACCCGGTCCTCGTCCGCGGCTCCCAAGGAACGGTCGTGCTCGCGCCCTTCGAGCCCGGCCCCTCGCAGGCCGAGAGGCGGGCGGTGCTGACCGTGTACTTCACGGAAGGGAAGAAGACGCGCTGAAGCGGTCAGTGCGCCGCCGGCAGCGCCGCGTGAGCGAGGTAGCCGAAGACGAGAGGGAACGTGGCGCCGTTGTAGATCGCCTTCCAGGGCTTCTCGGAGCCCATGGCCATGCTCCAGAGCCCACCGGACATCAGGAACAGCAGCCCCACGACGATGAACGCGGCCCCCAGGTGCGGAAACTCGGAGTCGGGCTTCACCGTGTCGTAGGCATGGATGAGAGGCGGGAACACGGAGCCGGCCAGTCCCCACAGAAACTGGACTGACCGGCTGAGACGATCACCAGCAGCGTCGGCAGCCATCATCCGAAGAGCAGCGTGACGACTTGGCGCAGCAGCGCACCGAATTCCGGTACGAGGCGCCCGATGAGGAGGGTGGCGGCGACGGCCCCGATCAGCTCGATGCGGAGCGCGCGCCGTGACAGGAGGACAGGGGTGGAGACGCCGTTGGAGTGGTCGTGCATCATGACGACACCGCCTTTCTTCAAAGTTGGCGGTTGTGGGTCCATCGCGAGTTGGACAGCCGTAGGCATGGACGCATTCCCCTTTCACGGTAAAACTATCCTGCGGACGCGCCGCTGTCAAGGGGTAGAGCGCTATGTCTTGAGAAGAGGCAGGCGCCTCCCCGTCCAGCCGGGAAAGAGCCTGGCGTCGTCCTTGATCCCCAGGTGCTTGCCGGCCAGCTCGCAGAAGACGGCGCGGAAGTCCGTGGTCACCGGCAGGTCCCGGCCCTCGTAGAGAGCGGCCGTGGAGAGGCCGGGGAAGTTGCCGTGCACCTTGCCGCCGTCCACCTGGTTGCCCAGCACGAAGAGACAGGAGCCGTGGCCGTGGTCGGTGCCGCCGGAGCCGTTCTCGCGCACGGTGCGGCCGAACTCGGTCATGGTGGTCAGCAGCACCTGGTCCTGGAACGGGCCGAGGTCGGTCCAGAACGCCTGGATGGCCTGCGCCAGGTCGTGGGCCTGACGGTTGAAGGTGCCCGCCTGCTGGACGTGGGTGTCCCAGCCGCCGGACTCGGCGAAGGCGACCTCCAGCCCGACGTCCGACTTGATGAGGATGGAGATCTGCCGCAGGGCGTTGCCCAGAGGCGTCTGGGGGTAGTCCGCGCCGGCCGCCGGCTGGTAGCGCTGGATCTCGGCGGCGGAGAGCATGTGGACGGCGCGGAAGGTCTCGCTTCCCGTATCCCGGAGCAGGCCCTGGGAGGTCTGATGATAGAGGGCCTCGAAGCCCTGGCCGGCGGCGGCGGCCGTGCGGTCGGCGCCCGGCAGCTCGACGCGGAAGTCGGCGAGGTTGGTCACCGCCAGCGCCGGCTCGTCGCCGTAGAGGGAGCGGGGGAGCGAGGTGGTGAGGGCCACGGCGCGGAACGGCGAGTTGTCGTGGCCGAGGAGGCCCACGGCGCGGTTGAGCCAGCCGTTGGGCGTCCCCTTGCGCCCCGGAGTGCCCGTCTCCATGAAGTCCTGGGCGTCGAAGTGGGAACGGGTCGGGTCGGGCGAGCCCACGGCGTGGACGATGGCCAGGCGCCGGTCCTGCCACAGGGGGAGCAGGGGGGCGAAGCCCGGGTGGAGGCCGAAGCCAGTCTGCAGGTCGAGAAGACCCGGCTCCGTCGCTCCCTGTCCCTGGGCCGCGCTCAGGGCGAGGCGCGGACGCAGGGGCTTGAGGCTGTCGTCGATGGGCGGCACGGCGGCGAGGCCATCCATGGCCCCGCGCTGGAAGATGGTCACCAGCACCTTGCGCTTGCGCGACGCGGACGCTCCCGTGCCCGTCGCCGCCTCGGCGGTGCGGGTGAGGAAGCTCGGATTGCCAGCCACGCCGAGGGCGAAGAAGGCGACGCCGCCACCCTTGAGGAACATTCTGCGAGTCAACATGGGGGTACTCCTATCTTCTAGTGGCGCTCGTAGTTCATTAAGTTTCGCTTCGTTCCGGACCGTTGGCCCCCTCATCACCCCGGCCCTCTTCTCCCACCGCACTCCCCCCAACCGGGAGAAGAGGGAGAAAGGCAAGAACGCCTCAGCCGGGTCCCCCTCTCCCGGTCGGGGGGAGTGCGGCGGGAGAGGGGACAGGGGTGAGGGTTCATCGTCTCTGAAACTCCGGCGACCCCAGGATCACGCCCACCACCTGCTCCAGGGGTGTGGGGGGCCGGCGGTCGACGGGCTCCCTGGGCTCGTCGCCCAGGCGCCCCCGGACCTTGACGGACTTGACGCTTGTCGCGCTCATCTCGGAGCCGCCGGCGAGCACCTCCTCGTCGGCGTCGCCACCCGCGGCGGCGCTGCGTCCGGCATCCTTGGGCGAGGCCTTGTCCACCTTCTTCGCCAGGTTGGGGTCGGTCACCATGGGGGTGAGGAGCTTGAGGGTGGCGGTGAGATCCCGCCCGGGCATCAGCAGGGCGCTGTAGGTCTTGAGCGCCGCCTCCCGCGACTCGGGCTCGTGGCCGCCGTCGAGGGCCGGCAGGTCGAGGTCGACCCCCTTCACCCGGCCGGCGGCGAGTTGGAGGCCGAAGTTCATGCGGTTGAGCAGCGAGCCGGTGTTCACCCAGGCCTCGGCGCGGTCGGGATAGCCCGTGGGCGCCTGGTAGGCGTAGAGGGGCTGGCCCATGCGCGCGATCCACTGAAGGGTCGCCTTGGGATCGTCCAGCCGGCTGCCGGTGGCGCGCAGGGCGGAGGCGGCGAGCTCGAAGGGGGACTTGACCTTGGCACCCACCGCGTCCTTGCTCCAGAACTCCGGCGACTCGGCGATGGCGATCAGCAGCCGGCGGGAGTCGCCGCCGGTCTTCAGGTAGACGTCCGTCAACCGGTCCACCAGCCCCTGCGACGGGTGGTCGGAGACGAAGCGCACGGCGAGCTGGCTGGCGATGTGCCGCGCCGTGGCCCGGTGGGCGGAGAGCAGGTCGAGCACGGCCTCGCCGTCCTCGATCCCCCGGCCGGCGGGGAAACGGGTTCCCAGGATGGTCTTCTCGCCGGCGTCGTGCTGGTCGGCCCGGAAGAGGAACTCGCCCTGGGAGCGGAAGCCGAGGCCGCCGGCCATCTGGACCTTGGCGAGGCGGTTCTCCGCCTGCTCCCGGGCCTTGCCGGCGGGCAGCACGGTCCAGCCGGTGAAAGCGCGGGCCACCTCGATCACGTCCTGCTGGGTGTAGCCGCCGTCCACCCCAAGGGTATGGAGCTCCATCAGCTCGCGGGCATAGTTCTCGTTCAGCCCCTTGGGACTCTTCTTCCCCGCCGCCTGAGCCTGCGGACGCGCCTTGCCGAGACCACCGAAGCCGCCCCGGCCTCCGAAGCCGCCGCGGGCGCCCATGCGGACCGGCCGGCGCCGCATCTCGTCCTGCATGGTGGTGGTGGCGCCTTCCGGCGCCGCAGACTGGGCGTTGTCGAGGTAGATGAGCATGGCCGGGCTTTTGGCCGTGGCCTCCAGGAGGTCGCGGAAGCGGGCCAGGGCGTAGGGGCGGATGGCGTCCCGCTCGTAGGGGAGCAGGTAAGGCCGGGCCCTGCCGTTGGTCAGCGAGATGTTGAAGTGGTTGAACCAGAAGTCGGTCATCACCTCGCCGAGCTGGTTCTCGGACTCCACGGCCCGGGTCAGCTTCTGGACCATGAGCTGCCCCGCGAGCTCTTTCTCGGGGTGGTAGCCCTGCTCCTGGGCCCAGGCGAGGACCTTCTGCCGCAGCTCCTTCTTGTCGTCGCCCTTGAGGTCCTTGGGAGCCACGTCCTGGGGCAGGACGCCGGCCTCCCGCGCTTGGCGCAGGACGAGGCCGGTGGGCGGATAGGTGCGGACGATCTCGGCGGTGGCCATGTGCAGGGCGGGCAGGGAGTGGAGGTCCTCCTCCACCTTGCCGTCCGGCAGGTCGCCGCCGAGTTGGCGCTCGAACCAGCGGTCGAGCCCCGTCTTGACGACGGCGTCCACTTCTCCGGGACGGGGGCCGAACGCGAAACGATTCAACAGGTGAGCCGCCGCCTGGCGCTCGGTCAGCCCCGCCTCCTTCCACGGCAGGTGGAGGGTCGAGGGCTTCTCGTCGGCGGCCATTACGCCGCCCCAGACGCACAGGGCGAGGGCGACGGTGGTCAAGGCGGTGAGGACGGTTTTCATGGACTGGGCTCCTGGGTCGGTACGGCGAGTGTCTCCATTCTGAACTTGAAACCCGGGAGGGGGGTATTTCCTGCGGCGATCCCAGGGGACGACGTTTCCCACCCCCCACTCGTAAACTGTACCGTGGATGTAATACACTGTCCTCCAGAAGATCCGCACGGAGCTTCGGGACAGGGCGGCCGGAGGGCCGCATTTGCGGGAGCTGTGTCGCCAATGATCGAGCTGGAGGGGATCGCCAAGACTTACGCGGACGGCCTGGAGGCCCTGAAGGGGGTCTCCATCCGGCTGGAGCGCGGGATGTTCGGCCTGCTGGGACCCAACGGCGCAGGCAAGACGACCTTCCTCTCCATCCTGGTGCTGGCCCTGGAGCCCTCGGCGGGGCGGCGGGTCTATGACGGGCTGGACGCGGCGTCGCGCCGGGCGCGCTCGGCGATCCGCCGACGGATCGGCTTCCTGCCCCAGGACTACCACCCCATCGGCCACCTCACCGGCCGCGAGTACCTGGCCCACTGCGCCCGGCTGCGGGAGGTGCCCCTGGGGCGCGCGGCCCTGCGCCGGCGGATCGGGGAGCTGCTGGAAGGCGTGGGGCTGGAGCGGGCGGCGGACCGGCGCAGCGGCGAGTACTCGGGGGGCATGCGACGCCGGCTGGGGATCGCCCAGGCGCTCATTCACTCTCCCCGCCTGCTGGTGGTGGACGAGCCCACGGCCGGGCTCGATCCCGAGGAGCGGATCCGCTTCCGCATGCTGGTCACCGCCGCGGCAGCGGAGATGACGGTGCTCCTCTCCACTCACATCGTGGAGGACGTCGAGGCCACCTGCCCCCGCCTGGGGGTGATCGGCCGCGGCCGGCTGCTCTTCGACGGCCCGCCCACCGAGCTGCTGCGGCGGGCCAACGGCCGCCTCTGGCGAGTGCCGGCGGAGGCGCCGCTGCCGGCGGGTGCGGTCGAGGTCACCCGCCGGACGGACCGCGAGGGGGGAGTCGAGCGGGTGGTGTACCACGATGGCCCGGTGCCCGGCGCCGTGCCCCGGCCGCCCAACCTGGAGGAGTCCTACGCCGCGTTCCTCGCCCTGCAGGGGATCGAGCGCGCTCCGGACGACCTGGCGGAGGGGAGCGCATGAGACTCGCCGCCGCCTTCGCCGCCCATGAGATCCGTACCCAGGGACGCTCCCTGCGCTTCCGGGTGCTGGCGGTGCTCTATGCCCTCGCGGGCTCAGGCCCGGCGGCGCTCCTCTATACCCGCCACCAGAGCGTGAAGACGATGGTGGGGAGCGCGACCTACGCCTCGGAGGTGCTGGCGGTCCTGCCCGCTTTGACCGCCGTGGTGGCTCTCCTGATCTCGCTCGACGCCGTGACCCGCGAGCACGACGAGGGGTCGTGGTCCACGGCCTCGCTCGCCGGCACCTCCAGCGCCGGCTATCTCCTCCGCCGCTGGCTGGCGCTCCAGGCCGTGCTACTGCCGCTGACCGCGGTGCCGGTAGTGGCCGCCGGAGCCTTCGCCGCGGCGGCCCTGGGACCGGGGGCGGTCGCCTTGGGGCCGCTCCTCTTCCCGTGGCTGATGCTCGTAGTGCCTCTCGCCCTGGCCCTTTCGGCCTTGGGAATGGGACTGGGGACGATCGCCGGCGGCATGGTCAACGCCTGCCTCCTGGGCGGAGTCATCCTCTGGCTCGTGCCGGCACTCCTGGAGATGGGGCTGGCCCGCTTCCACATCCGCCTCGGGAGCCCCTTCGCCTGGCCGCAAATCAACTCCTTCCTGAACGCCGTCCAGCGCATCGTCACACCCAACCGCCCGGGGAGCCCCTGGGCCGCCATGTTCCCGCTCCCGATGAGCGAGTCCCCCTGGGATGGGCGGGTGGCCGGCGAGCAGTACCTGAGCCTCGCGGCGCTCCCCACGGCGCTCGCCGCCGCGACGCTCGGCATCGCCGTGCGCCACCTGCGCCGCACCCGGCCGGACGTGCGCCCCCTGCGGGTCCGTGCGGACCACCCCCTGCGCACCTTCCTCCTCGCCGTGGCCCGCCTGCGGGAGCGCTATACGCCCGACCCGCGCCCTTCGCGGGCGGACCTGGCGGCGCTCGCGCTCGCGCTCCTCCTGGCGACGGGCGCCGTCGCCCTGCTCGTAGGGCGGACCGAGCGCTACCAGCGCCTCGGAGTGGCGCAGTTCGAGGCCGAGCGGGACGGGCTTCCGGATCCCACGCCCGTGGACCTGGTGCCGGGCCGCTGGCAGATCCGCGGCACGCTTGGGCCCGGCCGGCAGGTGGACCTGGAGGTGTCCGGCGAGATACGCAACCTGGGGAGCGCTCCCCGGCGTCACCTGGCTTTCAGCTTGAACCCGTTCGTCGAAGTGGTGGCGGTGGAGGCGAGCGGCGGGCGGCTCACCCTCTCCCGCCGCTGGGACCGCGTGGCCGTGGACCTCGCCACTCCCCTCCCCCCGGGGGGCGGCCGGGAGCTGCGCTTCCGGCTGCGCGGCGAGCCGGCGGCGACCCGGTTCCCCATCAACATAAGCTACGTCGGTCTCCACAAGCTCTTCGGCGATCACCTGCACGCGAAGTTCGCTCGCGACCTGGTGCCGCTCGGCGCGAGCTACCAGATGCCGGCGCTCTCGCCGCGGCGGATCGACCTCGAAGCTGCGGACTTGACGCCGGTCCCCCGCTATCAATCGTGGAAGCTGGTGCCTGAGGAAGAGTACAAGGCTGACGAGCGGGTCCCACCGGAGGTCTTCTTCCCCGCGGCCGAGGTGTCGCTCGACCTGGTCGCTCCGCCGGGTGCTTTCCTGGCCGACGCCTGTGGCGGCCAGACCTCTCCGGGAATTGCCCAGGGGACTGGGGCCGGAAAGCTCGTGAGCCGCTGCCGCCTGCCGATCGCCGAGCTGGCGGTGGCTGGCGGGAGCTATCAGCTCCTTCCCCGCGCGGCCGGCGGCGCCACGGTGGGCGTCTTCCCTTTCCACGCACCGCTGGGGGACCTCCACCTGGGGTTCCTCGCCCGCGGCACGGCGCGGCTGGACGAGGCCTGGCCGGGGCTCGGCGACCTGACGCGGACGGTGGTGCTGGAGTGGCCGGGCGAGGAGACGTTCGGCTTGGACGCTCCCTTCGCCTCCCTCTACTACTGGGAAGACCCCGGGCGCGTACGGGTCTGGGTGCAGGGCGAGCTGGTGCGGATGCGGGAGACGGACCTGGTTCAGGCGAGCGTCCTCAAGCCGGATGCGCTGGTGGCCGAGATGGTCGCCGGCCGTCTCGCTCGCCGGCGGGCCGTGGTCCCGGAGGACGCCCTCCTCTTCCGCATGCTGCTGCGCAACCTGGTGCTGCAACGGCTCGGGCTGGGGCCGGACGGGGGCGCCGCCGTGGTGGGGGTCCGCACCGGCATGGAGGCCGTGCTGCGCGTCAAGCCGCCCAGCTACTCCTACAGCATGAACTACTGGAACAACCGCTTCCCCGCCCTGGTGACGGCGCTGCGCTACCGCATGGGCGAGGAGGCCCTGCGCGGAGCGATCGACGAGGTCCTGTCGCGGACCGACGCGCGGCCGGCCACGCGGGAGGAGCTCTACGCGGCCCTGGAGAGGCGGAGCGAGGCGCCGCTCGCCCGCATGATCCAGGACTACTTCGTCCAGGGGTATCTGCCCGAGCCGATCCTTGACGGCGTCGAGCTCCGCCACGCCGAGGGCGGCTGGCGGGTGACGGGGCGGCTGCGCAACCGGTCCCAGGGCGAGGCCCTGTGCAAAGTCGTGCTGACGACCGACCGCGACCGGCTGGAGATCCTGGCGCGGGCGGACGGCGATCAGCCCGGCGATTTCTCCTTCTCGACGCCCCACCGCCCCCAGGCCGTGCTGCTCGATCCCAACCGGGAGTGCCACCGGCTGATCCCGAACGCCGGGGCGCGGGACCGGGTGTTCTTTACGGGGGGAGGACAGTGAGAGACCTCCTGCGCTCCCTCCATCTCTCCCTCGACCTCCTGCTGGGCCGGCGGCTGTTGTTGTTCGCGGCGCTCGACGCCGTGGCGCTGGTGCTCGCGGCCCTGTCGATGCTCCTCCAGTCCGAAGGGGCCGCGGGGGACCTCTACCTCTCCGTCTTCCTCGTCCCCGCGGTGCTCCTGGGGCTGCCCGCCCTCGCCGGCATGGTGGACCTGGAGCGCCGGGCCGGCTGCCTCGACCTCGCCCTCGCGGCGCCTTCGGCCGAGGCCTACTTCGTGCGCCGGGCGGCGGCGGTCTGTCTCGCGGTAGCCGTTCAGGGGGAGCTGATCATGGGCGCCGCCTGGCTTACCTCCGACCGCTCGTTCCCCCTCCTCGCGCCGGCCCTCCAGATCGTGGCGGCGAGCGCCTTCCTCGGCGCCGTCTCCCTGTTCTGGGCGGTGCGCCTGCGGACGGCGGGCGGCGTGTGGCTCGCCTCGGCCGTCACCCTCGGCGTGATGGCGCCGTGGTTCTTCTTCAATCCGATCCCCACGCGCCTGAAGGTGGCCTACGGCGCCTTCCTGCCGGGCGCCGAGGCATCGCTACCCTGGCTGCGCAGCCTCGCCGTGCTGGCGGCGGGGTCCGTCCTCTTCTTCCTCTACGCCCGCCGCCGGCTGCGGCGGCCGGAGCTGATGATTTCCTGATGGAGATTCCCATGCGATCCATTCGGTTCCTCCCCCTCCTGGTCCTCCTCGGGGCCTGCGCCCAGACGCCGCCGGTCCCCGAGGAGGCGGCGCCGCTGCCGGTGAAGATCGAGAAGGCGGCGCGGGTCTCGTTCCAGCCCACTCTCACGCTGCTCGGGGTGGTGCGCCCGTCCGGCGAGGCGCAGGTGGTGATCCCGGTGGCGGGCCGGCTGCGCTACCCCGACCGCTTCCGCGCCGGCCTCTCCTCGGGGGTCCAGGTGCGGGCGGGCGAGGTGCTCGCACGGGTGGAAAACCAGGACGCCGAGCAGACCCTCGCCGAGGACCGCCTGCGGCTGGAGACGGCGAGCAAGGAGCTGGCCCGCTACCAGCGGGCGTTCGATAGCGGCGTCGTTGCCGCGGCCGTGCTCGCGCAGTACAAGGCCGAGGCGGACCTCGCGGCGCAGCGGCTCGCGGCGGCCCACGAAAAGCGGTCGAGCCTGGAGCTGCGCTCGCCGGTCGCCGGCTGGCTGCTGGTCGAGAAGCGCCTCCCCGCGGAGGGGGAGGTGCAGGCCGGCACCGTGCTCGCCCGCGTCGCCGCCGAGGGCAGGCCGAAGGTGGAGGCGCGGGCTGCGGCGGGTGACCGCGGGCGGCTGCGCGAGGGGCTGGCCGTGAGCTTCGCCGTCTCCGGAGGGGGCGCCGCCGGCATCGCCAGCATCGCCGGGCGAGGGGTGGTGCGCGAGATCTCGCCCCTGATCGACGCCGGCGGCACGGTGGCGGTGGTAGCCGAGGTGACGGAAATGACCGAAGGTGGGGCCCTGCCGGCCCCCGGCGAAGGGGTCGAGGTACAGGTGGAGCTGGACCGCCGGGAGCAGACGCTGACCGTGCCCGAGGAGGCCCTGGTGCTCTCCGAGACGGGCGCCGCCGTCTACGTGGACCAGGGCGGTATCGCCCGGCGACGGCCGGTGACCACCGGCGGCCGGGCGGCCGGGCGGATCGAGGTGCTGAACGGCCTCTCGCCGGGCGACAAGGTAGTGGTGGATGGCGCCGCCCTGCTCTCGGAGGGCGCCCGCGTCACCCAGATCGCGGAGCCGGCGCCGGCCAATACCACGCCGGGAGAGACGCCGGGAGCCGGCCGGTGATCCGCCGCGCCGTCGAGCGGCCCGTCTCGACGCTGCTCGGCGCCCTCACCGTGGTGGTGCTCGGGGTCTTCTCCCTGCTGCGCCTGCCCGTCTCGCTGCTCCCCGCCCTGGAGCGGCCGAGCCTCATCCTCACCGCCGCCGCCCCGGGGAGCGCCCGCGAGGAGGTCCTGGAGCGCATCACCCGGCCGCTGGAGCAGCGCCTCGGCGCCCTCGCCGGCGTCACCTCGGTGCGCAGCACCACGGGGGACGGCTGGGCCCGGGTGCGCGTCGAGAGCGAGTGGCAGACCGACGCCGACCGCCTGCGGATCGAGGCCGAGCGGCGATTGGCGGGCCTGGAGGTCGCGGGCGCCACGCTCGCCGTGGAGCTGGCGGCGGGCGATCCGGAGCCGATCGTGGAGGTGGCCGTCTTCGGCGGCTCGGGGACCGCCCGCGCCGCCTTCACTCGCGAGGTGCTGGCGCCGGAGCTGGCCCGCCTGGAGGGAACGGGCCGGCTCGAGACCCTGGGTCTCGCGCCGCTGCACCCGGTCGTGCGCCCGCACGCCGCCGCCCTCGCCGCCCGCGGGCTCACCGCGGCCGATCTGGTGGCGCGGCTGCGCACCGTGGGTGCCGCCGTGGCCGCCGGCCGGGCTCGCGCCGGGGCCGTGGCCCGCCCCCTCCTGGTGCGGGAGGACGCGACCTCGCTCGACGCCCTCCGCGCCCTGCGCCTCGCCGGTCCCCGGGGCGAGAGTGTCCTCGGCGACGTGGCCGAGGTGGGGCTGGAGGAGGTGCGGGACGACTCCTTCTTTCGCCTGAACGGCCGTGAGGGGACGCTGGTGCGGGTCTTCCGCGCGCCGGAGGCGAACGCCGTGGCCCTCGCCGCCCGGGTGCGCGAGCGGGTGGACGCGCTCTCCCGCCGCTCCGGTCGCTCCACCTCGGGGCTGAAGGTCGAGGTGGCCGCGGACCGCAGCGCCGAGGTGGTGGCGGCCCTGAAGGAGCTGGGGATCGCGGCCCTCCTCGGTCTCGCCCTCGGGGTCGCCGTGCTGCGCTTCCTCCTCGGCCGCTGGCGGCCGACCCTCGCCCTCGCGGTGGCCGTGCCCGCCTCGCTGCTCGCCGCCTTCTCCGGCTTCTACCTCGCGGGGCTGTCGCTGGACGTGGTGTCGCTCGCCGGCCTCGCCCTCGCGGCCGGCCTGCTGGTGGACAGCTCGATCGTGGTGCTGGAATCGATCGAGACCGCCCGGGCTCGCGGGGAAGAAGATCCGGAGATCGCCGGCGCGCGACAGATCGCCCTGCCGGTGATCGCGGGCTTCCTCGCCACGGCCGTGGTCTTCCTGCCCTTGATCTATCTCAAAGGATTGGCGCGGGCCTTCTTCGGCGCCCAGGCGTTCGCCATCGTCGCCTCGCTCGCCGCCTCGCTCCTGTTCTCCCTCACCGTTACCCCGGTGCTCGCCCGCTCCCGGCGCTCAAGGCGCCCCCGTCCGGGGCCCTCACCCCCTACCCCCTCTCCCGCCCCTTCCCACCCCCCTCACCGGGAGAGGGGGACCCGGTTGGAGCGGTCTGGCTGGTCTCCCTCTTCTCCCGGTGAGGGGGGTTGGGAGGAGGCGGGAGAAGAGGGCCGGGGTGATGAGGGTCTTGGGTGGGGGCGAGCGCCGGGAAGAGCAACCTACCTACGCCTCCTCGATTTCGTCCTCGCCCGTCCTTCCGCCGCCGTCCTCGCGGGCGTCGCGGTTGCGGCCCTGGCCCTCCTCGCCCTTGGCGTCCTCCCCCGCGAGCTGGTGCCCGAGGCCGCGGCCCGCGATCTGGTGGTGCGCTACCGCCTGGACCGCGACCTCACGCCCGAAGCCTCCCGCCACCAGGGCGAGGCCGTCGAGGCACGGACGGCGGCGGTTCTGAACGGCGTCCCCGCCTCCCGCCTCGCCGTGCAACTCCCGGGGACCGGAGACATGGGGGACGTGGATCGCGAGGAGACGGGGCGCATCGAGCTGCGCTTCGCCGACAGCGCCACGGCGGCTCGAGCTCGGAAACGGCTCCAGGCCGCCCTCGCCCGGCTGCCCGGCGTGGAGGTGTGGGTGGAGCCCCGGGCCAGCGCCTTCGTGGAGTCGATCGAGCGCACCGGCCGCCGGCTGGAGGTGGTGGCCTCGGCCGCCACCCCCGAGCGCGCGGCGGACCTCGCCCGCCGGACGGCCGAGCGCCTGGCCGCCCGGGCCGGGCTGCGCGAGTCCGGCAGCCGGCGGGACGGGCCGACGCCGGCCGTCCTCCTCGCCTGGGACGTGCCCCGGCTGGCGGCCCTGGCCGGCGACAGCGGCCAGCGCGACCGTCTGGAGGACCAGGTGCGCTCGGGGCTGGGGGATCAGACGGCCGGCCGGGTGCGGATCGAGGGCGTGGAGCCCGAAGTCCTGGTGAAGGCCACGGAACCGGTGGACCCGGGGTTGATCCCGGTCTCGGCCGGGAGCGGCAGCGTCATTCCCTTGGCGGCCGTGGCCCGGCTCACGGCCGGCTCGCGGCCCCCCGCCCTGGAGCGCGAGGAGGGCATTCCCGCCGTGCGCCGGTCGTTCGAAGGCTCCGCGGACGCCCGCCGGCGCGATCCGGAGGAGCTGCTGGCGGGCCTCGCCCGGGCGGCGGACGAGGAGGTCTCCCCCGCCGGCCAGGCCCTGGAGCTGCGGCGGGCCTTCGGCCAGCTCCGCCTCGCCCTGGCCCTCTCCCTCGTCCTCGTCTTCCTGACCGTGGCGGCCCTCTACGAATCGCTCGCCACACCGCTGGTGGTGATGAGCACCGTGCCCGTCGCCCTCGGCGGCGCCCTCGGCCTGCTGGCGGCGGCAGGCCAGACGCTCAACGTCCTCTCCTTCCTGGGATTGATCCTCCTGGCGGGGATCGTGGTCAACAACGCCATCGTCCTCGTCCATCGCATCGAGGATCATCGGCGCTCCGGCCAGGGGATGGACGAGGCCATCCGCCTCGCCGGCGCCGAGCGCTACCGGCCCATCCTGATGACGACCCTCGCCACCGTGGCCGGCATGCTCCCCCTGGCCCTCCTCGGCGGCCAGGGAGTGGAGCTGCGCCGCGCTCTGGCCCTCGCCGTGATCGGGGGTCTGACGACCGCGGTCTTCGCTTCGCTCCTCCTGGTGCCGGTGCTTTACAGGTTCGCCCACAGACGATGAAGAAAAAAGGGACAGCAGGGACTACAGGGACCGTAGGGACGGCAGGGACGGACCGTCCGATGGGCAGGCTGATTCTCACCCTGGGTCTGCTGGTGCTGGGGGGTGTGGCCCTGTCGCGCCTGCCCCTGGACTACCTGCCGCGGCAGAGCTTTCCGGAGCTGACCGTGGGCTTCAGCCTCGGCGAGGAGCGGGACCCGGGCGAGGTGGCCCGCGAGTGGGTGGAGCCCATCGAGAGCGCCGTCCGCTCCCTGGGCGGAGTGCGGGGAATGGCAGGCGAGGTGCGGACGGACGGCGCCGAGCTGACCGTGCGCTTCGACCCGGGGACCGATCCCGAGCGCAAGGCCGCGCGGCTGGACTCGGAGCTGGTGCGGCTGAGAACCCGAATGACTGCGGCATCTGCGGGGTCGCAAAGCGCGTCCCTCTGGGTGGAACCCGCCACGGAGCGAAACGGGGACTTCCTGGCACTCGTCTGGCTGGCTGGCGCCCGCGAGGACGCGGACGCGCGGGCCGCCGCCGAGGTCCTGAAGGCCGTGCCCGGCGTGCGGGAGGTGGAGCTCGTCGGCGTGCGGGACGAGGAGGTGAGGATCGAGCTCGCCGCCGGAGCCCTCGATCCCTGGGGTCAGGCCGACGCCGTGCTGGGCGAGGCCCGGCGCTGGCTGCGGGTGCCCTCCCTGGGCTGGAGCCGCTTCGGAGATCGCGGGGACCACCGCCGGCCCGTGTTGGCAACAGCCCAGGAGCGATTGGCAGCGCTCCCCATCCCCGCCGCCGGAGGTGCCGTCCCCCTGGACTCCACCGCCACCATCCACGACGGGCGCAAGCCCCCCCGGGACGAGGTGCGCTTCCGCGGCCGGCCGGCCCGGGCCGCCTATATCTATAGGACGCACGACGCCGATCCCCTGACGGTGGACCGGGCCCTGCGCCGGCGACTGGGAAACCTGCCGGGCGGCGTGAGAGGCGAGATCGGCTTGAGCGACGCCGATCCCCTCCGCGACCTGGTCCTGCGCCTGGCCCTGGCCGGGCTCCTGGGGATCGGCCTCGCCGCCGCGGCCGGAGCCTGGCGGGGCGGCCTCTGGGGAGCCCTCGCCCTGGGACTGGCCATCCCGGCCGTCGTGGCCGCGGCAGCCAATGCCTTCCTGCTGGCCGGCGTGCCGCTCGACGTGACCACCCTGGCCGCCCTGGCCGTGGCCGCCGCCGGCCTCCTCCCCCTCGCCGCCCTGCGCCTGACCCGGCGCGACGGCTTCTGGACCTGGGGCCTCACCGCCATCGCCTCCGCCGCCGCGGTGCCCGTGGCCGTGGCCCTGGCGAGCGCCGAATTGGGTCCCCTCCTCGCTGAGCCCGCGCGGGCGTTCCTCCTCGCCGTGGCGGCGGGGGTGGGGGCGCTGGCGCTGCTGCCGGGTCCACCGCCCGGGATTGAAATCCCGGGCTACCGACGGTATCCCCTCCGGGGCCACAAAAACCGTCTGGCGGTCCCGCCAGGGACCACCGTTGGTAGCCCGGGATTTCAATCCCGGGCGAGGGGGGCCGCCCTCGTTCGCACCGCCCTGCGCGATCCCGGCACCGTCCTGCTGGCCGCGGCCACGGCCTCCTTCCTCGCCATCGCCCTCTGCGGCGCTGCGCTCGTCCCCCGTCCCGGGACGCTGCGGCCCGATCAGGCGAACCTCACGCTCCTCCTGCGCCTGCCGCCGGGCACCACCCTGGAGGAGACCGTCCGCCGGGCGATCAAGGCCGAGGCGCTGCTCGCCAAGGCCGAGGAGGTGGAACGCTTCTGGAGCTACTCCACCCCCGGCGTGGCGCGCGTCGTGGCCGAGCTGCGATCGAACACCCGCGATCCCGAGCGCCGGGCCCTGCTCGCCACCCGTCTGCGCTACGAGATGGGCGGCGCCGGCTCCCTGGAGATCGCCTCCGGCACCCGGCCGTCGTCCGCGGGGACCGGCGCCGGCTTCCTCGCCGACCTCGAAGAGAAGGCGGAGACGGACGAGCACGCCGAGACTTGGCGCGTGGTGCTGCGCGGCGCCGATCTCGGGGCCGTGAGGGCGGGCTACGACCGCCTGCTCGAGCGGCTGGACAGCCTCAAGGTGCGGCGCTTCTGGATCTCAGGCTGGGGGGAGCCGGCGGTCCAGCTCGTCCTGAGGCCCCGGGCCGGCACCACCCCTGCCGAGGCCGCGACCCTGGCCGGCCGGCTGCGGCGGGAGAGCGCGCCGCCCCCCTTCCTGGGCCTGCCGCCGGCCCATCCCGGAGGCCCGCAGCGCTCCCTCACCGTGGTCCCCGCCGGCGCGCCCGCGGACGCCGACCGCGCCGTGCCCCAGCTCGCGGCCCTGCTCGGCCGCCCTCTCTCCCTGGACGGCCGGGTGGTGACGCCCGGCGCCCTCCTCGCGCCCACCGAGGAGGTCCTCTATCCTCGGGTGAAGCGCCAGTCGGGCCGCTTCGTGGTGCCGGTGGATGTCCAGCTCCTGCTCTCCAGCGAGGAGCTGCGCAAGGAGAAGAGGACGGACCTCGACCGCAGCCTGGCCCGGCTGCCTCTCCCTCCAGGGTGCGACCTCGAACGCCCGAATATCGGCGTCGGCACCGGCGCCGACTTCTGGCGACGGGATCGCCTGCGGGTGATCGCCCTCGCCCTCTCCATCCCCCTCCTCCTCTTCGCCGTGGCCGCCTGCCGGCTCGGCTCGCTGCTGCGCGGGGCCACGGCCCTGGTCCCCTTAGGCCTGGGGCTGGTGGCGGCGCTTCCCCTGGTGGCGGCCGGCATCGGCCGGCTGGACGAGCTGACCGTCCTCACCCTCGCCGCCAGCCTCGCCCTGGCCCTCCCCACCGCCGCCGAAGTGGCCGCGGCCTCCGCCGACGGCGGCGGGAGGCTCTACGGAGACCTGCGCCGGCAGGTCCCCTGGCTCGCCGCCGCGGCGCCGGTGCTGGCTCTCACCCTGGCGGCGGCCACCCTGGGAGCGGAGCCCGCCTCCCACCCGTGGTCCGTGCCCCTGCGCACGGCGGCTGTGGCGGGGGGAGCCGCCCTCGCCGGCTCGGCCCTGCTGGTGCCGGCTCTCCTCCTCGCCGGCAGCCGCTGGCGCCGGCGCGATCCGGAAGAGGAGAAGCGGCGGCGCAATCCCCCCGTCTGGAACGAGCCGGGGGAGCCGGTGCTGGAAGTGCGGAGCCTGACCAAAATCTACGGCGGGAAATTCCGCGCCCTGGCGGCCGTGGACTTCACCCTCACGCCGGGCATCGTCGGCCTGCTGGGACCGAACGGCGCGGGCAAGACCACGTTGCTGCGCATCTTGACCGGCCTGCTCGAGCCCACCCGCGGCTCCGTGCGCTACCGGGGCGTTCCCATCAACTCCGCAAACCTGGCCGCGTACCGGCGGCGGATCGGCTTCCTCCCCCAGGAGTTCAACGCCTACCCGGGCTTCACCGCCGAGCAGTTCCTCGATCACTGGGCCCTGGAGAGGGGGATGACCGACCCACAAGCGCGGCGGGCCGAGATCGAGCATCTCCTCGCCGCCGTGGGTCTCGCCGAGCACGCCAACCGCAAGGTGCGGGACTTCTCGGGAGGCATGCGCCAAAGGGTGGGCATCGCCCGCGCCCTCCTGGGAGCGCCGCCCATCCTCATCGTGGATGAGCCCACGACGGGCCTCGACGTCGAGTCGCGCAGCCGTTTCCGCCAGATCCTCCTGGAGCAGGCCGGCGAGCGCATCGTCGTCTTCTCCACCCACATCGCGAGCGACGTCGAAGCCGCGGCCCGCCGCATCATCCTCCTCCACCGCGGCCGGCTGCGCTTCGACGGCACCCCCGAGGACCTGGTGGCCCGCGCCCACGGCCGCGTCTTCCGCGCCCTGGTCGCCGACGCCGACCTCCTCGCCTTCAGCCACCGCTACCGCACCACCTCGCGGGTCCGGGTCCTCGAAGGCATCCAGGTCCGCGCCATCGCCCGCCCGGGCGAAGAGCCGGCCGGGGAGATCGTGGAGCCCAACCTGGAGGAGGCGTATCTGGCGGAGGTGGATCGGGCGGATGCGGAGCCTGGGCTTCTGGATCGATCTTGATGACGTATGATGAGAGCGTCATCGATAGGGAGTGCGCTATGCCGACCGTCACCGTCTCGCCAAAGTTCCAGGTCGTGATTCCCCAGGAAGTCCGTGAGGCTTTGGCCATCCGTCCTGGAGAAAAGTTGCAGGTCTTCCAGTTCGACAACCGGATCGAGCTTGTTCCGGTCCGTCCCATCCGCGAGATGCGTGGCTTCTTGCGTGGAATCGATACCAACCTGGAACGGGATCCCGACCGTCTGTGAACGTCGTGGATTCCAGCGGCTGGATCGAATACCTGGCGGACGCGCCAGGGGCAGATTTCTTTGCTCCTGCCCTTGAGAACACAGAGAGCTGGTAGTCCCGACGATCTGCCTGCTGGAAGTCGCGCGGCACGTCCATCGAAAGAGCGGTGAAGACCAGGCACTCCAAGCTCTCGCGCTGATGCAGCAAGCACGCGTCGTGGACCTGCTACCCGAGGTCATCCATATGGCGGCCCGGGTAGGGAAGGACCATCACCTCCCTTTGGCGGACAGCGTGGTCTACGCGACAGGCCGCCTCTATGGAGCGATCGTCTGGACTCAGGATTCAGACTTCAAAGGATTGGAGGGAGTCCGGTACACGCCCAAGGTCAAGTAAGGGAGCCTGGGGCGGATGCTGGCTGCGGGCCTGGCGATTACTGGACCTCTCCACTGCGGACTCGCAACACGGCTTCCTCCCACTCGGCAGCCGTGGGTCGATTGGTTTCGTCGACGAAGTCCCTTACCTGTCGCTCGAACTCTGCGAAGTCCTGAGCTTCGGCGGCGATGTCGAACAAGACGGATCTGTAGCTTTGGCGGAACTCAGCCTGCGCCTCACCGCGATTCGAGCCGACAGCCGCGATACCCCCCGGATTGGCCCCGTACATTACGAAGCCGTCGCCCTCGTCCGCCAGCAGAGCACGCCCGTTGAGGTTCACCCCTGCTACGAAGCCATTCCCGGCCACCAGGTCCCTGAAATCGAAGAGTAACGGGTAGTGAGTCATTAGGCATCTCCGACGACGACTGAGTGTTCTAGCCTCTTTGTAAGACTGTAGTGGGTGACTGCTCGGTGGTCAACAGCCGGCCGGGGAGGGGCCTGCAAGAGGACGTTTCGAGGGTGTTCCCAATGTAGAGACGCCCCGCGGGAAACCCCGTGGGGCGTCTCGGGGCGGCAATATCGGCTGCGACCTCCCAGACGCCCCGCGGGAACGCCGTGACACGGAACGGGATCCGACCGCCTGTGAACGTCGTGGATTTCCTTGGCTTCGTCCCATCGAGAGGGTGTCTGAAGCTCGTTCTTCAGGCCCAAAGGGCCGTCCTCCCTCAGCCTGGGGCGCAGCCCCAGGAACACGGAATCTAAAACAATTGGAAAGCCCCAACGGGGCGCGATCCGGCCGTTATCTCGCCCTTTCAGGGCTTTGGATTGAGGGGGGCTCCCTTTTTCCTGGGGCTGCGCCCCAGGCTGAGGGAGGACGGCCCTTCAGGCCTGAATACTTTCCGGACACCCTCTGAGACAAACCACTCCCTCTTCTCCCGGGATGAGGCCGGGAGAAGAGGCCCGGGGTGATGAGGGTCGCCGGTAGTGGGCAAGACGGCTGGATCAAAGCACGGCTTTCGGAGTAGCAACTATCCGGCCGTCCCGGAACCCGCGAGCGATTCAAGAAGAAGAGCAAGCTCCACGGCATCGCCGTAGTTGAGCCGGCGAATCTGAGCGCAACAAGTTGACGGCAGAGATCCAGGACCTCCTCCGGCTCAACCTCCAGCACCCGGGCGAGTGAGACGAAGTGTGCTGCTCCATGGAATACAGCGAGCGCCCGCACTGACGACGCGCCAACTCGGGCAGGCGGTCCAACGATTCCTGAATTGCGCGCGACTGGGGAAGGACGCGACCGGTAGCACCTATAGCACGAGGGTAGGCAACCGGCGCAAGTCCAGTGCCGGTTGAGGACTGGCTTAAGGACTGGAGATACTGCCGGCCGGGCGTGCGGAAGGAGAACTTTCGCTGCTGAACGTCGCTTGGAGCGCCGCGGACGCTACTGGGATCAGAGCCTCTGGTATTGCCAGCGCGGATACGAGTTGGGGCCGCAGTAGAATCGGCCCCATCACCTCCCCTCAAAGGCCGGGAATAAACCAGCCTCCTAATCTGTCTGCGGATTCAACCATTCAGGAGGATAAGCTATGTCCTATAACAAGCCGTCTGTGCCCTCGGGTGTTACCGTCGATGTCAAGAAAAATATTTGGAATGCCGGTACAACCGAGACACGCCTCTCCAACGGGAGTTACGTGACAGTAGTAAAGGACATGTTTGGCAACGTCAAGGAAGTAAAGAGAGGCTGGTGAGGATCCGGCCGCCTGTCGGCCATGCTCGCGAACTACTTCTGACTGGGGCCAGCTCTTCCGGCCCCATTCCTTCTGGTTCTGGCGACGCGCGATCGGCGCCTTTGTCGTCCCTCGACGCCCCCCTTTGGTCCCCGCCCCGCAGCCCCAGGCCGGAATCCAACTAACTAACTAGCAATGGTGTTCGTGACCGTTGGAACCACGTGGAAGGGCCGGCCCGCTTTCTCGGCCTTCGTGAGCGCGTCGCGCAGGGCCGGGAAGGTCCCATCTTCGAGCACCTCCAAGTCCGGCAGCTTCGACTCCAAGGCTCGGGCGCGATCACGGAACGTTCCGAACGGCCAGCCAGGGTAGCGTTCCAGATACCAGCGGATCTCTTCGATCTCGATGGGGCCGAGGGGGCTTTCGAAGTCGTGCCCGGCGCTGCGGCTCCCGGCGCCCTTCGCCGGGTTGTGGTGAAGCCGGAACCGGGCCGCTGCCCGATGGCACCCGCCGGTCTCGTCGATGCGGCCGTCGCTGAAGGAGATCACCAGCTCTTCGAGGAGCGGCGCGGGGGCCGGAGCTTCCGCGACGCGGCCCGAGGCGGCGATCTCGCCGAGAGTGCGGAGGATTTCGGGCACGGCGTCTTCGACCGCACCGTCCACGGGGATGAATACCAGATCTTCGCCCAGGAGACGCTTGGCCGAGACCCGTCCTCCGCCGCGCAGCACGGCCAGAATCCGATACTCGGGGTTCTCCTCCCGGGCCTGCCGCGCCCATCCCGCTTCGCGCTCGACCCATTCGGATTCGTTCGCCGCCGCGGTCCAGAGCAGGAGCAGGCCGCGCGCGCTCTTCACCTCCCTTTCGAGGTCGTTCAGTCCGTCCCCGGCGCGGAGCTCGAGCACGTCCTCCCAGACGGCGACGCCGCTGTCCTCCAACGCCCGCCGCAGCGCCTGGGCCTCGGGCTTGTTCGCTTGGGCGTGGGAGAGGAAGAGCTTGCCGGTCATCGGTACCAGGATTATCCCTCATCCCCCGAGCCGGTACGGGCCTCGCCCCACTCGTTTGACACAGATTCCCTGCAGGTACGGGCCTCTCCCCAGTCGTTTGGCACAGATCCCGTGCAGGTACGGGCTTCGCCCCGGTAGGGGCTGCGTCTCTCCCCAGTGGGGAAGGGCCTCTCCCCGCTGGGGACAGCCCTCCCCCCGTTGGGGAGAGCCTTCTCCCTACTCGAGACAGCCCTCGCCCCACGGGGGAGAGCCTTCGCCCCGTTGGGGAGAGACGCAGCCCCACTGGGGGCATAGGCGCTAACTTTGGCCTTGATGTTTAGGGTAGGGGCGGGTCTGGACGGCAGGTTGGGGGCTCGACCCGCCCTGGGGAGGGCGATCTCGACGTTGCAGGGCGGGTCGCGCCCCCTCCCGCCCGTCCAGACCCGCCCCTACCCTAAGCAAAGTGTTAGCGCGTAGGCCCACGGGGGGAGAGACTTCGTGGGCCATAATCCCCCACCGAAAAGGAGGAGGAAACATGATGTCGCGGCGCTGGAGGATCCGTCTGCTGAGCCTGTACGCGCCCTACCTCGGCGCCGGTGTGCGGGTGCGGCCCTCCCCCGACCTGCGCACGTTCGAGGTGCGCATGAAGCTGCGCTGGTGGAACCAGAACTACGTGGGCACTCACTTCGGCGGCTCGCTGTACTCGATGTGCGATCCGTTCTTCATGCTCATCCTGTTCGAGGCGCTGGGGCGGAACTACGTGGTGTGGGACAAGGCCGCCACCATCCGCTTCCGCCGCCCGGGTAAGGGCACGGTGAAGGCCACGTTCCACATCCCCCAGGAGAGGATCGACGAGATCCGCGCCGCGGCGGACGCGGACCGCAAAGTCGAGCCCGTGTTCACGGTGGAGGTCGTCGACGAGCAGGGCGAGGTGGTGGCCGAGGTCGAGAAGCTGCTCTACGTCCGCCGCAAGACGTCCTTGTCAACTCCTTCCGCGGACCGCTAAGCTACAGCCGCCTTCTCACCCCCGACCCTGAGGAAACGCCGTCATGCTTCGACGCACCGTCCTGCTCTGCCTGCTGCTCGCCGCCCCGGCCGCCGCCGACACTCTGCTCACCGTCCGCAGCAGCGTCGAGGGGCTGAAGATGGACCAGCCCACGACGGGCCAGGTCCACCTCTGGATCGCGACCGACAAGCTGCGGCGCGACGAGGGGGAGACCTCCACCATCGTCCGCCTCGACCGCGGCAAGGTCTACGTCCTCAATCACGCGGACAAGACCTACCTCGAGCTGGCGGCGCCGGACCTTCAGAAGCTCGCCGCGCCGGCGGGAGCGCCGATGAAAGTGCAGGTCACCGCCACCGGCGAGACGAAGAAGGTCGGCACCTGGAACGCCCGCAAGTACAAGGTCGACATCTCGAACCCGGAGGGCCTGCACCTGGACACCACCATCTGGGCGAGCAAGGACGTCGCCTCCTACCAGGCCTACGGCAAGCTCGCCGCCGCCCTCGCCGCCATGCAGCCGAATTCCGGGGAGTGGGCGCGCCAGATGCAGCAGATCGAGGGGTTCCCCGTGATCCAGGAAGCCGACGTCACCATGGGCGGCAGCCGCTTCAAGACCCGCGAGGAACTGGTCGCCGTGGAGACGAAGGACGCGCCGGCCGGGACGTACGACCCGCCGGCGGGGTACAAGGGGCAGTAACCTACTTCCCCTGCGAAATCTGCCGCCGCAGCAGCTCGTTCTCGAAGGCCATGCCCACCTGGGCCGTGGCCAGCTCCAGGATATCGATGTCCTCGATCGGCTTCTCGCTGTCGCCGTTGTCGGTGTAGATCACCGAGATCACCCGCTGGGCGCCGAGCACGGGAAAGATCACCACCTGGTTGTTCTTCGGGGGTCCGACCATGGTACGGAAAGGCTCGGGCAGGTCGGCGTCCTCGAAGGTGAGGCTCTGCACTTCGCTGGTGTCGAGGCTGCGGGAAAGCGCGCTGTCGATCTCCAGGTCCACCTTGAGGCCGCGGGTCACCTCGGCGAGGGGCCGGCCCTTGGAGTCGCTGCCGAAGGCACCCAGGGCCACCAGGTGGTCGCGCTTGACCAGGAAGAGGACGGCCCGCTCCACCGACTCCGAGATGATGTGCATGAGGTTGAGGGCCACCGTGGCCGAGATCAGCCCCGAGCGCAGGTCGCCGAACACCCGGCGCAGACGGGCGACGCCCGACCGGGAGTCCGGCCGCGGCGCGCCGCGCACCAGGTCGCGCCGGCTCTCGATGACGTTCTCGACGCAGGCCGACACCGCCTCGACCTCGGCCGGCAGGGCGGCCAGCATCCCCGTCTCGTAGACCCGGGTGAAAGAGGTGCCGGGCTCGACCAGGGCGATGAACGACGCCCGCGGGCGGGCCCGCCGCAGCGCCGCCGCCTCGTCCAGGGTGACGCCGCCGCGCCGCAGGTCGACGAGCACGATCGGTTGCGGCTCGCCACGCGACACGAGGCCCGCCTGGCCCAGCGGCACCAGCTCCACCCCCGCCACCTCGTGCAGCAGGGCCTCGGCCAGCCCCTCGGCAAACTCCGTATCGGTCGAGACCACGTGCAGGCGCAGCAGCTCGGCGGCGTGCTTCGGCTCGCCGAGGTCATCGAGCTGGATACCGGGCTCGGCCACCGCCAGGGCGGTGCTCGCCGCCGGTCTCGGATCGAGGAGGGCGGGGTGAGTCGAGTCCCCCGCCTCATAGCCATCGTCGGCAGCGCCCGTGGAGGCGCCGGGCTGGGTGTCGTCGCGGTTGCGCTCGTCGAAGATCCGCGCCGCTTCGAGCAGCACCATCTGGGTGTTGATGTCCGCGTCCGGCAGCACGTCGCTCGGATAGAGAGCGATGTCGTCGATGGGCCGCAGGTCGTCGATGGCGAACTCGAACGTCCCGGTCTCCCAGACCATGACCTCCGAGACCGCCTGCTCGATCTGCTGGGCGATCACCTGGCGCAGCCCCTCGGCGTCGATGGAGCCGGAGGACATGAGGATCTGGCCCAGCGACCGGTGCTCGCGCTCCTCGTTCTGGGAGCGGATGGCGTGGTCCAGGATGCCCCGGTCGATCATCCCCGAAGACACCAGCAGGTCGCCCAGCTTGGGGGTGCGCGGCGCCTGGGCGGAGACCAGCCGGCCGCCGTGGAAACCGATCATCGCCCGCTCGCTGGCCCGCGAGAGCAGCAGCGTGCCCGTCCGCCGGCCGAGGTGAATGAACTGCATCACATCGGCGACGGAGACGTCTTTGAGGCTGCCGGAGATACCCATGGCGGTTGACGGTTTGGCGGCCGGATCAGGCCAGTCTTCGCAAGATGGAGTACGGGAAGCTACTCCCCGCGCGCCAGCTTGACCAGGCTCTCCAGCGTGCGCAGCTTGCGATCCTTGGTGGCGAACAGCCGCGCGGCGAAGAGGGCCGACGCGGCATGGGCGGAGAGCAGGTCGAGCAGGTCGCGGTCCTCGGCCCGCAGAATCGGCTTGTGGTCCAGCAGCTTGAGCAGCACGAGGGCGCCGACGATCTCGTGCTGTACCCGCAGGGGAACCGCCGCCAGCGCCTGTGACTCGGCCGTGGGGCCCAGACGCAGCACCCCGTCCTTCAAGGTGGCATCCACCATCGGGTCGCCGCCGGTGTAGTCCTCGCCGTCATAGAACGTCCTGCCGCCTTCGTACATCCCCTCGATGAGGGCGATCTCGCAACCGTCCCCCTCGTCGCGGCGCAGCAGCAGCACGAACTGCTCGGCGCCCAGCAGGTTGATGGCGATCTCGGCGATGGTGGCCTGCACCTCCGGCGGGTCGAGGGTGGCGTGGAGCTGGTAGGTGGCGACGTAGAGGTTCATCAGCCGGCCGCCCTGGTGCTCCGAGTCCACCAGCCGGGAGGCGAGCTCCTTGACGTCCGACTCCGCCGTGGCCAGGCGACGCTCCAACTCGGCCACGCGCTCGGACGACGAGGCGCCCTCGATCCCCTCGGACGCCCCCTTGAGGTTCGACTCGACGACGCGGATCAGCTCGCCCGCTCGCTCGAGGGTCGAGCGCAGCTCGGCGACGAGGTCCAACCCCACGGCCGGCGACTCCAGACGCGATTTGTTCGCCATAGGCGTCCCGGTGGTGCCGCGCTCGCTCAAGCGGCGGAACCCTTCGTCTCCAGGCGCGCGATCATGCCGAGAATCTCCTCGGTATGGAACGGCTTCTTGATGTAGGCGGTGGCCCCCGCCTCCATTCCCCGCACGGTGTCCTCGTCGCGCCCCTCGGTGCTGATGATGATGACGGGGAGATCGGCCCGCGCGCCGTCGGCGCGAATCTGGGCCAGGAACTCCAGGCCGTTCATGTTCGGCATGTTCACGTCGAGCAGCACCAGGTCAATGTCAGGGTGCTCTTGCAGGCGGTCGAGGGCCTGGCGGCCGTCGGACGCGTAGACGAGGGCATACTGGCGCAGCATCACCTCGTACATCTTGTGCATCAGCTTCGAATCGTCGACGACGAGCACTTTCCTTGGCTGCACGGCGCTCTCCCGAACCTCACGCGGTTGGAACCCTGGATTCTAGCGCAACTGGCTCTCGATCCCCCGGGAGTGTAGCCAAAGCGGAGCAGAGGTTTCAAGGAAGGGGCTGCCGGGGTAGTCTTGCCGGGCCATGCGGAGCCCCTTCCGACCCCGCCTCGAAGGAGGACTCGTCACCGCCGCCGGGCTGGCGCTGCTCCTCTACGCCGTCTGGCCCTGGCTCCCGGTCCCAGGGCGGCCGGCCCGGCCGCGCACCGTGGTCTTCTACGGTTTCAGCATCCTGGGCGAGGCCCTGAACGAGGACGTGCTGCCCGAGTTCGCCCGCGGCTGGCGGCAGCGCACGGGGGAGCGGGTGGAGTTCATCACCTCCTTCGCGGGCTCGGGCACGGTGACCAACCAGCTCACCCTCGGCGTGCCGGCCCAGGTCGCCCTCCTCTCCCTGGAGCTCGACGCCGAGCGGCTCGCCGCCGCCGGGGTGGTCGCTGCCGGTTCCTGGCGCCACCTCCCCCACGGCGGCGTGGTCAACCGCACCCCCTTCGTCCTCGTGGTGCGCCGGGGGAATCCCAAGGGAATTCACGATTTTTCCGACCTGGCCCGGCCGGGGGTGCGGGTGGTCCACCCCGACCCCATGACCTCGGGCGGCGCCAACTGGGCCCTGCTCGCCGAGTACGGCGCGGCCGCCCGGCGGTTCCCGGGGCGGGAGGAGGAGGCCGGCTTCGAGGCCCTGCGCGGCGTCTGGCGCCACGTCGTCGCCCAGGCCGCCTCGGCCCGCGCCGCCCGCACCCAGTTCGAGAACGGCTTCGGCGACGTGCTCGTCACCTATGAGCAGGACGTCCTGCGCGACGCCGCCCGGGGCACGCTGCCGGGGGAGATCGTCTATCCTCCCAGCACGGTCCTGTCCGAGCACACGCTGGTGGTGGTCGACCGGAACGTCGCCCCGGCGGACCGGCCGCTGATCGGCGCCCTGGTGCAGTACCTGTGGAGCGAGACGGCGCAGCGGCTCTTCGTGCGCCGCGGCTTCCGCAGCGTCGACGAGGGGTTGAACGCGGCCAACCCCGCCTTCGGGAGGATTCAGGACCCCTTCCGGGTGGCCGACTTCGGCGGCTGGGACCGGGTCAAGAAGGAGATCGTGGACGGGATCTGGAAGGACCGGGTGATGAAGGAGATCGGCAAGTGATCGGCCGCCGGAACGGCGCGGGGATCCCCGTGGGCCTGCTCGTGCTCGTCCTGCTGCCGCTGATCCTCATGCCGATCGCGGCGGTGTTCGTCTTCGCCTTCCGCGGCGGTCCCGGGGAGTTCCTGAAGGCTCTGCGCACCGAGGACGCCCAGTTCGCCCTCCGCTTCAGCCTGCTCATCGCGTTCCTCACGGCGGCCATCAACGCCGTGCTGGGCACCTGGGCCGCCTACGTGCTGGCCAAGCACCGCTTCCGCGGCGAACGGCCGCTGGCCATCGCCATCAACCTGCCGGTGGCCATCCCCACCGTCGTCGTGGGCACCTCGCTCCTCCTCCTCTGGGGGCCCATCGGCCTGTTCGGCAAGCTCCTGGCGCCCTTGGGGCTGCAGCCCATGTTCACTCCCGCCGGGGTGCTCCTCGCCCACCTCTTCGTCACCTTCCCCTACATGCTGGGAGCGGTCAAGCCGCTCCTCGACGAGCTGGAGGTGACCTACGAGGAGGCGGCCTACACGCTGGGGGCGGGGCGCTGGCAGACGTTCCGCTACGTCATCCTGCCGGCCTTGAAGGGGGGTCTGTTCAGCGGCACGCTGCTGACCTTCGCCCATTCGCTGGGAGAGTTCGGGGCGACGGTGATGGTGTCCGGGAACCTGCGGCTGCGCACCCAGACGGCGCCACTCTACATCTTCGCCCAGTTCGAGGCCGGCAAGGTGGCCCAGGCCAACGCCGTGGCCGCGGTGCTGGCGGCTCTCTCCTTCGTCATCTTCTTCTTCCTGCTCCGCTACTCGGGCACGACGGGGAAAGAGAGGACGTAGTGTCGATCCGCCTGGAGCAGCTCACCAAGAGCTTCGGCGGCCAGCGGGTGGTCAAGTCCACGTCGCTGGAGGTGCGGGACGGCGAGGTGTTCGTCCTGCTGGGGGCGAGCGGCAGCGGCAAGAGCACCATCCTGCGCCTGATCGCCGGCCTCTCGGCGCCGGACTCGGGGCGCATCCAGCTCCACGGCCGGGACGTGACGGACCTGCCGCCCCAGGAGCGGGGGATCGGCTTCGTCTTCCAGAACTACTCGATCTTCCGTCATATGAGCGTGGCCGAGAACATCGAGTTCCCGTTGAAGATCCGCAAGGTGGCGGGACCTGAGCGGACCCGGCGGCGCGAGCAGCTCCTCGACCTCGTGGGCCTGGGCGGGCTCGGCAACCGCTATGCCCACCAGCTCTCGGGCGGCCAGCAGCAACGGGTGGCCCTGGCCCGGGCCCTGGTCCACGAGCCGTCGGTGCTCCTCCTGGACGAGCCCTTCGGGGCGCTCGACGTGAAGATCCGTGGCCAGCTCCGGCGCAACCTCAAGGAGATCCAGCGCCAGCTCGGCGTCACCGCCATCCTGGTCACTCACGACCAGGAGGAGGCCTTCGAGCTGGCCGACCGCGTGGGTCTCATGGAGCGGGGGGAGCTGCTGGAGGTGGGCGAGCCCGAGGCCCTGTACGCCCGCCCGCTCACCTTCTTCGGCGCCACCTTCCTGGGGGCCGGCACCGTGCTCGTGGGCCGGGCCCGGGACGGCGCCGCCCAGCTCGGGGCGCTATCCCTTCCCATCCCGCCCGAGGTGGAGCACGAGGAGGACGCCCGGGTGCGGGTGCTCGTCCGGCCCGAGCAGGTGGCGCTGTCCGCCGAGCCGCCGGAGCGGGGAGTACGCCTGCTGGGCCGGGGGACGATCGTGGAGCAGAGCTTCCTGGGAGCCCTGCGCCGGCTGCGGGTCCGCCTGCCGGCCATCCCGGGAACCCGGCAGGCGTCGCCCGCCGTCTACGGCGAGGAGAGTCTGCTGGTCGACGCGGTGCTCCCGGCCGGGGAGGATCTGAGCGGACCCGAGGTGTGGGTGAGCCTCAAGGGCTGGCACATCCTGGCCCCGCCCCGGCCGCGGATCCTCGCCTGCGACCTGCCGGACGCGGGCAGCCCGGCGCCGTTCGCCCTGCTGCAGGCGCTGGAGGGTCCCCTCGACGCCCGGATCTCCCTGCTCAGCGTGACGGACGACACGGACCGGGTGGAGGCCCTCCGCGCTTCCCAGACGGAGCGCGCGGCCGCCCACGGCCTGCCCGACGCGGAGCCGGTGGTCCGGCGGGGTGAACCGGTGGCGGAGATCGCCGCCGAGCAGGTGCAGAGCCTCTACGACTTCCTGGTCCTGAAGACGCCGGAGAGCGGCCCGTCCGAAGTCCTGGGCGGCATCCTGGCGACGCTCTCCACGCCGCTCCTCGCCGTGCAGGAGGCGCCCGCCTCCTTCGCCCGTATCCTCATCTGCACGGCCGTGGGCGAGCCCGGCAAGGCGGACGTCCGCGTAGGAGGCTGGCTCGCCCGCCGGTTGGGCGCCGAGGTGACCCTGCTCCACGTGTTGCTCGACGGGGGCGAGCCCGCGCCCTGGGTGAAGGCCCACCTGGACGCCGGCCTCGCCACCCTGCGGGCCCTGGAGGTGACCAGCCGCACCGCCCTGCGCCCCGCGCGCACTGCGGTCCAGGGCATCCTCGACGAGGCGAAGGAGGGGGACTACGACCTCATCGTCCTCGGCCGCCACGCCGCCTCACGGCCCGCCGCCGGAAGGTCGCGCCGCCACGACTTCACCTTCGAGATCCTCTCCGGATCGGGCAAGTCGTTGTTGATCGTGCCGCCGGATCAATAGCGCAACAGAGCTGGAGAAGAAGGAGAGGGATTGGTGGAGCCGATCGGGATCGAACCGACGACCTCTTGAATGCCATTCAATTCGGCCCGGATCTACCCGGTTTGACTGATCCTGATAAGTGGCTTTTTTTCAGTCACTTGCGAGGACATGCCTTGGACCGAGCTTGCCCCGGTTTGCGCCCGGCTGATTGCTATATGATTGCTGGCGGAGCGCTTGACTGGAGGACAGAACCCCATGCGCGAGAAGATCACGAAGCGTGCCGTGGATGCCTTGAAGGCCGCGGACCGGGACGCATACCTCTGGGACACCGAAGTCACCGGCTTCGGCTGCAAGGTGACGCCGGCCGGGAAAAAGGTCTACGTCTTCCAGTACCGGACGCGCAGCCAGGCGGAGAAGGAGTTCTCTGCGCCGAAGCGCGTGACCTTGGGCAGGCACGGGCCGCTCACGCCGGAAGCGGCGCGGGCGCTCGCGGCGAAGCTCCTCCTTGAGGTGAAGGCCGGGGGCGATCCCGCCGCTTCCTTCCGGCCGAGCGAATCGCCGAAGGTCTCCGCCCTCGCCGAGCGCTTCCTCACCGAGCACCTCCCCGGCAAGAAACGCCCGCCCCGCCCCTCGACCGTCGCCTACTACGAGATCCTCTTCCGCTGCCATGTGCTCCCGGCCCTTGGCGGGAAGCGCGTCGATGCCGTGACCTCCGCCGATCTGGAGCGGCTGCACGCCGCGATGCGCGAAACTCCCTACATCGCGAACCGCACGCTCTCCCTCCTCCAGCAGGCATTCGACCAGGCGGAGCGCTGGGGCTGGCGTCCGCAGCACTCGAACCCCGCGCTCCACATGGAGCGCTACCGCGAGGATCGCCGCGGCGCGCGCAAGGAGGTCATGCTCGCACCGGCGGAGATGGCCCGGCTCCTTACGGCCATCGACGAGGAAGAGCCGAGCGTGGGCGCTGTCGCCTGCGCGGTGCTCAGGGTGGTCTTCTGGACCGGGTGGCGGATCGGAGAAGTCCTCGCCCTAGAGTGGGCGAACGTGGACCTCAAACGCGGCGCGGCGCGGCTCCTCCTTACGAAGACCGCGGCGGAGGAATACCGGCAGCTCCCGACGGAGGCCGTTTCCATCCTCGAGCGGGTGCCGCGGGTAGCCGGCTGTCCCTATGTCTTCCCCGGCCAGGATCTAGAGGGGCACCTTACGACCGTCCGCAAGCCCTGGGCGCGCATCCGCCGGCGCGCGGGGCTCGACCGTATTGAGCATCTCGGAGCCTTCCGGATTCACGACCTCCGGCACAACGTCGTGAGCTGGGATGTCTCCCGGGGCGTGCCGCTTGAGATCGCCGGGAAAAACGTCGGCCACCGCTCCCGCCGCTCGACCGAGGTCTACGCACACTTCGCGCCGGACGCCCTGAAACGCGCCGCCGATGAACGCGCCGCAGCCATGCGGGCGGCGGTTGAAGGCGAGCATCGCAGCGCGGGACGGGAGGCCGGATGACGGAAGCACCGGGCGAGGGGTACCGTCCAGAGACCGCAGGAGTACAAATGTTCTAGTCTGGTAATCCGAAGAAGCGGCGGATGGCCTCACGGACGAGCGACGCCTCACTTACCCGCTGGTCGAAGGCCGCCCGACGGATGGCCTCGGCCTCATCCTCGTTCAGCCAAATCGTCTTCTTCACCTGCCCGGGCTTCAAGGTCGTTTCGCCGCCGCGAGGTCCAATGCGTTTCTCTGGGTCCGCCATACAGGCGAGCATAGAGAGGGCCGGATTCTGGAATTACGGATTCCGTAATTCTGGTAATATCGCTTCACCCGAATGCTTGCCGGGTGGTGTCTTAGAGAACCATGTAGCGCTTACGACCCAAGAAGTCTTCCGGGAGAAGAGCCCATGAGAGCACGGTGGTTTCTCGTCCTCGTCACCCTTACCCTCATCGCAGCTCCGCTCGCGGCGAGAAAGCCCAAGCCCCCCGCGCCTCCGCCGAAGCCCATGCGGATCGGCGTCTTCTACGACGCGCGAAGCATCGCGGCCTTCGGCGAGCGGGGCCTAGAGCACGTGGGGCCTCTCCTCGTGGAGCGTCAAAAGGTCCTCTTCGCGAACTCAGGGATAGATCCCGTCCGCTACCGGTTTGAACTCGTCTATAGCGGCGGCCTCCCGGCTGACTTCGTGGTCGAAGACCCCTGCGATCTCCACGCGCTCCTTATCCGGGCGGTGCAGGACCGGAGAGTCTTGGGGGTACTGAAGCGGAACGAGATCGCCATTCCCTTCTTCCTCTTCCAATGTCACGACGTCCAGGGTCGCGCGGGCGTTACCCCGATCTCTCCGAGGAAGGCCAAGGACTACACCCAAAATGTCTTGATCGGTTTCGTCGGACTTGAGACGGGTGCGGTCTACAACCCGGAGACGGACACCCTGTGGACGGATGTCGCCGCCCACGAGTTCGGCCATGCCGCGGGAGGAAACCACCCTGTGGAGCAGAGCGTCACGGACACCCCGCAGGGAGCGGGAGCCTCTGAGTTCCCTTGGGCGAGAGGAATCCTCATCCCCCAGGGTCCGGAGGAGCCGCCGCGCTGCGACGTGATGGGAGTCCTCACCTGTACCCGCGAACCCTGGTACTCGAATACCGCGTTTCCCGGGCGGGGCACGCCGCAGGCCGATGTCGCGCGTGCCATCGTCTTGAATTGGGACCGCTTGGCCACGATCCCCAAGGTCCGCGAGAGATTCCTGCACTAAGCGGGGGCTTCCCGGAGTCGAAGAGCATTGGGTGAGTGCCCCAGGAGTCCCGCGGGACTTCATGAGGCACTCAACACCCTTCTCACGGTTTCCTTGTCCTTACGCCTCAGCGCACCTTCATTTCTTGTCCTCTCCCTTCCTCCAGTCCCTCGCGATCCAGGAGGTGGGCCTCAGGCGGGCATGGAGGTTCCGCATCTCCTGGAGATCGGGGCCCACGACCTCCTCCGGGATGCAGGTCCACCAGTTCAGGTCACAGGCGGCGAACTTCTCCGCCGCGTCCTTGCAGCAGTTCTGCATCTCAAGATCGATGATCTTCGCTTGGGAGGGCAGGTGGATGAGATGGAACCACCTGCTCCCGGGAAGGCGGTAGATGGCGAAAGGGCCGGAGACGATCCCCGTGACTGCGACCGCGTAGAGCCGGTCAGTGAGCCCCCGGGGCTCAAAGACGGCGAAGCTGCGGCGCTTCCAGAGAAGGGGCGTAGGAATTCGCGGCATGGCTCAGGCCTCCGCTCCGAGCGCCGCTTCGATCCGGTCGGCGATTGCCCGCAGCTCAAGCACCTCCCGGGCGGCAAATTGCGAGAGGGCGGAGTCCTCGTCATTGAGGGATGAGACGAGGTCCTCGCGGCCCACGGCACCGAGGAAGCCTTCGAGGTGCCTGAGGTCGGCCAAGGCGGCCCGGAGCTCGGCCCGCGTCTCGCCCTCGGGGTGGTGGGGCCAGGACTCTGCGCCGAGAAGGGAGAGATCGAAGAGGAGGTCCCCGAGGCGCCTGAGGGCCTCGTTCGCCTCGGGGTCCGTGAAGTGGAGGAGGAGCGTTTCGCGCAGTCCCTCTCCCGCCTCCCAGGAGGCGGGATCGATGCGGGGGATGGGGGCGGCTGGGGTAGACTCGTCGCGGTCAGGCATGGAGGCTCTCCTTCATGTCTTGGCTAGGCTCCGGCAGCAGGTGTGCGCCTCTGTCGGGGCCGCTTCCTTGGTATGGGGAGACGCGCGCTCCCCGCTCTCACGCGATCCTACTTCCTACACCCATGCTGTGTCTAGCCTGGATTCAGGGTAGGCGCATGAGGTACCCTCGCGGGCCATGAGCGACGAGAAGAAGACCTCGGGCGAGCGGAAGCGCTTCGCCGGCACGAACCTGGTCCGCGAGGTGAGCTATCTCCACGAGGACGAGGCAGAGGCGCTCGCCCGGAGGGCGAAGAGGGAGCGCTGCTCCAAGGCCGAGATCATCCGGCGGGCACTCCGAGCCTATCTCGGAATCGAAGACTAGCGGCCCTATCCCTCCTCTCCCTCGCTGGAAAGAGCTGAGTGGGTCGATCGGGGCACCCTCGGCCGCCGGTCCTCGCTTGCCTTCGGGGCGAACACGAACGCCCGATCTGCCCGCCTGAAGTTCTCGCCCGGGAGGGCTGGACTTCGTGGTCTCCGAAGATCGAATAAGAAAAAAGCCCCGGGCGGTCAGGCCGTGGGGCTATGAGAATCAATACTCCTCGGGGAGGAGGATGCAGGTGGAGGAGCGGTCGGCCTCGGTCACGATCCAGATCTTCGTGCCGTTCAGAAGCCGGTAGGCGGAGAGCAGGCGCTCACCGGTCTTACTCGCCTGGTCATTGGCCTCAGCATCCTCCGGGCAGACCTCGCCCCAATCTCCGCGTTCGTGGCGCAGGAGGTAAGAGAAATAGTCTTCATTGGAGCGGGCGAAGGCGTGGAGCGCACCGTAGGTTGCGACCACCAGCCCCAAGGGAAGGGTCTTGCGCTTTCTGCTCATGGCTCCTCCTCAGGAAGAGACTCGCTCCGGGGATGCGAGATCCAGGATACGGCGATGTGCCGCGCGAGGTGGGCGACGGTACGCTCCGGAAAGCCCTCGCCCACAAGGACGAGCTTGTCGTAGAGCGACACGGCGCCGGAGATCGCCTCCTCCTGCTCTGGGGAGAGCGAACCGTCGAAGAGACCGATGACCGGGGCCACTCCCATGTCGGCGAGCCGGAGCACGCCCTCGATCTCGGGAACGAGGTAGAGAGGGCCGTCCTCGTGGACGAATTCCGCGAGGCGGTCCAAGTTGAAGACTTCGAGGGCCGGGTGGAAGTTCGGCGGGAAGAGATAGCGCGGTGTCTCGCCCTCCTCGACCGCAAGGCCCGCGTAAGCGACGAGTTCCCCGCGACCGTTATGGATCGGGATCGCGAGCCTGCCTTTCAGGAGTCCTTTCGTGCAGTACCCTGCGCCGAAGCGCTCGATAGTCGCGGCGCCGAGTCCCAAAGACGCAAGGCTCTCATGGTGGGGGTCCAGGGTTTTGAGGGTGAAGGTGAGAGGCGGGTTCTCGCGGGGCGCCTCCTCTTCTCTCGCTTGCGGCGGCTCTGCGGGGACGGCGGCCGGCGCAGGGCGCGGCGTCTCCTCCCCAAGCCCGAGTGCGAACCAAGAGTCGAGCCTTAACGCCGCGGTGCGCACGCTCACGCTCTCCGACTTCGCCACGAAGTCCAGAACGTTCCCGCCGGCCTTGCAGCCGAAGCAATACCAGGCATTCTTCACGAGGTTCACCTGGAATTGGCGCGGAGACTTCCCCTTGCAGAAGGGGCAAGATCCCACGAGATTTTTTCCCTTCTGCGCGAGGACCGCAAAGAGTCCGTAGCGCGTGAGCACCGCTTCCATGGTGACCGCCTGCTTCACCTCCGCAAATGACACGAAGCCCCTTGGCATCGCATCCTCCTTTCTCGTAGTTGTCGAAGGTCTGGCAGTCAGGATAGCCGCGCGAAGAGAGGCGCAAAAGGCGGCCACGGAGGCCGCCTTTGCATGGGGAACGCCTTGCGACAATTGGCTACTCGGTAACGCTCGTCACGGCGAGCGCCAGGGCGTCAAAGACCGACATGCTCTCGCGCTTGCTCTCCCAGGGCTTGCGGGGTTTCGGGAGCTTGAGGCGCAGTTCCGGGAAGTGCCGCGCAAGACCTTGCGCGATCGTCTGCTTTGTCGCGCGTGCCTCCCCTCCCGAGAAGCGAGCGACGACTGCCGTCCGGGGGAGAAGGGTGACTGCAAGGCCCTTCTCGCGGGCGAGCATGGCGAGAGTTGCATTCAGTTCTCGCACCCGGTGGTGCCGGCGGGAGCCGGGAGCCTCGGCGTCTTCGAGTACTACTCTTCCTGGCTGGAAGTCCACGAGGAGCTTTTCAAAATGGACAATGGCGCCCAGGTGCTTGTCGCCCTTCACGCGGGCAAAACCGCACTCCGCGAGGTAGAAGGGTTCATCGAAGATGACGTAGCCGAAGCCTCTTGTCATAGAATCGACAGCCAAAATACGGGTCGTGTGTGGTGACATGATTAGAAAGAATGGGTTTGTGAGCGACGTTCGCTGTTGTGGGAATGCGTCGCTTCACGGCCCGGCGCGGATGTCGGCGAGGGGCAGTGCAATACGCGTGATCGTTGAGGTGCGCGTCATGACTGGTTCAGAATACTTACGAGAAAAGACGCGCAAAGGCTGCGGGAGACGCCTTTACAACAGGCGATTCCGCATGAGTCCCGTGAGCGCTTACCTTTACCCTTACGCTTACCAAGACGCGGTGAGCGAAAAATAAATGCGCGGTGAAGAAAATCTGAAAACAAAAATCACCCGATCCTTGATGGATTGGGTATTAAAGAACGAAGCCACGGCGGCAGGAGACGCCTTGTATGCTTCGCACTACAGCGTAGCCTGAGGCGCATGACGCGCACCGCGCAAACCGATGACCTCGCGAGCTTGAAGAGGCTACATCCTGGCCTTACCGAGGAGCAGTACGCGAGCTTGGATGCGTGGTATACCCGCTACGTCTCCCTCATCTTCCGTATGTATGAGCGGATCGCGACTGATCCCAAGGAATACTCGCAATTCCTCGCGTTGACGAATCACTCCTCGCGGCCTACCATGACGAAAAAAGTCGATCGCCCAAAAAAACCGCATCATAATAAGCCATGAAGTTTTATGCCTATATCCGCGTCTCGACGCCCAGGCAGGGCGAGCGCCACGTCTCGCTTCAAGAGCAGAGAGTCGCGATTGAGCGCTTTGCCGAGCGCAACCGTTTCGAGGTCGCGCGCTGGTTTGAGGAGCGGGAGACTGCCGCGAAGCGGGGCCGGAGAGAGTGGACCGAGATGCTCCGGCTCCTGCGGCGGGGCAAGGTGCAAGGCGTCCTGATCCACAAAATTGACCGAAGCGCCAGAAACCTTCGAGATTGGGCCGAACTCGGCGAACTTATCGATCGCGGCATTGCGGTGCATTTCGTAAACGAGACGCTCGACCTCCAGACCCGCGGCGGAAGGCTGTCAGCAGACATCCAAGCCGTCGTGGCCGCCGACTTCATCCGCAATCTTCGCGAGGAGACCTTGAAGGGCATCGACGGGCGCCTCAGCCAAGGCATCTTACCGATGCAAGCGCCGATCGGCTATCTCGACTGCGGGGCGGGAAAACCCAAAGCAATCGATCCGATAAATGGTCCCTTGGTACGCCGAGCCTTTGAGCTCTATGCGACCGGCAGGTATAACCTGCATACGCTGAAGGAGGAAATGGAGAAGGCGGGACTCCGTAATCGCCGGGGAGGCCGAGTGTCTATAAATGGCCTCTCGACCATGCTCCGCCATCCCTTCTACATCGGCCTCATACGGATCAAGCGCCGGAAGAAAATTTATGAGGGCGCTCATGTGCCGCTCGTGCCCAAGTCGCTCTTCGACCGCGTGCAGGCCGTCTTAGACGGCAAGCTCGCCGCGAGGCCCGAAAAGCACGACTTCGTTTTCCGCCGGACTCTCCATTGCGCATGCTGCGGGTATGCTCTGATCGGCGAGACGCAGAAGGGCTATACCTACTACCGGTGCCACACGAGAACCTGCCCGATTACCAGTGTGCGGGAGGAAGAACCGGAGAAGAAGTTCAGCCCTTTTCTTCAAGCCGCGCAACTCGATCCGGAGGAGCGACTCTACATCCGCGAGAAGGTAGCGAGCCTCACGGCCAATTGGAAGGATGACGCGGCGAGAGAGAGAAAGGCGATCGAATTGCAGCTCAGTCAGCTTGCGGCGCGCCGCGGGCGCCTCGCCGATGCCGTGGTGGATGGACTCCTTGACCGCGATCTCTTCGAGGAACGGAAGGGAGCGCTCTTCGCTGAAAAGCAGGCGCTCGAAGAGAGGCTTGCCGCGCTCGATGATCCAGAGCGGAGCGGAGCGCAGAAGCTCGCCGAATTCCTCGAACGGCTAGATTCCGCGTATTCCGTGTATAAATCAGGGACTAACGATGAAAAACGAGAACTGGTCGGTTTGTTCACCTCGAACTGGCTGGTGAACCAAAAGAATATTGATTTTACAGAACTTCCCGAAGCGAAGCTGGTCGCTGAGCGGACGAAAAATTGGTCTGGTGTCCCACACCGAGACGTACCTCGAACGTGGGACACGCTTCTGTCGCAGCTTGCTGGGATGCTTGCGGCTAAGTCGCAAGCATCAGAGACAAAAGAAAAAGGCGTGAAGCCTTGTAGCAGAGGCGACGCTCTGGCACACTGAGAAATCCAGGCGAATTTATATACCACAACCATGCCAATCGACTCTCAATATTTCGAGGAGAAAAAGCAGAAGGCACGACAGCTCTACGACGCGCAACGGGCCATCCATAATCCCTATCTGGATTGTGACGTAATCTTGAACTCTGACGGCTTCCACCACCTCCAATTCTCCGGACGAACAGAGCGCAGCAAGAAGGAACAGCTCCTGAAGCTCCGCCTCTTGCCCCTCGCGCTTGAGACCATCCGCCGCGCAGGCACGCTTCAGGAATATCGACGGCTTTTGCAGCCAGTGGGCGCTCCCTCGGGGCGCGGAGAAACCGTGCTGAAGCAGGTCGAATACTGGGGTTTTGTCGCTATCCTCGGCCCTCGCGAGTCGCCGGTGAAGGTCCGCACCGTCTTGAGGCGGGTCGGCGGCGGGAAGGTCATTTTCTGGAGCGTTATGCCGGAGAACAAATTCCGAAAGGGCGAGCAGAGGCTCTCGACGAAAGGTCTTGAGGACGACTGAATACTAAAAACGCCGCCTGCGGAAGGCGGAGTCTTAAGTGTGCTTGGCTTCGGCTTAGGTATCCCTTAGCTGAACGGGGCTTGCGCCCACAAGCACATCATTAGGGTAACACGCCCATATGAAAGGTCAATGAGGCTCTGCTGGGATTCGGGAGCTAGAATGTGTCCAGGGTCACCGGGCGCCTCTCACCGGAAAGACAAGATCCTCGGCGGCGCTAGCGCTTCCGAGTGGAAACAAGAGATGTCCTCCTAGCCTAGGCGGCCCTCTGACTAAGGCTCATAGAGATCTTGATTCTGAACCTCAAGCTTTCCCGCGTAATTCCGTGTGAGGACCACCGGTGGATCGCCGGTAAGCATATCTCCCTGAAGAATGTAGAGATCGCCGGAGTAGCTGGGACCGCCCGATTGGAAATCGAACTTCGCGCCGTATACTTCGGTCAGAAATTCAGTGTCATCGTCGTCTAGACCCTCATAACTCCTGCACCTTGGGAAGAGCCACGATCTCGCGCCATTCTTCATCGCTGATGGGATTTGGAGCAGTGTTACTCATTTGGCCGTCCGATAAATCCTGAGAGGCGCTCAATTTTGCGGGCGCTTGGACTTGGACCAGTGCATCCGCAGGGAGAGAATCCTCGGGGATAGCCTCCCCATCTGCGGCAAGTTGCGTGAGATGAAGTTCGATCGCATTACGGGCTTTCCCTATAGCGTGTCGCATCCCCAGGTGGCGCAACCCTGGAGAGCTGGAACAAAGCATCGGCAGAGAGGATGTCCTCAGGGATGGGCAGTCCGTCATCGGCAAGGGAGGAGATATAGAGCTCGATCGCCTCATGGGCCATCTCTAGGGCATGCTCGTAGTCGCGGCCCCAGGTGACACAGCCCTGGAGGGCAGGGGCGGTAACGGTGTATCCCCCCTCGGGCTCGGGGGTGAGATGGATGCGGTAGGTCAGGGTCTTCATGGGATGAGGATGCTTTCCCCTCATTCTACGCCGCCCAGACGGTAGGTCAAGGAGAACACTAATTCCGCCTTGACCGGCTCATAGGGGCTCCTCAGCTCGCGAAGGATTTGCTTGTTCGCGCCTATCAACTTAGGCTATATATACACTTGTGCATTATTCCCCGTATAAAAATATTGACTGCCAACGTGTTTCGTCCTAGGCTCTACTAATAGCGAATCGCGTTCATGATGGCCTCTTCTAACCATCATCTATGAGACTCGCTAGAGCCGGCGTCACTAGATAAAAGGAGATAGCACGCTCGGTTGAGCCCGGTTGCTCTCCGACGAACAATCCGCCACGCGCCCGTTGTCAGGGA
Organism: Thermoanaerobaculum sp.; assembly: GCA_021154885.1. Classification (GTDB taxonomy): domain Bacteria; phylum Acidobacteriota; class Thermoanaerobaculia; order Multivoradales; family UBA5704; genus DATARR01. The sequence goes on from JAJKHS010000013.1 coordinate 127,995, forward strand.
GAGAATTCATGCCGTTGAAAGCGTCGAGCATCGAAAACGACAGCGCTACCAAGAAAACTGAAGCAGTCCGCAGTAACTCCGAAGCCGCGCCTCCTGAGTTTATCTGCGATTGCGAGGAATCGATGCGGACCGCGTGCAAAGGGCTACCTTATTACAAGGAGTGCGAAGGAAAGGGATACTGTGTGCTCCACTACCCTGACAAGGATAAGAGCGTCGATTTCAACGTGGCATTACTTCGAAAGAGGGAGTCTAACGATTTTGATTTTCGAGGAGTTTGGTTTCCTTCTCAGGCAGATTTCTCAGAGTTTACGTTTACGAGTGATGCTATGTTTACTTCGGCGGTATTTGCTGGTGACGCATACTTTGTCTCTGCAGTATTCTGTGCGTCCGCAGATTTTGCCCTAGCAGTATTTAAGACTACTGCATATTTTAATGGCGCGACTTTCAGCGCCGCTGACTTTAGCTCAGCTATATTTAATTCTGCTGATTTTACCTCGACGCTATTTGGTGCATACGCCTACTTCATTTCAGCCACCTTCGAAGGGGACGCTGATTTCACCTCAGCAATCTTTAGTGCCGAGACATCTTTTCGATCCACGACTTTTAAGGCGGTGCTACTTTTTGTTAACTCGACCTACAAGGATGGCGCCGTTGCCTACTTTCCCGCAGCGAGATTTAGTGATGCGGTCAGATTTCAAAATTGCAAATTTGAGGCGCCATCTCCTTTTAAGTTAGATGGAGCAATTTTCGAAAAACCAGAGCGTATAATGTTTCATACTGTAGCATTACTGTCGCGCTGGTTCATCAACGTTGACCCACGTAAAATGAACTTTACTGACGTTTCGTGGGGAAAATTCAACAAGGGCGCGATCAACGAGGCGATTCGAGTGTTAGGAGAAAGAGAAGTAGTGTCCTCACCGCATCGTCTGCTGGCCATTGCTTATCGCCAGTTGTCCATGAATGCTGAGGATAACAATCGCTACGGTGAGGCCGCGAATCTGCGGCATGCGGCTATGCTAACCCACAGCTTGGAGATTCGTAAAATCCTATGTCGACCACTACGCAAGGGCCTCCCTCTCGCCGCTAGAATATGGATGAAAGGTCGCGAGGTATGGCAGGCCATTGATCCGCTACATTCACTTTATGGACTCGCGAGTGGCTATGGTGAAAAAGCAGGACGAGCAGCTATGGTTTTGATTATGATATGGCTATGCTTTTCCGGCGTCTACTGGCTAGGTGATGTAACGTGGCAGCAAAAGGCGGATACATCCTCAGCTGCGGCGCATGCCTTGCAAGCACCTCTGGCATTGAGTTGCGGCGGCGCCCTTGTATACAGCGGCCAGGTAATAACGTTACAAAAACCTGAACCTCAACCTGCAAATATTCAAGGCAAGGTAGTAATCATGCTAGAAGCAGTCATTGGACCTTTGCAGGCAGCTTTACTGGCTTTAGCTGTCCGACGTAAGTTTATGAGATGAGCCGAGATTCCAAACCCTTTTATCCATAATTTTTTAAAGGAGATTGCTATGTCAGAGAAGGTCGTGAAGACAAGCGAAGACCTCAAAGCTGCAATGGAAGGTAAGTGTGAACGGATTCGGGTTGAAGGAGCGCTGGCAGGCAAAGTCAAGCGAACCATGCTCATACCTAAGGGAAAGTTTATTGCAGCCTCCGTTGCTGCCGGGGTGGCTATATATTCTCTAGCTACGGCTCATGAGGAAATCGTCTATGCACCGCTAACAGGAGGCACCTCGGCGGCAGTCAGATTTGGCGCTGGAACAAGTGCAGCAATAACAACCGTTTCACTGTTAGGCACAACGACCGCTTGGTCTTTAATTGGCATTGGGATTGCCCTTGGAGGGCTGGGCGGTGTAAAGATGCTAAGAAACGAGTATCGGGTAGAGGAGAGTGGTGCAGATTTTGTCATTATTGTCAGAATATAAGTTCTGTTGGGGTTGAAGCTTTCCAGCAGCTCCGAAACATTGGGAGGCCCGCGCCTATTGGTTCAGGCCAACAAGAGCCTCCGCCTTGACAGAGCGGGCTTTTGTCCGCGAAGTTCGAACCTTTTTGGCAGAGCCCGATTCCAAGAAGAAGCTTGGAAACATTAGACAATTGATGGAGGATGATCGGACAGGACAATAGACAGAAAAAGAAGGCAAGGCGCCGTAGGAGCGTCAGCGGACAATGAATTTGCTCACGCAGGAAGGCGGATCGCGCGTGCGCTTCAGTCCCAATCCATGGTGAAGCCAAGCGTCCGATTATCTCTTAGCCTCCCGAGAGGAGTGAGTGACAGGGTGTGCGGATAGCCCAAAGATGACGCCGAAGCCAAGGCGTTGTCGGACCAGGGGCCCAGTTCCTTGTCGCTGCCGGATGTTTGATAGAGGTTCTTAGCCCAGATCTAAATGCAAAACTCCATTTCTAGATAGACAGAACCACTGGCCTGACCTGCTTCTGCGCAAGCGCGTTGGGTTGTGTAGTCGGCTTACTAATGGACGATTATTCTTCGGAGTTAGAGTACCATTAGATGCCATCGAAAATTCCCACACCTCTCCCCAAGGTGATTCTTTGGCGATCGTCAGCAACACACGGCCGTCAATGTAGCTTATCCCTCCACCCCGATAGATAGGTTTGTCGTACGCTTGGCAGAGCGTATTTGCGACAAGATCCCAGTAAAGGATCTGCCCTTCCCGGTCTACTCCGCCCTCCAAGAGAAGTATGCCTCTTCCGCTCACTACTGCGCAGTCGGAAAGATTTATAAGCTCTACGTTGGTCGAGCGTTCTACAGTCCAACCATTCAGGCTCACGACATTTGCCTTTACGGACTCCAATACAACGAGCCGCTCATCATCTAAAACCTCTACTGCCGTGGGCCAACTAATGAATCCAAGATCTAGCAAGAGTCTCTCAGCGGAAGCTACTTTGCTTCTATCCGAGATGGGTGTGTCTCGAAGGCTGCGGAGCCCATTCAATATCTCATGGACTCTTGATGAAACGGCAGATCCCGCCCGATTCAACAGGTGTGCTCTCATTTGTCCCGTTACAAGAGAGATCTCACGAAGAGACCCCATTCCCAAGAATTGCCTCCACATGCGTTGCACTACGAAGATACTCTCATCCAACAGGGCAATGCCACCAGGATCGTTGATCTTTGGGCCGACGCATCGTGAGGTCCAATCATCTTCTAGAGAACAGACTCGATGATCTTCATTGCTTACAAAGTAGACCTCCTTCTCGCCTACAGCTAGGCCGCCAGCACAGGCAGTAGCATCATAGCCAGGCCTGCGGCCTACCTGATCAAGAACTTTGGCAATACGTCCCGCCATATCGCCAAGCTGGCTCTCTAGTGCGGCACTTAAGGCTCGCAGGAGACGAATGAACGGCGCGTCAACACTAGCATCGGGAAGTATTTCAGCAACGTATTTCTGAGCCTCTTCTGCCTCCAAGGCGGTGATGCCTCGCTCTCGTAAGTCATGTGCTAAACGATGTGCTTGTACGGTGGCATCGGCCGATGGAAACTTCCGCAGTAGCTCCCATAGCCTAATTCCCGCGGACCCCTCCTTTCTTCCGAGAGCTTCGAGTCTCTCGAATAGGGGGCCTTCTAGTGCTTTCCCGAATCCAAGTCGCAAGACGTCTATTCGTCCCCCAAGATCGATCTTTGGCTTAGATGGGAAGATGCGATTTAGCACTCCATAGGGCTTGGGGTCGATAAAAAGAATCCTAAGGCCTTCCCGCTTTCCCAGGGAATCAAAAATGCTCTGAAGCACATGAGGATCACCTAACTGGCAGCCTACGACAACGAGAATATCAAGACGGTCAAGCGATCTCCGGAACCACAAGAGAAGCTCGATAAGAGCAGCATCTGTAATCAGTTTCGTCCGGGACGGGAACACCAACGTCGCGTCTGGAACAGGACTCCTCAAAGCGATATCTCCACGTGAGGATTCAAATAGTCCACGGAAACGGAGTATCCCCGGAGTTAGATCCTGGCGCCAATCCACTGAGCCGTGCAACTTGCAGAGAGATACGGGGGCCTCAACGGTCGCAAACGAAGATGCATCGAAGGCTTTCGCCCCTTGAAATCCATCGACCAGTGGAATCCCCTTCTCCTCGCACCAGGATTCGATCACCAGGTCATTGTTGAGGGAGAATATCGGTAGGCCAAAGCGCTGTGAAGCAATGAGTCTCGATAGGGGCTCTAGGTATCCTGTCTTCACGGGACGAGTCAGCTGTCTCCAAATCTCACTTCGGATCGCGATAGCAAGAAGCGAAAAGTCCCGCGGCCTAAATGTACGATATGAAAGTCGCGCTGAAGAGAATGCATCCGCACTCGTCAAGATATCCTCTATGTTGCGCCCTCCTGCTTCCCAGGGAGGAAGCTCGGATTCCTCCAGGACGCCATAGAGTTCTCGCAAGGAAGGTGAGAGTGCGTCTCGCACCTTGGCAGTGAGGTCTGCGAGCAAGGGTAAATCGGCATCATACGATGCTCCCGCGCCGAGCAAAAGACCAATCCTGATATCGCCAGTGGCGTCTTCGTCTGACAATACTGAGGGCACACTGTTCTCCTTTGAATCGATTAGCTATAGCTCTGTAATACGCCGACTTCCCTAGAATCTCTCTCCATAAGATGATTGCCGAGGGTTCTAGCTCGCTATCTGACTATTCTCCTGAAGTTGGCATGCGCCTGTCAACGACATGAAGCGCTTAGGCGGACAAGCTCGTAGTGGCCGTTTAGCCACTGGTGGCTGAGGACATTCTCTCTCGTGAGCCGTTCCCGGTCGGCGAAGAGGAACAGGCGGGAGCCGCCGCCCACGAGCGATTGGCACGCCTCCTCAAGATGCTCCACCCGCTCCCTGCTCGTCGTCACGGTGAGGACCCGGAAGTTCGGTATACCGAGGTGCGTCTTGTGGAGTCCCTGTCGCCACGTCTCCTGATACGCCAGGAGCTTCCGGAGAAAGCTCGTCTGCCCAAGGCTCTTCCGCACGACCGGCATCGTACCGCGATCCGCTTCGAGGAAGAAGTACGCGTGCCGCCGGGTCTCCAGTGTCCCCTCGAATTGAAGCCCGAAGACCCGATCGGGCTCCACGCCCAGGCGGTAAGGCTTCCCGCCCTGGCGGACCTCGACCTGCCAGCGGAACGGGAGGCGCAGGCGCCGGGTCTCCGGTGGCGCCCCCGCGAGCACCTCCTCGGGCGGGATGAACCGCACCCCCTCGCGACGCCGGCAGGCGGCCTCGAAGGCGACCATGACCTCGGCGACCGCAAGCGTGTGGTGGAGGAAAACCCGGGAGACGTTTCGGTTCTTCGTGTCCCACCGGACGCCGCCCCGCCTCACCACACCCTCCGTCTCGAGAAGCTCGGCGCCACGGTTCCCCAGGGCATAGACCAAGGGTTCGGAGCCGCGGGCGTACCAGTCGAGCTGCATGGACGGGCGATCAAGGTAGCCATGGTGGAAGAGGAGCTGGAGGCGCCGGAGCGTTGCCTGCCGGCTCCTACCCGAGAGGGCCGCAAGATGCGTGGAACGCAGGAGCCGGTGACGGTGGACGGCCCGAAGGATGTCAAGGTCGCGGGGCGTAAGCACCATGGGACGGATCGGCGAGCGCTCGAAGCGCGGCCGGCGAATCTGAGGGTGAGACATTGGGACTCAAGCGTACCGGCTGGCCGATGAACCGCAAGGCGGCGGGTTCAGCCGCCAAGCCAACGGTGGATCTTCGCTTCAACCTCCTCCCGTGGCCGGCCATACCGCTCCCAGGAACGGCGGATGACCGCCGCCCGTCTGCCGCTTGCCGTACCCTGGACGTGCGGCAGGGTCCGCCCCCGGAAGGGCTCCCGCATCCGGCCCTGGTCCAGGAGCCGGGCATAGAACTCGTACTTCCCGAGGGAGACGAGATTCCCCATCTTCACGTCGCCGCCGAGCTCGTCTTCGAGGAGGCGCGCATCGGCCTGGCCCACCCGGAAAGCGATGAGGTTGCCGGCATTGCCGAATACGCTTTGCCGGATCTCATCCGTGAGCTGGTCGAGGTACTGGTGGGCAAGAATCAAAGCGAGCCCGTACTTCCTCGCCTCTGCGAGGATGGAGGCGAGGGCCTCCGTCGCGAAGCTCTGGAACTCGTCGATGTAGAGGTAGAAGGGGGTGCGGGGTGAGTCTGGCAGAGCGGCACGCTGCATAGCCGCCCATTGGAACTGCGAGAGGAGGAGCGCGCCCAGGAGGCGGGAGGCGTCTTCGCCAATTACGCCCTTCGAGAGATCGGCGATCATGATCCGGCCATGGTCCATGAGGAAGCGCGCATCGAAGCGGCTCTTCGTCTGGCCTAAGACGTTCCGCATGGGAGCGTTCCCGAGAAGCCGCCCGATCTTGTTCTGAAGCGGAGCGATAGCCTCAAGCCGGAAGCGGCGCTCGTATCCGGCATACTCCTCCCGCCAGAAGGAGCGGACGACCGGATCCCGGATCTTCGCGGCCACGCGCTCACGGAAGGCGTCGTCTGCGAGGAGCTTTGGTAAGGCAAGGATCGTGAGCCCTCTGTCCAAAAGTGCCGCGAGCGAGTGCCCCAGGATGTATTCGAGTCGCGGTCCCCAGCTCGATCCCCAGATTCCCCTGAAAGCGGAAAGTACCCCGGAGACCACAAGGTGCGCCGCATCAGGCGGCACCTTGGGGAGGAGGTTCAGGCCCACCGGACGGGCGAGGTCACCGGGGTTGAAGTAGAGCACCTCCCCCGTCCGTTCCTTCGGCACCGCATCCAGGACCTCCCGGGCGAGGTCTCCATGAGGATCAAGGAGACCCACGCCTCGCCCGGCATAGAGGTCTTGGAGGATGAGGTTCCGAAGGAGGGTGCTCTTGCCCAAGCCCGTCTTCCCGACGACGTACAAGTGCTGCGCCCGGTCCTCGGGGTGCAGCAAGACGAGCTTCGGATCATCCGAAATCCAGAAGGTGCGAGTACCGATGGCGATGGGAGTGTGGTCCATGGGATAGGGAAGGCGCCCGACCTCTCTTCCCCTCCCCATGGGGAGCCAGTGTCCTCCCTAAGAGGGAGGACCGCTCAAACCCGTGCCTGGAGGTCCGGCGGTACGCCCGCAAAGCGGCGTGTGGTGACCGAGCGGGCGCGGCAAGAGAGGTGGACGCGGCCAAATTCTGGCGCGTGGTTTCCATTCCCACAAGGCGGAGAGCTTCGACGCCAAGTGAGAAGGCCCCACCTTCAGGCACGTATTAGCGTCATACCGGGAATACGAGAGGGCGTCACTTGGTTTCGCAAGGTGGACTGCTACCTCTGCAACCTGTTGACCGACAACTAAGTGACTAGGAGCGAACAGTGAAAGACTACACCTGCCAGCCCCTCAGAAGGACGGGAGGGAGAGCGATCCTAATCTGTGGACTGCTCTTTCTTACCACCACCTCGCTCGCGCTTGCGGATAGCTACCGGAGCTACAATGCTGCGAGCGCTGTCTCCTATGCCCTCAATAACTACAACCGGGCATACGGCTTTTCTGGTTTTCAAAATCCCTTTACCGACTACTCGTGGGTCACTGACGGAGGAAATTGCACAAACTTCGCGAGTCAAGTGATCTTGGGAGGGCTCCTCCAGACCTCCTCGGCAAAGACGGCGCTTGATAGCCGTTTCGATTTCGACATCGACCGGACGGGCACCAGCTATTACAAGTGGTACTTCATCTCCGATATTGACCGTGGTACCGCTTGGACGAGTGCCCATAAGCTCTATGAGTACGCGAAGTACAACAAATCGACGTACAAGGGGCTGCACTTCACCTTCGTCACTAACGACACCCTCCAAACGTTCATGGACTACACCAAGGTGAAGGTGGGGGACATTGTCTTTGCGGACTGGAACCACGACGGGAGGATGGACCACACACTGATCGTTACCGGTTACGACTGGTGGCGGTGGGGTTACAACGAGATACGCGTGACCTATCAATCCTATAACAAAACGGATATAGGCTTGGGAGACATCAACGAGCAGAAGAACTACCAGGCCCTCTTTTACGTCTATCGGCCGGTAAACTACAACCCAAGCGGCCTTTAGTCGAATTCAAGGCGGTGGGTCGCTCAGTGACCCACCGCCGCTCGTAATGCTCGGGACGAGAATCCGATCAGCTATTGCGAGCGCCAATCCTCCCTCAGCTAGCCCTACTAGTGGACGCTTCCCGCGTCGACCCTTCGAGGGCAAGTAGTCCCCACCGCTGTCGGGAAGGCCGAGTTTCGAGGCCGGTGCGCCCGACTGGCGGGGTTTGGTCGAAGGGCCGACCGATAGGGAAAGATCGAGATCCGATAGCCGTCAGGAAACCACGCCAGTCGGGCGCAGCCCGGCAGCGGTGGGGAGCTAGTCGGTGAAACCCCGTATGGGGATTCGGCCGTCCGCGTGAAGCGGAGCCCGTACATACCTTGTATGTAGTGGGGTATGTATACCTTCGATCCGAAGAGCGAGTCTCAACGCCTCAAACTTCTGCGTGGAAACTCCCCAACTCGTAGTCGCCCCCGTCCTTCTCCTCGAACATGCTCCAATATTCACCATCGCCTACGATGATGAAGTCGAGAAAGCCGACTTCGAGTGTTTTGGCTTGCCCCATGAGTTTTCTCATGGCGTCCTTGTCTGCGGGTGAAGGATGCGGATCGCCTTTGGGGTGATTGTGAATGAGGACGATATACCGGGCGCGGGAAATGAAGGCGCGTCCGAACACATCCATGACGCTTAAGGATGTCGTGCCTTCGCCACCGACCGAGAGGACATCGTAGAGGATCACCTCCAAGTCTTGGGTGAGATATACCCCAAGGAGCGTTTCTTGGGCATGGTCTTTGATCGCCTTGAAGACCTCGTAGATTTGCTCCGGGCCGGAGACTTGGCCTTTGATGGGGTTCTTGTATTTGCCTTTCACCAGTTGAATCTTCAGCTTCCGAAGGTACTTCATGGATCAGTACGCTCCATTATACCTTGTCGGCGCGTTGCGGCCCAGCCTGCGAGAAGTCCTCGTAAGACAGTAACAAGCGATCACTGTCTATGCGGCACTCTGTGCCGCCTTTTGTCATTTCATGTCGCCCTCTACTCTGATCTCCAGTACCTCGAAACCTCTTTGAGAGAAAGGAGAAGCGCATGACGCCTCAAGAAGCGAACCAGGAAGCCTCAAAGCTCGATGCCCTCGCTTGGGAGTGGGGTATGACCGTCCCTCAGTTCCTCGACACCTATGCCTTGGATGAGGCGGTGCCGGGGATCTGCATGAACCCGGACTGCCTCTACACGGCGAGAGTTGAGCCGGACCAAGAGGAGGGCTGGTGCCAAGTGTGCTGCACCTCCTCCGTCCGGAGCGCGCTCGTCCTTGCCGGCCTGATCTAAGAGTCCCACCCCCGAACGACAAGAACCGGCGGCAAGGGCCGCCATGACCAAGCTGGCTTACCTGCCGGCAAAGGAGATCTCCATGTCTTTAACCCAAGAGACCACGATCACCCGTGCCCACCGCGAGTGGTGGAAGCGGCCCGATGACGAGCGCTACCTCACCCTCTCCGACCTCCATGGCGCGACCCTCGCCCGAACTGAAGCGAGTGAGGTCATGACCCTCACGAACCAGTCCCTCCTTGCCCGGGGAAGCGCCGATCCGGGCGGCGAGCTCTATCTCGTAACCGAAGACCTCGGGACCCTGGACCCCACCCACTGGAGCCTCGGCCAGCTCGCGACTATCTCCCGGACGCCGGCCAAGTGGATCAGGGAGGTGGCGACCGTGCCCACGGGACCGGCCATCGCTGCCCATGCGATAAACCTGGGGCTCCGGCACCTCGCCCAGCGGGAAGAGGTCCAAGTCATGAGCCAGCCCATCATCCCCGGATCTCCTCGCCACGAACTGCGCTGCATCGTGGGACCCGACTACGGCCGGATCTACGACCATGAGGTGGTGCACGCGGTGATGGACGCAAACGAAGACGGCCGCTGGCACGTGCCGGCCGCCTCCTACCAGGCGAAGAACCCGAAGCGGGCCACGACCCTCTACGCCTCGGATCGGGACGTCTTCATCTTCCTCGTGGATGAGAAGAATCCGGTCTCGGTCCAGGTAGAGGGCTCGGTCCGGAACCTCTTCCGGGGGTTCATGGTCTGGAACTCGGAGGTCGGGCACCACACGTTCGGCTTCATGACCTTCCTCTACGATTTCGTTTGCGACAACCGGACGGTCTGGGGGGCGAGGGAGGTGAAGGAGATCTCGATCAAGCACACGAAGAACGCCCCGGACCGCTTTGCGCGTGAGGTCCGTCCCATGCTCCGCGCCTATGCGGAGGCCTCGGTCGTGGACGTGGAGGCCCGGCTCGAACGGGCGGCGCGGATGAGAGTCGGGACCTCGGACGAGGAGGTCATAGACTGGCTCCGGAAGCACGACTTCACGAAGAAGGAAGGCGAGGCGATCGTCCGGACGGCCAAGGTCGAGGAGGGCGGGGCACGGACGGTCTGGGAACTGGTAAACGGCGGGACGGCCCTTGCCCGGGCCATTCCTCACAACGACGACCGGGTACTCCTCGAAAAGAGGGTCTCGGGGCTTCTCAGAGCGGCAGCCTAGAAATCAGTTTCAATCACTGCCCCAGGTTTCACCCTGGGGTTTTTTTGTCGTCGAGAAATCACGCGCAAGCCTTCATTCAGGATACGGTGAAGCTCGGGGCTGATGAGAAACGGCGAGAGACTATTCGCCGTTAAGATAGGAAAGGCTGCTCCAGAAGAGCGGGAGCGCTGAGAGAGAAGAAAGCGAGCTGCCGTTACTGACGATGTGTGAGCCGGATCGCACCGAAACCGCACCTCTTTTTCCTTTCCCAAGGAAAGAAAGATGCATTCCTCCCGGTTCTCTCATCGCCGGGCGCTATGAGATCCGCGGTCTTCTGGGGCGGGGAGGGCACGCCACCGCATACCGCGTCTTTGACCGAGAAGTGCGGCGGGAGATCGCCCTGAAGCTCCTCGATCCCGACCGGGAGAGCCCGAACGCCTTGGCCCGCATCCGCCGCGAGGTGCAAGTCGCCCGGGACGCCCAGAGTCCCCGGCTTGTCCGGATCTTCGACATCGGAACGTCCCCAGAGGGTGCCTACCTCACGATGGAACTCGTCGAGGGCCCCTCCCTCCGCGACCTCCTGCGCCAAGGCCCTCTTTCCGTCGAGGAGTCGATCCGCATCGCAATCCAGCTCTTTGAGGGGCTATCCGCCCTCCATGCGCTCTCGATCGTCCACCGGGACGTGAAGCCCGGAAACATCCTTCTTGCGGGTGATGGAGATGTGAAGCTCGCCGACTTCGGCCTTGCGAGGCGCTTGGACCGCGAGGAAACCCAAGTCACCCGGACCGAGGGAATCGTGGGGACTTTGAACTATCTCTCCCCGGAGCAGGCCCTTGGGCAAGAGGCGAGGAAGGAAAGCGATCTCTACGCCGCTGGGCTCGTGCTTTTCGAGATGCTCACGGGAAAACTGCCCCATGAGGCGGTCTCCGACCTTGGGCGACACTTGGGACCGCTCCAAAAAGCGCCGAACCTCCGCACCTTCTGTCCCGAGGCGCCACAGTGGCTCGCCCGTATTGTCTCGCGCCTCCTTGAGGTGCGCCCCGCGGATCGCTATTCGACTGCTGAGGAGGTGCTCGCGGATTTGAGCCGCCGCCGCCGCCCTCGCCGTGCGCGCCGCCCTCGCCTACTCTTCCTTGCAGCGCTCTGTCTCCTCCTTTTCCTGCCGCTCTTGGTGATCATCGTGAGGAGGACGAGGACTCCCGAAGCGACGTTTTCCCATCTCGTTCCCTGGGGGGAGCAGGGCATCGCGGCGGTCAGTACGACTGGCGAGACGCTGTGGAGGAAGCCCGGCGTAGACCCCGAGATGGCCGATCGCACGGCCATGGCGAGGATCGCGCCCCACGGTCCCCACCTCATCGCCGCAGTCCTCTCCCCGCGATACGATTGGTCCGAAGCGGCCGTGTCCACCCTTTCATTCCTCGATCCCGAGACCGGTGATGTCGAAAAAAAGGTAGAGCTGCCTTCGGGCGCAAGCCTCTTTCCCAACGACCCTCCGCGTTTTATGCCCTACTCGGTCCAGGCGCTCGACCTATTCCATGACGGCGTGGATGAAGTGCTCGTAAGCTACCACCACGTCCCGGAGAGCGGCACGTATACCGTCCTCTATGCGCCGCGCGCCGATCGCGCCCGGGTGGTCTTCTATTCCCGGGGAGGACAAACCTTCCAAGGTGCGGCTGATCTCGATCGCGACGGCGCTCCCGAACTCCTCTTTGCGGGTATCAGTACCGGATGGAATTGGGTAAACGTCGTGGGAGCGGTGCGGCTCGATCCCTGGCCGTGGACGGAAGAGAACTGGCGGGCGAGGTCAGCCGCAGCTCCGGATACGGCCGAGAGCCCGTTAGAAGAGAGGAGCCTCCTTTGGTACGCCGTAATCCCCCGAGGGGAACTCGTGAGCCCCGATTGCCTCACGATCAACGGGAAGCGGAGAGAGATCACGGTACGCTACGCGTCCGGGAAGACCTGGACGCTGGGCGAGAACGGCTTCCCGCCGGGAACCTCTGAAGCAGGGAAGCGGGAAGAGGCGCGACGTGCGACCTATCGCCACTTCCGGGAGGCGGAACGCCTGCGCCGAGCGGGAGCCTTGGACCTCGCCCTGGCGGAGACTCGCGCCGCACTCCAATCGGCCACGCGGACGGGCGACCCTTGGCTTCCGCAGTATGCGGAGCGGATCGAGGCCAAGATCCTCGTCGGGAAGGGAAAAATCAGGGAAGGCGAGGAGCGCTTTGCCTCGCTCATGGAGCGCGCCGAGGATGCTCCCGAGGTTGCTTACGACGCGGCGGTCGCCTTCCACCTTGCGGGCGATCTCTCCCGGGCGGTCTCCTGGTACGAACATGGGATCGGCCGCGAGTCGGCCTTGGGCGCGGGAAAGAGCAAGCACGAGTTCCTGAAAGGCGAAGTCCTGGCCCTTGTCGAAGAGAAGCGCTATGAGGAGGCGCTACGGGCGGTGGGCCGCTTCGCTGTGACGTACCCTTCAGTGCATAGCAACAAGGTCTGGCTCTACCGCGAGTATGTCCGCTTTCGCGCCGGCGAGCGTCCCGTAGTGGACCCTACCGGAATTACGCCCAGGTTCACGGATCTGGAGCGCTATTGGGAACTGGAATTCGAGTTCGCCGCGGGCGGGAGCCCTGGGGAGATCCTTCCGCGGGTCGATCGCTTCCTCGTCGAGCGGCCGGAGACCCGGGCCGAGGCCTTATCGCTTCGGGCCGATCTCCTCGGCAGCCTGGGCCGGAAGCGGGAGGCGGCGGAGGTCTCACAGTCCGCCCTCGAACTTGTGCGCGGAGAAAGGGAACGGAGCATCGTGGCACGGGGGCATGAGGATCTCATTGCTGCGCGCGCCCGGCGTCTCCGTAAGGAAGCTGGCGGACTGCGGCCGTAAGGCCCGGTCCGAAGGGGATTGACCTACGATGCTTCGCCTTGTCGTAACCCACGGCAACGAGGAGCAGGTCTTCGCCGTCCCCGAGGGCGAAGCAAAGCTCGGAAGCGCCCCGGAGAACGACCTCGTGGTACGCGCGCCCGGCATCTCCCGCCGCCATGCGCTCGTGCGGCGCCTTCCCGAGGGGATTGAAGTGGTGGACCTCGGCTCGAAGAACGGACTTGTGGTCGGGGGCCAACGGGTCGCAAGCGCGATCCTCACGCCTGGAGAGTGGCTCCAGATCGGTACGGCCTGGCTGGGAGTCGAGGAGATCTCGGCCTCCGAGGAATCGCTCGCCCTCATGATCCACTCTCCTTCACGGCGAGCGGCCCATCCGTCCTTCACGACCGCAACCCTCGGATCTCCAGAAGACCTCGCGAGCCGCGGACCGGCCGATGCGGCCCTGGCCCTCGCCTATCGGATCGTGGAGACGGGAGCTGGGCTTCCGAAAGCCCGAGCCGATCTCCTCGCGGAGATTAGAGACACGCTCGGGGCGGAAGTCCTCGCCTCCTTCGAGAGGACGCGAGGCGGAAAGCTCCTCATCTGGGAGGCAACCGGCGAGTTCTTGCCCGAGGATACCGCCCTCCTCGCATCTCTGGCCGCAGATGCTCATGTTTCAGACCCTGAGCGAGTCGTCCTCACGTGGCAGGGACGGCTTCTCCTTGCCGGGCGGGGCGCGTGGTTACTCGGGGCAAAGTTCCCGGAGGAGTCCCTCGCCCGCGAGGGATGGCGGAAAGACCTGCTCCGATTCCTCGCCCACCAGCTCTTCTTGCCGGTGCGGAACCTCGACGATGTGAACTCGTCCGAGGCTTCCCGGGTCCTTGCGCTCGCGAAGGGGAACAAGAAGAAGGCGGCCCTCCTCTTAGGCGTGAGTCGTGGGACGCTCTACAAGCTCCTCACCCGGCGCAGTGTGCCCAAGCGCTGAGAAGGCGGATCTTCCTCGTTCCAACCTGTTCAATTTTTGAACAGATTTTTGTCTCGCTGGCTTTTTGAGCGACTGGAATCCTTGGAGAGTGTTCAAAATTTGAACAGGTTTGACAGCCTAGAAAATGCACCCGCACAATAGGAGGTGCGGAAGGTAGGGCTCCTCGTTCGACAGTAAGGATCTGGTCCAAAGACGAGCGAACTATTTCCGTAAAAGGGTTAACCGGCCGAGAGATATTGTAAAACGGAAACACCTGTATCATCATGAAAGGAAGGCAATTATGCTCAGAAAGATACTACTCATCGCGGTCGTCCTTAGCGTGATCTTACTCCTTACCGAAGGCGGAACTCGTCCCGTGGAATCGACACCTCTTATCAGCGATCCCAAATTGTCAACAACCCTTTCGGGCAAAGCCTACGATATTGCGGTAAGGAGTGGTAAGCCACTTCTTATACCGGTGGACACTTATTTGCCGGTACTCAACTACTTCGGATACTCCGCGTCCGGTCGACTGAGAGGCTACACTACCTTGGATGCTCTGGATGAGGATGCGCCTCAGCATCGACGCCTAGTTACTTCGGAAGTCGCAACGAAATCTAACCTCCGTCTTGTGCCGTCTGGAGATCTCTACGTAGAAGAAGTTAGTACCGGCCACATCTTAAAGATTAATCCCGATAATCGTTACGTTATCGCTGCCGCTTGGTCGCCAAGCGACGAGAACATCATTGCCTATACCTTCTCGTCAGGCTCAAAGTTTGGCATCAGCCTGGCCGATGTCTCAAAAAACACCTCACATCTACTTCGCACCCAGGGTATACTCGCGGATTATCTGTCTTGGGACTCCTCAGGTGATATGGTGCAGGCATATATAACTGATGAGGCCAAAACCGATAATGCACGCGAGGTCGTCATTCCCAAGCTTCGGGAATTGGAGATCCCGACCTTCCTTCTGCCGGAGAAAGGAATCAAATCGCTAGTAGTAACGCCACGAGGGGGTACCTGGAGACTTCCAGAGATCGCATCAGATTCTCAAGCCTCAAACGGTACGCAGTCCTTCCTCGTGAAATTTGACGGAGGTATTACCATTCGTGGAAACAACCTGCTTGGATTGTCCTCACTTGAGGTGCTCGCTCCGGACGGAAGTGCCAGGCAACAAGTGGCAGCTAACCTTTTCGTGGGGAAAATAGCGCAGGGAGTAGTGTACAAGAAGCTCGCCCCAGAGGGGATCACTATCAATTTTCTTTCCACCGAGGGGAAAATTCGCAGGCTAGCTGCGCTCTCATCTACTACTTATAAACTACCCTTCCCTGCTTCTCCCTTTCCTGCGGTGACGGTAACCCAAAGCGGGGAGGGGTATTCTGGTGCCTGTGGAATCTTTGATCATACATTTGCCAAAAATATGGCCTACGCCTATGACATCTTTGCGCCTCTCAATAGTCCCTACGTCTTGGCCTCTGGAGATGGAACCGTGGCATACAGCTTTAGCGATGTCAATTGTAACTCGTATGATACAAGTGGCTGCTCGGACTACACCGGTTCCTCTTGTAGTAGCAACGGTGGATGGGGTAACGCGGTGATACTTCAGCATGCCGACGGCACGTTCACCAAGTATGCTCACCTTAAATACCACAGTATTCTTCCTGGATACGGATCATCGGTCGGTATTGGGTGTCAGATTGGTACCCAAGGGCATACAGGGGCAACTTTTAGTTCCAGCAGCTCTAATCCTTGTGGTGATCACCTCCATTTCCAGCGGCAGACGACAAGTGACCGAGGAGGCGTTTCAACGTCGATTGTGTTTTCCGACGTTCCCAATCCACTCTCATGTACGTCGTACTTCTCGGGCAACGGTGGAAGGAGCTGCATATTCTAGATAAATTTTAGGAGTTGCGACAACGGCCGAAAAACTGTTACGCGATCATGATTAGGTCGATGCGGAGACCGTACAACGAGTAAGCGACATGATGCCCGCTGAAAGAGGAGAGTGATGCGCTCCTTCGAAACCCCGGTCTTCGCCCACTGGCACAAGCTCGTGCCGGATTTCCAGACCTCCCCCCAGGAGTTCTATACCGCCCTCGAAGCGGCGGTCGCGAAGCGGGAGATCCCCGAGCTTCGGACCTCGCGCATCGAGTGCCGCGAGTCCGGGCTCATCTCCGCCCTCCGCATATACTGCCGCATCGAGCGGAAGAAGCTCGCCTTCGATGTCTGCGCCGCACCCTTCGGGACCGGCTTCTTCTTCTCCTCGTGGCTCGTGGAGCCCAAGAAGTCGTACCGGGCCTGGGGGTGCCTTGGCACATTCTTCCTCCTTGTCGTCGCTTTCCTCATTCTCGACAAATACGGCACGAAGGGCTGCTCCTTCGCGCTCCTCTTTGGTCTTGCAGCCGTGACGGTCCTCGTCATGGGAGCCCGCGAGGGCTGGTTCCTCTCCGAAGACATCATCCTCGACACCCCATTCCTCGGGGCGCTCTACAAATACCTCTTCGATCCCGACACCTATTACAAGGAAGACACCCGGATCATGTACCAGGAGATGGTGCACTCCGCCGTCCTCGAAGTCGTAAACGAGACCTTGACGGCCAAAGGACTCCGAGTCCTGGCGCCGGAGGATACGAAGGCCGCGACGCGTTTCCTCTTTAAGTAGGAGAGTAGCGGGTGGCCTCCCACGTAGAGGAACTCACCCGGAACTTCTACGCCTGGGAGCTGCGCGGCCGGGGGTGGCAGACCGCCCCCTATCCCGTCCTCCTTGAGCCGCCCTTCCGCCCCTTCCCCGGGCACGCGCTCGCGAAGAGACAGGTGGTCGATGACGGGAGGCGGGAGACCACGTTAAGCAGCTTGGCCGGCCTCTTCTTCGGAAAACGGGCGGCGCCTTCTCCCCTCGACGTGGGGGAGTCGCCTTCCGAGACGGAGCCCTACCCTGTCACGGGCGATCATCCGATCCGCGAGATCGAAGTCGTGCTTCCCCAGAAGGCCGGGGGCTCGCCGGCCGTCTCCGAGCGGCTCCTCCTCGCCCTCGCCTCGGCTCGTTACCCGCTCTCCTTCGAGGTCATAGGGACCCCGGGCGAGATCTTCGTCCAGCTCGCCGTACGCGTCCCCGACCGCGAGCGGCTCGTAGGCCAGCTCCGGGCGTTCTTCCCCGAGGCCCGCCTCTCCGAGGAACCCGGGCGCCTGGGATGCGTGTGGCACACCGCAGGTGGTGAAATCGCCTTAGCAGAGTTCGGCCTCGCCCGCGAATTCATGCTTCCCCTTGCGGTCGCGAAGGACTTCCGGCTGGACCCGCTCCTTTCCCTTTACGGCGCGCTCTCCGAGGTCATGGAGGGAGAGGTGGGGCTCTTCCAGGTGCTCTTTACGCCCGCAAGAGAGCCTTGGGCGGAAGAGGTCCTCCGGGCGGTCCACACCGAAGACGGCGAGCCCTTTTTCCTCGACGCCCCGGAACTCACCTCCCTTGCCGTGGAGAAGGTCTCACGCCCGCTCTTTGCGGCGGCGGTTCGGGTCGCCGCGAAGTCGTGGGATCTCTCCCGGGCCTGGAGGCTCCTTGAAGGAATGGAAGGCGGGCTCCTCCCCTTGGCGCACGCAAACGAGCTCCTGCCGCTCTCGCGCGACGAGGACGAGTTCGATCTCGAAGACGATCTCTTGAGGCGCGTCTCGCACCGGACGGGAATGCTCTTGGGAAGCCACGAGCTCGCCTCCCTGGTCCACTTGCCCGAAGAGTCGGTGAGACTCCCCGCGCTCCGACGCGATGTGGGGCGCACCAAAGCCGCCCCGCCCCTTACCCAACGCGAGGGAATCCTCCTCGGCCTAAACCTCCATGACGGGGTGCGGCGCGAGGTCCGCCTTCCTCTCGATCTCCGCACCCGGCACGCGCACCTCGTGGGAGCCTCGGGTACGGGGAAGTCCACGCTCCTCGTCCAGCTCATCCTGGAAGATCTCCGTGGCGGTGGGGGCCTCGCGGTCCTCGACCCCCACGGCGACCTCATAGACGAGATCCTCGCCCGCTACCCCGAGGAGCGGAAGGACGACCTCATCCTCTTCGACCCTTCAGAGGACACCTTCCGGGTCGGCTGGAACATGCTTGCCTGCCGGACGGAGGTAGAGAAGATCATCTTGTCCTCCGATCTCGTGGGCGTCTTCCGGCGCCTCTCGACCTCCTGGGGCGACCAGATGACCTCGGTCCTGGGTAACGCGATCCAAGCCTTCCTGGAGTCTACGACTGGCGGGACGCTCCTCGATCTCCGCCGATTCCTCGTGGATCGCGACTTCCGCGCCGAGTTCTTGAAGACGGTGGAGGACCCCGAGGTCCGCTACTACTTCGAGCGCCAGTTTCCGCTCTTGAAAGGCATCCCCCAAGGACCGATCCTCACGAGGCTCGATACCTTCCTCCGCTCGAAGCTCGTCCGCGCGGTCGTGACCGAGCGGAGAAACCGCCTTGACTTCCGGGAACTCGTGGACGAGGGCAAGGTCTTCCTCGCGAAGCTCGCCCAGGGCGCGATCGGTGAGGAGAACGCCGCGCTCCTGGGGAGCCTTCTCGTCTCCGCGTTCCATCAAGCCGCCCTCTCCCGCCAGGATCTCGCCCCAGGAGCCCGCCGGCAGTTTTCCCTCTACGTGGACGAGTGCCACCACTTCGCCACTCCCTCCATGGCCGCGCTCCTCTCCGGCGCGCGGAAGTACCGCCTGTCGCTTACGGCCGCGCATCAGGAACTCGGCCAGCTCCGAGGAAGGGACCCCGAGGTACTCTCGGCGCTTCTCGCAAACGCTGGGACCCGGATCGTCTTCCGGGTGAGCGAAGCGGACGCCCGGGAACTGGAGCGGGGGTTCTCGTACTTCACGGCTGCGGATCTCGTAAACCTCGGTGTAGGCGAGGCCGTGTGCCGTGTGGGCCGGTCTGAAGCGGACTTCAACCTCCGGACCCGGGACCTCGCCGCGATCACGCCCCAGGACGCGAATTTCCAGCGAGAGCGTCTCCTTGCCCTCATGCGCGAGCGGTTCCCGGTCACGGCGCCGGTACGCGTGGAAGAAGAGGCCGAAGAGACGACACCTCTACCTCCGGCTCCGAGGGCCAAGCCCGCGCGCGAGGCATCTCCCTCGCCGCCAGCCGTCCAGGAAGAGACGGCCGCAACGCCGCAACGCGGAGCGGCTCGGGAGCGGGAGGTCGATAAGCTCACGCTCGACTACCTTGCGCTCGTCGCGGCCTCCCCCTTCCTCACCGTCCAGGAGCGGAACCGCGAGTTAGGACTGAGCGCCTGGCGGGGCCAGCGGGTGAAAAGCGCGATCGTCGGCCAGGGCTTCGCGCGGGAGGTGGCGATAAACCCCGGCGGCCGGGGCGAGCGCTTCAAGCTCCTCGACTTGACCGCCCAAGGCCGCGCGCTCCTCGCCCGCTACGGCGTCCCCGTAGCCACAGGCCACGGGCGGGGCGGGATCGCGCATCAGTGGTGGGTAGAGAGGATCGCCTCCTGGCTTCGCGGCCAGGGAGTGGACTCCGCAATCGAGGACGCCTCGTCCGGCGCGCGGGTCGATCTCACCTTCATGCTCGGCGCCGAGCGCGTGGCGGTCGAAATCGAGATGGGCGAGGGCCATGTCGCGGAAAACGTCCGGAAGGACCTCGATGCCGGCTACGGGCGGGTTGTCTGCCTCGTGGACCAGACGGTGAACCTCGACCGGATGAGGACGAAGCTCGGCACGTTACCGCCCGGCGTCGTCCTCGGGGAGCTTCCCTCCTTCGAGGAGGTGTTCACCCTCCTCCTCTCCGCTTCTTCCCTACGACGGCCGAACCAAAAGGAAGAACCAAGACGCCTCAGGCGTGGGGCGCCACGCGGCGAGAGGCCCGAGCCGCCCAAGGTGGGCCATCCCTCCCTGGCCGATCCAGGAGCGCTCCCCACGCCCGAAGCCGCGGAGTACCTGGGCCTCAGCCCCGCCACCCTGGAGACCTTGCGCTCGCGGGGCGGCGGGGCGGCCTTCGTGAAGCTCGGCCGACGCGTCGTCTACCGCCGCGAGGATCTTGAGGCGTGGCTCGTGAGGCAACGGCGCTCCTCGACGAGCGATGTCCGGTGAGGCCGTGTCTCCAAGATTCTGATTGCTATCTGATTGCTGGCGGCCTCGGAGGCTGGGAGTCGAATGCCGCTAAGTCTTTGAATTTATTGGTGGAGCCGATCGGGATCGAACCGACGACCTCTTGAATGCCATTCAAGCGCTCTCCCAACTGAGCTACGGCCCCACAGGGACGCGGATTGTACAGAGTCGGTGCGGGGGGTGTCAAACGAGCCTGCGGCTCAGGGACAGCAGGGACTTCAGGGACATCAAGGACGAGGAATCGTGTCCCTGCTGTCCCTGGAGTCCCTGCTGTCCCTGGTTCTCATCTTCCCGAGACGCCGGCCGAGCTCGGCCTTGAGCGCGGGGATGCCCTCACCCGTCGCGGCCGACACCCAGAGCGCCTGGCCGTTCCGCGGCTCGTCCGCCGGCAGCAGGTCGGTCTTGTTGTAGACGTTCACCACCCGCCCGCGGTCCACCCCCAGCTCGTCCATCACCTGCTCGGCCACGGCCGCCTGCTCTTCCCAGCGCGGGTGGCTGCGGTCGATGACGTGGAGCACGAGGTCCGCCGCCGTGACCTCCCCCAGGGTGCTGCGGAACGACGAGACGAGGTGGTGCGGCAGCTTGCGGATGAAGCCCACCGTGTCGGCGAAGACCGCCGTCCTGGCGCCGTCCACGGAGCCCCGCCGGAGCTTGGCGTCCAGGGTGGCGAAGAGGCGGTCCTCGGCCAGCGTGCCGGCGGCGGTGAGGCGGTTGAACAGGGTCGACTTGCCGGCGTTGGTGTAGCCGGTCAGCGCCACCGTGGGCGCGCCCGCGCGGCCGTGGCGCTGCACGTTGCGGGTGCGCTCGATCTTCTCGAGGTCCTCTTCCAGGCGCCGGATGCGGGAGCGCAGCACCCGGCGGTCCTGCTCGAGCTGGCTCTCACCCTCGCCGCCGCGCAGGCCCACGCCGCCGCCCTGGCGCGAGAGGTGGCTCCATTGCCGGGTCAGCCGGGGGAGCGAGTACTTGAGGCGCGCCAGCTCCACCTGGGTGCGGGCCTCGCGGCTGCGCGCCCGCTGGTCGAAGATGTCGAGGATCAGGGAGCTGCGGTCCATCACCGAGAGCTTGGTCAGCTCCTCGAGGTTCTTCACCTGGCTGCCCGAGAGGTCGTCGTCGAAGATCAGCAGGTCGGCGCCCAGCTCGCGGGCGCTGGCGCTGATCTCCTCCGCCTTGCCGTGGCCGACGAAGGTCGCGGGGTCCGGCGCCTTGCGCGCCTGCATGGCGCGGCCGGCGACCCGCGCCCCGGCGGTGTCGGCGAGCTGCGCCAACTCGTCGAGGTGCTCCTCGACGACGTAGACGGGCTGGCCCGGCAGGACGAGACCCACCAGGATGGCCCGCCGGGGATCGGCGGCACGGCGTTCTTCGAGGGTATGCAAGGTTCTTTCGGTCCGTGGGGTATTCTAGAGGAGGCGAGAGCTTGAGGACCAGATCCGGTCCTGTCTCTCCAACATGGGAGCGACGGTATGCATTCCCCCTCCGATTCCAGCGCGCCGGCCCAGGCCCCCCCGGCGCCAGTCTCCGGCTCTCACCTCGGCATGCCCGCCAAGCTGGGGCTCGCGGCCCTGGCCGTCTGTGCCCTGGCAGCGCTCTTCTGGCCCCGCGGCGACGCCACCTTCAAGGAGCCCGGCGGCTCCCTCTACGACGCCAACGGCCGGTCCGCCACCATCGGTCCGCACCTCGCCCCGGTCACCCTGGTCCATTTCTGGGCCACCTGGTGCCCGCCCTGCATCCAGGAGATCCCGGCCCTGCAACGCCTGACCCGGGACTTCGCCGGACACGAGGACTTCTCCGTCCTCATGGTCGCCGTCTCCGACTCCAACACCAAAGTCCGCGCCTTCCTGGGCCGCGGCGCCGACATGGTGCTCTTCGATCCCTCCTGGGAGGTGGCCAATCGTTACGGCACCGACAAGCTCCCCGAGACCTACCTCGTCGTCAACGGGCAGGTGGTCCGGAAGTTCGTCGGCACGACGGACTGGGACGACGCCGCTCTGCGGCAGGAGATCCAGGCGAAGCTCAAGGGCGCACACCCCTCCACCGCCGCCCTCCGCCAGCCCGGCACGTGACCCGGGAGAGGGCCGCTCCACGGCGGGAGCGGCCCCGAGACTCCGTCTAGAAATGGACGGTGAAGCCGGCGTGGCCCATGGCGAAGAACTGGGCGTCTCTGAAGTGGATGTAGTGGCCCGAGATCTCGGCCAGAACGGCGAGGTGACGGGTGATCGGCAGCTCGCCGGTGGCTCCCACCGCCAGCCCGACAGAGGTCTCCTGGCGGTCGCGGCCGGACTGGTCGCCGTACAGCCGATAGCCGCCCAGGGCGAGATAGAGGCCCGAATCCCAGAAGGCCTGGCGGGCCCGGTACTCGCCGCCGATCGTCAGGTAGTCGAGCTTGGCGTTGCTCAGGGAGCCGAAGAGGCTGTCCTTGTCCAACGCCAGCTTTCCGACGCGCAGGATGAGGTGGGTGTGAGGCTCGGTGACCATCCCCAGGTTGAGCTGGAAGCTCTGATTGGTGAGGCTGCCTCCGGGATTGGCGTCGAAGGAGCCGCCGATGCCGCCCAGGAGGCCCACGGAATAGGTGTAGAGCTCCTGCGCGCCGGCGGCGCCGGGGAGCAGAAGAAGGGCTCCAATCAGCAGGAGCCTCCACAGCAGGCGGTGGTGTTGCGTCAAGATCCCCTCCTTTGCGGCGGATGCCGTCTCGATGGCCACGGTCCCGGAGCCCGGCTCTCCCCCTGGACCGCCCGGTTGCTGAGAGTATAGCTTCATGCCTCGCTCTCCCCGGCGGGACGACCATCCTATGACCAACTCTGTATACGGATCAGCGCCTCCCGGCGTCACACCGCCCCCCTTCCGGCTGTTCGACCGGCTGGTCCACTCCCTGCTGCCCGCCCCCTGCCTGGGCTGCGGTCAGCCGCTCCCCGCCAGAGGCGCGACGCTCGGGCTCTGCGGAGTGTGCCGGGCGGCGCTCTCCCGGCAGCCCGCGCAGGCCTGCGCGGTGTGCGCGCTGCCGCTCCGCGAAACGTATGCCCTGCCGCCGGGCTACCGCTGCGGTGCCTGCCGCCGGGACCCGCCGGCCTTCGACCGGCTGCTGGCGCTCTGGAGCTACCGCCCGCCCCTCGACGCGGTGGTGCAGGCGCTCAAGTTCCGGCGCCTGGACTACCTCGGCCGGCATCTTGCGGCGGCCCTGGCCGGGGAGCTCGGTCCCGGGATCCAAGGGATCGACCGGGGGATTGACCAGGTCATACCCGTGCCGCTCCACTGGCGCCGGCACCTGGCCCGCGGCTACAACCAGGCGGAGCGGATCGCCCGCCCCCTGGCGGCTCTCCTCGAGCTCCCCTTCTCCACGGCGCTCTCCCGCGGCCGGGCCACCCCGCCCCAGAGCCTCCTCGGCCGTACGCAGCGGCTGGCCAATCTGCGGCGGGCCTTCCGGGTGCCGCGTCCCCAGGAGGTCCGCGGCCTGCACCTCCTGCTGGTCGACGACGTCGCCACCACCGGGGCGACCCTCGACGCGGCGGCCGAGACGCTCAAACGCGCGGGAGCGGCGGCCGTCACCGCCCTGGTTGCGGCTCGGACGCCGGCTGATCCCTTCATCGTTCCTAGGGCGTGAAGCGCAGCCCGTAGATCCCGCCCTGCGCACCGTCCTGCCAGACCACCACGAAGCTCCCCTTCGCGCCGATGTGGGAGACGTCGGGATTGGCCGGCGCCACCCCGTTCGCGACGTCCGACACCACCTCGAGCTCGGGACCGGTGGCCACACCCTTGACGGTATAGCGGCGGACGAAGATCCCGACCCGCGATCCCACGGCGGATTGCCAGACCACCACGAAGTTGCCGGAGGATCGTGGGAGATCGCGGGGTTCCTCTGTTCTCCCGTCGTGGTGGAATTGATCACGAGCTTCGCTCCGGCCGGGCGGCCCTGATTGCTGAAACGCTGGCCAAGGATGTCCGTGTGATCCACCGCCGGCGCATCGTCGCTGTGCCAGACCACCACGAAGGTGCTGGCATTGCCGCAGGAGACGGCCGGCCGGAGGGAGCTCGCCGCCGGCGCGGCCACCACCGTCTCGGCAGAGCCCAGAGGCGCCCCCTTGGCGGACAGCCGGCGCAGGGAGACCCCCTTCACGTTGGGCTCGAAGGGGCGGAAGGCGTCCACGGTCGTCCAGACGATCACCGGCCGGCCGGCGGTGTCCACGCAGGCGTCCGGCCGGTCGCCGTTGACCAGGCCGGTGCTGACTTTGACCTGCGTCCCCGCCGGTGCGCCCGCGGCACTGAAGCGTCGAGCCAGCACCTGGGGCGTGGTGCCCGGGAAGTTGACGCCGGACGGCAGGACGCCCGAGGGCAGCAGGCTCATCCACACCACGATGAACCCGCCGTCGCTCATCGGCGCGACCACCGGGTTGAAGTCGAATGGCACCATGGGCGCGGCGGGATCGTCGACGTTCACCTGAAACGCCGCCCCGAGCGGGGTGCCGTTCGCCTTGAACCTCTGGGCCATGATGTCGCTGTTGTCGTCGGCGACCGACGACCAGACGACGATGAAATTGCCTTTCTTGTTGTGGGTCACCGCCGCGTCGTACTTGTTCGGCTCCACCTCCTGGGCGAGCGAGAAGTCGTCCCCCTGCGGGGCGCCGGTGGTGGTGAAGAACCGCCCGTTGACACTCTGCGTGTCGCTGGAGCTCGGCCCCTCCCAGACGGCCAGGAAACCGCCGGTCGTCAGGCCGGCCACCGCGGGCACCGACTGGCGGCAGCTCGGGCAGGAGCTGACGCGGAAAGGCGCACCCTGCGGCGTCGGTCCGGCCCAGGCCGCGGAAGCGATCAGACAGAGCGCTGCGAAAGATCCCCTTGTGAAGCCTGCTGCTTTCGCCATCGAAGCTTCCTTTCGTCAAATACGTCTTACTCTTGTACGGACCATCTCGCTGGACCGTTGGGGGAGAGCCGGGGTTTCCTTGGGCGAGCTTGACGTGTCCAAGAGGAGAGGGCGGGCTCGCAGGAGCCGCCTCATGGAGGACCCGAGAATGAACGGCTCCCGACCCTGGCTGCAGGACCCCCGCCTCTACCAGATCCTCGTCCTCGCCTGTCTGCTGGCCTACGGCGTCGTCCGGCTGGACTTCGAGATCGGCGCCGGGCGCGCCCTGCTGCTGCTGGGGACGGCCCTCCTCACTCAGCTCGCCTGCACCCGGCTGTGGCGCCTCCCGGCCTTCGACCCGAAGAGCGCCCTGATCTCCGGCCTCTCCCTCTGCCTGCTGCTGCGCACGGGCTCGGCCGCCCTGGCGGTCCTCGCCGCCGCGGTCGCCATCGCCAGCAAGTTCGCGCTCCGCGTCCGCGGCAAGCACGTCTTCAATCCCACCAACTTGGGGCTCGTGGCCCTGATGCTCGCCACCGGCCGGGTGTGGGTCTCTCCGGGCCAGTGGGGGAGCGCGGCGTTCCTGGGCTTCCTCGTCGCCTGCCTGGGCGGGCTGGTGGTCAACCGCGCCGCCCGCAGCGACGTCACCTATGCCTTTCTCGCCTTCTATCTCGCGATCCTGTTCGGGCGCGCGCTGTGGCTCGGCCAACCCATGGCCATCCCCCTCCACCAGCTCGCGAGCGGTGCCTTCCTGATCTTCACCTTCTTCATGATCTCGGACCCGAAGACCACTCCCGACACCCGGGCCGGCCGCATCCTCTTCGCCCTGCTGGTGGCCCTGGGCGCCGGGAGCATCCACTTCGTGCTCTACCGGCCCAACGGCCTGATCCTGTCCCTGGCCTTCCTCTCCCCCCTGGTGCCGCTCCTCGACCGGTTGCTGCCCGGCGCGCGGTACGTCTGGCGAGGGGCTCCGCTCCTGACTGCAGCTCCCGTCCAACCTCTCCTCGAAGAAAGGAGATTCGCATGAGACGCCTCCGCGTTCCGCTCCTCGCCGCCGCCGCGCTGGCGACCGCCGCCGGCACCGCCCTCGCCTTCTGTGGTTTCTACGTGGCCAGGGCCGACGCCAGGCTGTTCAACCAGGCCTCCCAGGTGGTCCTGGTACGCGACGCCGACCGCACCGTGCTCACCATGGCCAACGACTTCAAGGGCGATCCGAAAGAGTTCGCCATCGTCATTCCGGTCCCGACTTTCCTGCAGCGGGAGCAGATCCACATCGCCGACCGGGCGCTGCTCGACCACCTGGACGCCTACTCGGCGCCGCGCCTCGTCGAGTACTTCGACGCGAACCCCTGCGAGCAATATCTCTTGCAGAAAATGGCAGCCCCGCGGGCGGAAGGAGCGGCCGGAGGCGTCGCCGGCGGCGCCGCGCGCGACCGCAGCCTGGGGGGTCACGGTGGAGGCCCGCTACACGGTCGGCGAGTACGACATCCTGATCCTCTCGGCCAAGGAGAGCAACGGCCTCGAAACCTGGCTGATCGAGAATGGCTACCGCATTCCCGCGGGCGCCTCCCGCGTCCTCGGCGGCTACCTCAAGCAGGGGATGCGGTTCTTCGTCGCCAAGGTGAATCTGAAGGAGCAGTCGAAGCTCGGCTTCACCTACCTGCGCCCCATCCAGGTCGCCTACGAGAGCCCCAAGTTCATGCTCCCCATCCGCCTGGGGATGGTCAATGCCAACGGCCCCCAGGAGCTCTTCGTCTACGCCCTCACCCGCCAGGGCCGGGTGGAGACCACCAACTACCGTACCGTGCGCCTCCCCTCCGACGCCGAGGTCCCCCTCTTCGTCAAGGACGAGTTCCCCGGCTTCTACAAGTCCCTGTTCAGCCAGCAGGTCAAGCGGCAGGACATGCGCACCGTGTTCCTCGAGTACTCCTGGGACATGGCCTGGTGCGATCCCTGCTCCGCCAATCCGCTCGCCCCCGACGAGTTGCGGCAGCTCGGAGTCTTCTGGCTCGAGCAGGGAGGAGACAATCGCTCCGGCGGCGCCCAGAACGTCTTCCTCACCCGGCTCCATCTGCGCTACGACTCGGAGCACTTCCCCGAGGACCTCTCGTTCCAGCAGACCGCCGACCGGCAAAACTTCCAGGGGCGCTTCATCCTGCGCCACCCCTGGACGGGCGGCGACCGCTGCGAGGCGGCCCAGTCCTACCGCCGTGAGCTGCCGAAACGTTTCGCGCGGCAGGCCGAGACCCTGGCCTCCCTGACCGGCTGGGACGTCGACAAGATCCGCCGCAAGATGAACCTCAAGGCCGGCTCGGTCGTCCCGGCGGACGGCGATCCCTGGTGGAAGAAGATCTGGAATTGACGGCTGAAGCCGGCTGAAAAAACTGACGGCCCATGATTTCTCATGGGCCGTACTCTGAAGATAATTCCCGGCGACGACCTACTCTCCCACGCACTTGCGCGCGCAGTACCATCGGCGCTGGGGGGCTTAACTGCCGTGTTCGGAATGGGAACGGGTGTTTCC
>JAJKHS010000014.1 GCA_021154885.1 Thermoanaerobaculum sp.
GAGAAGGTGTAGTTGCCGTCGCCGCTGGTCGTCGCCGTCGCCAGGACGTTGTTGCTGGCGTCGAGCAGCTCGACGGTCACGCCGTTGAGGCCGGGCTCGCCCGCATCCTGCGCCTGGTTGCCGTTCGAGTCGAGCCACACCCGGTCGCCCGCCGACGCCGTGCCCCGGTAGCCGAAGTCCACGTCCGTGCGGTTGGCGCCGCCGGCCAGACTGAAGGAGGCGATGTTCGGCGTTGCGATGCCGTCGAGGTCGAACGTCGGCGTGACGCCGGGCGGCAGGCTGGCGGTGACGATGCGAACCGAGTAGTTGCCATCCGCCAGGCCCGGGAAGGTGTAGTTGCCGTCGCCGCTCGTCGTCGCCGTCGCCAGGACGCTGTTGGCAGCGTCGAGGAGCTGGACCGTCACCCCGTTGAGGCCGGGCTCGCCCGCATCCTGAGCGCCGTTGCCGTTGGAGTCGAGCCATACCCGGTCGCCGACCGAACCCGTAGCCGTGCTGCGGTAGCCGAAGTCGACCTCGTTATGGGTGGAGCCCGCGAGCACGACGACGACCGCCGTGTCCGGGGTCGCGACGCCGTCGAGGTCGAAGGTCTGGACGTACCCCGCCGGCACCGTGGCGTGGACAACCTGTACCGTGTACTGGTCCTCGAGCAGGTGCGAGAAGGTGTAGTTGCCGTCGCCGCTCGTCACCTGGGAGGCGAGGAGGTTGTTGTTGAAGTCGTAGATCTGGACGGTGACGCCGTTGAGGCCGGGCTCGCCCGCATCCTGCACGCCGTTGCCGTTGCGATCGTTCCACACCCGGTCGCCTACGGAGGCGTTGCCCCGGTAGCCGAAGTCGACGTCCGTCCGGCTGGTGCCGGTGGTCAGCGTGACGACCGCGGTGTGGGGCGTCGCGATGCCGTCCAGGTCGTAGGTCGGAGTCGCGCCGCCCGGCAGCGTGGTGTCGTCGACGCTCACCGTATAGGTGCCAGCGGTGACGTTCGAGAAGGAGTAGTTGCCGTCTCCCGCCGTCTCCGCGGTGTCGACGACATTGCCGTCGGAGTCCAGGAGGTTGACCGTCACGAAGTCGATCCCCGGCTCGCCCGGATCCTGCACGCCGTTGCCGTTGACGTCATTCCACACCCGGTCGCCGATGGAATCGGGCTTCCGGCAGCCGAAGTCGCAGGTGAGGATGTTGGCGTTGACGATGGTTTCCGTGCACGTCTGAGGAGTAGTGAGATTGCACTGGTTGAGGGCGCCGCCCTCGCCGGTGAAGTTCCCGGACGAGACGTTCACCGTGTAGGTGAGAGCCTCGACCTCGAACAGGTAATGGCCGTTGGCGTCGGTGAGTGCCGTCCCCACGGCGACCCCGTTTTGGTCCAGCAACTCCATGGCCACGTTCGGGATGCCCGGCTCGCCCGGGTCCTGGACGCCGTTGCCGTCGGTGTCCTCGAAGACCGTGTCGCCGAGCAGGAAGGGGCGCAGGGGTTTGCATGGAGTGCCCGACGCATCCACGCAGAGCACTCTCCCCGGTAGAAGGATGGCGTTCAGGTTCTGCATGTCGGCGCCCTGGATGCGGACCTGATAGATGCCGCCCGGGATGGGCGCCGGGGTGCTGTAGTCCATGAGATTGTGATTGAGGGGATCGGTCGAAATCTTGAACTGCTCCCACTCCTGGTTGCCCGACGGGTTGTCGTTGGCGAAGCTCCGCCCATCCGGGAAGATCACGTCGTAGCGTATGGACGGGGGTTTCACCAGGTAGATGCCGCTTCCCGCGGAGCTGCGGTCGTCCGGCGGGTTGCCCGTCGCAGGTGCCAGTCCCAAGGCGATGCCCTCGGGGAGTGTGTCGAGGGTCGACCACGACGGCAGGAAAGGTGCGTTGGGCGTGTCGAGATCGTCGGCATCCTTGTCCGTGCCGTCGAACTTGCCGTGATCGAAGTCGCCGTCCCAGACGGTGACGTCGTGCTGGCTCACCGGTTCATCGAAATAGAAGTTGAAAGAGCCGTCGTAGCGGGTCGGGGTCGACGCCGGGAAGCTGGGATAGATGATGTTGAGGTCCGCACTGCCAAAGATGTTGGCGATGTAGGAAAAGGGCTTGGGGGTTGGGAAGAGCGACGTTCCTCCCACCTGCGCGCTGCCCGTGCGGACCTTGAACGCGTTGAGCGTGGCGATCGACAACGACTGCAGTTGGATCCGCAGGAGATAGTAATAGTTGCCGCTCGGAGACTTGGCCGAGGGATCGGTCGTGATCGTGAAGTCGATCCAGGCGTTGTCCGGCATCGAGGTCGACGGGGTCGAGGGGAAGCCGGGCTGGAGCTGAACGACGGTCGCCGTCGAGTGATTGCGGTTCGGGTCGGCATAGAGCGTATAGCTGAAGGTCGCGGGAGAGCCCGAATCCCAATGGCCGCCACCGGCGCCGTCCTTATCGTCGCCATCGAAGACGCCGACGGTGAAAGTCGTCGTGCCCGCTGGCACCGAGATCTCCAGGTCCAGCGAGGGATCGCTCAGGGTGATGAAGCCGGCTCCATTGGCGATGGCCAGGAAGCGGGCGTCCTGCGGATCGCAGCTCGGCAGGCATTTAAAGACCTGCGCGTCGGCCGGGAACGCTGAGAGCAGACCCAGCGCCACGACCAGGATGACCAGCATTGCAGTCTTCAATTTCATGGCATACATCGAACTCTCCTCCAATGGGATACCCGACACAGGCTTCCCGAAAGAAACTCTCCCCACGACTGTGCTGCGAGTGCTGCGTACCCTAGGTGCCGCGTACCCGACGAAAGTGGACACCGGTTCAGATGTTCCGACTCTGCAGGGCCGGCGTCAGGAGATCGTCAGCGGACCTCCCTCTGCCGCCCATGGGGCGTCCAGCCGTCAGGAATGCGCAAAGCGAATCTGCTATCAGCCTGGAGACGGAACCTTACGATCCGCATTACGGCGTTCGCGCTCCGTCTTTCCTGAGCCCGGTCTCGCGGTTGCGGGCTCTCAGGAGAAATAGTCGTATCGCTGGCGGCGAGCTTGCGGGACGGCCGTCAGCTCAGCGTCAGGAGCTTGCGGCGCAATGAGTTAGAATCCTCCTGCACATCTGGGTCTCGAAGCACGGCGTACCCCGGGATGGAGCCCGGCGACCAGCATCCAAGGTCCTCACGGGGGGGAAGAGAGAGCTTGACCAAGATCCGTGTACGGCTTCTGGGCGGGTTCGAGGTCTGGGCGGGCGACCGTCAGGTCAACGGCTTCGAGTCGCAGAAGGTCCGGGCCCTGCTGGCCTACCTGGTCTGTCAGCGGCACCGGGCGTTCAGCCGCGACCACCTGGTGGGGCTGCTGTGGCCGGAGCGCGGGCCGGAGGCCGCCCGGCACGCCTTGCGCCAGGCGATCTACAACCTCCGTTCGTCGCTGCCCGAAGCGGGCGCGGCCGGCCTGGTCGTCAGCCGCAACCTGGAGGTCGGTCTCGGCCCGGAGGCCGACTGCTGGCTCGACGTCGAGGCGTTCGAGGAGGCCCTGACGCGGGGTACCGAGCGGGAGTCGGTCGATCCCCATCACCTCTCGGCGGCGGTCCAGCTCTATCGCGGAGAGTTCCTGGCGGGCTTCTTCGTCAAGGACAGCCCGCCCTTCGAGGAGTGGCTGGTCACCCAGCAGACTCACTGCCGCGAGGCGGCCGTGGACGGGCTGCAGCGCCTCGTCGAGAGCTACCGGCGGCGGGGCGAATACCGTTTCGGCGTCCACTATGCCCGCCGTCTGGTCGCCATCGATCCGCTCTCGGAGGAGGCGCACCGCACGCTGATGCGGCTCTTCGCCCTCTCGGGCCAGCGCAGCCGCGCCCTGGCCCACTACGAGGAGCTGAGGCACCTGCTGCGCGACGAGCTGGGGGTGGCGCCTCTGGAGGAGACGCGGCGGCTCTACGACTCGATCCTGGCCGAGGCCCTGGAGGAGAAGGTCGCAACGGCGCGCGATCCCGAGCCGATCGGTCCGCTGATCCCCCTGGTCGGCCGCGGTCCGACGTACGGCCTGCTGCGGGAGGGGTGGCTGCGGGTGCTCGCGGGGAAGGTGCACCTGACCCTGGTGACCGGCGAGGTGGGGGTCGGCAAGACCCGCCTCATCAAGTCGTTCCTGGACGCCACCACCTCCAAGCGGCGCAGTTGCGTGCTCAAGGGGCAGTGTTGCGAGCTCTCCCCGCTGCTGGCGTATCAGCCGTTCGCGGAGGTGCTGCGCGGCGCGCTGACGGAGGAGACCGAGGTCGCCGAGAAGGTCCTCGCCCAGGTGTCGGACGAGGTGCTGGAGGATCTGGTCCGACTCGTCCCCGAGCTCCGCGACCTGCGCCCCCACCCGTCCACGCCTGCCCCCGCCGGCGTGGACGGGCGCCGCCGCCTGTTCACCGCCGTCGGTCGCTTCCTGGAGGGGCTGTGCCGGGGAGGGCCGGACGAGCGCAGCGCCGAGCCCCTGATCCTCTACCTCGAAGACCTGCACCTGGCGGACCACGACTCCTTCGACCTGCTGGCCTTCCTCACCGCGCGGCTGGAGGGGCCGATCTGGATCCTCGCCTCCAGCCACAGCGACGCCCTCGACCGCGATCACCCCTTGAGCCAGGTCTTCCGGCGGTGTGAGAAGAGCGGCATGGCCACGCGCCTGGAGATCGACCGCCTCGAGCCCGCCGGGCTGGAGGAGATCGCCAGGTCGCTGGTGGGCGAGTCGCAGGCGGCGGAGCTGGCCCGGTTCCTCGAGGAGCGGAGCGCGGGCCTCCCCCTGGCTGCGGCCGAGGTCGTCAACTCCCTGTGGGACGAAGGGGTGCTGGTGACCCGCGGCGCGGGGCGCTGGAGCCTCGCCCGCCCCCTCACGGGCCTCGGCCCAGTGAAGGAGGACGTGCGGGACCTGATTCGTATGCGCATCCGCCGGCTTCCCAACTCCACCCGCCGCCTGGCCACCCTGGCCGCCGTCATGGGGCAGTGCTTCGAGGCCCCCCTCCTGCAAGAGGCCGCCGACGAGCACGTCACCGTCGTCGAGGTGGGACTGGAGATCCTCCTGCGCCGCTGGCTGATCCGGCAGTTCGCCTACTCCTGGACGAGCACCCGCCAGGAGGCGGACCTCGCGCGGTGGGACCAGGGAGCGCGCCGGGGGAGCTTCGAGTTCACCCACCGGGAGATCCGCAACGCCATCCACCAGGAGATCAATCCGCTGCGCCGGCAGGCCATGCACGGCCAGGTGGCGGCGACCCTGGAGCGGCTGCGGGGGGACCGGGACTGCGAGGCCCTGGCCTTCCACCTGGTGGCCGCGGGCGAGTGGGAGAAGGCCCTGCCGCCACTGGAGCGGGCGGTGGAGCGGGCCCTCGCCGTCTTCGCCGAGGACACCGCCCGGCGCTATTGCGATCAGGCGGTCGAGGCGCTGAGCCGGCTGGTGGCCTCGGCCCGCAACGCGGCCCAGGCCGAGCGCTGGCGGGGGGAGCGGGAGCGGTTCCTGGAGCGGATGTGGGAAGTGGTACGATAGGACCCAAACCCAGCAGGTTTTCACTGCGAGCTGTGGAGAGCGCCGCCGGGCGCGCTCGCCACGAAAGGAGAGGAATGACATGAGATCCTGGACCATGGCCTCGGCGCTGGCGCTGACCGCCCTGCTCTCGACGGGGTGGGCCCAGGCCCAGACCTCCGACCGCGATGATCGCGACAATCGCGACGGGGAGGGCGGACACAACCGGGACCGCTTCGCCCTCGGCGTGGGCGTCGGCCTCGTCGAGCCGTCGGGGGGAGTGGAGACCTACTACACGGCCGCGCTGCGCATCCGCGTCAGCGGACGTGACGAAGACGCCTCACGCCGGCATGCCTCTGGCGACGAGGGGGTCACCGGCTATATCGAGCCCGAGGTGGGCTACTGGAAGGCGAGCGGCACGCACGGCAAGGGGCAGGACACGCTGCTGGGAGTCAACCTGATCGGCGTCGTCCCCTTCGGCTCGGTGGACAGCTTCTTCGGCGTCGGCGCCGCTCTCCACTCGATCGACAAGTCCCTGCTGGAGGGCAATACGACGCTCTCGGGGACTGACAGCAAGTTCGGGGCCGACGCCCAGTTCGGCATCGACATCTACATTACGCGCAGCCTCAGCGCCTTCGGCACCGGCCGGTTTGACCTCGTCCAGGGCGCGCAGAGCAAGGTCCAGAGCAAGGTCTACCTGGGGCTGCGCGCCCGCTTCTGAAGCGTCCTTCTAAAGAAGAACGGCCGGCCCGCTCGCGCGGACCGGCCGTTGCTATCTGCGAGCCGGCGGCCGGAGCCGCCGGCGAAACCCGGGCTCTTAGTACATCCCGCCCATGCCGCCGCCCGGCATGCCGCCCGGACCGCCGCCCTTCTCTTCCTTCTCCTTGATCTCGGAGACCATGGCCTCGGTGGTCAGCATCAGGCCGGCGATGGACGCGGCGTTGACCAGCGCGGTCTTGGTGACCTTGGCCGGATCGATGACGCCGGCCGCCACCAGGTCCTCGAACTTGCCGGTGGCCGCGTTGTAGCCGCTGTTGCCGTTGGTCGACAGGAGCTGCTTGACGACGACCGAGCCCTCCTCGCCGGCGTTGATGGCGATCTGGCGGGCCGGCTCCTCGAGAGCGCGGCGGACGATGTTGACGCCCACCCGGACGTCGCCCTCGGCCTGGATGCCCTCGACGGCCTTGATGGCGCGCAACAGGGCCACGCCGCCGCCGGGGACGATGCCCTCCTCGACGGCCGCCTTGGTGGCGTGCATGGCGTCCTCGACGCGGGCCTTCTTCTCCTTCATCTCGGTCTCGGTGGCGGCGCCGACCTTGATCACCGCCACACCGCCCACCAGCTTGGCCAGACGCTCCTGGAGCTTCTCGCGGTCGTAGTCCGAGGTGGTCTCCTCGATCTGGTTGCGGATCTGCTTGACGCGGCCGGCGATGACCTCGTGCCGCTTGGGGTCGTCGGAGTCGGTGACGATGGTGGTCTCGTCCTTGGTGAGGACGACCTTCTTGGCGTCGCCCAGGTCCTCCCAGCGGACGTTCTCCAGCTTGATGCCGAGGTCGTCGGTGATGACCCGGCCGCCGGTGAGCACGCCGATGTCCTCCAGCATGGCCTTGCGGCGGTCGCCGAAGCCCGGCGCCTTGGCGGCGGCCACGTGCAGCGTGCCGCGCAGCTTGTTGACCACCAGGGTGGCCAGCGCCTCGCCCTCGACGTCCTCGGCGATGATGAGCAGCGGCCGGCCCTGCTTGGCCACCTGCTCGAGCACCGGCAGGAGGTCCTTCATCGAGCTGATCTTCTTCTCGTTGAGCAGGATCTTGGCGTTCTCGAGCACCGTCTCCATGCGCTCGGCGTCGGTGACGAAGTAGGGGGACAGGTAGCCGCGGTCGAACTGCATGCCCTCGACCACCTCGAGGGTGGTCTCCAGGCCCCGCGCCTCCTCGACGGTGATGACGCCGTCCTTGCCGACCTTCTCCATGGCTTCGGAGATGATGCGGCCGATCTCCTCGTCGTTGTTGGCCGAGATGGTGCCGACGTGGGCGATGTCCTTGCCCTCGACCGGCTTCGCCAGCTTGTCGATGGACTCGACGGCGGCCTTGACCGCCAGCTCGATGCCGCGCTTGATCTCCATCGGGTTGGCCCCGGCGGTGACGTTCTTCGAGCCCTCGCGGTAGATCGCCTGGGCGAGGAGGGTCGCGGTGGTGGTGCCGTCGCCGGCCACGTCCGAGGTCTTCGACGCGACCTCGCGCACCATCTGCGCACCCATGTTCTCCAGCGGATCGCCGAGCTCGATCTCCTTGGCGACGGTGACGCCGTCCTTGGTGATGGTCGGCGAGCCGAACTTCTTCTCGATGACGACGTTGCGGCCCTTGGGGCCGAGGGTCACCTTGACCGCGTCGGCGAGCTTGTTGACGCCCCGGAGGATCGCCGCGCGGGCGTCGCCAGAGTATGTAATCTGCTTAGCCATTTTCTTCTCTTGCCTCCTGATTGCTATCGAATACCCAGATGTCTGGAAGGTTGGGCGTGAACTGCGGTCACTTCTTGCCGTTGCTGTTGATGACGGCCAGGATCTCGTCTTCGCGCAAGATCACGAAGTCGTTGCCGTCGATCTTGATTTCACTGCCGGAGTACTTGCCCATGAGGATCTTGTCGCCCTCTTTGACGTCCATGGGCGAGCGCTTCCCTTCGTCGGAGAGCTTGCCCGGACCGACGGCGATCACCTCGGCCTCCTGCGGCTTCTCCTTGGCGGTATCGGGGATGATGATCCCACCCCGGACCTGCTCTTCAGTCTCCAGGCGCTTCACCAGGACTCGATCGTGCAGCGGACGGATATTCACGGCTCTTACCTCCTTCAAATCGTTTGGATTTGGATTTCTCACTGTCGATTGTTAGCACTCAGCGGCAGTGACTGCTAACAGTGTAGGGGCGGCGCGACAGCGTGTCAAGAGGTCGAAGGAAAGATCTCACACCGGACGCAGAGGGGCCCAGCGATCCGCCGCCCCGGGCCTCTCGCCGACCGGGCGGCCGTCGCGCTCCACCCAGGCGTGAGCCCGCATCTCGCCGCGGCGCCGCTCGACGCCGATGCGCAGCTCCGCGGCGATGCCGTGGCGGCCGAGCAGCCAGCGCAGGCAGAGAGCTTGCGGCAGGCAGCGCATGGGATAGAGGTGATGGCGCGCCGCCGCCGCCGTGGCCCAGACGAGGCGCGGCATCGCCGTCTCCTCGGCCGCAGCGGCTCCCGCAGGTGGCGCGAGCCAGCGCTCCAGCCGCGGGAACGGCAGCAGCCGCAGCCCCAGGTCGGCGGCCAGCAGGAGGACCCAGGCGCGGGCGAACGCCCAGGCCTCCACGGAGGTCAGGCGGCGCAGGCGCCGGAGCACCCCCTCCCGTACCGGCGGCGCGGGCGGGCTGGATTCGGAGCTCGACATCACGGCCATTATCCTCTCCGCCGGGCTCCTTGTAAAATCTCCACTTCTTGACCCTGCGCAGGGAACGCCCACTCCGGTGCTCAGGGATTGCGCACCCGCCGTGCGAATTCCTCATACCCTGCTCCAAGCCGACTTGATTTGAACTTGAACCTGCGCCCTGGATCCGCCCTCCTGCACCCCGATTGACCCGTTTAGGGGGCGGCACGCCGCAAGAGTAGGAATTGCACGCTTCCAACCCCTGAAAACGTTGACTCGTGCAGATTGTACCTGTAGCGTCCCGCCACAAATTGGTCGGCGAGAAAACCTCGCCACAGACAGCGCCGCCGATGGACCGACCGACCGGCCGGGCCGTCACTCCTCCGGGTGGGGTAAGTCCACTCCCTTGTCCGGAGGTGTCATCGATCAACCGGGAGGGGGAGATGGTGGTGGACCGTGGGAGTCGTAGATGTTCAAGGAGGGATCGCGTCGTTTCGCCCTCGTCCTGGCAACCTTGACCGCCTGCTTCGCAGGCCCCTTCAACGCCGGAGTCTCCGGCAACGCCGCCCACGCGACACCGCTTTCCGTCCCGTCCCAACTCCTCCTCACCGTCCGTGAAATCGCCGGCATCGCCCGCAGCAACGAGGTCGTCCGCTCCGGCGTGCCCGTCCCCCGCAGCCTGAACCTCCTCGGCACTTCCGGGCTCACCGTCCTCGACGCCTCCGGCGCGCGGGTGCCCGCCGAGCTCGAGGTGACGGCGCGCTGGAACGCCGGCAAGAACGATTCCTCGGCTCCCATCCAGTGGCTGCTGGTGACCTTCCCGGCCTCGGTGGGCGCCAACTCCGTCGCCGTCTACCGGGTGGTCACCGACGGCTCGGCCGGCCCCAACCCGGCGCCGGCCCAGGCCCTGACCCTGACGCGCACCGGCGACGCCGTGACGGTGGACACCGGCGCCGCGGTCTTCCGCCTCGGCGCCAATCCGGACCGCCTGTTCGAC
The DNA here is from genome assembly GCA_021154885.1 of Thermoanaerobaculum sp. GTDB lineage: Bacteria > Acidobacteriota > Thermoanaerobaculia > Multivoradales > UBA5704 > DATARR01. Next base: position 9,813 of record JAJKHS010000014.1, read on the forward strand.
GAGGTGGTCCTCGCCAACGGCACCCGCCTGATCGGCGGCGGCAGCCTGACGCTGCAGACCGGCGGCACCGCCTACGGGCATTCCGCCAGCCGCCGGGTATCGATCGAGCACCAGGGCCCGCTCACCGCCATCGTGGTGATGCAGGGGGCCTACGACGCGCCCTCGCTGGGCGGCGGCGTGGTGAGCACGCGGCGCCGCTACGTCTTCACCGCCGGCTCCCCCACCGCCATCGTGCGCCACGTCGCCAACTGGGAGGGCAGCCTCTCCGACCCGGGCAATATCGTCAACCCCGACGGCACGCCCAACGGCTTCCTCGTCGAGCGGCTGCGGGACGACCTGGCGGTGGAGCTGGGCGGCACGCCCACCGTCACCGCCGTGGGCGGCTTCGGCGCGGCGGCCGTCACCGGCGCCGTCGACCCCTCGCAGGGCGCCTGGGTGCGCCAGCAGCTCCGGGCGAGCCGCACGGCGCCCCAGAGCTTCGACGTCGCCGTGGGCGGCGCCACGGCCGGCGGCGTCAAGGCCGACGGCGGCATGCTGGCGGCCAGCGGTCTCCGCGGCGCCGTGGCCATCGCTCTCAACCACATGCACCGCTACGAGCCGCAGGCGCTGCGCCTGCTGCCCGGCGGCCACATGGCCGTCGACGTGGCGGACGACAAGGCCTGGATCGCCAATCACCAGGGCCTGTTCGCCACCCTGGCGGTGACGGCGCTCCCCGGCGCGCCGGTGCGGGCCGACCTCGACCGGCTGGTGTGGGCCCCCCTCAACCGGCCGCTCCATGCCTGGCCGGCGCCCGAGTGGTTCGCCGCCTCCCAGGCGGTGGACGACTTCCCGGTGGGGACCCTGGCGCCCGACCTCGCGGCCTACGACACCCTGGTCCGCTCGGTGCTCGACCGCACGGTGCAGCAGATCGACGTCACCGGCCTCAACGGCCTCATGACCTTCGGCCTCTACCCCCGCTACTGGGGGGCCCCCGACGGGTTCGGCGAGGTGGATTGCGGACCCAGCGACGACCCCACTCCAGGGTACGCCTGGGACAACCTGTTCTGGTGCACCACCTGGACCGACTACCACAACACGGTGAGCACGGCGCCGATCTGGGCCATGCGCACGGGTGAGGTGGAGTGGCTCGACGAGATCGGCTTCCCCGGCGCCCTGCGCAGCCTGCACACCCAGATCATGCAGTGCAGCCCCACGGAGAGGTGGTTCTACTGCGGCCAGTCGCCCACCGGCTACGGCGCCTACCGCACCGACTTCAACAGCTCCCACGCCTACTTCGAGAACCTCTACCTCTATTACTGGCTCACCGGCGATCAGACGGTGATCGACATCCTGCAGCGGGGCGGCGACAGCATGCGGCGCTGGATGTGCCCGCAGCGGGGCGATGGACCGGTGCTGCAGGCGAGCGCCCCCACCGGCGCCGCCTGCGCCCCCGACTACCCGGTCCCCTCGGACAACGGCGTCACCGGCCGCGAGCCCCAGCAGTGGCTGGCCGCCTTCCGCTTCCTCGGCCACGCCAGCGACGACGCCAGCTTCCTCGACGACTTCCGCTCCCACCTCGCCCGCGGCGTCACCCAGCAGTACGCCGACCTGATGCGCAACGGCATCCATTACGGCTTCTGGGGTGGGTCCACCCCGGTGGCCGCCCCCGGCACGTACACCACCGACTCGCAGTGGACGGTCGGCATGTACGATATGCACTACCTCAACCGCCTGCAGCTCGAAACCCTCGACGCGCCCCTGGGGCTCCCCGCCGTGCGGCCGAGCCAGGTGCTCGCCAACGTCGCCCACACCTTCAAGGACATCGAGCCGGCGGTGATGGGCGATGGCACCGTCTCCGGGCTGTGGGCCCGCCTCCTCGACTACACCTTCACGGGGAGCCGGATGGGCGGCACGCTCACCGGCGTCGTGGGCGCCGACCGCGAGCTCTTCAACCCCGAGAAGACGGGCGCCACCGAGCTGCTGGTGCGCGCCGGCCAGGCGGAGGACGACGCCAACCTGGTGACCTACGGCCGCCTGCTCACCATCTTCACCATCGCCTCGGCCCTGGGCGAGCAGGCTCCCCTCGGCAAGCTCGAGGGGCAGGACATGACGCGCCTTCACACCGCCGTGGCCCTGCTGACGTACGGCTCGACGACTCCCCTGCCCCCAAGCCCGCCGCCGCCTCCCCCGCCGCCGCCACCGGGTCCCACCCCTCCCGCGGCGCCCAGCGGCCTGACGGCCCAGGTGGCTTCCACCACCGACGTCGTCCTCACCTGGAAGGACAACTCGAACGACGAGACCTCCTTCCGCGTCGAGAACCTGGCGGGAGGCCTGTTCGTCGAGGTCCAGTCGCTGCCGGCCGGCACCGTGACGGCCCGCGTCGCCGGCCTGACCTCAGGCGCCGCCTACAGCTTCCGGGTGCGCGCCGGCAACGACGGCGGTTTCTCGGGCTACAGCAACACCGCCACCATCACCATGCCGTCGCTGCCTCCGCCCCTGCCCCAGCCACCGCCCCAGAGGCCGCCGGCCGCCCCCTACAACCTGGTGGCCCAGCCGCCCTCGGCGAGCGACGTCGTGCTCACCTGGGGCGACGCCGCCGCCAATGAGACGTCGTTCCGCATCGAGTCGAAGACCGGCAACGGCGCCTTCCAGGAGGTCCAGTCGGTGGGGGCCAACGTCACCACCGCCCGCGTCTCCGGCCTGCAGCCGCAGACGGTCTACCAGCTCCGGGTGCGGTCGGCCAACGACGCCGGCTTCTCGGGTTACAGCAACGTGGTCCAGGTGACGACGGCCAGCGTCACTCCGGCACCGACGCCGACGCCGGGCGGTGGCGCCCCCAATCCGCCCAACCGGCTCTTCGCGCGCTGGCTGGGCGGCGGCATCGTGCAGATCACCTGGCGTGACAACTCCAGCAACGAGACCGGGTTCTCCGTCGAGAGGATGTTCAACGGCGGCTGGGTGGCCGGGGCGACCGTGGGTCCCAACGTCACCTCGTCCGACTGTCCCGGCCTCAAGCGCCATGCCTCCTACACCTTCCGGGTCAAGGTGACCAACGCCGCCGGCCAGGTCGCCTACAGCTCGCTCATCAACTTCAACACTCCCTGATCCCAGGGAGACAGGGGCGGCCGGCTCCGGCCGCCCCATCCTTTATATATAGGGGCGAAAATCCGGGCACGGGTCTCGCACCCTCCGCCGGCATGCTCCGGTCCACGTCCAGCCTCCTCCCCCTGCTCGCCGTTCTCGGCGCCGCCTTCGCCTGCGCCCGGGCCGAGCCCGCGGCGGCACCCGCGAAAGGCTGGGACTCGGATCGGACCTACATCGACTACCTGCGCCGCGCCCCCGAATTCCAGACCGTGCGCCAGGACCCCATGGCGACGACCCCCGGCCGCTGGGACACCTGGCTCTACATGCCCTGGCGCTACCGCTGGACGATCGGCACCGGCGAGGAGGGGGGGCGGTTCTGCCAGCGCTTCGGGATCAACGGCGGCGTCACCGACCACGGCGAGGGTCCCTTCGCCTGGCTGGAGCGCTGGAAGCTGCGCTTCTACAACGACCACACAGCGGGCAAGGGGGACCTCTACCTCCAGCCCGGGAGCTTCGACGCCGCGGCCCGGGATGGCCGCGCCCTGCGCCCCCGCCCGCTCGACGCCGCCCTCCTCGCCCGGCTGGAGGAGACGGTAGCGGCGCGCGTCCGAATGGTCCGGGAAAGCCGCGCCAGCCCGCAGAGGGTGGCCTACGCGCTCGACGACGAGACCTCCTGGGGCTCGTTCGTCCGCCCCCTCCCCTGGCGGGTGAACGCCGACGACGGCGCCTATGCCCGCTGGCTCGCCGCCTATTATGGTGGCAATAACGGCGGAGCTTCTCCACCCCCCCGCTGGGTGACGCCGGACGACGTCCTGGGGGAGCTTGGGCAACCGCTCGGCGAGATCGACCTCTCGCCCCTCCTCGACCGCATGACCTGGAACGACTCGGTCTGGGCGAATTTCCTCGGCGCTCTGGTCGAGCGCTGCCACCGCGAGGACCCGTCCACCCCCTGCGGCATCGTAGGCGCCCAGGGCCCCAGCCTATGGGGGGGCTACGACTACGCCAAGCTGGCGAAAAAGGTGCAGTTCATCGAGGCCTACGACATCGGCTCGGCGCCGGAGATCCTCCGCTCCTTCGACCGCGCGGGCGCCGTGCCCCGGGTGACCACCCACTTCCACAATGACCACGACAGTGCCCGCGTTCCCGGCAACGACTCCTGGCTGGCCTGGCACTACTTCGCCCACGGCAGCCGCGGCATGATCGGCTGGGTGGACGAGAGCTGGTTCGCCGGCGATCGCCCCCGGTATCCTCAGCCCTGGCTCGATCGCTTCGCCCCCACCCTGCGGGAGCTGGGCGGCGTCCAGGGGCCGAAGCTGGCGGGCGCCCGCGCGCTCCACGACGGCGTGGCGATCTATTACTCCCACCCCTCCATCCAGGTCTCCTGGTGCCTGGACGCAGAGGCCCACCACCGCACCTGGCCCAACCGCCTGGACGACGCCCGCCTCGGCACCTCCCACAATGTGCGAAAAGCCTGGGAACTGATGCTGGCCGACGCCGGCCTGCGCTACGACTTCCTTGCCTATGATCAATTGGCGCTCCACGGCGTGCCCGGCGACTACAAGGTGCTGATCCTCCCCGCCTGCTACGCCCTCTCGGACGCCGAGGCGCGACGGATCGCCGAGTTCGCTCAGGGCGGGGGAACTGTGATCGCCGACTTCGCCTGCGGCCTCTTCGATCCGCACGGCCGGGGGCGGCAGCGCGGCGCCCTGGACGGTCTCTTCGGCGTCGCCGTCGCCCATAATGGCCGCGAGACGCGGGCCGACCTCTTCGCCGGCAAGCTCTGGGTGGAGACGGACCAGGACGCCGGCTACGGCTTCAAGCGCTGGCGCGACCTCTTCGCCACCCTGAAGCCCCGGCTGGAGCGGGGTGACCGGGGGTATGCGGTGGCGGAGCGGCGGCTGCCGGTGGGCACCGAGCGCGCCGCCGGCCGCGGCCGGGCCGTCTACCTCAACCTCTCGCCCCAGCGCTATCTCCAGTACCGGCAGGAGGGGACGGCCGGGGAGGCGGAGCGCCGCCCCTTCCTGGAGCCGGTCCTCCGGGCGGGGGTTGCCCCCTGGATCACGGTGACGAGCGACGGCCGGCGCCCCGCCGTCCCCCTGGAGGCGACCTACTGGTCGAAAGGGGATCGCACGCTGGTCTTCGTGCTGCAAAACGTGCCCATCGCCAGCAGCCCGACGGGCGGTGGCGGAGCCGAGGGGCTGACGGCGGCCAACATCCCTCTGGAGGTCCGCCTCGCCGCCCCCGTCCACAACGTGGTGGACGAGCGCACCGGGCGCAGGCTCCCGGACGGCGACCGCTTCTCCTTTCGCCTCGACACCGCTGAGGCCGTCCTCTTCAGCTTCGCGGGAGGGCCGCCGAAGAAGTAAGTGGCACGCGTCCTGCACTCCGCGACGAACGCTGTTGGGAGTCGCAGTAGGATCCTGTGGAGACTCGTGAGAATGACCGACCTCGTCTACATCATGGGCCACGGCTATTCGGGCTCGACGCTGCTCACCTTCCTGCTGGGCTCCCACCCGCGCATCGCCACCATCGGTGAGCTCGGGATCGCCCCACGAGGCAAGACGCCGACGCCGCAGGAGTACTTCTGCTCCTGCCAGACGCCCATTCTGGAGTGTGATTTCTGGCAGCGCGTCACCCGCGGCATGGAGGAACGGGGTCAGCCGTTCGATATCTGGGACTCCGACCTGGACTTCCGCCACAACGGCGGCGGGCTGTCCGACATCGTCCTGCGGGCCGTGCAGCGGGGCCCGGCGCTGGAGACGATCCGCAGCGCCGCGCTGCAGGTGCTCCCCGCGGCCAGCCGGGAGATGCGCCGCATCCTGGCGCGCATCGAGGCGCTGGTCGAGACCGTCCTCGGCATCCAGGGGCGCGGTGTCTTCCTCGACAGCTCCAAGCGCCCGGAGCGGGCCGTGTTCATGAGCCGGGTGCCGAGCTTCAGGATGAAGGTGATCCATCTCGTGCGGGACGGCCGCGCCGTCTCCTGGTCGTCGATGAAGAACTTAGGGATCGGCCCGGAGGAGGCGGCCCGCTCCTGGGTGGCCGACAACCAGGGCTCCGAGCACGCCCGGCGCTACTTCGACCCCGAGCGCTGGCTGACCCTGCGCTACGAGGACCTCTGCGCCCACCCCGACGAGACGCTCACCGGCGTCTACGACTTCATTGGCGTGCCCGCCAAGAATGGCATCCACGACTTCCGCAACTTCGAGCACCACATCATCGGCAACCGGATGCGCCTCGCCTCGACCTCGGAGATCCGCCTCGACGAGCGCTGGAAGGAGGCCCTGACGCGGGAGCAGATGGGGATCATCGAGCGCCACGTCACCCCCCTCAACCGGAAATACGGCTATGGCCGTCTCTGAGCCGCATTTCCTGCCGCAGATGCCGACGGAGGAGAGCGCGACGCCGGCCACCCCCCGTCCGGCGGCCCCCCGCGATCATCGCCCCCGCGTCGCCCTGGTGGGCGCCGGCTACGTGGCGCAGTTCCACCGCGACGTCCTGGCGGAGATGCCGGAGGTCGAGCTGGCGGCGATCTGCGACGCCGACCCGGAGCGGGCCCGCAGCGCCGCCCGGCAGTGGGGCGTCGCGGCGGCGGTGACCTCCATCGACGAGCTCGCCGACCTCGGCATCGACGTGGCTCACGTCCTGGTGCCGCCGGACCTCCACGTGCCGGTGACCCGCCAGCTCCTGGAGTTGGGGCTGGGCGTCCTCCTGGAGAAGCCGGCGGCCCTGTCCAGCGTCGAGGCGTTCGAGCTGCAGCGGCTCGCCGACCGCGAGGAGCTCCCCCTGGGGGTGAACCACAACAACCTCTATCACCCCGCCTTCGTGCGCCTGCTGGAGCGGGTGCGGGCCGGGCGGGTGGGGCGGGTGGAGCACGTGCGGGTCTGCCTCTCGGTGCCCCTCGCCCAGCTCGCGGCCGGCGACTTCTCGCACTGGATGTTCCGCTCGCCCGAGAACATCATCTTCGAGCAGGCCCCCCACCCCCTCTCCCAGCTCCACGCCCTCATCGGCCGGGTGCAGGAGGCGACGACGACGATCCTGGGCAGCCGCGAGCTGCTGCCCGGCCAGACCTTCCACGACCGCTGGCTGGTGGCGGCCCGTGGGGAGCGGGGGACGGCGGAGATCTACCTCGCCTTCGGCCAGGGCTTCAACCGCTGGACGCTGGAGGTGCTGGGCTCGGACGGCTCGGCCGAGGCCGACCTCGGCCACAACCTCTTCTCCTGGGAGGAAAAGACCCCCTGGCTCGACTTCTGGAACGGCTTCCTCGCCGGCTGGCGCCGCTCCCGGTCGCTGGTCCGCGACGCCGCCGGGGGTGTGGTGCGCTACGCCCGCTTCACCCTCGGTATGGGCCGGCGGCAGGACAGCTACTTCGCCGGCATGCGGAGCTCGGTGCGGGCGTTCTACGACGCCCTCAAGGCCGGCGCTCCCCTGCCGGTGGACGCCGGCCAGGCCGCCGAGGTGCTGGAGTGGTGCGAGGCCGTCGTTGCCGACGCGATACGGGGAGCCCGGGGCAAGGTCGAGACCCTGCGCCCGTCCCGCCTGCCGGCGCCGGGGCCGGCCCGGCCGGGAGAGGTGGTGGTGCTGGGCGCCACCGGCTTCATCGGCCGGCGGCTGGTGGCCCGGCTGGTGGAGCGCGGCCTGCCCGTCACCGCCGTGGTGCGGCGGCCCCACAGTCTCCCGCCCGTCCTCGCCGAGGCGTCCCGCGACGGCCGGCTCCGTCTCCTCCCCGGCCGCCTGGAGGATCCGGCGGCGCTGGCCGCGGCCTGCCAGGGGGCGAAGACCGTCCTCCACCTCGCTACCGGCGGCGGCGACTCGTGGGAGAAGATCGAGCGCTCCATGGTGCAGGGCTCAGTGGCCGCGGCCGAGGCCGCCCTGGCCGCGGGCGCCGAGCGCTTCGTCTACGTCTCCTCCATCGCCGCCCTTTACCTGGGTGGGGATGACAGCCGGCCCGGCCCGGCCCTGATCGAGGACTCGACGCAGACCGACCCGCAGCCCGAAGGCCGGGAGATCTACAGCCGCGGCAAGATGGCCGCCGAGGCCGCGCTCCTCGCCCTCCACCGCGAGCGGGGGCTGCCGCTGGTCATCGTCCGCCCGGGCGTGGTGCTGGGCGAGGGCACGCCCCTCCAGCACTCGGGGCTGGGGCTCTGGGTACGGGACAATCACTGCGTCGGCTGGGGATTGGGCGACCATCCGCTGCCGGTGGTGGACGTCGACGACGTCGCCGAGGCCCTGGCCCTGCTGGCGTCCCACGCGGGGCACGACCTGGACGGCAAGGCCCTCAACCTCTGCACCCGGACGCCCCTCTCGGCGCGGGAGATCGTCGCGGAGATGCGGCAGGCCACGGGCCGCGACCTCCATTTCCACCCCCGGCCCCTCTGGCTCAGTCAGTGGATGGAGATCGGCAAGTGGGTGGTCAAGAAGATCGGCCGCCGGCCCGGCGCCACCTTCCCCTCCTACCGCGACCTGAAGACGCGGGCCTGCGTGCCGCCCTTCAGCTCCCGCACCGCCCGCGAGGTCCTGGGCTGGCGTCCGGTGGAGGACCGGGAGGCGTTCCTGGACCGGACGGTGCGGGTGCATGCGAAGTAAAAACACCGCCCCTTCGGGGCGGACCCTCACTCCCCCAGCCCCTCTCTCCCAGCCTCCCCCCCGTCCGCCGGGAGAGAGGGGAGCGGTTAGTCCTGAAAAAACAAGAACGGTTTTCTTCTCTTATTTAGACAAACCCCTCCCTCTTCTCCCGGCGGACGGGGGGGAGGCTGGGAGAAGAGGGCCGGGGTGATGAGGGCCCCGGCGGCGGGGTCACGTGGCGAGCATAGTCGTGGGTGGGATCGGCAATGACCGTCCCCCACCTCCTCCACATCTTCTCCAACTTCGTCCCCTCGGGGCCGGAGATCCGCACCGTCCGCCTGATCGGCGCCTTCGGGAGTGACTTCCGCCACTCGATCGTCTCCATGGACGGCCGCACCGAGGCCGCGGCCCTGCTGCCGGCGGGGGTGGACGTGCGGCTCCTCCCCAATCCGCCCAAGGCCGGCTCGCTCTCAACCGCCCGGCGGCTGCGACGACTGCTGCTGGCGGAGCGGCCGGACCTCGTCCTGACCTACAACTGGGGGGCCTTCGACATGCTACTCGCCGCCCGCGCCGCCGGCTTCCGGCGGGTGGTGCATCACGAGGAGGGGTTCAACGAGGAGGAGGCGGAGAGCTTCAAGCTGCGGCGCGTCCTCGCCCGGCGCCTCGTCCTCCCCGGCGTCCACCGGCTCGTCGTCCCCTCGCAACGTCTGCAAGCCGTGGCCACCGGGCTGTGGAAGCTGGACCCTGATCGAGTCCGGCTCATCCCGAACGGCATCCACCTGGAGGCGTTCCAAGGGGCGGACGGCAACCCCGATCTGCGGCGGCGGCTGGGCATCCCCGGCGACGTCCTGGTGGTGGGCACCGTCGGGGGCTTGCGTCCGGTGAAGAACCAGCTTCGCCTCCTCGACGCCTGCGCCGCGGCCGGCCCCGGCGTGCACGCCCTGCTGGTGGGCGAGGGGGACGAACGGCCCGCCCTGGAGGCGCGGGCGGAGCGGGACGATCTGCGAGGCCGCGTCCACCTCGCCGGCCACCAGGCGGACCCGGCGCCGTTCCTCCAGGTCCTGGACGTCTTCGCCCTCACCTCGGACAGCGAGCAGATGCCCGTCTGCCTCCTGGAGGCCATGGCCTCCTCGCTCCCCGTGGTGGCCACCGACGTGGGCGACGTCCGCGCCGTCCTCCCTCCGGAGCAGGCCCCCTTCCTGGAGCCGCCGGGACCGGACGCCGCCGCCGCTCTGGCCCGCGGGATCGCCGGGCTGGCCCCCGACCCCGGCCTGCGGCAGCGCCTCGGGGCGGCCAACCGCCGGCGGGCCGAGGAGAGGTACACCTTCGACGGCATGTGCGCGGCGTACCGGGAGGTGTACCTCTCCGCCCTGGGGGCTGGGTAGGTGTGTGCTAAAATCCCCCCGCATTGAGCGACGACCCTCCCAGTCCGCACGCCCCCTCATCTCCCGGCCAGCAACCCCCGAGCCCGCGGGGTGACCAACGGTGATCCTCGTCCTGCTCGCAGCGAGCCCGCTCCCCGAACCCGTGATTTCTCCCCCGTGGGGCATGCTCCTGGGCCTGCTGCTGGTGGCCTTGAACGGCTTCTTCGTCGCCGCCGAGTTCGCCCTGGTCAAGGTGCGGCCGACGCAGATCGAGCCCCTCGCGGCCGAGGGGCTGCGCCGGGCCACCATGGTCCGGCACATGATCCAGCACCTGGACGCCTACCTCTCCGCCACCCAGCTCGGCATCACCCTGGCGAGCCTGGGACTGGGCTGGGTGGGCGAGCCGGCGTTCGCCTGGATCATCCACCCCCTGGTCACCCCCTTCGTGGGGAACAACCCCCATCTCCTCCACTCGATCAGCGTCACGGTGTCGTTCCTGGTCATCACCATCCTGCACATCGTCCTCGGCGAGCAGGCCCCCAAGACGATCGCCATCCGCAAGGCGGAGGGCGCCTCCCTGCTGGTAGCCTTCCCCCTCTTCCTCTTCTATAAGGTCACCTACCCGGCCATCTGGCTGCTCAATCACGCGGCCAACGGGCTCCTCAAGCTGATCGGCATCGCGCCGGCCAACGAGGGCGAGATGGCCCACGATGAGGAGGAGCTGCGCCTCCTGCTCTCCTCCGGCAACGCCGCCCAGCTCTCGCTCCAGAAGCGGGAGCTGCTGGACAACATCTTCGAGCTCTCCCACCGCATGGCGCGGCAGATCATGCTCCCCCGCCAGGACGTGATCTACCTCTCCACCACCCGCACGCTGGCCGAGAACCTGCGCATCGCCCGCCGCAGCGGCCACACCCGCTTCCCCCTCTGCGAGGGGGACCTCGACCACGTCATCGGCCTCATCCACATCAAGGACATCTTCCATCGCGACCGCAACCTCCGCTCGCTCCAGGAGGTGGCGCGGGAGATCTCCTTCGTCCCCGAGACTCTGACGCTCGACCGCCTGCTGAAGCGCATGCGCACCGAGCGCTTCCACCTCGCCGCCGTGATCGACGAATACGGCGGCGTCTCCGGCATCGTCACCCTGGAATCCGTCATCGAGGAGATCGTGGGCTCGATCCAGGACGAGTTCGACGTCGAGAAGCCGGAGATCCAGCCGCTCGGCGACGGCGTCTACCGGGTCTCGGGCGGCATGCTGGTGGAGGACCTGGAAGAGGCCCTGAAGGTGGAGCTCAGCGACCGCGACGAGGACACCATCGGCGGCGTCGTCCTCTCCGAGCTGGGTCGCAACCCGGCCGTGGGCGACAAGGTCGAGGTCGGCCCGGTCTCCATCGAGGTCCTGGAGGTCCAGCACAACCGCATCAACACGGTGGCCGTCATGGTCAACCAGCCGGCGACGGTGCCGCCGGACGCCGAGGCGTAGGCTTCACGAAGCGCATCACGGGCTTCGCGGGGGGTAGTGGGGTAATTCTGTGTTGCTCGTGGCAGACTGCTAGGTATGCCTTTGGTGTGACGGGCAGATCTGGTGCTCAGGGTCCCACCACAGAATCCGAAAGGTCGCGCGGTCGAGGATTCCGATGACCCGAGCCGTCGAGTTCACCGCTAAAGACAGCAACTGCTCTTGATCCACCTGCCCCAAGATTTTTAGCCTTTGTTGCGCTTCGGGGATGCATTTGCTTACGTCAATAAGATGGTTTCGCTTTCTTCCCCCTTCTGCCAGGATCTCTGCCCACGTCATTCTTTCCCATTGGCAGAGTCGGGGCAGTAAAGCGTCCAAATCCTCCGGGCGAAGGTGAATCCATCCGCCGATGCTGGCAAACCGATCCAGGAGAGCAAAGCTCCAAATGGGGGGAGACTGCCAGAAGTCAACGTCCTCGCCGACTCGCGGGATCTTCTTCGGCTCGGCAGCAGTGACTGCCGCCAGAGGAACCTTATGCCTGCCCTGGTGCTTCTTATCCTTGCGAGACACTGAGGCCGCTGTAATACTCGTGCATAGAGGCCGGGCTGATGACCTGCGTCCCTCGCTCGCCAGGAGCTAGGGTGCCACGCGCTTCCCGCCAGGGCCTCTCAGTGTGCGTGAGATCGCTGAGCCACTGCGACGTTTTGGGACCATAGAATTCCAGCACGCCGTCTACCGTTTCGCGCTCGCTTCTCGTGAGTTTGTCGGGGTCACCCAGAGGCCAAGAGCCGACCTGGAACAGCCCCCGGTGCTCTTGATAGAGTGCAGGTACCACAGGGCCGTTCGCCCAAGCTTCGATTCGCGCCTGAAACAGGGGGCGCTCGTCCCAAACCAGGGACCACGCTTGTGCATAGTAGACGAGCTTTTGGAGCTTCCACGTGGTCATCGGATGACCGAACTTTCCCAGAATGTATGCGGCCACGTCATGGACGCTAGCCATAGTTAAGTCCTCCAGCCCTCACGTGATTAGCTTCAAATATCCAAGGGGAAGGCGGTGATGTGCGCCTTACCACCTTCCATGGTAGCAGAAATTAGGCGCAAGCGGGGCGGAAAGAGGGGAACTTCTTCTTCTGAACCGCCCCCGAAGACCTTAGCTGGCTGCCGCCGCCAGCAGCTCCGCCAGAGACCACGGCGCGCTGGCGATGCCGGCCTTCATGGCGGGCGTCATCCGGATCGACCGGTGCATCCGGTAGAAGTTGTAGTAGGCGAAGTAGAGCGCCAGCGCCGCCCGCAGGTTGTCCTTCTTCCGGCTGAAGCAGGCAAGAATGGGGCGGTGTCAGCAAATACATAATTACCCCATTACCTCGCGGGGCGCATCACGGGCATCGCGAAGCGCATCACGGGGTTCGCGAAGCGCATCACGGGGTTCGCGGGGCGCATCGCGGGCTTCGCGAAGCGCGTCGCGGGCTCGCGAGGCGCATCACAGGCATTGCGAGGCGCGTCATTGGCCTCGCGGAGCCTGTGATGCGCCAGCGTTCGCCAATGTCTCGGAAGCGTTCGGTCGCGGCTGGCGGTCGATCCGCTGCCCGAGCGCCGCGAGGGCGGCCGCGACGAGGCTCGCGATCTCCACCGGCTTCGCGAGGTGGGCGGAGAAACCGGCGGCGCGGGTGCGGTCGGCGTCCTCGCTCTGGCCGAAACCGGTGACGGCGATGGCGGGCACGCCGGCTGTGCGGGGGCTCGACCGCAGCTCGCGCAGCAGCTCGTAGCCGTCCATGCCGGGCATGGCGAGGTCGGAGACGACGACGTCGAAATCCCGCCCCGCGGCCAGTCGCAGGGCCTCGGCGCCGCTCGCCGCCGTGGCCACCTCGGCGCCCGCGAACTGCAGGAGCTGGCGGAGCATGGCCGTGGTGTCGTCCGAGTCATCCACCACCAGCACCCGGACGTCGGCGAGCGATCCGGCCCGGGGTCCGGTGGCGACGGCGGCCGCCTCGGGTCCCACCGCGAGGAGGGGCAGCCAGACGGAGAAGCGGGCCCCCTGCCCCTCCCCCTCCGACTCCGCCCGCACCCGTCCGCCGTGCAGCTCGGCGAGCTGTCGCACCAGCGCCAGGCCGATCCCCAGGCCGCCGTAGCGCCGGCCCGCCCCGCTCTCCGCCTGGCGGAACATCTCGAAGACGTCGGGGAGGAACCTGGGATCCATCCCCTGGCCCGTGTCCTTCACCGTCAGCCGGGCCTCGTCCCCCTCCCGCTCCAGGCGAACGGTCACCTCACCGCCGTCCGGAGTGAACTTGACGGCGTTCTGCACCAGGTTCCAGACGATCTGCTGCACGCGCACGGGATCAGCCTGGGCGAGGGCCGCGTCCCCGGAGCTCTCCACCCGCAGGGCGACCCCCCGCACCTCGGCCTCGGGCCGCAGCGCCTCGGCGGCCTCCGTCACCAGAGAGGCGAGGGCGACCGGATGGCACTCCAGGGCCAGCTTGCCCGTCTGCAGCCGCGACAGGTCGAGCAGGTCCGAGATGAGCTGGGTCTGGACCCTGGCGTTGCGCCGGATCGCCTCGGCGGCCCGGCGCGCGATCGGCAGTCGCTGGGTCTCGGGGTCGCGGGCGAGGATCTCGGCATAGCCCGAGATGACGTTCAGCGGATTGCGCAGCTCGTGGGCCAGCGTGGCCAGGAACTCGTCCTTGAGCTGGCTGGCGCGGGAGAGCTCCTCCACCAGCGCCGCCGTGTCCAGCGCCGCCGCCACCTGGTTGGCGATGACCTCGGCGGTCCTGATCACCGCCTCGTCCCCCGCCCGGTCCGGCTCGCGCCAGAAGAGGGCGACGACGCCCAGCAGCCGCCCGCGGGCGCGCAGCGGCACGGCCAGGATGGAGCGGATGCCGGTGCGGCCCCAGAGGCTGGAGAACTCCGCCCACGAGCGGTCCACGTGGGTATCGGTCAGCGCCACCGGGCTCATGGTGCGGGCGGCGCGGGCGACCAGGTGGTGGTCGGACTGAAGCTCGACGCGCAGCAGCAGCTCCTGCATCCGCTGATCGGTGTCGTTGCGCGGCGTCCGCCGCACACCGTACATCCCCCGCGCCTTCAGGGCCGGCGCGCCGGCCCCATGATCCAGATGATCCAGAGGGTCCAGCAGCCAGTAGACGCCCCGGGGCGCGCCGGTGACGTGGCAGAGGATCTCGATCAGCCGGTCGTGGCTCGGCGCCTCGCCGTTGCTGAGCAGCCCGACGCTCGCCTCCTGCAGGCGCACCAGGGCCTCGTTGCGGCGCTCGGCCTCGGCCACCGCGAGGTGGCTCTCCGCCAGCCGCTCGGATATGTCGCTCGCTTTCTTCGCCTCCATGGAGACGGATCCCCTTCTCCCGCTCGTACGCCGTTGACAGCCGGTCCGATGTTGCCCCTAGTTTAACCCATGCCGTTACACACATCCTTGTCCCTGGATGGGATCTGCCCTTCGAAGCCTCACCCCCGGCCCCCATAGGCGGTAACTTTGACCTCGATGCTTGGGGTCGGGTCTGGGCTGGGCCTTGCCGAGCCAGCGATGACTGCTGTCGAGACAGCGACGACTGCTGTCGAGCCAGCGATGACCGCTGCCGTGGCAGCGATGACTGCTGCCAAGCCAGCGACGGCTGCTGCCGAGACAGCGATGACTGCTGCCGGGCCAGCGATGACTGCTGCCGGGCCAGCGATGACTGCTGCCGGGCCAGCGATGACTGCTGCCGGGCCAGCGATGACTGCTGCCGTGGCAGCGACGGCTGCTGCCAAGCCAGCGACGGCTGCTGCCGAGTCAGCGACGGCTGCTGCCGCGGCAGCGATGACTGCTGCCGAGCCAGCGATGGCTCCTGCCAAGGTCGCAGGGACTGGGGAGGAGCTTGCAGACCTCACGGACGGGACCAGAGTCGCCGCCCAGGGTTGCGCCTTGTCGAGTCAGGTCCTGGAGGAGGCTGCTGACTTGGCGGCACTGAAGCGCCAAGTTTTACGCCATCGGCCTGCCCCACCCCCCCGGCCTTCCCAAGACCCTCATCACCCCGGCCCTCTTCTCCCGCCCCCTCCCAACCCCCCTCACCGGGAGAAGAGGGAGACCAGCAAGGTCGCTCCAACCGGGTTCCC
>JAJKHS010000015.1 GCA_021154885.1 Thermoanaerobaculum sp.
ATCTTGGAGAGGATCACGGTCTCAGTCGTCGCATACTCGAATCGGCTGTACTCTTCTCCGCGAACCCGGGCCGCATGCTCCTGGCTGCGATCGAACCAATGACCGGTCATGGCAGTGCCTTCGACCAGGGCCCCGAAGGAGTGGACGCCGGGCCAATCCTGAATTCGTTCCACGAGCTGCTCTTTGACGCCCTGCGCCAAAATATACTTGAAAATCTCCACCTGTGCGGCCTCCTCCTCGGTGACGACGGCCATCTCGTAACGGCGATCGAAAACCGGCCCGCTCCAACCCGTCAGGCGGTTGGTCTCCAAGGCCAGCTTCGATTTGAAATTCCGCATGAAGTCGGCCGCCTGCTTCACGTCGTCAACCACCGAGAGAAGGTGGAAATGGCTCGACAGTACCGAAACAGCGCAAAGCTCGACTTCGCAGTCCCGCTGGGCCTTCCCGAGGACACCCAGAAAGACGTCGTTGAATTCCGGACCGGGACGGAACAGATAGAGTCCCTGGAGGGTCCGGCAGGTGATATGGACGAGGGTCTTGGGCTTGGGTACGTAGCGAAGTTTTCTCATGCTCTCTATAAACGGAAAAACTCGCTCTCGTCGCTCAACTATTTTGCTCGTGGTCGGGATGAGCATCAGCCCAAGCAAGAAGACCTGCATCTAGAAAAGAAGATGTGAAAATCGGCATGAAGACGTCTGTCGCCAGTCGTAGCGGCCGTCGCCAAGCTGACGGTGCCGGTGCCGGCCGGAGGTTTCCGGGGCTGGGGCTTGGTCCCGGCCAGACCCCTGGGTCAGACCCCTGGCACCTGGACGGCAGGGCGGGAGTACATTCCGAGTTCAGCATCACTCAGATTGAGCCAGGGCAGCTCAACACACTCGGTAGGGCCCTACTGAAGTGGCTTACAATCTCGGACCACGCTTTCCTCTGGCGACCAACGTAGCTGTGCTCCAAACACCTCTGAGGTCAGCGCCGGACGAAAGGAAACCGGTCGCGGATCCGCCGCGTCACGAAGCGGCCCTTCGAGGGCGCTCCCAGGAGAGCCTTCCAGACCTTCGGCGGCACGTCGAAGTAGTCGTACACGGCGCCACTGCGGAACTCCACCTCCAGCACCGACGACCGCTCGTCGTAGCCCATGGAGGAGATGGCGGAAGAGACGACGGGGAGCCTGCGCACGGAGGTTCCGTTCTGCCGGGAGCAGCGAATTTCCCGACGAACGGAACCTGATGCAAGCGCAGTACCGACTGGAAGAGCTCGGCAGGAAGAAACTTGCCGAAAGAAGCTACAGAATCGTGCCCTTGAGCTCCACCTCGAGCTGCGGCACCTTGGCGCTGTCGGTGTGGAGGGTCAGCTTGCCGTTGAACGGCCCCTTGCCGAGCGCGGGGTTGAGCGTCACCCGGATGTTGTACTCGCGCCCCTCCTGCAGCGGCTCGATCTTGGCCTCGACCCCCTTGAGGCTCGTCTCGACGCTGGTGAGCTTGATCGGCTCGGTGGCGAAGTTCTTGACGCTGAGCGACTTCTTCAGGGGCTCCTTGAGCTCGATCTGACCATAGTCGCCGACCGGCGGCGTGACCGCCATCACCGGCCGCACGAAGCCCGAGACCGGGATCTGCACGATCTTCTGCTTCGGGTGGTTGGTATGGACGGTGACGTAGTCCGCCAGCGGGCCCACCTTGGCGTCGTTCGAGAGGTGCATCTCGACCTTCCACTGCTTGCCCTTGACGTCGGGGAGGCGCTCCTCCGGCTTGGCTTCGTGAAAGGTGACCTTCATGTACGGCCAGGGGGAGTCCACGCTGGTGACGTCCATCGACGTCCCGTCCGGAGCCCACAGGGTCTGGATGATGTTGCCCTCCAGGGCCTCGCCCTGGACCGTGGTGTAGCGGGCGTAGCCGGGCTTGACGTTGATGTAGGGCTCCACCTTGGCGCGCACGGTCAGCTCGATCTGCGGCATGGCCGGATCGTTGGTGAAGACGGTGACGCCCTTGGCGATCGGGCCGTTGAAGGTGGAGGTGTCCACCACCGCGTGCACCTTGCCGGTCTTGCCCGGAGCGATGGTCTTGTCGTACTCGGCGACCGTGCACCCGCAGGCCGGCTGCACCTGCGTGATCTCGAGGACGGCGTCGCCGTCGTTGCGGATCACGAAGTCGGAGGCGAGCTTCTCCCCCTTGGGCACGGTCCCCGCGTCCTTGATCGGCTCGGCCACCACGGCCTTGGGCTTGCCGTCCGCCGCGAACAGGACGGCGGCGACCAGAAAGGCGGCGCAGAGTGCCAGAATGACGGTCTTCATGTGTCGTTGCATGCGGCCTGCTCCTTCTTGCGTGTAGATGAAAGCTCCAGAGATGCTACACTCCCCGCCCGAAAACGAGAAACTCCGCCCGTGACGCCTGCAAAACTCGACATCTACTGCCTGGCGATCGGGGGTACGGGGATGGCACCGCTCGCCTGCCTCCTGCAAGAGCAGGGCCACCGCGTTCGCGGCACCGACGGCCCGCTCTACCCCCCGATGAGCACGCTGCTCGAACAGGCCGGCATCCACCCCCTCGTCGGGTACGATCCCGTCCACCTTGAGCCGCGCCCCGACCTGGCGATCATCGGCAACGCCATCCACCGCAACAACCCGGAGGCGGTCGCGGCCGAGCGGCTCGGGCTGCCCATCCTCTCCATGCCGCAGGCCCTGGCGCGCTTCTTCCTGGCGGACCACCGGTCGCTGGTGGTGTCGGGGACGCACGGCAAGACGACGACCACGGCGATGGCCGCCTGGGTCTGGGCCGACTGCGGCCGGGACCCCGGATACCTGATCGGCGGCGCGCCCTGCGACCTGCCCGCCAGCTTCCACGCCGGCGGCGGCGACCGCTTCATCGTCGAGGGGGACGAGTACAACGCCGCCTACTTCGACCGCGGGGCCAAGTTCCTCCACTACCAGCCCGAGACCCTGCTGCTCACCAGCGCCGAGTACGACCACGCCGACCTCTACGCCACCCCCGAGTCGCTCTGGGAGGCCTACGCCCGCCTCCTGGACCTGCTGCCCGCGGAGGGCCTGCTGGTCGCCTGCGGCGACAGCGGCGTCAGCGGCGTCAGCGGAAAGCTGCGGGAGCTCGCGGCCGGCGCCCGCTGCCGCACCATCTTCTACGGGCTGGAGCCGGGCAACGACCTCTCGCCGCTCGGGGAGATCGAGGCCCTGCCGGAGGGGAGCCGGTTCCGCGTCCGCGACATGGAGTCGGGAGAGGAGGTCGAGATCACCCTCCCCCTGGCCGGCGACCACAACGTCGCCAACTGCCTGGCCGTGTGGGCAGCGGCCCGCCGCGACGGCCTGCCGGCGGCCGACGTGGCCGCCGCCCTGGCGCGCTTCCACGGCGTCCAGCGCCGCCTCGAAGAGCTGGGCACGGCGCGCGGCGTCACCGTCGTCGACGACTTCGCCCACCACCCGACGGCCGTGGAGAAGACCCTGGGAGCCCTGCGCCAGCGCTACCCGGGGCGGCGCGTGGTGACGCTCTTCGAGCCCCGCAGCCTGACGGCCGGGCGCGGCTTCTTCTTCGCGCCCTACCGCCAGGCCTTCGCCGGCGCCGACCGGGTGCTCTTCGCCCCCATCTTCCACAACGGCCGGCTGGCGCCCGAGGAGCGGCTGGACTTCGCCGCCCTCGCCCGCGAGCTCTCCGCGGCCGGCGTGCCCGCCGAGGTCGCCGCGGACAACGCCGAGCTGATGCGCAAGGCTCTGGAGGAGGCGCGGGAGGGGAGCGTGCTGGTGACCATGTCCTCGGGCTCGTTCGAAGGCATGCCCCACCGCCTCCTGGCGGCGCTCAGGGAAAAGCCCGCAGACGGTCCTCGATGAGGGCGGGGAACGCGGGGAGCTGAAGCGCGTCGCGGACCACCTCGCGGGCCGCCTCCTCCGGCATCAGCCCGATCAGCTCGCACTCCACCACTCGCGCGCCCAGGGCCGCGGCCTCCGCCCGCACCCGCTCCAGGGCCTCGAGCACCGGCGTGCGGCGGAAGTCCACGAGGTTCAGGCTCACCTGGGCCCGGCCCCGGCTCGCCAGGTAGACGCCCATGGCCCGCACCGCCGGCAGCCCGCCCCCCGACTCCCGCACCCGGCGGGCGACGGCGCGGGCGACAGCCACGTCGGGCGTGTCGAGCACGGCGTTGAAGGCGATGAGGAAGAAGCGGGCACCGATGACGGTGACGCCGGCTGTGGGATGCACCCGCGCCGGTCCGGCCGGCCCGAAATCCGGCGCCCACAGCGGGTCCTGGATCCTGGCGTCGAAGCCCTCGAACCCGCCGCGCCGGATCGTGGCCAGGGCCGCTCGCTCGGGGACCCGCGCCGCCCGTTCATAGAGGTAGACGGGGAGGCCGAAGCGCCGCGCCACCTCCGGCGCGAGCCGCTCGGCCGCCGCCACCGCCACATCCATGGGCGTATCCCCCAAGGGGACGAAGGGCACGACGTCCACCGCCCCCACCCGCGGGTGGACCCCCTGGTGGCGCGTCAGGTCGATCTCGGCGAGCGCCACCTCGTAGAGCGCCAGGAGCCCCTGGACGAGCCCCTCCGGCTCTCCGGCGAGGGTCAGCACCGAGCGGTTGTGGTCGGGATCGGAGGAGACGTCGAGCAGCCGCACGCCCGGCGGCGACGAGGCGGCGGCCGCCAGCCGCGCCACGACGTCAGGGCGGCGGCCCTCGCTGACGTTGGGGACGCACTCGAGCGGCGGCACGGGTGGCAAAGTATAGCAATCCTCTGCTACGATACGCCCGCTTTCAAAGTAAGCCTGAAGCCAGCCCGCTGATGAACTACTCTGGGAACTCCTCCCTCTCTTCCGACGTCAAGCAGCGCATCCTCAGCACGTTTGAGCAGACGCTCGAGCTGGCGCGGGATGGCAACCGCCAGGAGGCGCTGCTGGGCTGCGACTTCGTGCTGCGCATGGACCCGCAGTTCGAGCCGGCCCATGTGCTCCAGGAGCGGCTGCGGTCGAGCACCGGCCCGGTTTCGGTCCAGGACCTGCAGCCGGCATCGGCGGCCGACGACCCCTTCGCCGACCTCGACAGCCTGAGCCTCGACCTGCCCGACCTGCTCCCCGCGACTCTTCCCGGGATTCCCGGCGCCCTGCGCGCCGACCTCCAGTCCCTGCTCGACCAGCGCCGCTTCCAGGAGCTGATGGCCCGGGCGCAGAGCGAGCAGGCGGCCATCGCGGCCGATCCCGAGCTCCAGCGCATTGCCGGCGCGGCCCAGGAGCGGCTGGAGGCGGAGCCGTACGTCCTCAAGTTCCTGGGCTCCGCCCGGCAGGCCCTGCAGTCCGGCCAGACCGACGAGGTCGGCCGCCTGCTCGACAAGGCGCGGGCGCTCGATCCCACCCACCCGGGCATCGCCGAGCTGGAGGAGGCCCGCGGCGCGAGCCCGGTGGCCCACTGGACGGCGTCCGGCCCAGTGGCCCAGGCGATTCCGGCGGTTCCGACGGTCGTCCTGCCGCCGCCCCTCCAGACCTCGGCGATGCCCACCAGCCTCGCCTCCGGCGGCGGCGACTCCGAGAGCGACCGCCGCATCCGCGAGCTCCTCGACGAGGGCCAGACCGCGTTCGACGCCGGCGACCCGCAGGGCGCCATCGACGCCTGGTCGCGCATCTTCCTGATCGACATCGATCATCAGGAGGCCTCGCGGCGCATCGAGGCGGCGCGCAAGCTCAAGGCCGAGTCCGAGCGCCAGGTGGAGGAGATCTTCCACGACGGCCTGGCCCGGCTGGACGCCGGCGACCTCGGCGAGGCCCGCCAGGCGTTCGAGAGGGTGCTGGAGATCCAGCCGGGCTACTTCGCGGCGCGCGAGTACCTGCAGCAGCTCGACGCGGGGAGCGTGCCGCGCCCCAGGCCGGCCGGGACTCGCGAGGCCGAGCCCATGATGCCGGTCGCGACTCCGCTGCCGGCCGGCCGCGATCTCAAAGAGGAGATCCTGGTCCCCCCCGAGCCGCCCGACGAGACGCCCGCGCGTCGCCCGGCCCGCAAGCCGGCCGCCGCCCGCCGGGATCCGGGGCGAGCCCGCCGCCTCTTCCTCGTGGTGGGCGGCATCGTGCTGCTGATCGCGCTGGCGGCCGCCGGGTTCGTCTTCCAGAAGAAGGACCAGCTCTTCCCCAACTCACAACCGGAGGTGACGGCCACCCCCACCCTGTCCGCGGACCCCATCGCCCGCGCCCAGCGGCTGAACAAGGCCGGCAAGACCGCCATCGCCCTCAACCAGCTCCGCCGCATCCCGCCGGCCGATCCCCACTACGGCGAGGCCCAGAAGCTGATCGCCCAGTGGAGCGGCGCCGGCGGAGCCGCCAGTGCTCCGGCAACGAGCACCACGCCCGCCACGGCCGCGGCGACTCCGGGTGCCATTCCTCCGCTGGGAACGCCGCCGGGAACGCCAGGGCCGCCGGCCGCCGTCAGCCCGGAGGGAGCGGACAAGCGCAACGGGCTGCTGGCCGAGGCCCGCCAAGCCTACGCGGAGCGGACCTACCTCAAGGCCCTCAACCGTCTGGAGGCTGCGGGCGCCCTCGCCAAGCTGGAGGGCGACGACGCCACGCTCCTCGCCGACACCAAACAGAAGCTGGTGCCCCTGACCAGGAACATCGACCTCTTCCGCCAGCACGAGTGGGAATTCGTGGCGCGGGAGATGTGGACCCGGCACGAGGCCGAGCCGACCAACCGCGACGTCACCCAGCTCCTCGCCGACTCCTACTACAATCTGGCCGTGCGCGACCTGCAGCGCAACGATGCGCCGAAGGCCGTGGAAAAGCTCCAGCAGGTGGTGGAGCTCCAGGACGACCCGGTGGTCCGCCGCCACCTCCAGTTTGCCCAGACGTATAAGGACCGGAACAAGGACCTGCTCTACCGGATCTACGTCAAATACCTGCCGTATCGCTGATGCGACGCCCCAACAAACCGGACCCGCCGGACGAGCCCCTCCTCTTCGACCTCCCCCTCGGCGGTCCGGAGCGGGAGCCCGAGCCGCCCCCGCCACCGCCGCCGCGCCGAAAACAACCGGAGCGGCCAGCCCGGGAGGGCCGGGTTCCGACGACACGCAGCGGCCCGGTCCCGGTGCCCGATCCCGAGCCGGACGAGGACGCGGGCAGAGTCCCCGCCCGCCCGTCGGCGAGCGAATTCGCGGGGCGCGGCCGGCGGCTGGCGGCGGGACTGGCGGACCTGCTGGTGCACGCGGCCGTCCTGGTCGGGGCCCTCCTCGGCACCCGCTGGCTGGGCGTGAAGCCGGACCCCGCCCGGGACTGGCCGGCGCTCGCCCTCTTCCTGCTCTCGTTCTCCTTCCTCTACACGGTGTTGCCCCTGGCCTTCTGGGGCCAGACCCTCGGTATGGCCTGGACCAACATCACCTCCAGGAACCGCGACGGCGAGCCCCTCACCTTCGACCAGACCGCCCGCCGCTGGCTGACGGGGCTGGTGACCGCGGTCCTCCTCGGGCTACCCGCTCTCGTCTCCGGCCGCCGCTCGCTCTCCGACCTCGTCAGCGGCTCCGCCACCTACCCCGGCGGCGAGTAGCTTTACGCTGCCAGCGCGGTGGGCATTACAGCTTCTGTGCACCTTCCAGTTTGCTGAGATCGCCGTCGAAGGTACCCAGAGGCAGATGCCCAGCTTTGCGAGCCACTTCCAGAATCAGGCAATCCGAGAAACCCAACGCTGGACGCTTGCGGAGATGCTGGAGAGCGGCTGCGACGACATCCGAATCCTGGATCATGAGATCCCGGTGATTGAGCAAGATCTCGACAGCCGTAGCGATCTCCACCGGACCCTGGCCGTAGATCGAGCGGAGGACCCACAGGGTCTCCACAAGGACGAGGTGCGAAACCCAGGCCCCTCTGGCGACGAACGCCTCGGCGGCGGCAACCTGCCCGGAGTCGTCTCGAATCGTCAGTCTGATCAGGACGTTGGTGTCAACGGCGCGCATAGCGGCCCTTGACGTACTTCTCGATCCCTTCCTTCATCTCCTCCAGCGTCAGAGGTTTGGGAGGGTTCGGGAACAACGCCCGGTGCAGGTCCTCCGAGGTGTAACGGCCGGCTCGGCGGACGACGATCTCGTCGCCCTGCTCTTCCCACTCGAGGACAGAGCCCGGGCTCAAGCCCAGCCTGCGACGAACCTCGACGGGTACGGAAATCTGGCCCTGGGCGGTCAACTTGGATTGTGCGATTGCCATGACCTCATAGTACCACGGTAATGGGAAAAGCTCCCCCACGATCTGATCGCGGGGGAGCTTTACGCCTCGATGGGCTCAAAGAGGGTTCAACCCGCCGACGCTGAACAGTGAGCCGCCGCGTCCCCTCTACCGCCCGCCCGGGGCGTGCTGGTCGCGTCCGCCGGGTTGCTCCCCGCGTCCTCTTCGTCGCCGTCGAGGACACCATCCCCATCGCGATCGATGCCGATGCGCACCCCCGAGCCCGGCGGGGTGCAGGTGTAGGTCAGCTCACCGCCATCCTGGAAGGCGCGTAGCCGGAGGCTGATATCGGAGAGCGGCGCGTCGCACCGCCGGTTGCCGAGGAACCGGTCCGAAGCGACGTCATAGAGATAACCCTTTTCGCCGTGGTTGCCGCCGCTCTTGGCCACCAGATCGCACTCCCCCGCCCGGGCGCGATCGATCAGGAGGTCGATTCGATCTCCGACCACCGTTGCGTTGTCCTTCGTGAGTGTCGTCTGCTGCCCGACGATAGGGGCCAGGTTGCTGTCGAAGGCGAGCAGGAAATCCTCGACCTGGCGCTTCTGCAGCTCGCCGGCCGGTCCAGGCAGGAACCCGCCGGGAGTCGCCGGAGACTGGTCGAACCCTCCCCCGTTGGTGGTGACGCTGCTGAAACGGAAGATCGTGGGAACGCTCCCGTCGTGGTTGAAACCGAAGCCGCGGACCTGATCGCCCAGGAAGGCGTCGCTGCCGGGAAGGGTCGGGATATTCGGCATCCCAAACATGCCGACCTTCTGGTATTGGTTGCGAAGGTGGGGCGTCTTGAATCCTTCCGTTCCGCCATCGAAGGTATCGCGGCCGTCGGTGCCGAAGAAACCTGGCGCCGCGACACCCTGCGCCTCGTTCGCGTGGCGATCGAGCACATGGCAGGAAGCGCAGGCACCCCGGTTGGCGAGGTCGGAGATGTTGTTCACGAAGAAATTACGCCCCGCCTCCTGGCTCGGGGTAAGCCGGTTGGAGAGCATCCGGACCGGGTTCGGCGGATAGGTGACCTGAAGGATGAAGGAGGCGAACGCCGCCATGTCCTGGTCGGCGATCGGCCCGCTGCGCCCCAGGAGGTTGGGGAAGGCGGCCTGGAACTTCTTGAATCCCGCGACCTCGTCGAACGTGCCGCTGTCCGGTTGCGCGCTCGGGTTGTCGTTGCCGCCGGTACGGTCGCCGCGCCAGTGCATCGGCCCATGGTTCGCCATGCCGCGCAGGCTCTGCGTGGCCATCGGTCCCTTCATGGGGTGATGGGTGTCCAGCAGCCCGAACGCCGAGGGCTGGAGCTCGAACGGCCCCGGAATGGGTTGCACCACTCCGTCCGGATTGCCGAGATCCCAGGCCAGGCTGTCGAAGTCGCCGTTGACGTGGCAACTGGCGCAGGACGAGTCTCCATGGCTCGAAGAGAACGACGTGTCATAGAGGAACGGACGCCCGGCGACCACGCTCGGCGGCTCGGGATTGTGCATGGCGACGTGCCCGACCTCCGCGCCCGAGACCGTATCGACGATCGCGACCGAGTTGTCGAAGCGGGTCAACGTGTAGAGGCGATGCTTGTCCTCGTGGAGCACCAGGCCGGTGAGGCCGCCGCCGGACACCTTGATCTGATCGGCGGTGCTCGGCGTGAACGTATTGTTCTCCAGGGCGCTGGTATCGAAGACGCCGATCTTGGACGTGCCGAGCGTCGCGACGTACAGAGTTCTGCCGTCGCTCGTGACCGCCATCTCCTGCGGGAGAGCGAGGCTCTTGTCGTTCTCGGCGTTCGGGATCGCGGCGCAGCAGACGGCGTAATTGATGTGTTTGTTGAGATGCCGCGGCGTGACGCTGCCCCCTTGGCCGAGGACGGTGATCCTGCTTTCGTGGAGGTGGCCTCGGAGACTGTGACCGGCGAAGATGCCC
This sequence comes from Thermoanaerobaculum sp., assembly GCA_021154885.1. Lineage (GTDB taxonomy): Bacteria > Acidobacteriota > Thermoanaerobaculia > Multivoradales > UBA5704 > DATARR01. The sequence goes on from JAJKHS010000015.1 coordinate 10,077, forward strand.
GGCCCCTCGAAGCGCTTGTCGTTCCCCGCCTCGGTGTTCGATACGTAGACTTTCCCGCTCACCGGGTTCACCACCATATTATTGAGGATGGTGCCGACGCCCCGGTAGTACCCGGCGGTGCCGCCGAGCTGCGCCGGCGGATTGGCGTTCGCGTTGATGACGAAGACGTCCTTGTCGGGCAGGGAGAACCGCACTTTGTCATCCCAGATCCGGTTGAGCTCGTCGACCCAATGGGTGCCGTTGAACTTGACGATGATCCCCACCTCCGGCCGCGGCACGCCTTCGGCGTTGGTGTTGGGCCCGGGCACGCCGCCCGCGGCTTCGCCGCCGTTCGGGACCAGAGCCTCATTGATCGTCGTGGTGCGGTTTCCGGAGTGGAACCCCGCCGCATAGACCTTGCTGCCGTCCGGGCTCACCGCCAGGGCGCGCGGAGTGTCGGTGAACAGAGTGACGATGGTGATCGGCGTACCGTTGAGCGTGCCGCCGAGATGATCCGCATCGAAAACCCAGACGTCCGCCCGGCCCACGCCGGGAGTGGTGAGCTGGGGATCGTACGGAACGTTCTGGCCGCGGTGGGCGGTGGTGATGAAGGCGCGGTTCTTCCCCGCGCCGCCGAAGACGATATCGCGCGGCTCATCGCCCACCAGCAGGGTGCGCACGACGTGGCCGCTGTGCCCACCCTCGGTCAGCTCGACCACGCTGACGCTGTCGGAGAGGTGATTGACGACCCAGATCTCGTTGTCGTTGCGCGCCGCGACGGCCACCGGCTCGAGGCCGACAGGAATGGAGGCGAGATGCTCCAGGCCGTTGTTCTTGACGCGAAAGACTTCGAGACGGTCATCCGGTGTATTGGCTGCGAACAGGAGCTTGCCCGTAGGTGAAAGCGCCAGAGGGCGGACCTGGCCGCTCTCGAAGACAGTAAAGCGCCCCGGTCGGGGCTTGAAGTCGGCCAGGCGGGCTCCAGCCCACGCGGGCAGCGTGGCGAGAACACCTGCGAGGACCAACAAGGCAATCAGCGATGAGACAGAACGGCGTACGAGGTACGGCCTAGCCATAGGACCTCCTGAGAGGCGTTGCATCCGCTGCATCCTGAACACTCAGGGGAAAGGAAGATTCTCTCTGGGGAATCCAAAGAGCAGCGGATTGTCCGAGTCTCTTAACGCCTGGAGCTCTGGATTCCCCTCACCTAAGCCCGAGAGGACCTTCTGGAGCGCTATGGCCGTCCGCCTCCACTCGATACTGGCGTCATCGAGGGTGCCCGTCGCCAGGAGGTTGCGGCGGCGCCGGCTTCCGAAGTGCCTCGATCAGACTGGCCGCGGCCTCGGGGAGAGCTCGCTCGCCGTCGATATAAGGGCGCCAGGCGCTCTCAAGGGCTTTGCGATAACCGACCCAGGTGCCGCGGTCAAAGATCCCGTACACCATGGGTGTGTATCCCGGCTTGCCGCCATCGTCCAGGATACGGCGCACGGCCTCCCCGGTGGTGTAAAACAGGACCACATGCCACAAATTGCCAGGCAGGCGAAAATCGACTGCTTTTGCGGCGCTGTCGAGAGCCTGTTGCAGCGGATCATTGCGATCCATCAACAGGTGAGAGGCCTCGTGGAAGACGACCTCAAGGGCGGTAGGGCCCTGGTAGGAGCTCGAAATCAGAAGGTGTCCCCCGGCAGGGTATCGGATAATCGAGTTGGCTCCGCTCCAGTCCACGGTCTCCACGACGTCCGCCGGAATCGGCAAGCCTTCCCATCGTTTCCGATAGAGTTGCTCCAATCGGGGGGCGATCTTCTCCTCATAAGCAGCAAGCTGCGACTTCAGCTCCTCGATCCAGCGACGGTTCTTCTCGTCCTGGGCAGCCCAGCGGCACGCCTTGTAGGCCGGTGTTGCAGCCGCCCTGAAGCTCCGGGCAATCTCGACGAATTGCCGGGCTCCAGCGTCCTTCAATTCTTCGTCAAACCCGGCGAGTTGCACACGGATCAGGTGCTGTTGACGATCGCTCCAGTCGGCCGGCGAGATGATCTCCGCGTAGTAGCCGACGGCCCCCTCCCAGGCGGCCCGCGCGGACGGAGGCAGCTTGCCAAAACAGGAAACCTCGTCCCCGGAATGAAACAGCTCCGGCTTCCCGCCCTTGTGCGCGAGGCCCGCAGCGATCAGCGCGTCGTTCAGGTTGGTGTCGAAGTCGCTGTAGAAAGCGAAATGGGGTGTCGTGGCAACCGGAGTCCGCTCGGGCGCCTGCCCGAAACTCGCGCGCGGTGCGAAGAGCAGCATTCCCAGTCCGAGAATGACTCCGGCCTTGTTTGTCTTCCTCATCGTCCGCATACCTCTTGAGCTCCTCCTCGCCCATCAGCTTGTGGACGTGTTGCGCCGCTTCGACGTGCGACTGGATGCGCGCTTTCCACTTGGCGCGGGACGCTCAGCGAGACGACCCGTCACGTACTTATGGAGCACGCACCACAATCGGACTTGAGCGCTTCATTCTTCTCCGGACTCCACCGACGCTTCATTCCCGGATATTACACCCCGGTGTGCCTTTTGTCACCACTCTCTGCCCGCGACGCTCAACTTCCTCGCCAGCCCCCTCCGTCCCCCTAGCGCGGCCCTTCAGGCCGCATGATGAGCGCCCCCCGCAACCCAGGGCGTTGCCCTGGGCTCAGGAAGGACGACCCGTTGGGCCTCAGAGTCCCCACCTCCACAGCCGAGATCAATCACCGACAGGCCGTAAGGCCAAAGCCCAACAGGGCTAGTTTTTTGATCACGGCTTTGGTGCGCTGGAAGAGTTGGGCAGACTGTAAATAACCTTACCCGCTTCGTCCAAGAATTCAAGCTTTGGCGTCCCATCCGGCGCGACTTGCATTCTGATTCGCGGTCTTCCTTTGATGTCGGACATCAGCAGCATTGCAGAGTTATCGCGCTGCTTGCCGAAGAAAAGACGCTGCTGGGTCGATTCATTGTTATCGATCAGCGCTTGCATCGCGGCTTTCCGCGCCGCCTCATCGGGTATTTTTCTCGCGGCTTCCCATCTGGCTTCGACAACGTCCGACGGCAGATTGGGCCGCTGCCATACCTCAAGGCCCGCCTGGTACGCTCCGTTGTCGCTCTCCAGGTAGCGGAAGCCGACGGCCTGATCGTTTTTGACCTTGTCAAAGGTTAGCGAACCGAAATGCCCATTGCCGCCGTTGTCCCCGAATATAAAGCCACCCATTTCATCGCCCAGGTGGTTGAAAAAGATCATTCCCGGCGGACGGAGGCCGTCCCGCTTGATAACCTTGCCGTTGACGATGCCGGGATGCTGGCGTTCCTGATTGGAGATCACCATGCGGAGCTTGCCGTCCTTTTCCACGATGTTGATGCGCTCAACATCAATCTCCTCAAACTTTGGCTTCTTGTTGTAGACGGCAAAGGCTGACAGGAAAAGCACCGCGCAGAAAAGCGTGGTCATGGCAGCGTAAATTTTCAAAAAGCGCACTTCTCTTTCAAGCTTGGTTTCCATAGCGGCGAGCTCCCCTCAAAGGTTGTTCGTGATTTTATGGAGCGCTTGGATTCTATGCCCTCTCCGGTGATCTCCCCGACGCCAACTCCCGGAGGGTCATCTCCTTCATACGTTCGATCCCGGCTCGCCGTTTGTCGCCGGAGGCGCCGTGCTGACCATGGTCGACGGCAACATCGTGTGGGATGCCGGCGTGGTGCTCGCAGCTCCTTGATAGAATCCAGGCGACACGGAGGCCACGACGCCCATGCCCGCCATTATGCCCGTCTTCACGCACGCCATCATCCTTCGCAACCGAGCTCCCTGGATCGCCCTGGCGGGCGGGCTCGTCTTCACGGCCCTGGGTTTCGCGGCGGAGCCCGCTTCACCGGCTCGGCCCGCCGAGCTGCCACGCGGGGCACTGGTCGAGAGAGTGCCCTGCGCCGGCCAGCCGGACCAGGCCTATGCGCTCTATCTTCCCTCCACCTACACGCCGGACCGCCGCTGGCCCATCCTCTACGCCTTCGACGCCCGCGGGGACGGCCGGCGGGTTGCCGGGCTCTTCCAGACCGCCGCCGAGACCTATGGCTGGATCGTGGTCAGCTCGTGGAACACGGCGAGCGACGGGCCGATGGCGCCCAACTTCACCGCCATGCACGCGCTGTGGGCCGACACCCATGCCCGCTTCGCCATCGACGACTCCCGCGTCTATGCCGCGGGCCACTCCGGCACGGTGCGTTTCGCCTGCATCCTGGCCCTCACCGCGCCAGGGACGATCGCCGGCGTCATCGGCGCCGGCGCCGGCTTCCCCTTCGGATCACCGCCGAAGAAAGACAATCCGTTCGCCTTCTTCGGCACGGTCGGCGACCGCGACTTCAATTACTACGAGATGAACGACCTCGACGAGGCGATGAAAGCCCTCGGCCTGCCGCACCGCATCGAGCATTTCTCCGGCCCTCACGATTGGCCGCCAGCCGACCTGGCCACCCAGGCGGTCGGCTGGATGGAGCTGCAGGCGATGAAAAGCGGGAAGCGGGAGAAGAGTCCCGCGCTCGTCGAGGCGGAATGGGCTCGCGACCGGGCTCGGGCGCGCGCGGCCGCCCATCCCGCGGACGCTCTCCACACCTGGTCCGCGATGGCCGTCGACTACGCCGGTCTACACGACGTGGCCGAGGCCGCTCGCGAGGCCGCGACCCTCGCCGCCTCGCCGGCGTGCCAGAAGGAGCTCCGCGAGCGCGGGGAGCGGGACCGCCGCGACAAGGACCTCCTCGCCAGAGCACCGGGGGTCCTGGCACGCGCCAATCCGGGCAATGAGCCGGTGACCGCGGCGCAGATCGCGGCCGAGCTCAAGATCCCGGAGCTCCGGAAGCGCGCCGCGTCAGACGATCTCGAGGAGGGCCTTGCGGCCAAACGGATCCTCAACACCTACCTGGGGCAGACGATGTTCTACCTGCCCCAGTCGTACCTCGAAAAGAAAGAATATGACCGCGCCGCCTTCGTGCTCTCCATCGGCGCCGAGATCCGCCCCGACGATCCGGGCGTGTGGGTGGAGATCGCGGCGGTGTATGCCCGGGAGGGAAAGCCCGGGCGCAAAAAAGCCTTGAAGGCTCTGCACGCCGCCGGGGACAAAGGGCTCTCCGATCCCGCCACGCTGGACCGGGACGCCTTCGCCGACCTGCGCCAGGATGAAGAGTTCCAGCGCCTCCTCGCCCAGGTGGTCGAGCGTCACCGCGGCGCCGGGAATCCGTCGACTCACAGGTGATGGACGAGGGGCCGGGGCGGAGGCTGGCCCTGGCGAAATCGCCCGGCAAGCGATGAGCCTCATCTTTCCGTTGTGATACTTCACGCCTCCCGAGCGAATCATGGGTTGGAAGTCGGAACGCGTGGATGCGGACACTGGAGGATTGGGGCAACGGATGACGAAGCCAACCGGGAATGAACGATTTGTGCAGCTCCTCGAAGAGCACAAACGGATGCTGTACAAAGTCGCCAGCGTGTACTGCGCCGACGCCGAGGATCGGCGGGACCTGGTCCAGGAGATCGTGATCCAGCTCTGGCGTTCGTTTCCCCGGTACGACGACCAACTGAAATTCTCGACGTGGATGTACCGGATCGGGATGAACGTCGCGATCTCGTTCCTGCGCAGCGAAAAACGTCGCGGTCGGGAGACGGTGGCGCTCGAGCAGGTCGAGATCATCGATACTGCGGCCGCCGACCGGGTTATGGGAGAGGCGGGAGACGACCTTCGCCTCTTGCAGCGACTCGTATCGCGACTCGACGAGATGAGCCGGGCGCTCATTGTCCTGTATCTGGAGGGCTACAGCTACGCGGAGATCGCGGAGATCCTCGGCATCTCGGTCACGAACGTCGGGACCCGGATCAACCGGATCAAGAATCGGCTCCGGGAAGAGCTCAACGCATGAACGCAAACCACGGAAGGAGATTCAAATGAACCTCGATGATCTGAAAACCAGGCTGGCTGAGCAGGACGCAAGGCTCGATCAAGTCATTCGACTGAATACGACGGCAGTTCGCGAGCTCCAGCTCTCGAAGACGAAATCGAGCCTGCGATGGCTCGTCCGGGGAGTCGTTTTCGAGCTCGTCATGGCGATTGTGGCGGTCGTCTGGCTCGGCGATTTCATCGTCGGGCATCTGCGGGAACCGAGCTTCCTCCTGCCCGCCGTGCTCGTCGACGTCTGCGTCATCGCTTTCATGGGCGCCTGTATCCGCCAGCTCGCCGGGATCGCGAGTCTGAATTACAGCCTCCCGGTGGTGACCGTCCAGAAAGAACTAGGCAGATTGCGTATCCTCCGCATCCGCACGACGAAGTGGGTGATGATGCTCTCGTTCGTCCTGTGGTTCCCGGTCCTCGTCGTGCTGCTCAAGGGATTCCTCGGGGTAGACCTGTGGCTGATCCTGGGAGCGGTCGGTAATCGAGACCGATCATTCGTCGCGTGGGTGGTGGCCAATGTGCTGTTTGGCCTGGTCGTGGCTCTCGTCATGATCTGGGTCTCGAATCGTTATGCGAATCGGGTGGACCGCTCGCCGGCGCTCAAGCGCCTCATGGACGACTTCGCCGGTCACAGCCTGACAAAAGCTCTGAGCTCGCTCGACTCGATCGTTCGCTTCGAAAGCGAGCCGCAAGGGGCCAGTGGGGTCAGCTCCAAGAACTGAACGACTTCAACTCGCCTTCCCGCTCTCTGGCCGCATATGTTAGACTTGCGCAAAACAGAGCGACAAGCGGAGATCGCAGGCGCGATGGCGGACAGGGGTCAATCGTGGATCGGACGGACCGTTGCCCAGTACGACATCCTCGAGAAGCTCGGGGGTGGCGGGATGGGTGTCGTCTACAAGGCTCGTGACCTCCGGCTGGGCCGGCTTGCCGCCCTCAAGTTCCTCCCCGCCCATCTCGACAGCCAGAACGACCGCCGGCGCTTCCTGAACGAGGCCAGGGCCGCCTCCTCCCTCGATCATCCGAATATCTGCACCGTCTACGAAATCGGTGAGACCGGGGAGGGGGAGGGTGGCATCTTCATCGCCATGGCCTGCTACGAGGGCGAGACCCTCAAGCAGAAAGTCCAACGCGGCACCCTGAAGATCGAAGAGGCCATCGACTATACGATACAGATCGCGGCCGGGCTCGCCAGTGCCCATGCCCAAGGCATCATCCACCGCGATATCAAGCCGGCCAACCTGATGATCACCAGGGACGGCCAGGTCAAGATCCTCGATTTCGGCATCGCCAAGCTCGCCAGCGAGACCCGGCTGACCCATTCGGGAGCGGTCATTGGCACGACCGCCTACATGTCTCCCGAGCAGATCCTGGGCGAGCCGGTGGACCACCGCACCGACATCTGGACGTTGGGAGTGGTGCTCTACGAAATGCTGGCGGGCCGCCTTCCCTTCGAGAGAGAGGACGAGCGGGCGTTCGCCTATGCGATTCTGCACATGGAACCCCGGCCGATCGGGAGGTTGCGCCCGGATGTGCCGCCGGAGCTCGAGCGGATTCTGGGCAAGGCCCTGCAAAAGAACCCCGCGGACCGTTACCAGAACGTGAACGAGATCCCGGTGGACCTGCGAGCGCTTCTGCGCTCCGGCTCGCGCCCGACGCTCACGACGGGGACCACGATCGTGGCGATGCCACAACCCTCCGCGCCGGCTCGCCGCCTCCCCAGGTTGACGTGGAAACGGCTCGCCACGGCCGCGGCCCTCACGGTGATCGTGATCGCCGGCCTCTTGGGGTTCGCGGCGGCGCGGCAGACAGGGGTTTCCCGCGCGGAGAGCCCCCGACGTTCAAGGCGCTCACCTACGAGAGAGGCACCCTCAATCGGGCGAGATTCGCTCCAGACGGCCAGACGATCGTCTTCAGTGCGTCGTGGAACGGCGATCCATTCCGCGTTTTCCAGACCCGCCTGGGGAGTCCCGTGTCGAGCCGGATCGAGCTGCCGCCGGCCGACCTCTTTGCGGTGTCGCGCACGGGCGAGCTGGCCATCTCCCTCGATCACCAAATCCCGCTTTTTATCAGCCACTCGGGGGTCGGCACCCTCGCGCGAGCGCCCCTGCTCGGCGGCGGCACTCGCAAGTTCCAGGAAGAAGGCATCACGGAGGCGGACTGGGCACCCGACGGCTCGGGGCTCGCTATCGTGCGCAGGGAGATCTTCGAGCGGCTGGAATATCCCATCGGTAAGGTGCTTCATCTGGTCACCGGCCACATCAGCAGCGTGCGCTTCTCGCAGGATGGAACGCGGATTGCCTTCCTCGAGCACCCGAACATTTGGGATTGGAGCGGCTCGGTGGCCGTGATGGATCTGCGCACAGGGGAGGCCAAGAAGCTTTCGGAGGGGTGGCTGTCGCTGCGGGGGCTCGCCTGGTCACCCTCCGGTGATGAGATCTGGTTTACGGGTAGCCGGAGGTGGAATGCGGTCCTGGCGGCGGTGCGCCTCGACGGACGCGAACGGACTCTCCTCTCGCTTCCGGCCGACGTGGCTCTCCTCGACGTCGCTGCCGACGGTCGAGCCCTTCTGGCGCGGCACGAGAGGAGCGATGAGACGAAGATTCTCCTGCCAGGAGAGGTCAGGGAGCGCGATGTGTCCTGGCTCGACAGGGCCTTTCCCGTAGATATCTCGGATGATGGAAAGACGCTGCTCCTGTCCCACCGGGGCGAGGAGGGCGGGCCGATGAACTCGGTCTACCTGCGGGACACCGAGGGAATGTACTCCGTTCTGCTCGGCGAAGGTTCCGCGCAGGCCCTCTCCCCCGATGGCCAGTGGGCCGCCGCGATCGACCACAGCGCGAGGAACCGAGTCCTCCTGCTTCCTACCGGGGCAGGCCGCACGCAGGCCCGCGAGTTGGGTCTGCGCGTGTTCTCGATCGGCTTTTTCCCGGACGGACACCGTCTCGTCCTATCGGGGCGCGAGACCGGGCGGCAGCTCCGCTGCTACGTGCTCGATATGGCCAATGGCGCCTTGCGGCCGCTCATGCCCGAAGGAATCTCCTGCCCTGTCGTCAAAACGCCGGTCTCGCCCGATGGCAAGCTCATCGTGGGGTCAGACCAACGGTCCGCCGCGCTCTATCCTGTCGATGGCGGCCCCCCCCGCAAGATTCCCTACCAGCCGGGCGAGGTTTTCCTGCGCTGGGACGACACCGGCCAAGCCTTGTTCACCACCCAGCCGAAGCAGACGGGCTCCGGCTGGCCCATCTACCGGCTCGAGATCGCCACGGGGCGGCGGGAGCTCTTGAAGGAGATCGAGCCTGCCGATCCCACTGGGATACAACAACTATTTCGCCTTCACGTCACGCCCGACGGCCGGACTTGCGCCTATTACATGGAGCGCACGCTCTCCAAGCTGTATCTCGTGGAAGGGCTGAAGTGACGGGCAGTCACCGCGGCGCCGGAAATCCATCGATTCGCGGATGACACAAGGCGTCAGGCCGGCACGGCCGACGCAGGCGCATCCTGACGGGGCTTCCGGCGCAGGATCGCGGCGGAGACCAGCGTCATGATGAGCCCGACCGGGAACACCTCCATAAAGGTAATGGCAGAGTTATAGAGAGGATTGGTGTAGTGCTTCGCGAGGTCCGCCATCTTCCGGGTCGTCTCCAGGATGGCGGCGTCGCTCGCGCCCGACGAGCGCATCTTCGCGATGACGTGCGCGCTATATTGGTCGAGGAAGTTGGGGAAGAAATTGAAGTAGGCGATCTCCCAGGCGATGACGTAGATCGCGCAGGTGACCAGGGTGATGAGAATGCCGACCTGGAAGGCCTTGCCGAAGCTGATCGCGCCGCCGGCGACGTTGTCCCGGTAGGACCGGACGCCGAAGAAGACCAGCAGGAACGAAAGGACCATCGAGGTGTAGCCGAGGATCTCGCTGTGGTCGAAGTCGATGGTCCCTCTCATGCACAGAGGCATCATCACCAACGCCATCGCCACCAGGATGGCACCCGACGCGAGCCCGAAGCGAAGAACGATTTTCTGCATTGCCGTTTCCTCCTTTGTTGGCCCGCATCCTAGGGTCCCGGTGCGGCGCCGGTCGTCCTCCGTTCGGGTGATTTCGGGCCGAAGTGGCCGAAATCATCCTTTCGTTGACCCCGGTTTACCCCTGATTGACCCCGCGATCAGGGGATCAGGCCGAGCTCCCGCCCCTTCAGGACGGCCTGGACCCGGCGGTTGACCCCCAGCTTGTCGAACAGCCGGGAGGAGTGGGTCTTGACCGTGTTCTCGGAGACGAAGAGCCGCTCGCCGATCTCCCGATTGCTTAAGCCTGCCGCGATCAGCCCGAGGATTTCGTGCTCCCGCGGGGTGATTCCGAGCTCCTTGAGCTTCGCGGCGTCGACCACGAAAGGCCCGCGCTCCGGTACGCGGACCTCCTTGATCACCACCACCTCCCGGGACCGCGCCCACTGCAGCCCGAAGTAGATCCCCACGGCGGAGAAGATCACCGCCACCAGGCCGCCATAGACCTCGCTGGGATAGGCGCGGACGAAATACTGGTACTCGAGAACTTTGAGCAGCGCGAGGAGCACCCCACCTGCCAGCCCATACAGGACGACGCGTCTCACCGGCGCGAGCATAGCGCGGGGGCGACCGGGAGGGAAAAAGAGGGGCGGACTCCCCTTTCAAGGCACACCAGCGCATGATTGAGTGACCGCATTCGCGGGGGCGCACGACCTGCCCCGAGTTGCAGGTCATCTCATCCGAGTTGTAGGTCACCTCATCCGCGGATTGAGTGACCTCATTCGCGAAGCGAGTGACCCGCCCCGAGTTGCGGATCACCTCATCCGAGTTGCAGGTCACCTCATTCGCGGATTGGGTGACCTCATCCGCGGGGCGAGTGACCCGCTCCGAGTTGCGGGTCATCTCATCCGAGTTGCAGGTCACCTCATTCGCGTATGGAGGGACCCCATTCGCGGGGCGAGTGACCTGACCCGAGTTGCAGGTCACCTCATCCGCGAAGTGGATGACCTCATCGCGAAGTGAGTGACCTGATCCGAGTTGCGGATGACCTGACTCGCGAGTCCGGCGCCTCGCTTGCAGCCGCATCCGCCACTACTTCGGCTGCCAACGCGGCGCACATCCGACACCACTACACTGCACTCCCGTGCTGGTCTCGCGGCTGCCGTCCGGATTCATGGTCCACACCTCGGCATAGGCGTTGGGGTCGGACTGCTTCATTCCGTTGATGTCGTACTCGAAGGCGATCTTCTTTCCATCGCTGGACCAATTCGTGTCGCCAGCTTCATAGGGCACTTCGAAGTGGGTCAGTTGCTTTTGCTGGCTGCCGTCCGCGTTCATCACGAAGATGTTGAGCCTGTTTCCGCCCTCGCGATCGGATCCAAACGTGATTCGGGTTCCATCCGGAGACCACACGGGGTCACCATTGTTGGCCGCGCTGGTGAGTTGCCGGAGGTGGGTGCCGTCGACGTTCATCACGTAGATTTGCAGCTCGCTGCCGTTCATCAGGCTCATGAACACCAGTTGGTCGTTGACGGACCACCTGGGCTCGACGCTGAAGACGGTATTTGCCAGGATGGCGTGATCGCCCGTGCCGTCCACGTTCATGATCCGAATGTCGGTCCTCGGTGGCATGTTGGGCTGAGGGGCTGCGTGCAGTCTTACGTAGACGATCCTGGTGCCGTCGGGAGACCAGCTCGGAGTGACGTCGAACCCCGGCGTTGGAGAGAGACGCTGCTGGCCGGTGCCGTCCGCGTTGATCACGTAGATCGCGCTGCCATTGAAATCACGCTGATAGAGGAGGCGCTTCCCGTCGGGAGACCACGAGGGATAGTTTTCCGGTTCCTCGTCGTTGGTGAGCCGGCTCGGGTTGGAACCCACGCCCGAGGCGTTGACATCCATAAGGTAGATCCGGTTGACGGAGCTCTGCCGGCTCACGAACGCCATCCGGCCCGCCGTCCCGGAGCCGCAGGGCAGCGCCGAAGTATCCTGAACCGGCGCCGCCGCGGTCAGGTCCCGATTCGTGTAGACAACCGATCCCCCGGTTTGGGTGTCGGTCACTGTCACGGTCAGCCCGACGTTCGTGACGGCGGAGTAGAAAATCCAGAACTTCTGATTGAGCCCACAGGCGTTGATCACTTTGATCAGCATCTCCGGATTATCGGCGCCGAAAAACCAGAACAGGCCCCCGTGAGTCACTCCCAGTCTGGCGAGAGCAATGGCATGGCCATCTCCAGAGAGCCCGCCGCCTTGCGTGGTCTGGTAGTGGACCTTGACCTCGAAGCGGCCGTCCCCGGCCAGATCGTCGATGCACAGCGTCGTGGCGCTGGGAACGCAGGGCCCAGGCGGCGCGTTGCTGATCTTCGTCACGAAGGCGCCGCCGCCGCTGCCGGGATCTCGTGCGGCGGGGACCGGGGCGGCACCCCAGACGCCGAGCAGCAATGCGAGGGCCGAAACCAGTCCCACCCACCGCCAGTGAAGTTGTCGTCTCATCGTCGCATCTCTCCATGTCTCATTCGTCCTGACCTGGCCGGCGCCCTCTGTCTGTTAGTGGTCCCGGAAGCGGAGTCATATGACACCCCCTACTACGCCTGCTTGGTATATCCTGTCCCTATGAATCCGGAAGACGTGCGCCGCATGGTGGGGGGCTGGCAGGCTGTTGAGAGGCGGGAGCGCGAAGAACGCCGCAAGGCAGGACCTGATGCGGCCGCGGCCGTCCAGGGGGCCTTGGCGTTGATGGATCTGTTCGGCGAAATGCACGGCTGGCCTCCCGCCGAAAACGAAGCTCGCCGTCGCGACAACGAACTGGCACGGTCGCGTTGGGTCCGCGTCCGCAGTTTCTACCAAGCCCATGGCAAAGCGGCCAAGCCAGAAGATCCGTAAGGCTCTTGCCGATCTGGCGAAAGCTCTTCATCGGCTCGAAGCTCCCGGCATGGTGATCGGGGGAATCGCGGTCATCGCTCACGGAGTAGCTCGCCAGACCATTGATATCGATGCCACGGTCCTTGCCACTCGACTCGAGACCTCCCAAGTCCTCGCGACCCTGGCAGATTGCTCGATTCGTCCGCGGATCGCAGACGTCCTGGAGTTCGCTGAGAGGAACCAGGTTCTCTTGCTCGTGCATGAGAAGACGCGGATCACCCTGGAGCTCAGCCTCGCCTTTTCCTCCTTCGAGCAGGAAGCCCTGGAGAGGGCCGTCGAGGTTGACTTCGGAGGGGTGAGAATCCCGGTGGCGATTCCTGAAGACCTCGTGATCTACAAAGCGCTTGCCTGGAGGGATCAGGATCGATATGACATTGAGCAGCTACTCACGTTGCACGGCGACCATATCGATCTGAAGAGAGTGCGTACTTTCGTCCAGGAGTTCGCTCAAATCCTGGACGCAGCGGAGCGGATTCCCGAGTTCGATCGGCTCCTGCGCAAAGTCCTTGGCCCAGACCAATAGTCCTCCCCGACCCCGATGAGCATGGCCCATAAGGTCTTGTCATGTGCCCCGAAGGGGCTCAGGCATGTAGCCGGGGGCAGAGCGAAGCGGCGCCCCCGGAATGGGCAAAACCCCTGTTTCAAGCCCCGACAGGGGCGGCGGCAGTTCCCTCGCCGACTCGCCTGCATCGACCCTGCCCCGCCGCACCCCACTCTAGCCCGACCGGTCGCACCCGTCGAACGGCGTGGGATAAGCCTTTGCAGCAGGCTGTTTCTCAAAAGGCTTCATGCTCGCTCCAATAGAGTTAGGTTTCGCCAAAAATCGTTCACCTCGGCATCAAATCCACGCTTGTAAGATGGAGGCGAGATTTTCCGTCTTTATAGGGTATGGCTAGAAAACAGCGATACATACCCCCGTCCCCCTCACCGACTCTCGTCTTCATCACCTGCCGGACCATCCAAGGGCGCTACCTCCTCCGGCCCGGACCTGATCTCAACGACCTGTTCCTCGGCATCCTCGGACATGTGCAGCACCGGTATCAGATGCGGATCTGCGGCCTCTGTGTGCTCTCTTCCCACTTCCACCTTCTCCTTCTCGTCGACGACGCCCGCCAGTTGTCGCGGTTCATGTGTTGGGCGACAATTAGAACTGCGGGGTGACGACAATTAGAATTGCGGGGTTCCGGTCCTCGTAAACGCTTGTCCCCTAAGCTCTTCCCCTCAGAGACGG
>JAJKHS010000016.1 GCA_021154885.1 Thermoanaerobaculum sp.
CAGGCGCTGCTCGCCGGAGGCCAGGTCCTGCTGCGGGCCGAGAGCCACGCCTGGAGGGGCTCGTTCACTCTGGAGCCGGTGGGCGGACGGCGGCTCGACCCCGAGCTGTTTCTGGAAGCGGGGTATCTGCTGCCGGTGCTGCCCGGTTTCCAGGTGATGCTGCCGGCAGACCTGCTGTGGGTGCTCGATATCGACAAAGGCGATCAGCTCGCGTGCAAGCAGAGTCTGGCCACGGCCGACTTCGAGCCCTGCGAGTTGAAGAAGCCTCCGGAGGGCTGGCAGGTGGTCGAGCTGGGGCGGGGAGGTCTGCTCGCCCTGCCGGAGTCGTTGCGCGTTCCCTCGGCTCTCAAGCCCAACGCCCAAGTCCGTCTGGAGGTGACTCTCTCACCGCGGGCGGCTCTCCGGGTGAGGCAGTGGGTGGGCCTCGAATGATGGGCACCTCTCCCAGCGAAGAGGAGGCGGCGCCGTCATCGTGCAGGTCCTGAGGGCTCAGGGAGTCGGAGCCGCCGGTTTGGCCGCCCCGCTGTGCAGGCCCGCAGTGGCCACGAAGTGCTCCGCCAGGGCCGGCGCCTCGCCGTTGAAGTCGTGCCCGCCGGGCATCTTGAACTGGACGACCACCTGGGGGTCGAGCTTCGGGCAGAGGCTGTCGAGCTCCTTTTCGGCCAGGACGCAGAGGACCTTCAAACCTTTGAGGCGGGCGACCTCGGGCGCCACGGGCAGCTCGGGATCGGAATCCCGGCCGCTCATCCAGCCGTCGGGGTGCAAGCGGAACTGAGCGCTGGGGTCCGGGCCGATGAGGGCCACCAGGGCCACTCGCGAGCGCAGATCGGCCGGCAGCCGGTTGACCATGAAGGGGACGATGTCCGCCCCCTGGGAGTAGCCGACGACGATGACCTTCTCCTTGTGCCAGGCCGCGAGGTAGTGGTTGAGGATGCGGGTCAGGTCCTGGCCTGTGCCCTCGGGAGTGCGCGCTTTCCAGAAGTAATTGGCGGAGGAGATGCCGATCGCCGGCACCCCGCGCGCCGCGAGTTGGTTGCCCACCCTGCGGTCGAGGCTCGTCCAGCCGCCGGAGCCGGAGAGGACGACGGCCAGGGCGTTGGTTTCCGGAGCGTCGGCGGGGACCTCGACGAGCGGCAGGTCGTGAAGCTCGTTGTTGCGGTTGGGCGAGCTGGCCGCCGCCTGCCGGCTGCGCTCGGCGAAGGACGCCATGGCCTCCTGGAGCTGGCTCTTCCAGGCGTCCGCCGCCGGCTCCTGGGCCGGCAGGGGGATCACCTTGGATTGAGGGATGTCCTTGTTGAAGCTGCCCAAGGGCCCGGCGGCGCACTGGGCCTCGGAGGGTGAGCGGAGGATGATCCAGGGATCCTCGATCTGGGGATTGGGGAGCAGGCGCTGGCCCTCCTTCTCCCAGGTATGGTCCCGCATCAGGCCGCTGCCCTGGCACAGCGGGCGCTGGCTGTTCAGCACCGCGCAGAAGCCGGCGCTCACCGCTCCGGCGAAGGTGTTGGGAGGCGCTTGGGCCAGGGCGGCGTAGGCGAGCTCGGCCCCGGCTCCCGTGCCCACCAGGATGGGCGCCTTGTAGGTGGCCAGCCCCAGCTTCTGCTGGCCAAATTGGCTCACGCCCTCGAAGTCCGCGCCGGGGAAGATGCAGTGGATCTGCCCCGTCGCCTGAAGATAACGGGCGCTGTCGATCTCGAAGACCAGGGCCCCCTGGCTGGCGAGCACCGAGGCCATTTTGCCTTCCAGCTCTCCCAGCCCCTGGTCCCCGGAGAGGAGGAGTACCATCTGGGTGGGCTCCCCCTGGGGATGGACCACGGGGATCGTGCCGAATCGCCCGAACTGAATCGAGCCCGGCGCCTCGGCGGCACCGGCCGGGAGGCCGGTGAGGAGAAGGAAGAGAAGGAGGTAGTAGGGGTTCCAGCGTGCCATCGTGTCACCTCGTTCGCGTCGCGGACCATCGGTTTGCAAGGGGCGAACCAGCGCGAAGCCCTCCGGTATTTTCACCCGGAGTCGGAAACGCTCGTCTGTATTTTTGACTGGGGGTGAAATTACCGGCGTCACCCGCCTTCGTCGCCGCTCATCAGCACGGCGAGGGGCTGGAGGGCGGTGACGTTCTCGCAGATGATCTTGATCGTCGAGGTGATGGGCACCGAGAGCACCATCCCCCAGGGACCCCACAGCCATCCCCAGAAGATCAGGGAGACGAGCACCAGGAGCGGGCTCAGGTTGAGGCTCGATCCCATCACCCGCGGCTCGAGGGCGTTGCCGATGGTGAACTGCACCGTCAGGTTGAGCAGCGACACGAGCAGCGCCTTGCCCGGCGAGAGCTGGAGGAAGATGAAGATCGTGGGCACGCCCACGGAGATGATGGCCCCGAAGTTGGGGATGTAGTGGGAGAGGAAGGTGAGGAATCCCCAGAGCAGGGGGAAGTCGACTCCGAAGCCCCACATCAGGAGGCCCACCGTGGTGCCATTGACCAGGTTGATGAGGGTCTTGGTCAGCAGGTACTTGCGCACCTGCGCCTCGATATTGGTTTTCACCTCGGCGACGCGCTCGGCCTGATCGGGCATGGCGCGCCGCAGCTTCTTGGGGAAGCCCTCGCTGCCCACCAGCAGGAACACCAGGAAGAGGATGATCAGGAAGGCGTCGTTGAAGAAGAGCAGGAACGAGCCCACCGTGGTGGCCAGGAAGCCGGGAAGCGAGGAGACCTTCACCGATTCGTCCCACTTCCAGTGCTGGATCTGCGCCTTGAGGGCCGGGGAGTAGCCGCCCACCCAGTCGGAGATCCCCTGGATCATCGCCTTGAGCCGCCCCTGGTAGGTGGGGAGGGCGGCTTTGAAGGAGTTGGCGCTGGAAAAGATCACCATCGAGAGCAGCACCAGGACGCCCGAGACCAGAGCCAGCACCAGCAGCACCGAGATGGCGGCCGGCACCCGCCGCCGTTGCAGGGCCTTGTTCAGCGGCGCGAAGAGCTGGGCGAGGAAGACCGCGACCACGAACGGCAGCAGGATCGGCTTCAGGGTCTGCAGCAGGAAGCCGAGGGCCACGAATCCGAGGATGCCCAGGAGAGCGAGAGCGATCTTTGATTCGCGCATGGCAAGCCTCGGAACGAAGGCGGTCCGACGAGACTAGCACAGCCGGCGGGCTATTCCTCGCCAGAGCCCGGGCCGGCGGCGGGATCGAATCCCGCCTCGGATGGCGGCAGGGCCGGGGAACGGGTCGCCCAGACCAGGAGGGCGGCCTGGAGCAGGGGCACGGCGAGAACCTGGAAGAGGGTGGCGCGCCCCGCGTCGGCGCGCTGGAAGAGCAGGGCGGAGACCGCCGCCCGCGTCAGCCAGAAGGCGGCGAGGAGGGTGAGCCAGAGGGTCAGGAACCGCCGCATGGCCGTTGAAATTCTTTGTCACCGAGGTGTCCGCTTCTTCGTCAGTCCCCGCACTATGGGGTAGTATGCCATCCATCCTGTAGGCAGAGGCCAGAGGCAGGTGAATCTCGGGAGGAGGGGAGTGCCTTGCCCGAGATCCGGCCATCCCTCAGCCCCAACCGGCACGCGCGCGGGGAGCGCGAAGGAGAAGGAATCCATGGCGAGAAAAGTCAAAGTTTGGATTGGACTGCTGGGGACGCTGTCGGCGCTGGGGCTGCTCTCGGCTCTGCTCTATCAGCCGGGGCTGGGGGCCAGCGGCAAGCCGGTCGTCGCGGCCAAGGTGGACTCCGCCGGCCTGCGTTCGGATTTCCAGGACTGGTCTGCCCGGCACACCGCGAACGGCGGCGACCACAACGTCATCTTTGGTCTCGGCTGGACGAAGGGCCTGTCGCGGGAGGACACGGACGCCGAAGGGATGGCCCGGCTCGACCTGGTGTCGAACGCCGCCCAGGTGGAGCTCAAGGGGCTGCCGGCCGGTAGCTGGGACGTCTGGCTGGTGCAGAACATGCCCGGCGGCAGCGTGGTTCCCGAAGCCGGCGACCGGATGCACCGGCTGGGCCGCGTGACCACCGCCGGCCGGCTCACTCAGCTCTCCACCCGTCTCGAGCCCGGCTTCTTCGACCGCTTCCGGGCGGACCTGATGGTGGTGACGCGGGCCGGCGTGCGTCCGGAGCAGGGCGGTGTCCTCTACGGCTCCCCCGACCTCTTCCAGAGGATGTACACCAAGGCCAAGGCGAAGACCTCGCTCGCGCCCAGCCACACGCCGATGCTGGCGTCGCTGTTCGGCCCCCGGGTCGCCACCGCCACGCCGTTCGATTCGACGGACGCGCTGGTCGCCCAAGGCTTCCAGATCTTCTTCAACGAGAAGTTTGGCGGCAATGGCCGGACCTGCGGCTCCTGCCACCCCTCGGACAACAATTTCACCATCGACCCCAAGTACCTCACCACCCTGGCGCCGGACGATCCGCTGTTCGTCGCCGAGACCAACCCGGCCCTCGCCCAGAACTTCGAGAACCCGACGCTGATGCGCGCCCTCGGCCTGGTGCTCGAGAACGCGGACGGCTTCGCCGACCTGCAGCACAAATTCGTGCTCCGCGCCGTGCCGCACCTGCTGGGGCTGCGCAACTCCCGCATCCCGCAGATCGGCTCGCCCAACCCTCCCGCCGAGCGGCTGGGCTGGGGCGGTGACGGCTCGCCGGGCGCGGGCACCATCCGCGACTTCGCGGTGGCAGCCATCAACCAGCACCTCACCAAGACGCTCAACCGCGTCCCTGGGGTGGACTTCCGGTTCCCGACCGACGCCGAGATGGACGCGCTGGCCGCGTTTCAACTCGCCCTGGGCCGCCAGCAGGACCTCAACCTCCCGACCCTGCAGTTCAAGTCGCCCGTGGTCGCCCGCGGCCAGCAGATCTACCTGACCTTCGACACCCAGGGCGGCACGGTGGCGGCCGGCAAGTGCAACCTCTGCCACGGCAACGGCGGCGCCCTCGGGCAGGACGGCGACAACCGCAACTTCAATATCGGCACCGAGGATCTCGCCGACCACCCGGCCGACCTGATCGCGCCCGGCGCCAAGCCGCGGGATGCCGGCTTTGGCCGCGCTCCCAATCCGCTCGGCGGCTTCGGCAACGGCCGGTTCAACACTCCGGTGGTGATCGAGGCGGCCGATACCGGCCCGTTCTTCCACAACAACTCGGCCACCACGATCGAGGAGGCCGTCGCCTTCTACAACAGCAACGCCTTCCAGAATTCGGAGGTCGGCCTGAGCGTAAGTGCTGCGGACACGGGCGGCATCGGCATCCACCTCGAGTCCACCCAGGTGGAGGCGGTGGCCGCGATGCTGCGCGTCCTCAACGCCCTGGAGAACATCCGGTCGTCCACGGAGCTCGACCAGGCCGCCGTCAATCTGAAGGACAAGGGCAAGGCCGAGATGCTGCTCGAGCTCGCCTCCTTCGACACCCGCGACGCCGTCCGCGTGCTGGAGGAGCGGGGGCTGCACCTCGACGCCCTCGCCAAGCTGAAGCAGGCCTACGCGCTAGAGACCTCGGCCAAGGACGAGAACAGCCGTCCGAAGCGGGACGACATGATCGCCCAGATCGTGCAGCTCAAGGCGGACGCCAAATCGGCGATGATCGTCACGCCCTGAGAGCCCTGCCAGGCTCTTGAAGGTTCGACCCGGCCGGCTCGTTCGGCCGGGTCTTTCGTTTTCCGGCCCGCTCTCTTCCCGTCGCCGCACTCAAGGAGGTAGAGAAGGAGGAAACCCGAATGCGTAAGACGATCTCCCTGCTGCTGCCCCTGCTCCTCGCCGCCGCCCTGGCGCTCCCCGCCCAGGCCAAGGTCACGCGCTACCTCACCGGCAATCCTGCGGACGTGGTGGTGCCCATGGCCGGCCCCGCTCACGACTTCGGCGGCGGCGGCACCGACGTCGACGCGGGCCTGCAGTGGATCATCGACCAGGTCCGCGGCTGCACGAGCTGCCCGACGAGGATCGACGTCGTGGTCCTCCGCTCCTCGGGCGCCGACGGCTACAACGACTACATCTATGCCATGAACGGCGTCGACTCCGTGGAGACCCTGGTCATCACCAGCGCCAAGGACGCCAATACCGCGGCCGTCGAGACCACGGTCAGGAACGCCGAGGTGGTCTTCTTCGCCGGCGGCGACCAGTGCGACTACGTGCGCTTTTTCAAGGGCACCAAGGTGGAGACGGCCGTCGAGTCCGTCTACGCCCGGGGCGGCGGGGTGGGCGGCACCAGCGCCGGCCTCGCCATCCAGGGGGAATTCACCTACGACGGCTGCACCGGCAGCGCGCTCTCGAGCGACGCCCTGGCCAACCCTTACCACCGCACCATCACCTTCACCTACGACTTCTTCCACTGGGCGAACCTGGGCGCGACGATCACCGACAGCCATTTCGTCACCCGCGACCGGATGGGGCGGACCCTCGCCTTCCTCGCCCGCCAGATCCAGGACGGCAAGACCACCACCGCCTGGGGGCTGGCGGTCAACGAGGCCACCTCGGTGGAGGTGGACAAGAACGGGCACGCCACGGTCGTCGGCAACGGCCCGGCCTACTTCATCCTCGCCGACCACGCCCCCGAGGTCTGCCAGCCAGGGGTGCCGCTGACCTACTCCAACTACAAGATCTGGAAGGTCGCCGCGGGCGGCACCTTCGACCTCCGCAACCGCCCCTCGAACGGCTACTACCTGCGCAGCGTCAACAACGGGGTCCTGAGCGCCGACCCCTATTGACGGCGTTTTCCAGCACCGCGGGGCCGCAGCCGGCCCCGCGATGCTGGCACTGGTGACCAAGTCGTTGCATAATCCATCCAAGTTCTCGACGGCACCCGGTGCACAGCGTGCATCGTTCGACCTTGAAAGGGAGGAAAGAAGATGGGCAGAGGCAGGTACGCGCATCTCGCAATCGCCGCCGCCGTTCTGCTGCTGGCGCTGGCCGCCCCGGCCGCCGCGCAGCTCCAGACCGGCGACGTCTACGGCACCACGGTGGACGAGCAGGGGCAGCCGCTCCCGGGAGTGACGGTCGCGCTCACCGGCCCGGCTGGCGCGCCGCAGGTCCAGCAGAGCGGCGGCGACGGGCGGTTCCGGTTCCTGAAGCTCTATCCCGGCAAGTATTCGCTGAGGGCCGATCTGCAGGGCTTCTCCCCCGTCGAGGTCCAGGAGGTCGACGTCCGGGTCGGTGCCAACACGGAGGTGCAGGTGACGCTCTCCGCGGCTGTCAAGGACGTCATCACCGTCACCGGCGAGAGCCCGCTGCTCGACGAGCGCAAGACGAACCTCGGCGCCAACGTCGGGGCCGCCGACCTGGCCCGGGTGCCCACGGCCCGCGACCCCTGGTCGCTCTTGAGCCAGGCGCCGGGGGTGGTGGTGGACCGCGTCAACGTCGGCGGCAACGAGAGCGGCCAGCAGTCGAACTTCCTCGGCGTCGGCTCCGGCACGCGGGACAACACCTTCGCCGTGGACGGCGTCATCCTCACCGACATGAACGCGGTGGGCGGCTCGGCCACCTACTTCGACTTCGGCGCCTTCGAGGAGGTGCAGTTCACGGTGTCGAGCGCCGACGTGACGGTGCAGACCTCCGGCGTCACCGTCAACCAGGTGACCAAGCGCGGCACCAACGAGTGGCGGGGCTCGGGCCGCTTCCTGCGCTCCGACGGCAACTACCAGGCCAAACCGACGGACCCCACCGGCAACCGCATCGACAAGGTGGACGAGTACGGCGCCGATATCGGCGGGCCGCTGTGGAAGGACCACCTGTGGATCTGGGGCGCCTACGGCCGGAGCAACATCGGCAACCTGGTGCCGAGCGGCGACAACGGCTCGCAGCTCGACAAGACCGAGCTCAAGGACACCAACGTCAAGATGAACTTCCAGACGGGGACGCAGAACTCGGGCGTCCTCCACTACTGGACCAACGACAAGCTCAAGTTCGGCCGCGGCGCGGGTCCCGACCACGCGCCGGAATCCACCCTCGACCAGACGACGCCGTCGGACATCTACAAGGTCGAGGACACCTTCATCGCCAGCCCCAGCCTGGTCTTCAACGGCCTGTGGTCGCGGGACAACGGCAAGTTCACCCTGACCCCCAAGGGCGGCCTGAACGCCGACATTTTCGTCGACGGGAACGGCGTGCTCCGCGGCTCGAACTTCGACTTCAAGCAGGACGCCATCATCGATCAGTACAAAGCCGACGGCAGCTATTTCTTCAACACCGGCGCCGCCAGCAACGAGCTGAAGTTCGGCGGCAGCTTCCGCCAGCAGGAAAACCACTCCGGCACCGTCTGGCCGCACGGCAAGAAGGTCATCGCCGGCAATACGATCGGCCTCGACGAAGGCATCGATCAGGTCATCTTCTACCGCAACCGCACGGTGAAGATCCGCTCCGACTACGAGGCCGGCTGGGTGCAGGACACCCTGACCCTCAACCGCTGGACGGTCAACGCCGGCGTGCGCTACGACCGGCAGTACCTGAAGAACCTGCCAGCCAGCGATCCGGGCAACCCGCTGGTGCCGGGTCAGGATGCAGACAGCCCGGGGCTGCTGCCGCCCCTCAACTTCAATGGCAACAACGCCGGCGGCTTCGCCTGGAACACGGTCGAGCCCCGCGTCGGTATCACTTACGCCCTGGGGAAGGACCGCAACACGCTGCTGCGCGGCACCTTCTCCCGCTACGCCGAGCAGCTCGGGCAGCTCCCGCTGTCCACCCGCGTCAACCCCATCGGCTACGGCTATGCCTACTTCTACTTCGCGGACGTCAACCACAACCACATCCTCGATCCGGGCGAGCTCGGCTCCCTGCAGTTCGGCTACACCTACAACATCGATCCCACGAACCCGTCAGGGCCGCCGCCCAACCTCAACGCCCGCAACCTGGGGCCGACGCTGACCGACGAGATCACCTTCGGCGTCGACCAGGGCTTCGGACCCAACTTCGCGGTGGGGGTCAACTTCATCTACCGTCACATCCACGACGTGCCCGAGGCCCGCGCGCTGGTGCTCGACGAGTCCACGGGCCAGGTCCGCGTGGCGACCCGGGCCGACTACGAGCATCGAGACGTGGATCCCACGAGCGACGACTTCGACAGATTCTTCGCCCAGGGCACGCTGCCCAACGGCCAGCAGGTGACCGTCCCCATCTATCACCTGCGCAGCGGCCTCGACTTCACGGGCGGCACCTTGTACACGAACGGCAGCCGCACCCAGGACTACAAGGGCGTCACCGTGAGCTTCAACCGGCGGCTCGTCAACCGCTGGAGCGCCCAGGGCCATTTCAACTACAACGACTGGACCTGGAACGTCCCGGATTCCTACCGGAGATTCCAGGACCCCACCGACCGGGTGGTCGACGCCCTCGGCTTCCCGGACCGCAACGACGTCTACTTCGAGCGGTCGGGGGGCAGCGGCAACAAGGGGGACGTGCTGCTCGGCAGCCGATGGTCTTTCGGCCTCTACGGCCTGTACCAGATTGCGCCGGACCACCCCTGGGGCTTCAACGTCGCAGCCAGCGTCAATGGCCGCGAAGGTTACGTCTCACCTCCCTACGTCAAGAGATCGGGCGGCACGGGGAGCCGGCAGGTCCAACTCGTGCCCATCGACGAGTTCCGCAACGACAACATCTACACCCTCGACGCCCGCGTCGAGAAGTCCTTCCACATCGGCCAGACCGAGCTGCTGCTGGGCCTCGACGGCTTCAACCTCGCCAACCGGCACTACATTCTGCAGCGCGACCGCAACGTCCTGGACGGCACTCAGGCCAACCAGGTCACCGAGCGGCTGAGCCCGCGCGTGCTCCGGCTCGGGGCCACGGTACGATTTCGGTAGAAGAGGAAGAGGGAGTGGCGGGTCCGCAGAGGGAATAGGACCTGCCACTCTCATGGTTGCTGAAAAAGGTAGAATGGCGACTCTCTCGATCGCGCCCCGGCGCGTTGAAACCAAGGAGGTGCGACAGTGCCCTACAGCGAGCTTCTGGTCCGGCCGATGCGTGAAGAGCTTTCGAGCATCGGCGTGCGTGAGTTGCGGACGCCTGACGAGGTGGACGCTTTCCTGAACGAGAAGACCGGCACGGCGATGCTGGTGGTCAATTCCGTCTGCGGCTGCGCCGCCGGCATGGCGCGCCCCGGCGTGCGGCTGGCCCTCGAAGGCGAGCGCCGGCCCGACCGCGTGGCCAGCGTGTTCGCGGGGCAGGACCTCGACGCCACCGCCCGCGCCCGCGCCTTCATCGCCGACATTCCGCCCAGCAGCCCGTCCATCGCCTTCTTCAAGGACGGCGAGCTGGTCTACTTCATGCCCCGCCACCGCATCGAGGGGCGCGACGCCCATCAGGTGGCCCACGACCTGACGCAGGTCTTCGCCGAGTTCTGCGCCGTGCCGGCGACCACCTAGATGGGAACGTTCCACCAGAACAAGGGCGAGCTGCACGGCATCACCGTGATCGTCGACACCACCGGCCCCGAGATCTTCGTGGGCCGGTGCGACGACATGGACGCCCGCGGCATCTTCCTCCACGACGTCGACGTCCACCGCGACGGCGACGCCGGCCGCTCCAAGGAGGACTACGTGAAGCGTGCCTCCCGCTTCGGCGTCTTCAAAAAGTACGACCACCTGATGATCCCCCGCGACCGCATCGCCTCGGTGCGCCGGCTCGGCGAGATCGGATAGCCGGCCGCCGCCCCTCGTCCATGAACTGGATCTTCATCGGCGCCGTCTGCGGCGCCCTGTCGGTGATCGCCGGGGCGTTCGGGGCCCATGCGCTGGCGGCTCGCCTGGAGCCGCGGGAGCTGCAGCTCTGGGAGACCGCGGCGCGGTATCTCATGTACGGCGGGCTGGCGATGGTGCTCCTGGGGCTCTTCGGGGCGCAGGGGGCGCGGCGGGGGGTGGACGGCGCGGGATGGTGCCTCCTCCTGGGAAGCGCCCTCTTCAGCGGCACGGTGTTCGGGCTGGCGGTCGGAGGGCCGCGGTGGCTGGGGGCGGTCACGCCCATCGGCGGCACGCTGCTGATCGCCGGTTTCCTGATCTTCGCCTGGACCTCTTTCAGGGGATAAGCCCAAGGGGTAGCGCGCTCGCGGCGCAGCGGATACGATCTGCCGCATGTCGAACGCGATCTTCCCCCTCGCCGCGCCCGTCAACGAGCCGGTGCGCTCGTACGCTCCCGGATCCCCTGAAAAGAAGTCCCTCAAGAAGCGCCTGGACGAGATGCTCGCCGAGGAGATCGAGATCCCGATCCTCATCGGCGGCAAGGAGGTGCGCACCGGCGACACCGCCAAGGCCGTCTGCCCGCACGACCACCGGCACGTCCTCGCCACCTACCACCAGGCCGGGGCCGCCGAGGTGGAGGCGGCGGCGAAGGCCGCGAAGGCGGCGTGGCGAGAGTGGTCCGAGGCGGCCTGGGAGGACCGGGCCGCGGTCCTGCTGCGGGCGGCCGACCTGCTCGCCGGCCCCTGGCGCGACACCGTCAACGGCGCCACCATGCTCAATCAGTCGAAGACGGTCTTCCAGGCCGAGATCGACTCGGCCTGCGAGCTGATCGACTTCTACCGCTTCAACCCCTACTTCATGCGTCACCTCTACACCGACCAGCCGTGGTCCGCGCCGGGGGTGTGGAACCGCGTGGAGTACCGGTCGCTGGAGGGGTTCGTCTTCGCCGTCTCGCCCTTCAACTTCACCTCGATCGGCGGCAACCTGCCCACCGCGCCGGCGCTGATGGGCAACACGGTGCTGTGGAAGCCGGCCTCGACGGCCGTCTACTCGAACTACTTCATCATGAAGCTGCTCCAGGCGGCGGGCCTGCCGGACGGCGTCGTCAACTTCCTGCCGGGCAAGGCGAGCAAGGTGGGGGACCCGGTGCTGGCCCACCCCGACCTCGCGGGCATCCACTTCACCGGCTCGACGCCCGTGTTCCAGTCGATGTGGAAGACGATCGGCGACAACATCGCCCAGTACCGCTCCTATCCGCGGATCGTGGGGGAGACGGGAGGCAAGAACTTCGTCTTCGCCCACCCCTCGGCGGACGTCGAGTCCTACGTCACGGCGCTGGCGCGGGGCTCCTTCGAGTACCAGGGGCAGAAGTGCTCGGCGGGCTCGCGGGCCTACGTGCCGAAATCGCTTTGGCCGCGGGTCAAGGAGCTGCTGGTGGAGCAGGTTTCATCGCTCGACATGGGCTCGCCGCTGG
Source organism: Thermoanaerobaculum sp. (assembly GCA_021154885.1). Classification (GTDB taxonomy): domain Bacteria; phylum Acidobacteriota; class Thermoanaerobaculia; order Multivoradales; family UBA5704; genus DATARR01. The sequence continues at coordinate 12,105 of JAJKHS010000016.1, forward strand.
ATTTCCGCAACTTCATGGCGGCGGTGATCGACGAGCCCTCCTTCAACCGCATCATGGGCTATATCGACCATGCGAAAAGCTCCAGCGAGGCCGAGATCCTGACCGGCGGCAAGGGCGACAAGTCCGCGGGCTACTTCATCTCGCCCACGGTGGTGGTGACCACCGATCCGCGCTTCAAGCTGATGCGGGAGGAGATCTTCGGCCCCGTGCTGACGGTCTACGTCTATGACGACGGGGACCTGGAGCAGACCCTGGAGCTGGTCGACACCACGAGCCCCTACGCCCTGACCGGCGCCATTTTCGCCGAGGACCGCAAGGTCATCGCCCATCTCACCGCGGCGCTGCGGCACGCGGCGGGAAATTTCTACGTCAACGACAAGCCCACCGGGGCCGTGGTGGGGCAGCAGCCCTTCGGCGGCGCCCGCGCCTCCGGCACCAACGACAAGGCCGGCTCGATGGCCAACCTCCTGCGCTGGACCTCCCAGCGGGCGATCAAGGAGAGCTTCGTGCCGCCGAAGAGCTACGCCTACCCGCACATGGGGGAGGAGTAGCTCAGCCGCCGGAAGCTGGCAGGAGATCGGTGAAGAGCCGCTGCCAGGCGTCCGGGGTGAGGGGCTGCTGGTTGGCCTCGAAGGTGCGGGCGGGAGGGGCCAGCACGTCGGAGGGGGGAGAGGGTTTGCTGCCGGAGAAGAAGGGCTGCGACCAGTCGCGCCCGTTCTTGGTCATGTAGAGGTAGTAGCCGAGGCGGGGGGCGTTCGGGCTCGGGTCGGCGTCGAGCCGGAGGACGAGAGTGCCCTTGCCGCTCGGATTGATGGCCAGGTAGTCCACCACGGCGTAGCGCGAGACCTTCTGCAATGAGCCGCGGTAGCGCCAGGCTCTGCCGCCGTTGGCGCTGGAGAGGAGCTCCAGGTTGGGCGCCGGGATCTCGCCCCCCACCTGAGCGCCGGCCCAGACCTCGTCGCTGGTGACGCCCCGCCCGGCGTAGACCCAGCTCAGGTTGTGGAAGTTCTCGGGGAGCTGGATCAGACGCCAGCCGTCCCGGGAGGAGATCAGGATCCGCGGGTCGTGCTCGGCGCCGGTGCCGCTGTGGGTGAACACCAGCGCCGGTCCGCCTTTCTGGACCTGGAAGGCGAAGCGCGGGATCGATTGCGCCAGGGTCTCCGGGGGCAGGTCTCCCTCCTGCTGCGCCTTGCCAGCTCCGGACAGGAGAGCCATCCCCGCCACCACGAGAGCAACGCCAAGTCTCGTCGATGGAGCCATGATCACCTCCGTCTCGAAGCTGTGGAGCGGATCTGCCCGAACATCTTACACGGTAGCATGCCACAGTCGCTCCGGACTTCATCCCCGGAGGCGAAATGAAGCGTTCAGTTGTGAAAGCAGCTCCGCCAGATGGATCGGCCGCCGGCCCGTCGTCTGGACGATCTGCTGGCGGCAACTGAAACCGTCGGCGACGATCGGGGTTTCCGGGGCCGCCTCGCGCACGGCCGGGAGGAGGACCCTCTCGCCCACGGCGAGAGAGATCTCGTAGTGATCCTCCTCGAAGCCGAAGGCTCCGGCCATACCGCAGCAGCCGGAGTCGAGGAGGCGGTAGTCGAGCCCCGTCCGCGCGAGCAGGTCTCGATCCGCACCCAGTCCCATCACCGCGTGGTGGTGGCAGTGACCGTGGACCAGCGCTCGTCCGGTCCCGCGCGGCGGCTCCCACCCCCGCTGCTGGAGGAGCTCCGCCAGGGTGAAGGTCTGGGCTGAAAGACGCTGTGCGGCCTCGTCGCCTGGGAAAAGGGCGGGGAGCTCGTCGCGGAACACGGCGACGCAGCTCGGCTCCAGGCCGACGACGGGGACGCCGGCCGCGATCTCCGGCTGCAAGGCGTCCAGGATCTGGCGGAGCTGGCGGCGGGCGAGGTCCAGCAGGCCGAAGTCGTAGAGGGGACGGCCGCAGCAGAGGATCGGACGGGGGATCGTCACCCGCAGGCCGGCGGCCTCCAGAACGGCCACGGCCGCCTGTCCGATCTCCGGCTCGAAGAAGTTGGTGAAGGTGTCCGGCCAGAGGAGGATTCGATCGCCCTTGCTCGCCGGCCGTTTCCGGAACCACTCCCGGAACGTCTGGCGGGCGAACGCGGGCAGGCTCCGTTGCGAGGCGATTCCCCCGGCCTTTTTGAGCAGGCTGCCGAGAGCGGGGCTCCGGGCGATGGCATTGGCGAGCCCTGGAGCGCGGGAGGCGAGGCGCGCCCACCAGGGGACGAGGCCCATGGCATAGGCGGAGCGGGGCCGGAGCCGGCCCTGATAGTGACGGTGGAGGAACTCGGCTTTGTAGGTGGCGAGGTCCACCTCGGCGGGGCACTCGGCACGGCACCCCTTGCAGGCGAGGCAAAGGTCGAGGGCCTCCCGCACCTCGGCGCTGCGCCAGCCGTCGCGAATCACGCCGCCCTGGAGCATCTCGAAGAGCAGCCGGGAGCGTCCGCGCGTCGAGTGCCGCTCTTCGCCCGTCGCCCGCCAGCTCGGACACATGACGCCGCCCTCGTCCCGCCGGCACTTGCCGACGCCCACGCAGCGGCTGACGGCGCGGGCGAAGCTTCCGGCGTCGTCCCGGAAGGCGAAGGCGGTCTCCGGGCTGGCGAGGCGGAGGGCTGGCCGGAGATCCGCGTCGAGAGGGTAGGGATCGACCTTCTTGCCGGGGTTCATCCGGTTGCCCGGGTCCCAGATCGCCTTGAATTCGCGGAAGGCCTGGACCAGCTCGGGGCCGAACATGCGGGGGAGGAGCTCGCCGCGCTGCTGGCCGTCGCCGTGCTCGCCGGAGAGGGAGCCGCCGTGGGCGACCACGAGGTCGGCTGCCTCCTCCATGAAGGACCGATACTTCCGGATCCCCTCCGTCGTCACGAGGTCGAAGTCGATGCGGGCGTGCAGGCAGGCCTCGCCGAAGTGGCCATAGAAGGCGGCGCCATAGCCGTAGCGGGCGAGCAGGGCCAGCAGGTCGCGCAGGTAGGGGGCGAAGCGATCGGGGGCGACGGCCGAGTCCTCCCAGCCTGGCCAGCCGTCGCCCCCCAGGCGCGGGTCGCGCGAGGTGGTCCCCACGGCCGCCTCCCGGACCAGCCAGATCCGTGATTGCTCGGCGGGATCTTCCAGGAGGAGCGCCGGGACCTGCCAGAGCCGCATCAGCTCGCGCGCCCGCCCGGCCGCCTCCTCCCGGCTGTCGCCCCCGATCTCGACCAGCAGCCAGGCCGCTCCTGGCGGAAGTCGGGAGAGGGTCTCCCCATACGAGCGGCGGGTGAAATCGTTGTCCACCAGGAAGCGGTCCATCCCTTCGAGGCCGATGGGGCCGGCGGCCAGCACCTCGGGGACGCGCTCGGCGGCGGCCACCACGTCCGCGCAGCCGAGCACCAGGAGGACGCGGGCCTTCGGCGCCGGCACCAGCCGGACGGTGGCCTCCAGGAAGCTCACGCACGTCCCCTCGCTGCCGGTCAGGGCGCGAGCGACGTGAAACCCCCGCTCCGGGAGCAACTCGTCGAGGTTGTAGCCCGAGACGCGGCGGGGGATGCGGGGGAAGCGCTGGCGAATGAGGTCCGCATAGCGGTCCCGCAGCTCCCGGAGGCGGCGGTAGATCTCGCCCCGCCGGCCGCCGGCGCGGACGATGCGGTCCAGCTCTGCCTCCGGTGTCGCCCCCACCCGCAGGCACAGGCCGTCGTAGGTGAGCACCTCCAGCTCCTCGACGTTGTCAGAGGTGCGGCCGGCGGTCACCGAGTGCACACCGCAGGAGTTGTTGCCGATCATCCCGCCGATCGTGCACCACGCGTGGGTGGCGGGATCGGGGCCGAAGGTGAGCCCGTGCCGGCCCGCTTCGCGGCGCAGGTCGTCGAGCACCGTGCCGGGCCGGACGCGGGCCGTGCGCCGGCCGGGATCGATCTCCAGCACGCCCTTCAGATGACGCGAGCCGTCGATTACCACGGCGACGTTGCAGCACTGGCCGGCGAGGCTGGTGCCGGCCCCACGCTGCACAATGGGGGCGCCATGGCGACGGCAGGCGGCCACGGCGGCCGCCAAATCGGCCTCATCCCGGGGAACGACGACGCCGATGGGCACCTGCCGGAAGTTCGAGGCGTCGGTGGCGTAGAGGGCGCGGCTGCCATCGTCGAAGCGCACCTCGCCGCGTAGCGAGCGGCAGAGGTCGTCCGCCAGGGCGAGGGCGTCGCCGGCCCAGAGAGGGGCACCGTGCATGGTGGGAGAAGATTACACGGATCGGTATAGTCTACGCCCATGTCCGTCCCCGGCCCGGCGGTTCGCACCCACCTCGGAATCGACCAGCGGCTCTGCGGCCGGCCTGTCGAGGTGGGGGAGGGCTCGGCCGTGGTGGCCTTCGAAGCCCTCCCTGAGATGGCGGCGGACGAGCGGGGCCTGGTGCACGGCGGCTTCGTCTTCGGCCTCGCGGACCATGCCGCGATGCTGGCCGTCAACCATCCCCACGTGGTGCTGGGAAGCGCCGAGGTGCGCTTCCTGAAACCGGTGACGGTGGGAGAGAGATTGGAGGCCCGGGCTGCCGTGGAAGAGACGGACGGCCGGAAGAGCCGGGTGCGGGTCGAGGTGCTGCGCCCCCGCCCCGGAGAGACTGCGGCGGAGGCCGTGATGGCCGGCAGCTTCGTCTGCTTCACCCTGGAGCATCCTGTGCTCGATGTCCTCGACGGAGGAGGGAAGCGATGAACGGCGGCGACCGGATCGCGTCGGTGCTGGTGGAACAGGGGGTGCGGTTCCTCTTCACCCTCTGCGGCGGGCACATCTCGCCCATCCTGGTGGGCGCCAAGCACCGGGGCATCCGGGTGGTGGACGTGCGCCACGAGGTGGACGCCGTCTTCGCCGCCGATGCCGTCTTCCGCCTCACCGGCGTGCCCGGGGTGGCGGCCGTCACCGCCGGCCCCGGAGTGACCAACACCATCACGGCGATCAAGAACGCCCAACTCGCCCAGTCGGGCGTCGTCCTCCTGGGCGGCGCCGCCGCCACCCTGCTCAAAGGGAGGGGAGCGCTCCAGGACATCGATCAGCAGGCCCTGTTCGCGCCGCATGTGAAGTGGGCCGCCTCGGCCGCGGCGGTGCGCGATCTCGTGCCGATGCTGGAGAGGGCCTTCGCCGTGGCGCGGGCAGGAGTGCCCGGGCCCGTGTTCCTGGAATGCCCGGTGGACCTTCTCTACGACGAAGCCCTGGTACGCCAGTGGTATGGCGCCAGCTCCAAAGGGGGCGGCCTGGCCGGTGCCGCGCTGCGCTTCTACATGCAGCGCCACGCCGGCAAGCTCTTCGCGGGCGCGGACCGGCGGGCGCCCCGGCCGCGCCCGCCGATCCCGCCTCCCGCTCCGGACCGGTCCGAGGTGCGCAAGGCGGCGTCCCGGCTGCGCAAGGCCCGGCGCCCGGTGCTGGTGCTGGGTGGCCAGGCGCTCCTCTCCTCGCCCACCCGGCCGGAGGCGGAAGAGCTGGCGAAGGCCGTCGAGGCCCTCGGCGCGCCGGTCTACCTCGCCGGCGGGGCGCGCGGTCTGCTCGGGTCCGGCCACGCGCTCCAGATGCGGCACAAGCGGCGGGAGGCGCTGCGCGAGGCGGACCTCGTCCTGCTGGCCGGCATTCCCAGCGATTTCCGCCTGGACTACGGCCGGCACGTCTCCCACAAGGCGTTCCTCATCTCCGTCAACCGCAGCGAGACCGACCTCAGGCTGAATCGCAAGCCGGATCTCGGGGTCCATGCCGATCCCGGCCTCCTGCTGCGTGGACTGGCGGCGGAGCTCTCCGGCCGCAAGCGGGACTGGGCGGACTGGCTCAAGACCCTGCACACCCGCGACGCCGCGCGGGAGCAGGAGATCGATGCGCAGGCCGCCATGACCGGCGAGCGGGTCAATCCCGTTCATCTCTGCCGGGAGATCGACCGTACCTTGGCGACGGAGAGCGTCATCGTCGCCGACGGCGGCGACTTCGTGGCCACGGCCGCCTACACGGTGAGCCCGCGAGGTCCCCTGTCCTGGCTCGACCCGGGCGTCTTCGGCACCCTCGGGGTTGGCGGCGGCTTTGCCCTCGGCGCCAAGCTGTGCCGGCCGGAGACTGACGTCTGGATCCTCTATGGCGACGGCTCGGTGGCATACAGCCTGGCCGAATTCGATACCTTCGCCCGTCACGGAGTGGCGGTCATCGCGATCGTCGGCAACGACGCCGGCTGGACCCAGATCGCCCGCGAGCAGATCGAGGTCCTCCACGACGACGTGGGGGTCGTCCTCGCCCGCACCGACTACCACCAGGTTGCCGAGGGCTACGGCGGCCGCGGCCTGCTGCTGACCCGGCGGGATGACGTCGCCAACGTGCTCCGGCAGGCGGTGGACCTCGCCCGCCAGGGCTTCCCGGTGCTGGTGAACGCCCACCTCGACAAGACGGAGTTCCGCAAGGGCTCGATCTCGATGTGAGGTCAGGGGAACTGCCGGCGCCCCCCTCCCTCTTGTTCCTGGTTCCGCTCTCGCCGTACACTCGTAGCCGCTTCAAAGAAACACGGCTTGCCTCGGCGTGCCTGTAAGCGCGGGAGGCGATCATGGGGCTTGACAGGAGTGTACGCGCGTGCATACAATCGACGGGTATGAGTGGAGCCGCAGCAAGGCGACCGAGAATCGCTGGAAGCACGATGTCGACTTTGCCGACGGGGCGACCGTTTTCGGCGACGAGCAAGCCGTCACGATCGAGGACGAGGGAGCGGAGGAGCGGCGGTTCGTCACTCTCGGAGTCAGTGCCGAAGGGCAGGTCCTGGTGGTGGCCTACACCTGGCGAGCCACGAAGATCCGGATCATCTCGGCGCGGCGGGCGACGCCGCGCGAACGAAAAGCCTATGACACTTCAGAACGGAGCCGACATGCAAGAGGAATACGACTTCAGCCGCGGCGAGCGCGGGGCGGTGGAGCCGCTCGCACAAGGAAAGACCCGGATCACGATTCGTCTGGATGACGACCTCCTGGACTGGTTCCGGGATCAGGTGCACCAGGCGGGTGGCGGCAACTACCAGACGCTCATCAACCGGGCGCTTCGGGTGTACGTCCAGGATCGCAGGGAGCCTCTCGAAGCCACCCTGCGCCGCGTCGTGCGCGAGGAGCTTCAAGCTTCCTCCGAGTCGGGGGGCTCCCGCGCTGCCGCAGGACGCCGGGCCTAGCCGGCCTGTGGCCGGCGCGCGACCCGGGTGGCCGCGTGCTGGCGGGCGATGGCCTGGGCCGGCTCGGAGGGCTCCCACTTGTCCCGAGGCTTGGCTGGGGCGAGGGTCAGCGAGCGCATCTCCAGGCCGCCGTCCGCGGCGGGGTGCTTTTCCAGCATGTGATGTGCCGCTGTCTTCTCGATCAGCGAGTGCAGCCACGAGGGCTGGTAGAGCCGGGAGAGGAAGCGCAGGCCATCGCCTCCCAGGCGCTGGCTGCGTATCCAGAGCCGGGCGAGCCCTTCGAAGCCCCATCGCCCCAGATGGTTGAGCAGCCAGCGGTTGGTCAGCGAGGCCGCCTGGAAGGGCCGCAGGGTCTCGCGAACGGCCTGCTCATAGTCGAGCTCCCCCAGCAGGGCCCGGGCCGCCAGCACGCCGGAGGTGATGGCGTAGCGGATGCCAAAGCCCCAGAGGCCGTCCTGGAACCCGGCGGCCTCGCCCACGTAGCACCGGCCGTCCACCACGTGCCGGGGATTGAGGGCGAAGCCCCCGACGCCCCGCATGCGATGCAGGGGCCGGCGGTCCAGGGCGGGGTAGTGGGCGTGGTACCAGGCCAGGGTTTCGTTCAGGAAACGCTCGGCGTCCCGCTGCCGGCGCAGCAGGACCGTGGCGATCAGCCCGGTGCCATCGACGACGATCAGGTAGGTGTAGGCGCCGGGCGCCAGCCGGTCGTCGAGTTGGAAGGCGACGTGGTCGGGGTGCGAAGTTTCGAAGAGCTCGCCGCAGACGAGGCCGCTGGCGGTCTTCGGTCCGGTGGCCACGATGTCGCAGAGCTCCCGGTCCCTCCGGACCCGATAGTGGAGATGGACGCCCTCGGTCTCGGCCTGGCGCTTGAGGCCCTGGTCCAGCGTCCCCGGTCTGGTTCCGCGCACCACCAGGCGGAATGCGATTCCGGGAGTCCGAGCCGTGACGATCTCGCCGCGGGGAAGAACGAGGTCCATCTGGCGGAAGGGCGTCGTTTGGAAAGTGCCGGGGTCCAGACCCCAGCCCCGCATCTCGTCCAGGAAGTCCACCGGGTGCGACCAGTTCTCTATGGCCTGGAAGTCACCGGCGAAGCGGGCACCGCTGTCCGCCCGCAGCTCGTGGACATGGACCTCCCGGCCCGCCTGGGCGAGGACGATGGCGGCGGAGAGGCCGGACAGTCCGGCGCCAAGTACGTGAATGGGTTTATGCGGGTCCGCCCCGGTGGGCATCGGGGCCTTAACGGGGGCTGGTGCAGTAAAATCCACCGCGCCCGCAGTATAACTCACTGCAGATTTGGACGTCCCTGCCCGTCCCATCCTGGGTTAGAGTCTCCCTGCTTGAGCCAACTCCAGATCCAGGAGATCCTGATGCGCCGACTGCTTCTCGTCCTCGCTCTGCTCGCCCTTGCGGCCCCCGTCATCGCGGCGGAGCCCCATCCGTTCACCGTCCATGACCTGCTCGCCATGGAGAGGATCAGCGACCCCGAGCCTTCGCCCCAGGGTGACAAGGTGGCGTTCGAGCTCCGCACCACGGACCTGGAAGCCAACAAGGGGCGGTTCGATCTCTGGGTGGTCAACACAGATGGTTCCGGCCTCACCCGTCTGACCTCCGATCCGGCCGCGGACAACAACCCGCGCTGGGCGCCGGACGGCAAGAGCCTCTACTTCCTCTCCACCCGCTCGGGATCGAGCCAGGTCTGGCGGCTGCCCGTGGGCGGCGGCGATCCGATCCAGATCACCAAGTCGCCGCTCGACGTGTCGAACCTTACCGTCTCGCCCGACGGCTCGCGCCTCGCCTTCAGCCTCGACGTCTTCGTCGACTGTCCGACTCTGGCCTGCACCAGGGAGCGGCTGGACGCACAGGCGAAAAAGAAGTCGAGCGGCCAGATCTATCAGGGCGGAGTCGGCTTCTTCCGCCACTGGGATACCTGGAGCGACGGCCGCCGCTCCCATCTGTTCGTCCTGCCCGTGGCTGGCGGCGATCCGGTGGACGTCTCCCACGGGCTGAACGCGGACACCCCCTCCAAGCCCTTCGGCGGTACTGAGGAGTACGCCTTTTCACCGGACGGCCGCTCCATCGTCTTCGCCGCCCGGAACGTGGGTGCGGAGGAGCCCTGGTCCACCAACCTCGACCTCTTCCTGGCGCCGGTGGATGGCTCGCAGCCGCCCCGCAACCTGACCGCCGCCAACCTCGCCACAGACACCCAGCCGGTCTTCTCGCCGGACGGCAAGACGCTGGCCTGGCTCGCCATGACCCGCCCCGGCTTCGAGGCCGACCGGCTGCGCATCAAGCTGCTGGATCTTGCGAGCGGCCGCGAGCGGGTGCTGGCCGAGGCCTGGGATCGCTCGCCGGACGGCCTCCAGTTCTCGCCCGACGGCCGCACCCTCTACGCCACGGCGGAGGACGTGGGCCAGGTGCCGCTGTTCGCCCTCGACGTGGCCACCGGAAAAGTCACCAAGCTGGTGGCTCAGGGGCACGTGCGAACTCCCAAGCTGGCGGGCGACCGCATCGTCTTCGGCCGCGACGACCTGCGCGGGCCCGTGGAGCTTTACACGGTGCACCGCGACGGCACGGGCCTGTCCCAGATCACCCACGTCAACGCCGGCCGCGTGGCGGCGGCACGGATGGGGGAGCCCGAGCAGTTCTCGTTCCAAGGGGCGGGCGGCGACACCGTCTACGGCTGGGCCGTCAAGCCCGCGGGTTTCGAGCCGGGTAAGAAGTATCCCCTGGCCTTCCTCATCCATGGTGGCCCTCAGGGCTCTTTCAACAACGAGTTTCACTACCGCTGGAACGCTCAGGCTTACGCCGGGGCCGGATACGGCGTGGTACTGATCGACTTCCACGGCTCCACGGGCTATGGCCAGGCGTTCACCGATGCCATCCGCATGGACTGGGGGGACAAACCCCTGATCGACCTGCAGAAGGGGCTGGAGGCCGCCGTCGCCCGCTATCCCTGGATCGACGGCGACCGGGCGTGCGCCCTCGGCGCCTCCTACGGCGGCTACATGATCAACTGGATCGCCGGCAACTGGCCGGACCGCTTCCGCTGCCTGGTGGTCCATGATGGCATTTTCGATCAGCGGATGATGTACTACGGCACCGAAGAGCTCTGGTTCCCGGAGTGGGAGAATGGCGGTCCATACTGGCAGAGCGCCGCCAACTACGAGAAGTACAACCCGGCGAGCTTCGTCGAGCGCTGGAAGACCCCGACGCTGGTCGTTCATGGCGGCCTCGACTACCGCGTGCCGGACAACCAGGGGATCGCCACCTTCACGACCCTCCAACGCCGGGGCATCCCCAGCCAGTTCCTCTACTTTCCCGACGAGAACCACTGGGTGCTCAAGCCGGCCAACAGCCTCCTCTGGCACGACACCGTCCTCTCCTGGCTCGACCGCTGGCTGAAGCCTGGAGCTGCCGCTTCCCGCTAGTTTTCCCGTGTCCGGGGGCGGCTTTCGCCGCCTCCATGTTTGAACACTTTTTTCCTTGCACGTTGAGGCGAGGAAGTTCACAAACCCTGAAACGACGGCCGTTTCAACAAAGTTCGGGACTTTTGTCCCGAAAACCGGCCCAGCGGAAACGAAGGTATTAGAGGCGAAATGGTTCGGCTGTTCCGGACACCCGATCGTGGGTGGGAGGCCGAGCCATCGCCGGCATCAAGGAGGACGAGTATGTTCCCCGTCACCGCCATGCCAATGCCCGGAGCCCTGCGGCTGCGAGCCCTGCATCCCCTCATCGAGGGGGATGGTTCCTGCGGCTTGATCTATGACCTGGAGAGGGGGGCGGTGGTGGAGGTGCCGGAAGAGCTGCAATTCCACATTGCGCCGGCGCTGGAGATGGGGGACTTGGACGAGACCGTTCTCGGCTGGCTTGCCAATGAAGACCTGCTGACCAGCGAAGGGGGAGCGGGCTGGAACGCCCTCTCCGAGGGAGGGGGGGCGCTGGAGCTCACCGGAGGCTGGAGCGTGGGAGCGATCTACCGCGTGGACGACGAGCTCCACGCCCGTATCGAGCAGGCCCGGGAGGAGGCTGCCCTGGAGATCATCGGGTTCGTGCTGCAGCAGAGCGCCGGCGCCAGCCGCGTCAAGCTCCATCTGAGTTGGGACGGAGCGTTCCCGGGGAGCGGCGTGCTCGAGCGGATCGTGGTCGAAGCCTCCCGCCAGGCGCCCCCGCACCAGGAGATCGCCTTCGAGCTGACTCTCGGCGCGCGCGAGGTGACGCCCGCCGTGGCCGACATCCTCGCCGGGCTCTCCCTCCAGGTGCGGCTGCTCTGCGGCAGCTACCCGGCGCGGACCGAGGGCTTCTACGCCGATCGCCGCATCCCGGCCTGGAGGGCCGAGCCGGCGGTGCGCCTGCTGTTGGACAGGCTGGGCGAGCGGCTGACGGTTCACTGCATTCTGGACCAGGGTCGGCTCCTCGACGTCTGGGAATGGGCAAAACGGACCGGCATCCGCCACCTGGACACCACCATCCTGGAGGACTCGGCCGTGGGCGACGGGGCCGAGCGCCCGGGCCGGCTGCGCGAGACCCGGAACGATCTGCTGGCGGTTTGCGACGAGATGGGCGACGCTCTCACCGCCCAGAGCCTGCCGGTGGACTTCAAACCCCTGACCCGGATCGTCGACCGGCTGATGCGCAGCGAACCGCTCGATCGCCTCTACGGCGAGCGCGGCAGCTTTGGCGGGCTGATGCCCATGGCGGACGTATATCCCCGCTCCTTCCTGGATCGTCTGGACATTCGCCGCACCCCGAGCCTCTGGGGCGAGGAGGACGTGGAGGGGGCCGGTGGCGATGCCGACTTTCCCTGCCAGGGGTGCTGGGCTCGTCACGTGTGCAGCCACAGCACCTACGTGGCCGCCTCTCAGGAAGGGGAGGATCTCCGCGACCCGTCGGAGGAGCGCTGCACGCTCTGGCGGACGGAGGTCGAGGCGGCCCTCCGCTTCTACCATCGCCTGGCGCACGCGGATCCTCTGCAGGTCCGCCGTTTCTTCGATGACTCGTCTCGCGAGCCGGGCCCCGCCCTGGTCCGGCGCGAGGACCTCGATCACCTGAGGATGCCATTCTGAGCCCCGTCGCGATGGCTCCGGCGACCTCGAACCTCTCTCCCCTCGGGTAGAGACGTCTCCCCTCCGGGACGTCTCTACCCACCCTTTTTTCTTTGGGACACCTGCCAATCTCAGGCGTGGATCGTGCACAATGGGCCGCCCATCATGCCCCCGAACGTCTGGCAACGCTTCCGTTACACGCTCTGGGCCCCGCACTACGATCGGGTCACCCGCTTCCACGAAGAGCGGCGGCGCTCCATCGACCTGCTGGCGCTGCGGCCCGGCGAGCGGCTGGTGATCATCGGCTGCGGCACGGGGGCGGACCTGCCGTTCGTCCCTCCGGGCGTCGAGGTGCTGGCCACCGATCTGACGCCGGCCATGCTGCGCCAGGCCGCGGCTCATGCCCGTCCCGGCGTGGAACTCCGGGTGATGGACGGCATGGATCTCGACCTGCCGGACCACGCCTTCGACGCGGCCATCCTGCACATGGTGCTGGAGGTCATCCCGGACCCTGTCCGCTGCCTGCGCGAGGCGGCCCGGGTGCTCCGGCCGGGCGGTCGGCTGGCAGTGTTCGACAAGTTCCTGCCGGACGGCTCGCGGCCGGGCCCATTGCAAAGGGCGGGGCTGGCCCTCCTCGACCTCGTCTTCACCAGCACCAACCGGCGGATGGGGGAGATCCTCGACGGCTCCGGAGCGCCGCTCGCGGTGGAGCACGACGAGCCGGCGGTGAGCTCCTACCGGCACCTCCTGCTGCGCCGCGTCTGACCGGCACACTGCTTGCAGTCGAGGCTTGTCCGAACGCGGCTTATGGGAGGCCGAGGATGGTTGAGACTTCTTCGCAGTCGGTATCGACATCCAGCTTGCAGGCTCCGAAGTTCCTCTGGGGGCTGGTCAGCTTCGGTGCGCTCGTCTTCTATGTCCTCTTCATCGTGCGGACGGGCTTCACGGTGGGCGGGGAGCGCTATTACACGCTGTTCGACGACGCCATGATATCCATGCGTTACGCCCACAACCTGGCGGTGGGACATGGGCTGGTCTGGAACCCGGGCGAGGTGCCGCCGGTGGAGGGATATACCAACCTGCTGTGGACGCTGTGGATGGCGGCGATCCACCTCCTGCCGCTGCCGCTCTCGAAGACCTCCCTCGTGGTGATGGTCTCGGGGGCGCTCATCCTCCTCGCCCAGATCTGGGTGGTGGCGGCGACGGCACGTCTCCTCACCGGCGTGCAGCGGAGCTGGGCCGGGCTCTTCGCGGTCTTCCTCACGGCGTTCTCCTTCCCCTTGATCTACTGGACGTTGCGCGGCATGGAGGTGGGCCTGCTGGCGCTCCTGGCGAGCGCCGGCGTGCTGCTGCTCTTCCGGCTGCAGGAGGAGCGCCGGCCGGCTTTCCTGCTTGGGCTGGCCCTGTGCCTGGCGGCCCTGGTGCTCACCCGGGACGACGCGGTCACCATCGCGGGCGTCCTCGTGGCCTTCGCCCTCCTCACGGCTCCGAGCTGGCGCTCCCGGGTGAGCACGGCCGCGGTCCTGGGCGCGGCTGTCGCCGTGCCGAAGGCGATCCATCTCGCCTTCCGCTGGTCGTTCTATGGCGACGTGCTGCCCAATACCTATTACCTGAAGCTGGGTGGCAGCTCCCTGATGGATCGCGTCGGCCGGGGAGCGCTGACCTTCGGCTCGGCCGTCACCCAGCAATTCCTGCCCCTGCTGGTAGTCGCCGGTCTGCTGCTGCTGGCGCTCCGGCGGGGCCGCGATCCGGTGCTCCGGGGGCGCCTCCTGCTGCTGGCGGCGCTGGTCGTCGTGCAATCGGCCTACTCCATCTACGTGGGCGGCGATGCCTGGGAGTACATGCGGATGGCGAACCGCTACGTGGCCATCGCGATCCCCGCGCTGACCCTCCTCGCGGGCCTGGGCCTCGCGTGGCTCGGGGAGGCCGGCGGTCCGCAGCCGCGGACGCTCGGCATCGTCCTCGGGCTGGGGGCGCTCGCCGGCGGACTGTGGAACGCCGGGGACAAGGTCTCCGAGCACCTCACCTCGCCCCGCGACCTCGCCTGGGGCGTCGCCCTGGCGGTCGCGGGAGCGGCCCTCGTCGGACTTTTCCGCCTGGCGTCGCGAGGGATCGACGAGGGAGCCTGGGCGCGGACGGATCGCGCGCGGATCGCCTGGGCCCTCGCCCTCTGGGCCCTGGTCAACGGCAAGGGGACCGCGCAGTGGGTGGTCGACAACGCCTACGAGCTCCCCATGAACGTCCAGATGACCCGGGTCGGCCTGCTGATCCGGGAGAGCAGCGATCCACAGGCGAGCATCGCCGTGGCCGCGGCCGGGAGCACGCCTTACTTCGCGGAGCGGCCGACAGTCGACGTCCTGGGCAAGTGCGACCGGCGGATTGCGCGTCTGGAGCGCTCGCGGTCGTTCATGCCGGGGCACGACAAGCAGGATTACGACTACAGCTTCGGCGCGCTGCGGCCCGATATCATCGTCGACTACTGGCACCCGCGCCCCGATGCCGCCCAGGCTCTGGCCCGATATGGCTTCGAGCAGATGCCCAACGGCCTCTGGGTCGCCCGTTCCAGCTCGCGGGTATGGCGGGCTTCCATCTCCCGCGACTTCGACCGCTTCGGGCTCCCTCCCCTCACCACAGAAGCATCGCTCCCGCCGCCAGGGCCAGCGAGATGAGGGTCACCGGCTCGCAGAAGCCGAGCGCCGCAAGGGTTTGACGGCCCCCGTAGCCGCCTGAGAAGATGGTTCTCAGAGTCCGCCGCGGCGGCGGTGGTGCCGCTGGCGGCGAGCAGAGCACGAGCTTGGGGCGGCGGACACGAGATCTGAGGTAGAGCCATCGGAATCCCCATGCTTCGCTTCGTCGTCGCCCTCCAGGCGGAGGCCCGCGCATTGATCGAAAGGTTCGGCATGGAGCCGGCCGGCGAGGGTCCATTCTCCATCTACCGCGGAGAGGATGCGTGGCTGATCGTCTCCGGTCCGGGCAAGGCCGCGGCCGCGGCCGCCACGGCCTACCTCCACCTCTTCTCCGGCGGCGAGTTGGGGCGGGCGTGGCTCAACGTCGGCCTCGGTGGGCACCGCGCGCGCCCGGTGGGCGAAGGCGTCATCGCTCACAAGATCTCCGACGGCGCGAGCGGCGCCTCCTGGTATCCCCAACTCGTGGTCGACAGCCCCCGGCCCACAGTCGCGGTGCTCACGCTGGAGCGGGTGGAAGAGGAGTACTCGCTGCCATGGGTGTACGACAGCGAGGCGGCGGGGTTCTTTCCCACTGCCTGCCGGTTCTCCGTCGCCGAGCTGGTGCACTGCTTCAAGGTAGTCTCCGACAACGCCGACGCCACCCTCTCGCGGCGGATGTCCAGCACTTTCCTCGAGCACCTGATCGCCCGCAACCTCGGCGACCTGGAGACCTTCGCCCGCGACTTGGCCGCTCTGGCGGAGGAGCTCGCGGCGTGGGCCGCCGCCCGTCATCCCATCCGGCTGCCCGCGCCCGAAGGAAACACCGCCGATGATCTACGTTGAAGAAGAGATCCTGAACCATCCGCGGACGCTCGCGATCCAGAGCCGTTTCCCGGATGCCGAGGTGGTCCCCTGCGCACGCTACGGCGAGATCTTCAATCGCCGCGCCCAGCACTTCCGGCTGCAGAAGCGCCGGCCGTCGCTCATCCTGGCGAAGAAGCATCGCAACTTCGTGCACGACGCCCCGGAGGGGTTCGGGCTCGCGGGGGCGCGGAGCTTCCTCTTCGATCCCATGCTCAACTGCATCTACGACTGTCGCTACTGCTACCTTCAGGGGATGTTCCGGTCGGCCCACTACGTGGTGTTCGTCAATTACGAGGACTACCAGTGGGCGATCGAGGAGAAGATCCGGGCTCTCCCCGGAGAGGAATTGTGGTTCTTCTCCGGCTACGAATGCGACAGCCTGGCTCTCGAGCCGGTGACGCGGCTTGCTGCCAGCTTCGTCCCCTTCTTCTCCCGGTTCCCGCAGGCGAACCTGGAGCTGCGCACCAAGAGCACGCAGATCAAGTCGCTGCTGGACATGGAGGCGGTGCCCAACGTGGTGGTGGCTTTCAGCTTCACGCCCGAGGAGGTGCAGGCGGCCCACGAGCACGAAACGCCATCGGTCGACCGCCGCATCCGGGCGATGGAGCGCCTGCAGGAGCGGGGCTGGCGGCTGGGTCTGCGCTTCGATCCCCTAGTCTACGGCGAGGGCTACCGCGAGCAGTACCGCCGCCTTTACGAGCAGGTGTTCGGCGCCGTGCGGGTCGATAGTCTCCACTCGGTGAGCCTCGGCCCGTTCCGCCTGGCGGGGGACGCCTTCAAGGCCATGGTCCGCCTCTATCCCGAGGACGTCCTGTTCGCCGGGCCGCTGGCGGAGGAGAATGGCCGAGTGGCCTACCGGCGCGAACTCGAGGAGGAGATGGTGGAGTTCTGCACCGGAGAGCTGCTGCGCCACGTGCCGCAGGAGATCTTCTTCCCGGGCTTGAGCGTGGCGCCCGCGACGCCGGCTGCCGCGCATTCCGACAGCGGGCCGGCGTCGTAGTTCGCTCCGCGTCTACTTCGAGGTGGCGGCCGCCCCGCCTCCCTTCAGGTATTTGTCCAGGAAATTCAGCGTGGCCTGGTAGGCTTTCTCCTGGCTCTCTTTGCGGGCGAAGCCGTGCCCTTCGTTGGGGAAGATGAAGTATTCGACCGGGACGCCCTTTTTGCGCACCGCTTCAACGATCTCGTCCGACTCCTTCTTCAGCACCCGCGGGTCGTTCTCTCCCTGGAGCACGATGAGCGGGCGCTCGATCTGATCGGCGTGGAAGAGGGGCGAGATGCGCCGCAGGTAGTCGGCGTCCTTGACCGGATCGCCGAGCTCCTTGTAGAGCGCGTCCCGCTCCGGTCCCCACCAGGCGGGGATGCTCTGCAAGGTGCGCAGCCAGTTGGAGACGCCGTACATGTCGACCCCCACGGCGAACGCCTGCGGCCGGAAGCTCAGAGCGGCGAGGACCATGTAGCCGCCGTAGCTGCCGCCGAGGATGCCGATGCGGTCGGGATTCACCCAGCCGGTGGCGGCCAGCATCTTCTTGCTCGCCACACAGTCGTCGAGGTCGGCGTCGCCGTGCTTGCGATCGTCCAGCGTGAAGAATTTTTTGCCGTAGCCGTTGCTCCCCCGGTTGTTGATGGCATAGACCGCATAGCCATGGTTGACCAGGAACTGGGTGAAGCCGCTGTAGCCCACCCGCGACTGCCCGCCCGGTCCACCATGCACAGAGACCAGGGCCGGCACCCTGCTGCCGGCGGCGGCGAGGGGCTTGTAGAGCAGGCCAGGGATCTCGAGGCCATCGTAGGACTTGAAACGCACCACCTGGGCAGGTACCAGGTCGGCGGGATCGATGGCGGGGTTGAGCGCGTGGGTGAGCTGCCGCACCTGGCCGGTCGCGACGTCGCGCACGTAGAGGTCGCGCGGGCCGGCCGACTCGGCGTAGAAGGCCATCCGCGAGCTGTCTTTCGAGAAGGTCACGCCGGTGACGTCGGCGCCGGGCAGGGTGGGCAGCTCGACGGGCTTGAGGGTCGCTGCATCGAAGACGCGCAGCTCGGTACGAGCGTCGTTGTTGATGGCCACGGTGAGGAAGCGCCCGTCGCGCGAGAGGCCTGCGCCCGCCACATCCCAGTGGGTGCGCACCAGGTCGGTCCGTTTGCCCGTGGCGAGCTCGTAGCGCACCAGGTAGGCGAACTCCGAACCCTGGTTGGTGGCGTAGTACAGGCTGCCGTTGTCGCGGCTGAACGTCTCGGGGGCGTTGGTCACGTCTTCGTTGGGCGTCTCCGGCGTCAGCCGCGTGAGCTTGGCCGCGGTGCGGTCGTAGAGATAGATGACGGAATCCGAGCTGGAGATGGCCTTGACCAGCGCCACCCAGCGGCGGTCCGGCGAGATGGCACCGATCAAGAAGCCGCCGTCGTTGGTGTAGAGGAGCTTGCGCTCGTAGCCGTCCACCGACATCTCGTAGAGGTCCATGGCGGCGGGATCGCGCTCGTTGGTGGAGAGGAAGAAGCTCTTCTCATCCGGCGCCCAGCCCTCGAATTCGGCCCGGAGCTTGTCGCCCGGGGTCAGGTCGCGGACGCTGCCGTCTGGCGACTGGACATAGAGATGGCTCTTCTCGTTCCCTCCCTGATCGCTCAGATAGAGGAGGCGCTCGTCGTTGGGGAAGTAGCCCACCGGCTGGATGGAGCTCACCTTGGAGTCGGTGAGTTGGACGGGCTTGCCGCCGTCCACGGAGATGGAGAAGACGTTGGCGACCCCCGTCTGGTTGGAGCCCACGAGGATTTTGCGGCCGTCGGGCGAGAACGACGCTCCGCCATAGGCGGTGTTGGCGAGGAACTGGTCGATGGTGTACTGCCTCGGCTGCCGCGCTTGGGGAGCGGCGGCGGGCTTCGCCGGGGGCTTGGCGGACAGTCCGCCGACGAAGAGGAGTGCTGCCGCCAAGCCGAACGAAAAAGAGCGAAGAGTCATCTTCATCAGTGGACCTCCCTGGATCGATTTGCGAAATCATCTCACAATTGAGAAACCGTGCCGGTGCCCGTTCGTAGGAAGAGGGTGAGGAGGCGCTCTCCGTCCCCGACGGCGGGCACCGGCACGGGGTACGCCGTGCGCGTTTGAAGGGAGACGCGCACACTCTCCCAACGCCGGAGGGTTGGCGTTCTTACCGGTGTTCCGCCGTCGGGTAGCCGGTGAGCTCCACGTAGCCGCGCCCGCGGATGGGCCGGCCGCGCTGGGTGCCCGTGATCTCCACCGCTCCCTCCCAGTAGCGGAAGGAGACGTCCAGCTCCTGGTCCGCGAGCAGTGGCTGGACCTTGAGATCCAGCTCCTCAGAAGGGATGCGCACCCGCCACTGAGCGGGGTAGCGGGCGCCGCTCCGGGGGCTCCGCCACTCGCCGGAGCCCGCGATCTGGAAATCGGAAAGCCGCAGGTGCCGCGCGTCGCCGGTGGGGGCCACGACGGTGCCGCTGCTCGCCGGATCGGCGGCGCCGTCCTGATGTCGCAGGCGATAGAGCATCAGCTCCGAGCCGTCGGAGAGCTGGAGGGCGAACCAGTCCCAGCCCGCCTGGTCCCGGCCCAGCGAGCTGGTGCTCCACTCCCGGTCCATCCAGGCGAGGCCGGTCACGGCGAAGCGCTCGCCGCCCAAGCGGACGGTGCCGGCGGCGGGCATGCGGGTGAGGGAGTAGTAGTAGGACGCGTTGCCGACCTCGGCGCTCTTTCGGGAGAGTCCCCGGTCCCCCTGGAGCACCGGGGGCTTGCCCGGCTGGAAAACGAGGTCGATCTCCACGTCGCCCTCGGAGGCGGCGAGATGCATGGGAGGAGCCTGGCTCCCAACCGCTTCCGCCGTCCAGTCTTTGACCCAAACCCGGAATGGCTCGGCCCGAGCCCCGGCGAGGTCGATGGCTCCTCGGCTCCAGCGCTCGAATGAGTGGAATCGCCCGCCGTTGACATCGGAGACCGTGAAATGGGCGAGCCAGGCCTGGCGCGTGGCCCAGGCGGACTCGCGGGCGGGCATATCGGGCGCCAGAGCCGAGCGGAAGAACGTCAGTTGAAAGCCGAACCGGCGTCCCTCTGCGGTCTCCAGGTTCCCCGTGTAGTACCACCACTCGGTGCGGAATTCCGGATGGGGTCCATGATCAGCCGGGAAGCGGAAATCCCGCGGCTCGATTGCACGGGCATACCCCTGCTCGTTCGCGGCGCGCAGGGTGGTGGCGACGGAGAGGGAGGCTCTGGGGGTGAGGGGCTGCTCAGAGCGGGCTAGGAAGGCGGCGGCGAGGAGAGTCACGGAGACGAGAATCACGATGACTGCTCCGGCCCGAGCCCTCATCTCGCGAGCATAACCTGCTCTCAGACCATGGCGCTCGGCCCTCAGATCAGTGGAGCTCGTTGCGCGCCAGAAAGAGCGGCAGGTTGAAATAAAGCTGACGGCACAGATCCTGGTAGCTCCGGTACTGGATACGGAGTAGTCCTTGAAGATCGGAAGGGACGCTCCCCGTGTCCGGGACCTTCTTTCGACGCCCGGCCGCACTGCCGCCGTACTCGCAGACCAGCATCGGCTTACCGAGGGCGTGCGCGATCCCGATCTCGATGTAGACGTTCGGCCGGTTCAAGGTGCCGAGATTGTCGAACAGGCAGAGATCCGCCGACTTGATGCCGCGGACGATCTCGTCAAATACGTCCCGGGCACTGAGATCGTAACCCGACCAGCGAAGGTCGATTCCATAGGGCGACAGCAGATGCACCAGATTGAACCGTAACGACTGCTCGATGTTTTTGAGGAAGCGGTGCCCCACGAAGCAGGTCAGCCGTCTTCGATCCGGAGGCCCCAGCTTCGTGAGGCCCTGGAGAAACGGGAACCGGCTGCCGTCAGGCTCCCGCAGCTCGATGATGCGGAGTGGACCATAGCCATCCAGGTGAATCGCCTCCGGGGAGTTTTCGAAGAGGCGCCGGCTGGTCGGAGCGAACGCGTCATTCCGGCGCAGAGCGACCACGGTGTCGTGGTACTCGTCGACAGAGATGAACCCGCTGAGGAGACGGCTTTCGAAAAAAGAGACGACGAATTCCTGCAAAAAGACCGAGGGCTCGACCGGAGGGAGCACGCTCAACCGAGGCGCTGATAGTACTTCGCGAAGAGAGCGAGGGGATCGAGGGACATGTTCTCCTCGAACCATTTTTTTTCTGCCTTCCAGGCCGCATCCCGAACGACCTGCTGGCTTTGCCCCTTCCTGGACGTCGACGTCGTCTTGGGTTTCGTTGAATCTATTTTCGTCTTCATGCGCCCTCCCATTGCGTATGGGAAGCATAGGACAGCGTCCAGAGGCAAGTCAAGTTCCCCTTCACTCCTCCCGCAACGCCAGCGCCGGCGAGGTCCGCGACATCCTGAACGCCGGGTAGAGCCCCGCCAGGATCGCGGCGGCGAGGGCCAGGGCCAGGGCTTCGAGCAGGATCTGCGGACCGACTTCCATGCGGATCGTCCAGCCGAAGGAGCGGCGGTTGACGACGTAGATCATGATCGCCGCGAGCGTCAGACCCACGGGGATGGAGAGGAGGCCGGCGGCGAGCCCCATCAGCCCCGTCTGGGAGGTCAGGAGCTGCCAGACCTGGCCCGGCGTCATGCCGTTCGCCCGCAGCACACCCAGCTCCCGGGCCCGCTCCAGTTGAAGGGCCATCAGCGACGAGAGGACGCCGATGAACGCCACGAACCCCGCCAGCAGGCGCAGCACGCCGGTGATCAGGAAGGTGCGGTCGAAGATCTCCAGGGAGATCTTCTTGAGCGAGCGGTTGGACTGGATGGACAGCCCACGCTCGGCGCCGATCGTCCGCCGCAGGAGCTCCACCACGCGGTCGACGTCCGCTCCCGGCGCAAGGTACAGCGAGAAGCCCGAGAGAGAGGGATCGTTCCACCAGCGCAGGTAGGTCCGCCGGCTCATCAGCACGATGCCGCGGTCCGAGGCGTAGTCGTAGTAGACGCCAGCGACCGGGAAATCCCGGTCTCCGCGCTCGGTGCGCAGACGGACCGCGGCCCCCCGGCCCACCCCCGTGCGATGGGCGAAGGGCTCCGAAACGAGAACGGCGCCGCCGTCCTGGAAGGCGGGCCACGCCTTGTCGGGCCGCCCATCCTTGAGCTCGAAGGAGCGGCGGATCCCCGTCGCCGTCGTGCCGATCACCACCAGTCGCACGGGGCTGGAGGGGGAGGGGATCTCCACCCGCCGGATGGAATTGACCTGGGCGACACCCGCCAGCGCCGCGGCCCGGCGGGCCACCTCCGGATCGATCGCTGCGCCGCTGAAGCCGCCGGCCCGGGTGGGCGCGGAGACGAAGACATCAGCCTGGAGCGACATCTCGAGCCAGCGCACCACCGTCTGGCGGAAGCTGGCGATCATCACCCCGACCCCCACCGTCACCGAAACCGCGATGACCAGGGCGGCGATGGCCACTGCCGTGCGCGACAGGGAGGCCACGACGCCATTGGCAGCCATCTTCCCCAGCACGCCGAGGAGCGCCCCGAGGGGACGGCGCAGCAGGCGCATGAGCCCCACCGTGGCCACCGGCGCCAGGAGAGCGAAACCGAGGATGACGGCGAAAAGGCCGGCGAAGCTCATCCCCAACAGCTCGCCGGGGAGAGCCAGCAGGCCCCCGCCCAGCAGGAGCAGCCCGGCGCCCAGGGCGCTGGCTCGGGGCAGGGCCTGGCGCAGCCGCGCCTCCAGGGCCGAGCGGCTGAGCACCGCCCGGGGGGGCGCCTGAGTGGCCTCCAGAGCGGGGACGAGCGCCGCCAGCAGCGTGGCGCCGATGCCGAGGGCCGCCCCCTCCAGCAGCGTCGCGGACGGCACCGTCAACTCGCGGACGGAGACCACGAAGTAGAGATCGTTGATCGTCTGCGTCACCAGCCGCACCAGCCCGCGCCCGAGGAGCACTCCTGCGCCCAAGCCCACCGCGGAACCCAGCAGGGCGACCACCAGCGCCTCGCCCAGCACGAGAGCGAAGACCTCGCGGCGCGTCACCCCCAGGGCACGCAGGGTGCCGATGAGCCCCCGGCGCTGCACCACGGAAAAGGTGATGGTGTTGTAGATGAGGAAAAGGCCGCAGACCAGGGCCAGCAGCGACAGCGCGGTGAGGTTGAGCCGGAAGGACCGCGTCATCTCCTCCGTCGTCCGGGTGCGCCCACTGGCGGCGAGGACCTGGGCCTTGGCCGGGAGCACCGCGACGGCGCGAGCGAGCAGGCGCCGGCCCTCCGCTCCCTCGGGGATGATCAGGTCGATGCGGTCCAGCCGCCCCACCCGGCCGAGCAGCTCCTGGGCCGCCGCAATGTCCATCACCAGCAGGTCGGCCACGGCCCGGCGGGTGTTCTCGTTCGCAGGCTCCAGGGTCCCGGTCAGCTCGACCCGACGCTCGGTGCCCGCCGCCCGCACGGTGAACGAGTCTCCCACCCGCAGCCCCAACTCGCGGGCCGTGGCCGCCGGCAACACTCCGGCTCCGGGCCGGGTGAGGAGGGGGCCGAGGTCGACGGACGCGCGGTCCGTGACCGAGTCCCCGGGCGTGCCGCTCAGATAGGCCCGGAACGGCCCCTCGGAGAAGGGATCGACGCCCAGCAGATGGAGTGTCCGCGAGGGTTGCCCGTCCCGGCCGGGAATGGAGACGTAGTCCTCGACCACCGGCGCCGCCCGCTCGATCCCGGCCTCGACGACCAGGCGGCGGAAGGCGTCGTCCGGCAAGCCCCCGGGGCCACCCACCACCTGATGGGTGGCCTTCCCCGTGACCGCCTCGGTGGAGAGGGTGAAGGCCCGTCGGGCGCTGACGTTGGCGAGGTCGATCGAGACTACGACCGCCACTCCCAAAGCCACCCCGAGCACGGCCAGCCCGAATTGCCACGGATGGCGGACGAGATACCGCAGGCTCGACCGCCAGAGGAGGGGGGAGGGGAAGGTGGCGGTGGAGGAGTCGCTCACGCCCGCCCCCTCGTCTCCACCAGCCGGCAGTCCTCGATGCGGAAGACGCGGTCGGCGAGCCCCACCACCTCGGAGCTGTGGGTGACCATCACCATGGTCTTGCCGGCGCGGCGGGTGAGGCGGTCGAGGATCTCCAGCACCTGGAGACCGGTCTCGAGGTCGAGGTTGCCCGTGGGCTCGTCGGCGAGGACGAGGAGGGGATCGTGGGCCAGCGCCCGCGCCACCGCCACCCGCTGCTGCTCGCCGCCGGAGAGCCGGTCCGGATAGCTCGCCGCCCGGTCCGCCAGCCCGACCTCTTCTAGTAGATGAAGGGCGATTTCCCGCTGCTCCCGGCTCACCTTCCCTTTGAGCTCCAGGGGGAGGAGGAGGTTCTCCTCGACCGTCAGCGTCGGGATGAGGTTGAAGAACTGGAAGACGAAGCCGATCCGCTCGCGGCGGAAGAGGGTCCGCTCCCGCTCGGACAGGGTCGAGAGGGAGACGCCGTCGACGATCACCTCGCCCGAGTCCGGCTGGTCGATTCCCGACAGGAGGTTGAGCAGGGTGGACTTCCCCGTGCCGCTACGCCCGACGAGCACCGCCAGCTCCCCCCGCGCGAAGGAGGCGTTCGCGGCGCACAGCACCATCCGCCGCCGGCTCCCTTCCTCATAAGCCTTGGTGAGGTCGCGCAGCTCGATGAGGGGAGCGGAGGAGACCGAGGAGAAGTCTGTCAGCGCTGCCTCTCTTCCAGACCGCGGTATCGGCGCAGGAAAGGCTCCAGGTCCCAGAACTCCATGCGCGACCGGACCTCGAACCGGACCCGCCGGGAGGCGTTCCCCTCGAAGAGCAGCCTGCCGTCCCGCAGGACCCGGACGATGGGGTCCACGGGAGCGCGGTTCAGCACGACGACCTGGACGGGGAGCCCGAGGAGCCGCTCCAGGTCGCCCTCCAGGTCGAGGCCGAGCCCGGCGAGGGTCCGCGGCGGGTCGTCCGTATAGAGGATGCCCACGTCCACGTCGCTCTCCGGCCCCGCGGTCCCCCGGGCGACGCTGCCGAACAGCCAGGCGGCGGCGATCTCCGGGCCCTCGGCCCCGGCGAAGAACTGACGCAGCCGGGTCTCGATCGCCGCAGAGTCCCTGGGGTCCATGGGCTCATTATAGAGAGGACGGACCCCTTCTCCCTGGGGGAACGACCCGTCCCGCCCCCGTCACGAAAAAGTTTCAGGAAAGTTGTCCCGCTTGCCCCACCCTCGCGCACTCTACGGATAACCCGGCGCCATCGAAGCCACCTCTTCGCAGCGTAGGGCTTGCAGTTTTTTATTTTCGCCGCCTCTCCGGCGGCACTCACATGGGGGGAGATCCAATGAGCAGAAGCCTGCCTGAGCCCTGGCGCGTCAAAGTGGTCGAGAAGATCCAGCTCCTGCCCCGGGATGAGCGCGAGCGTCTCCTGGTGAAGGGGGGGTTCAGCCTCTTCCAGATCCCTTCGGAAGCGGTCTTCATCGACCTGTTCACCGACTCCGGGACCTCGGCCATGTCCGACTGGCAATGGGCGGGCATGATGCAGGGGGACGAAGCCTATGCGGGTGCCCGCAACTTCTTCCACCTGCAGGAGACCATCCAGGACGTCTTCGGCTTTTCGCACTTCCTGCCCGTCCATCAGGGGCGCGTCGCCGAGAACCTCCTCTTCTCGACTCTGCTCACGCGGCCGGGGATGATCATCCCCAACAACTGCCACTTCGACACCACCCGGGCCAACATCGAGGTCAACGGCGGCACCGCCCTCGACCTCGTGATCTCCGAGGGGCGGGACGCCCAGAACCTCCACCCGTTCAAGGGGAACATGGACCTCGTCCGCCTGCTCCAGCTCTTCGAGGAGCGGGGGGACGACGTCCCGGCCTGCATGCTGACGCTGACCAACAACTCCGGCGGCGGTCAGCCGGTGTCGCTGTCCAACATCCGGGCCGTCTCGGCTCTGTGCCGCGAGTTCGGCATCCCCTTCTACATCGACGCCTGCCGGTTCGCGGAGAACGCCTGGTTCATCAAGCAGCGCGAGCTGGGGCAGGGCCACCGCTCGGTCGCCGAGATCGTGCGCGAGATCTTCGGCTTTGCCGACGGCTGCACCATGAGCGCCAAGAAGGACGGCCTGGCCAACATCGGCGGCTTCCTCGCCACCCGCAACGAGGAGCTGCTCGAGGTGCTGAAGCAGAAGCTGATCGTCATCGAGGGATTCCCCACCTACGGCGGCCTCGCCGGGCGCGATCTCGAAGCCGTGGCCCGCGGTCTGCGCGAGGTGCTGGACGAGAACTACCTCCGCTTCCGCGTCTCCCAGGTGGAGCAGTTCGGCGCCATGCTGACGGCGGCGGGCATCCCCATCATGCAGCCCACGGGCGGCCACGCCGTCTACATCGACGCCAGGAAGCTCCTGCCCCACATCCCCCAGCAGCAGTTCCCGGCCCAGGCGCTGTCCGTGGCCCTCTACCGCGAGGGCGGCATCCGCGGCGTGGAGATCGGCAGCGTCATGTTCGGCAAGGACGACCCGGTGACCGGCGAGCTGATCCCGGCGCCCATGGAGCTGATCCGTCTGGCCGTGCCGCGCCGTGTCTTCACCAACTCCCACCTGGAGTACGTGGCCGGTGTGCTGGAGGACATCCGCGCCCAGCGTCACACCTTGAAGGGCATGCGGATGACCTTCGCCCCCAAGGTGCTGCGCCACTTCAGCGCCCGCTTCGAGGAGGTCGAGGTGGGGGTCGGAGTCGAGGTCGAAGAGACGGCGGTCGCGGCCTGAAGGGCGGGAGCTCTCCCGACCGGGTAGAGGCCTCTCCCTGCTCGTACGAGGGTTCGTCCCCAGTGGGGAGAGGCTGTCCCCAGTGGGGAGCGGGCTCCCCCCAACGGGGCGCGGGCTCTCCCAGCAGGGCGAGCTCCTCCCTGTAGGGGGGAGGGCTCTCCCCACTGGGGACAGCCTCCTCCCCGCTGGGGAATGCCTTCGCCCCACTCACTTCAGGAGCGGAGCAGCTCCCGGATCAGGTTGCGATGTGAGAAATCGCCGAGGCTGAGCCAGGCGAGGAGCCCTTCCCGCCCCAGCAGCCGCTTCGTGATCTCGTCCATGGAGATGCCCTGGTCCCGCAGCTCCCGGGCCTTCCCGCCCAGATCCTCCCACCAGCCGATCTTGCGCGCCAGCCGCCCGGCGGCGTTCTCCAGGATGCCCGCGTGGTCGCAGATCAGCAACTCCGGCTCCAGGGCCAGCACCTTGCGCAGGGAGTCGATGTGGTCCCGGAGGCTCTCGATCCGCCGCAGGTAGCGTACCCGCTCGTGGACGTAGAGATCCCCCGAGAACAGCCAGCGCCGCTCCTCGTCGAACAGGCAGATGTGGCTGAAGGCGTGGCCCGGAGTGGGGATCACGCGCAGCCGGTAGCCCTCCCCCTCGAGCACCGGGCCCAGCGGCTCGGCCCGGAACCGCCGGGGCGATCGCCACACCGCCCGGCGGTAGAGAGGAATCCGCAGTCCCTCGGCCAGGATGGGGACCGCTCCGACCGGAGCCAGGATCGGGAGGCCGAGCTCTTCTTGCAGCGCGGTCGCCCCACCGACGTGGTCCTCATGATGGTGAGTGAGCACCACCCGCCGCACCGGCCCGCCGCGGCACCACTCCACGAGCTGCGCCGCCCGTTGGGGAGGGCCGCTGTCGATCAGCAGGTCGGCGAAGGCGTAGGCCGAGACCTCGTAGACCGGCCGGCCGAGGAACGTCGAGGCCATGCGGATGCGGGTGAGGGGGCCTTGGGGGGTGGGGCGGAACACGGCCCATCCTATCAAGCCCGCTTGACTGCGGCAGGTCCGGGCAGTACCTTCGGGCGAATGGGCAGGAAGACGGTTGCGCTGAAGCTGATCCGAGAAGCCCTCGCCGGCTACTTTGCTCGGAAGGGTTGTGCTGATCGCACCTCGTTCGCGGTGCTCGCCGGGGACCTAGCAGGTTGTGTCGAGGGACCGGACGATCTGTCGGTAAACCAGGATCACCTTGCCGGCTACGGACGATTATTGTAGACGCCTGTGCAGTTTCGTGACCGCCGCCTGAAGTTTTACCAGTATCCAGCCAGGGGTAGATTCGCCGGCGTGATAGCGCGGGACGATTGTCCCTTTTTTCAAGATAAGAGAAGCCCGCCTGACCTGTCTTGGTGGACCAGCGGAAGGGGGTCCGACGAGCGTCCGACTGGGAGCCATGTTAAGCCTTGAGGGGTTAGACCGGGCGAAGACACGAAAGACTTTCTCCTGGACACGCATATCTTGGTAGTGGGCCAACTAAGGACCACTAGCCAAGGAGGATGCATGCGAAAGAACCGAAAGAGGCTCGTGCTCAACAAGGAGACCGTGGCGGTCCTCTCCGATCCGAAGCTCTTAGGTGTCCACGGCGGAGGGCCAACCCCCGGTTATGGGGAATGCCTGACCGACCGGTGCAGCGTCGCCTATTGCTTTACCACCGGGCCCACCTGTCAGCCAGATAATAGAGACTCGTCATAGTTGGCGCCAGGGCAGGGCTCTGGAGCTAAAGGAGGACAAGGAGAAGATCTACAAGCTGACGACAGTACTGCCTTCGTAGCCCTCTGGCTCAACGACTCAGGCTCCGCCACCGAAAACGACGGGGCCCTTGTCCGCCGGACCAGCAAGGATGAATCCCGAGACCCACGCCCCGACCTCCCTAAGTTGCGGGCGTGGGTCCAGCCAGAAAATGAGCTAATGTCTTTTCGGAAGCACGGCCGGTTTAGGGAGGCCTTGGCAGCCTTTTGAAGGCCGGCCCGTCCACGGAGACCGGCGGCGGGCCGGCGAGGGACTGGATCTACTGATGCAGCAGACGCTGGGAAATTATGGCTCTCTCCTGGCGCTCTGCCCGGCGCTGGACGACCTGGAGAACCGGATCCGTCGGATTCTTTCCGTCTCGAAGTAGAAGGATCTGTCCGAGTCGGAGTCCGATGTCGTAGTCCCACAAATGGGGTAAGCGTGTCATAGCGTTCGCCTCACGCGCCTCATCTTAACCGCTTTGGGCTTCATCGCGAGCGTCCGGCCGTTGCCGGTCCCGGCCGACTCTGGTAAACCTCCTTCGCCACGGGCGGCTGCGGTCTGGCATGGATCGCGCAACTCCGTCCGCCGCTGACCGGCAAGGAGCTGCGACGACTTCAGGAGCGGATTGGGGACATGGGAAACGGCGAGCGGGACCCGCTCTGGTACAAGGACGCGGTCATTTATGAGGTCCACGTGCGGGCCTTCTACGACTCCGACGGCGATGGCCGCGGCGACTTCCAGGGGCTGACCGCGAAGCTCGACTACCTGCGCGACCTCGGGGTGACGGCCCTCTGGCTCCTGCCGTTCTACCCCTCGCCCTGGCGCGACGACGGCTACGACATCTCCGACTACACCAGCGTCCACCCTGCCTATGGCACCCTGGAGGACTTCCAGCTCTTCCTTGACGAGGCCCACAGGCGGGGGCTCAAGGTCATCACCGAGCTGGTGATCAACCACACCTCGGACCAGCACCCCTGGTTCCAGCGCGCCCGCCTCGCGTCCCCGGGGAGCCCCGAGCGCGACTTCTACGTCTGGAGCGACTCGGATAGGAAATACGCCGGCACGCGCATCATCTTCACCGACACCGAGACCTCGAACTGGACTCGCGACCCGGTGGCGGGCGCCTACTACTGGCACCGCTTCTTCTCCCACCAGCCGGACCTCAACTTCGACAGCACGCGCGTCCAGGAGGAGGTCTTCAAGGCCCTCGACTTCTGGATGGAGATGGGGGTCGACGGCCTGCGGCTCGACGCCATCCCCTATCTCTTCGAGCGCGAGGGGACGAACAACGAGAACCTCCCCGAGACCCACCAGTTCCTCAAGAAGCTGCGGGCCCACGTCGACGCGAAGTTCCACGGCCGCATGCTGCTCGGCGAAGCCAACCAGTGGCCGGAGGATTCGATCGCCTATTTCGGCGATCCGGCGACCGGCGGCGACGAGTGCCACATGGCGTTCCACTTTCCCGTGATGCCCCGCCTGTTCATGGCCCTGCGCATGGAGGACCGCTATCCCATCGTCGACATCCTCCAGCAGACGCCGCCCATCCCCGAGAAGGCGCAGTGGGCCATCTTCCTGCGCAATCACGATGAATTGACGCTGGAGATGGTCACCGACGAGGAGCGGGACTACATGTACCGCGTCTACGCCGCGGACAAGGACCAGCGGATCAACGTCGGTATCCGCCGACGGCTGGCGCCGCTGCTTGGCAACGACCGGCGGCGCATCGAGCTGCTCGACGGCCTGCTCTTCTCGCTGCCCGGCACGCCCGTTCTCTACTATGGCGACGAGATCGGCATGGGCGACAACTTCTACCTCGGGGACCGCAACGGCGTGCGCACCCCCATGCAGTGGAGCGCGGACAAGAACGCCGGCTTCTCGCGCGCCAACCCGCAACGGCTGTTCCTGCCGGTGATCGTCGATCCCCTGTTCCACTACGAGGCGGTGAACGTCGAGGCGCAGCAGGGCAATCCCCACTCGCTGCTCTGGTGGACGCGCCGGCTCATCGCCCTGCGCAAGCGCCACCCGGCCTTCAGCCGCGGCACGATCGAGTTCCTCCAGCCGCAGAACCACCGGGTGCTCGCTTTCCTGCGCCGCACCGAAGGGGAGACGCTGCTGGTGGTGGCGAACCTCTCCCGTTTCGCCCAGCACGCGGAGCTGGACCTCTCGCGGCTGGCCGGCCTGACGCCGGTCGAGCTCTTCGGCCGCTCGCCGTTCCCGCCGATCGGCGCGGGCGGTTGGGGCCTCACTCTCGGCCCCCACTCCTTCCTCTGGTTCTCTCTGGTGCAGGACCCGTCCGAGCTCGGCCAAGTGCGGCAGGAAGGGGCCAGGGGGCAGGCGGCGGCGATGGCGGAGGAGACTGCCGTGCCGGTGCTCGCCGTCGCGGGAGCGTGGACCTCCGTCCTGGAAGGGAAGGCCCGGCGGGAGCTGGAAACGGCGCTCCTCGACGTGCTGCCCTCCCGCCGCTGGTTCGGCGGCAGGGCGCGGACGCTACGGGGCGTGGAGATCACGGAGATTTTTCCACTCGGCGCCGGCGCCGTGCTGACGGTGCTGGCAGTGATTCGCGCCGAGTTCACGGACGCCGAGCCGGAGACCTGCTCTCTGCCCCTCGCTTTCGCGCCGGACGCGGACGCCGAGCGCATCGAACGCCTGCGCCGGGCGGCCCCGTCGCCGGTCGTGGCACGCCTCGAATCCTCTGTGCCGGAGAGCACGGGCCTGCTCTACGACCCGGTGGGCGATCCGGGCTTCGACCGGCTCCTGCTGAGCGCCATCGAGCGCGGCGAGCGCTTCCGCGGCGAACGTGCCGAGCTGGCGGCCACGGCCTCGCCGGCGCTTCGCGAGTTGGGAAGCGACCGGCTGATCCTCAAGCTGTTCCGCAAGTTGGAGCCGGGGGTCAACCCCGACCTGGAGATCGGCCGTTTCCTCACCGAGCAGACCGACTTCCGCCACGTCCCACGGTTGGCCGGTTGGCTGGAGATCCGCGACCGGCGCTCCGAGCCCGTGACGGTCGGCATCCTCCAGGAATTCGTGCCCAACGAGGGGGACGCCTGGAGCTACACCCTCGACGCCCTGGGCCGCTACTTCCTGCGCGTGCTGACCGGCTGGGGCGACGGCGAGCGCGGTCCGGCCGAGGTCCCCGCCGCGCACCTCGTGGAGTTGGCGGAGGTGGCGCCCGGACCGGAGGTCTTCGATCGCATCGGCACCTACCTCCCCGCCGCGCGGCTGCTGGGGGAGCGCACGGCCGAGCTGCACATCGCCCTCGCCTCGGGGCGCGGCAAGGATTTCGCGCCCGAGCCCTTCTCGGAGCTCTACCAGCGGTCGCTGTACGACTCCATGCGCACCCTGGCGAAGAAGAACCTGCGGCTCCTCTCCCAGCGCCTCGCCGCCCTGCCGGAGGCGGACCGCGGCGCGGCCGAGGCGCTGCTGGCGGACGAGGAGCGGATCGTGGACCGCTTCAAGCGGCTGCTCTCGCGCAAGGTCGCCGCCGAGCGCATCCGCACGCATGGGGATTACCATCTGGGGAGGATTCTCTTCACCGGCCGCGACTTCGTCATCCTCGACTTCGAGGGCGAGCCGTCGCGGTCGCTATCGGAGAGGCGCTTGAAACGCTCGCCCTTGCGCGACGTTGCCGGTATGCTTCGCTCGTTCCAGTACGCGGCCTACGTCAAGCTCTTCGAGGAGGCGTCGGCCGGCGTGGCCTCGCCCGAGCTGCTGCCGGAGATGGAGCGGTGGGCGCTCTACTGGGAGCGGTGGGTGTCCGCGGCCTTCCTGCGGGCCTACTTCGGCCGCACGCGGGGAGCGTCGTTCCTGCCGCCCGCCGCCGGGGAGCGAGCGTCGTTGCTCGACGCCTTCCTGCTGGAGAAGGCGATTCACGAGCTGGGGTACGAGTTGAACGACCGTCCCGCCTGGGTCCGCATCCCCCTTCAGGGCATCCGCGAGATCCTCGGGACCGTCTGGAGAGAAACCGGGGACGACGTTGCCGAATGAATTCGCAGAGCTGCTGACGCTGGCCCGCATGTATGGGATCCAGACCGCCTACCACGATGCCCTGGGCCGCTACGTCGAAGCCGGGCCTGACTCCCTGCTCGGCGCGCTGCGGGCCCTGCAGATCCCCCTCGAGGGCCTGGCGGATGTGCCCGACGCCTTGGAGGAGCGGCGCCAGGAGCTGGCTCGCCGTCTGCTGGAGCCGGTGATCGTGGCCTGGGAGGGCCACGCGCCCGGCATCGAGCTGCGCCCCGGCACGGCCGGTGGCTCGCTCGCCTATCACCTCGACCTTGAAGGCGGGGAGCGGCGGGCCCAGATGGTGGACCTGGCGAGCCTCCCCGAGGTGCGGCCGGCCGCGGACGGGGACCGGCCCGGCCGGCGGCTGACCCTCTCCGAGCCGCTGCCGCCGGGCTATCACCACCTCACCGTGGAGGTCGCCGGTCACAGCGCCCAGTCGCTGATCATCTCGGCGCCCACCCGCTGCTTCACCGGCGACGGCAAGCCGCTATGGGGCGTCTTCCTCCCCCTCTACTCCCTGCGCACCTCGCGGAGCTGGGGCGCAGGCGACTTCTCGGACCTGGAGACCCTGGCGGAGTGGACCGCCGGCCTCGGCGGCGGCGTGGTGGGCACGCTCCCCCTGCTCGCCGCCTTCCTCGACGAGCCGTGCGAGCCCAGCCCCTACGCGCCGGCCTCCCGCCTGTTCTGGAACGAGCTCTACCTCGATCCCCGCCGGCTGCCGGAGATGGCGGACTGCCTCGCGGCCCGGCGGCTCGTCGAGTCGCCCGAGTTCCGGCGCGAGGTGGAGGTGCTGCGCGCCGCGCCGCGGGTGGACTACCCGCGGCTGATGACGCTCAAGCGCCGCGTCCTGGAGGAGCTGGCTCACTGCTTCTTCTCGCGGCCCGGAACGAGAGAGGAGGACTTCGCCCGCTTCGTGGTGGACAAGCCGAACCTGGACGCCTACGCCGCTTTCCGCGCCGTGGGTGACCGCCGGGGTGAGCCCTGGCAGTCGTGGCCCGAGCGGCTGCGGGAGGGGACCCTCGCCCCCGCCGACTACGACGACGACGACCGGCGCTACTACCTCTGGACGCAGTGGGCCGCGGAGCAGCAGATGAGCGCCATGGCGCACGAGGCACGGCGGCGCGGCCCGGGCCTCTACCTCGACCTCCCCCTGGGCGTCCACGGCAGCGCCTTCGACGTCTGGCTGGAGCCCGACCTCTTCGCCCAGGACGCCTCGGCCGGCGCGCCGCCGGACTCCCTGTTCACCAAGGGTCAGAACTGGGGCTTCCCCCCTCTCCAGCCCGAGCGGCTGCGGGAGCAGGGATACAGCCATCTGATCGACTGCCTGCGCCATCACCTGGAGCATGCGGGCATCCTGCGCATCGACCACGTGATGCAGCTCCACCGGCTGTTCTGGATCCCCCGCGGCCTGGACACCTCGGCCGGCGTCTACGTCAACTATCCGGCCGAGGAGCTGTATGCCGTGCTGTCGCTCGAGAGCCACCGTCACCGGGCGATGATCGTGGGCGAGAACCTGGGGACGGTGCCCCCCGAGGTCTACGACTCCATGGACCGCCACGACGCCTATGGCATGTACGTCGTGCAGTACGAGCTGAACCCCGGCAGCCAGGGGCTGCGCGAGCCGCCGGCCAAGACGGTGGCGAGCCTCAACACCCACGACATGCCCACCTTTCAGGGCTTCACGCAGGCGAAGGACGTGGACGAGCTGCAGAGCCTCGGCTTCTTCAGCCCCGAGCAGGCGCAGGCCGAGCGCGAGCGCCGGGCAGCCATCCGCGGGGACATGGAGGAGGCGCTGCCGCCGGAGCTGCGCGGGCGCGGCGCCGCCACCCAGGAGGCCGTCCTGCGCCAGCGCCTGGAGCACCTGGCGGCGAGCCCGGCCCGCATGGTGATGGTCAACCTGGAGGACCTGTGGCTCGAAGCCGAGCCGCAGAACGTCCCCGGCACCCATACCGAGCGCCCCAACTGGCAGCGCAAGGCGCGGTTCTCCTTCGAGGAATTCTCCACCCGCGCCGACGTGGCCGAGCCCCTCCGGCGGGTGGACGAGCTGCGGCGGCGGGGCACGCCATGACCAGCCCGCTCACCGAGCAGGACCTCTACCTCTTCAACGAGGGCACCCACTTCCGGCTGTACGAGAAGCTGGGCGCCCATCCGGGGAATGAGGACGGGGTGGCGGGGACCTGGTTCGCCGTCTGGGCCCCGGACGCCGATCAGGTCTCGGTTATCGGCGACTGGAACCTGTGGGACAAGCGGGCAAACCTGATGACGGCGCGGGGGGCCTCCGGGATCTGGGAGGCCTTCATCCCGGGCGCGGCGCAGGGGATGAGGTACAAATACCACGTCATCTCCCGCTACAACGGCTACCGCGTGGACAAGGCGGACCCCTTCGCCTTCCATGCCGAGAAGCCGCCCCTGCGAGCCTCCATCGTCTGGGACCTCGATTACATGTGGGAGGACGCCGGCTGGATGGCGACCCGCCAGGACAAGCAGTCGCTCGCGGCTCCCATGTCCATCTACGAGCTCCACCTGGGCTCGTGGCGGCGGGTGCCCGGGGAGGGGAACCGTTCGCTCACCTATCGCGAGGCCGCGCCCCTCCTCGCCGGGCACTTGCAGCGCCTGGGTTTCACCCACGTCGAGCTGCTCCCCATCATGGAGCACCCGTTCTACGGCTCCTGGGGCTATCAATCGCTCGGCTACTTCGCACCCAGCAGCCGCTACGGCACGCCGCAGGACCTCATGTTCCTCGTCGACTTCCTGCACCGAGAGGGGATTGGCGTGATCCTCGACTGGGTGCCGTCGCACTTCCCGGGCGACGAGCACGGCCTGGCCTTCTTCGACGGCACCCACCTCTACGAGCACGCCGATCCGCGCAAGGGCTTCCATCCCGACTGGTCGAGCTGGATCTTCAACTACGGCCGCAACGAGGTGCGCAGCTTCCTCATCAGCAGCGCCGTTTTCTGGCTGGAGCGCTACCATGCCGACGGCCTGCGGGTGGACGCCGTGGCCTCCATGCTCTACCTCGACTACTCGCGCAAGGCCGGGGAGTGGATCCCCAACGAGCACGGGGGGCGCGAGAACCTGGAGTCCATCGCCTTCCTGCGCGCCCTCAACGACGAGGTCCACGCGGCCGCTCCCACCGCCGTGACGATCGCCGAGGAGTCCACGGCCTGGCCCCTCGTCTCCCGCCCCACCTACGTCGGCGGCCTGGGTTTCGATTACAAGTGGGACATGGGGTGGATGCACGACACCCTCGCCTACTTCGCCGAGGATCCCCTCTACCGGCGCTATCACCACAACCAGATCACCTTCCGGATGGTCTACGCCTTCAACGAGAATTTCGTGCTGCCGCTCTCCCACGACGAAGTGGTGCACGGCAAGGGGTCGCTCGTCAACAAGATGCCGGGCGACCTCTGGCAGAAGCTGGCGAACCTGCGGCTGCTCTATGGCTACATGTGGTCGCAGCCGGGCAAGAAGCTGCTGTTCATGGGCGGCGAGCTCGCCCAGTTTCGGGAGTGGAATCACGACGCGAGCCTCGACTGGCACCTCCTGGACGACGAGGCCCACGCCGGCATCGTCCGCTGGCTGGAGGACCTGAACCGCCTCTACCAGCAGGAGCCGGCCCTGCACGAGCTGGACTGCGACCCGCAGGGCTTCGAGTGGATCGACGGCTCGGACGCGGACAACAGTGTCATCGCCTACCTGCGCAAAGGGAAGAGCCCGGGCGAGCCCCTACTGACGGTCTTCAGCTTCACGCCGGTGCTGCGGGACAACTACGGCGTCGGCGTCCCCGGGGCCGGCTGCTGGCGGGAGATTCTCAACAGCGACGCCATCGAATATGGCGGCACGGGGCGCGGGAATTATGGCGGTGTGGAGGCTCAGCCCACCCCCCTGCACGGTCGCACCCACTCGCTGACGCTGACCCTGCCGCCGCTGGGCGTGCTTTTTTTGCAGCGGGAAGATGAAAAAGAAAGAGACAACAGGGACTTCAGGGACAACAGGGACGAAGAAGAAGAGAAAGCCGAGGAGGACGAGGCCGGCTCTTAGTCCCTGCTGTCCCTGAAGTCCCTGCTGTCCCTGGCCTCTTCATCCACCCCCATGCCACGCTTCCTCTGTATCCACGGCCATTTCTATCAGCCGCCCCGGGAGAACCCGTGGCTGGAGGCGGTAGAGATCCAGGACTCCGCCTACCCCTACCACGACTGGAACGAGCGCATCACCGCGGAGTGCTACGCCCCCAACGCCGCCTCCCGCATCCTCGACGGCGAGGGGCGCATCGAGCGGATCGTCAACAACTACGCCCGGATCAGCTTCAACTTCGGCCCCACCCTGCTCGCCTGGCTGGAGGCGAAGAAGCCCGAGGTCTACCGTTCCATCCTGGAGGCGGACGCCGCGAGCCGCGAGCGCTTCTCCGGCCACGGCTCCGCCCTAGCTCAAGCCTACAACCACGTCATCCTGCCGCTCGCCAACCGCCGGGACAAGCGCACCCAGATCCGCTGGGGGCTCGCCGACTTCAGGCGCCGCTTCGGCCGTGAAGCCGAGGGGATGTGGCTCCCCGAGACGGCGGTGGACCTCGAGACTCTGGAGCTGCTGGCCGAGGCGGGACTTCGCTTCACCATCCTGGAGCCCAGCCAGGCGCGGCGCGTCCGGCGGTCCCTGAAGATGGAGACGGACGACGGCGAGTGGCAGGACGTGGCCGGCGGGCGGATCGATACCACCGTTCCCTACGAGGTGGTCTTCCCCTCGGGCCGGCGCCTCGCCGTCTTCTTCTATGACGGCGGCGTCTCCCGCGCGGTGGCCTTCGAGGGCCTGCTGAACAGCGGCGAGCGCTTCGCCGGCCGGCTGATGGCGACCGTCCCCGAGGACTCGGAAAGCGACCGGCTGGTCAACATTGCCACCGACGGCGAGACCTATGGCCACCATCACCGCTACGGCGAGATGGCTCTCTCCTACACCCTCCACCACATCGAGGCGAACGGCCTCGCGAGGCTGACGAACTACGGCGAGTACCTGGAAACCCATCCGCCGGAGATGGAGGTGGAGATCGTCGAGAACACCTCCTGGAGCTGCGCCCACGGAGTGGGCCGTTGGCGCGAGGACTGCGGCTGCCACACCGGTGGCAATCCCGGCTGGAATCAGGCCTGGCGCGCGCCGCTGCGGCAGGCGCTCGACTGGCTGCGCGACGAGGTGGCCCCCCGCTACGAAGAGGCGGCTGGAGAGATTTTCCCCGATCCCTGGGCGGCGCGGGACGGGTACGTCGACGTGCTCCTGGACCGCTCCCGGGAGACCGTGGATGCCTTTCTCGATCGAGCTACCGGCGGGAATCCGCCGCAGGGGGACCGCCGCGTCCGGGCCCTGCGGCTGCTCGAGCTGCAACGCCATGCCATGCTCATGTATACGAGCTGCGGCTGGTTCTTCAACGACCTCGCGGGCATCGAGACGGTGCAGATCCTGGGCTATGCCGGCCGGGTGGTGCAGCTCGCCGGGCAGCTCTTCGACAAGCCGGTGGAGAAGGGCTTCCTGCGCCGCCTGGATCACGCGAAGTGCAACGCGCCCGAGCGCGGCACCGGCCGGGACCTCTACGAGCGGCACGTCCGGCCGGCCATCGTGGACCTCTCGCGGGTGGCCGCCCATTACGCCGTGGCCTCCCTCTTCGAGGACTTTCCGCCGCGGGCGCCGGTCTATTGCTACTCCGTCGAGCGGAAGAACGGCCGCGTTTTCCGGGCTGGCCGCTCGCGTCTGTCCCTCGGCAAGGTCGGCGTCACCTCCGAGGTCACCGGCAAGACCGGGGAATTCGTCTTCGGCGTCCTCCACTTCGGGGATCACAACCTCAACGC
Organism: Thermoanaerobaculum sp.; assembly: GCA_021154885.1. Classification (GTDB taxonomy): domain Bacteria; phylum Acidobacteriota; class Thermoanaerobaculia; order Multivoradales; family UBA5704; genus DATARR01. Next base: position 50,106 of record JAJKHS010000016.1, read on the forward strand.
CGGGGTCCGTCTCCACGACGCCGAGGACGGCTACCAGAAGCTCCTTTCTGAGGCCGGCAGCGCCTTCGACCACGGCGACCTGGCGGACGTCATCCGGCAACTGGATCGCTACTTCATCCACGTCCCCTACTCCCTGAAATCGCTCTTCCGGGACGACCAGCGCCGGATCCTCGACCTGATCCTCGCCTCCACTCGTGGCGAAGTGGAGCATGAATTCCGGGAAGTCTTCGAGCAGCACGCGCCGCTGATGCGCTTCCTGCGTAGCCTGGGCAACCCGCTGCCCAAGGCCTTCGCCGCCGCCGCCGAGCTGGTGCTGAACCTGGACCTCGAGCGCTCTCTGGAAGACCCCGCGGCCGACCCTGACGAAGTGCAGAGCCTGCTGGCCCAGCGGGAGTCCCTGCAGGTGGATCTGGACGTCCAGGGCCTCTCCTACGCCCTGGCGCGGGCCCTGGAGACCCTGGTCCACCGCCTGACCGAGCACCCGGAGAGCCCCGAGCTGCTGCGCAAGATGGGCTCCACCGTGGCCCTCGCCTGCCAGCCCCCCTTCCACGTCGACCTCTGGCGCGCCCAGAACGGCTGCTATGAGCTGCGACGGACGGTCTATCCCCTCCAGAGGGAGAAGGCCGAAGCCAGGGACGCCGCGGCGGCGGAGTGGGTGCGGGTCTTCCAGGAGCTGAGCGGGCGGTTGGGAGTGCGGGTGGAGTGAAATTCGATCTCAGAGCGCCCCCACCCGAGGGCCCTCACCCCTGCCCCTCTCCCGCCCCCTCCCACCCCCCTCACCGGGAGAGGGGAACCCGGCTGAAGGTTTCTTGCCTTTCTCCCTCTTCTCCCGGTGAGGGGGGTGGGAGGGGGCGGGAGAAGAGGGCCGGGGTGATGAGGGCCTTGGGAGGGGGGCCGGCATAGGTGGCGCGGCGTAATCCTTGCACTCCCCCCGCCCGTGCCCCGCCCCCCCCGCGCCACCTATCGCGTCCAGCTCCGCCCCGGGTTCGGTTTCGACGAGGCCGCGGCCCTCGCGGACTATCTCGCCGATCTGGGCGTCACCCATCTCTACAGCTCCCCCTATCTCCAGGCGGCCCACGGGAGCACCCATGGCTACGACGTCGTCGATCCCACGCGCGTGAACGAGGAATTGGGAGGAGAAGAGGCCCACGCGCGGCTGTGCCGGCGGCTCGGGGAGGCGGGGCTCGGCCAGGTGCTCGACGTCGTGCCCAACCACATGGCCATCACCGAGCGGGGGAACGTCTGGTGGTGGGACGTGCTGGAGAACGGCCCGTCCAGCCGCTTCGCCGCCTACTTCGACGTCGACTGGGACCCGCCCCAGGCCCGGCTGCGCAACACCGTGCTGCTCCCCATCCTCGGCGACCACTACGGCCGGGTGCTCGAAGCCGGCGAGCTGAAGCTGGTCCGCAAGGGGGGGAAACTCGAGGTCCACTACCACGAGCACCGCATGCCGGTGGCCCCCGGCTCGCTCGACACGCTGCTGGCCGAGGCGGCCCGGCGGTGCGGCTCGCCGGATTTGTCCTTCATCGCCGACGCCCTGGGCACCCTCCCCCTCGCCACCGCCACCGACCGCGAGAGCATCGCCCGCCGCCATCGCGACAAGGAGGTCCTGGCCGGCCAGCTCGCCCGCCTCTGCGCTGAGAATCCGGAGATCGCCGCTGCCGTGGACGCCGTGGTCGAGGCGACCAATGCCGATCCCGACCGCCTCGACGAGTTGCTCCAGCGCCAGAACTACCGCCCCGCCTTCTGGCGCACCGCCGGGAGGGAATTGGATTACCGGCGGTTCTTCGACGTCCATACCCTGGTGGGACTGCGCATGGAGGACGAGCGCGTCTTCGCCGACACCCACGCCCTGGTCCTGCGGTGGCTCGCGGCCGGCGTGCTCGACGGCCTGCGCATCGATCATCCCGACGGCCTGCGCGATCCCAAGGAGTATTTCGCGCGGCTGCGACAGGCGGCGCCGACGTCCTGGATCGTGGTGGAGAAGATCCTCGAGCCCGGCGAGCCTCTTCCCGGCGACTGGCCGGTCGACGGCACCACCGGCTACGACTTCCTCAACCGCGTGGGCGGCCTGTTCGTCGATCCGTCGGGCCAGGAGCCGCTGACCGACCTCTATCGCGAGCTGACGGGCGAGAGCGCCGAGTGGTCCGAGCTGGTGCGCCAGAAGAAGCTCCTGGTCCTCTCGGAGCTGCTGGCGAGCGACGTCAACCGCTTGGCCGAGGTCTTTCTCCAAGTCTGCGAGCGCCACCGCCGGCATCGCGACTACACCCGCTTCGAGCTGCGCCAGGCCCTGGCCGAGGTGGCGGCCTGTTTCCCGGTCTATCGCACCTACGTGCGGGCCGGGACGGGGGAGGTGAGCGAGGAGGATCGGCGGCGCGTCGACGAGGCCATCGCCGCGGCCAAGGCGCACCGGCCGGACCTCGATCCCGAGCTGCTGGACTTCTTCCGCGAGATCCTCGTCCTCGGCGTCCGCGGCGAGCCGGAGAGCGAGCTCGCGATGCGCTTCCAGCAGCTCACGCCTCCGGCCATGGCCAAGGGCGTGGAGGACACGGCGTTCTACGACTTCCACCGTCTGACCTCCCTGAACGAGGTGGGCGGCAGCCCTGGAGATTTCGGCGTCCCCCCCGAGCGCTTCCATGAGGAGTGCTGCGACAGCCAGCGGCGGTGGCCGCAGGCGATGCTCGCCACCTCCACCCACGACACCAAGCGCAGTGAGGACGTGCGCCTGCGCATCAGCCTCCTGTCCGAAATCCCCGAGCGATGGGCCGAGGCCGTGCGCCGTTGGTGCGAGCGCAACGCCCGGCACCGGGGTGAATTCGGGCCGGACCGCAACGCCGAGTACCTCCTCTACCAGACCCTGGTGGGCGCCTGGCCGATCTCCGCCGAGCGTCTGACCGCCTACATGGAGAAGGCCGTCCGCGAAGCCAAGGTCCACACCTCCTGGACCCGCCAGGACGCGGACTACGAGAAGGATCTGCGGGACTTCGTCGCGGCCGTGCTGGCCGATCCCGAGTTCGTGGCCGAGCTGGAGGCCTTCGTGGCTCCGCTGGTCGAGCCGGCGCGCATCCACTCCCTGTCCCAGACGCTGCTGAAGCTCACGGCGCCGGGAGCTCCCGACCTCTATCAGGGGACGGAGATCTGGGACCTCTCCCTGGTCGATCCGGACAACCGCCGGCCGGTCGACTATGAGCATCGGCGCCGCCTCCTCGCCGAGCTGAAAGCGGCTTCAAGCCCCGAAGAGATCCTGCGGCGGATGGACGACGGTCTGCCCAAGCTCTGGGTCGTCCGCCAGGGGCTCCACCTGCGGCGGAGCCGGCCGCGGGCCTTCGGTCCCGAGGGGGATTACGCGCCGCTGCGGATCGAGGGGGCCCGGGCCTGGCACGCCGTGGGCTTCGTGCGCGGCGGCGAGGTGGCGGTGGTGGTCCCCCGACTGGTGCTGTGGCTCAGGGGGGACTGGAAGGGCACAGCGGCCGAGCTTCCCGCCGGCCGTTGGCGCAACGAGCTGACCGGGGAGGAGGTGGCAGGGGGAAACCAGCCCGTGGCGGACCTCCTCGCCCGGTTCCCCGTGGCACTGCTGGCGCGGATGCCTTCCCCTGGGACCGCCGGCGTCCCGCCGGCCACTAACTCCGCTTTTCCCTTGGCCCGTTGAGCCGCGCCACCTCTTCGTCGAGGACGCGGTCGACCAGGTCGTCGATCTCCCGCCGGCTCAAGGGAGGGCCGGTCGGCGGGTGCTCTCCGGCGCCGAGGTCGTCCAGGTCGGAGTCCAGCCGGTCCAGGAACGCGGCGGAGTCCTCCGGGGGGATCTCGAGCTCCTCGATCTCGTCGTCTCTCATCCTGGCTGCGATTCTACGGCATTGGGACATCCGCTCCAATGCCCGGCCCCGGATTCCTGGATTCAGCAAGAAAATTCAAGACAAGCTATCGCCAGGGTCTCTATGCTGAGCCTACCTCGGAAAGGAGGAAACGATGCGAAGACTTTTGATCCTGGCTGGTCTCGTGGCGGTCGTGGCGCTGGCGGCTTCCACGGGAATGACGCCCCCCGCGCAGGCCACGACGATGTGCACCACGACCTGTTCCGGCTCGACCCTGAGCTGCACCCCGATGAGCTCCTGCACCAGCGTGCCTGGAACGTCCATCACCTGCGACGGCGCCACGACGCAATGCAGCGCCTCCAACTCCTGGTGCGCCTGCTCGAATCAGTGCGACGCCAACTTCGAAACTTGCAACTTCAACTGCGATCCCAGCGTCCCCGTCACCTGCCGGATCTGCGGCAGGACCTACAACACCTGCATCACGCACTGCGGTGCTCAGCCTCCCCACTCTTCCTGCTGATTCCGTAACGGGGGCCGCCGCGCGGCAGGGGGCCCCGGTTCCGCCTGAAGCCAAAGCAGGGACAGCAAGGACGACAAGGACAACAGGGACGACAAGGACGAGGAACGCTCTCGTCTCGGCGATTTTCTTCGTGTCCCTGATGTCCCTGGTGTCCCTGCTGTCCCTGCTGTCCTTGTTGTCCTTGTTGTCCTTGCTGTCCCAGAGCTTGGGCCACCCACACTGCTTCGAGCTTCCTGCGGCGCCGGCGCTCCTAGCGCTTCGACAGGATCCCCCATAGGAAGGTCACAGCCGCGGCGGCCATCATGATCCGGCCGGTGGGCTCGCTCGCGCGGTGGAGCGTGGCGCCGGCGATCAGCAGGCCGGCGGTGAGCATCATCCAGGCCATCTGGCGGATGGAGCGCTCCAGGCGGTGGACGGCCCGGCGAGCCTCCGGCGCCAGGGCGGTTTCGATGGTGAGCGTCCCGCGCTCGGCCTGGGTGAGGAAGGTCTCCAGCCGGCGCGGCAGGGCGAGGGCGACCTGGAGCTGGAGCAGCCCCTCGCGGAGCAGGCCCCGCCAGTCGCGCCGCAGCTCCTCGGCGGCGAGCCGTTCGCCGAAGGGGATGGTCTCGGCCCACAGGTCGAGCTCCGGGTCGAGGGAGGTGGAGATGCCCGCCAGCAGGCCCACGGCCCGTCCCGCGAAGAGGAGGTCCACCGGCACCTGGAAGGGGAGGGCATAGATCAGGTCCCGGTACTGGCTCACGAAGTAGCGGGCCTCCGAGAGGGCCACACGGTTGAGGCTGCCGATGCTCACCCCCCAGAAACGGGTGAACAGCTCCTCGTGCACCTCCGTGAGCCGCCGCAGGTCCGCGCCTGGGAGCAGCACGCCGGCCGCGACATAGGACTGGACGATGCGGGCCGCGTCCCGCGTCGCCAGGGCGATGACGTACTCCCGCAGCGCCGCCCGCAGTCGCTCCGGGATGACGGCCACCATCCCGAAGTCCACGAACACGATCTGGAACGGCCGGGCGCCGCCGCCCGGTGGAGCCGGCACGGGATCGCCGGGGGCGAAGGGGGTCTCGCCCGCCAGCGGCAGCGGACGGACGAAGAGGTTCCCCGGATGGGGATCGACGTGCACGAAGTGATGGACGAAGATCTGCTGCATGTAGATGCGGTAGAGATCCCGCGCCACCTCCGTGCGGCGGATGCCGGCCGCTTCGAGGGCCGCGACGTCGCCGATCTTGAGATAGCCGACGTTCTCCAGCGTCAGGGTGCGGCGGGCGCTCTGCTGCCAGAAGACCTTGGGGATGCAGACGCGGCGGTCCTTGGCGAAGTCCTGGGCGAAACGCTCGGCGTTGCGCCCCTCGGCGGCGAGGTCCAGCTCGCTGCGGGTGGTCTCCGTGATCTCCTCGCCCACGCGGTCGAGGTCCACGCGCAGCCGCACCCGTCCCCAGAACTTGAGCAGCCGCAGGGCGAGCCGGGCGGCCGCGAGGTCGGTCTCCACCAGCACGTCGATGCCGGGGCGCAGGACCTTCACCACCACGGGCTCGCCGCCGGGGAGGCGAGCGGCGTGGACCTGGGCCAGCGAGGCGGCGCCCACCGCGGCCGGAGAGATCCACGAGAAGACCTCCCCCACCGGCCGGCCGAAGTCCTCCTCGATCTGGGCGACGATGGCCGCGAACGCCTCCGGCGGCACCTCGTCCTGCAACCCGGCCAGCTCGCGGGTGACAGCCGTGGGGAGCATGTCCACCCGGGTGGAGAGGAACTGGCCGATCTTGATGAGCACGCCACCCATCTCCGCAGCCAGGGTGCGGTAGCGCCGGGCGATCTCCCGATACCGTTCGAGAGCCGGCCGCCGGAACCGCCGCAGGACCGGGGCATTGAGGACCACGTCCCACCAGACGACGTGGATGAAAACGCGGGTCACGAAGCGGCGCACCTTGCGGTAGCGTCGGAAGTCGATGCCCGCGGCCATGATGGGTACGATACAACGCGCTTGTGGCAAGATCCCCCTGCCGCGATGATCGCCATGACCGAATTCCCCGACCGCACCGATCCCGACGGGCTGACCTTCCGTCCGCTGTCCTCGGTGGCCGACTATCACGCCTGCATCGAGCTCCAGCGGGCCACCTGGGGACGCGACTTCTCGGACGTCGTCCCCCTGTCGATCCTGAAGATCGTCCAGAAGACCGGGGGGATCGTGGCCGGCGCGTTCACGCCCGACGGCCGGCTGCTCGGCTTCGTCCTCGGGCTCGCCGGTCTGCGCCGTGATGGGCAGCCGTTCCACTGGTCGCACATGCTGGCCGTCGACCCCGCCGGCCGCGACCTCGGGCTCGGCACCCGCCTCAAGCTCTACCAGCGCGAGTGCCTTATTCCCCTGGGGATCGAAGAGGTCCAGTGGACCTACGACCCCCTGGAGTCGCGCAACGCCCATCTCAACTTCAACCACCTCGGCGCCGGCGTCGCCGAGTACGTGGAGGACATGTACGAAGGGGAGCTGTTCAGCGACTTGGCCAGGGGGATCGGCACCGACCGCTTCGTCGTCTCCTGGCGCATCGCAAGCGAGCGGGTGGCCCGCGCCCTGCGAGACCACCGGGCCGGTTGCGAGGAGCCCTTCCGGCAGGCGCCCGTGGCCAACCCGGGAGGCGAGCTGCGCGAATTGCCGACGGCGCCCCGGGTGCGGGTCGAGATCCCCGAGGACGTCCAGGCGGTGAAGACCGAGCGGCCGGAGGCGGCCGTGGCCTGGCGCGAGTCCACCCGGCGGGCCTTCGAGGGGTATCTCGCCCGCGGCTATCGCGTCGAGGCCTTCTATCGCGATCCTGTGGAAAGGCGCTGCTACTACGGACTGGAGGCTTGAGGAGATTCCATGCTGCGCATCGAAGCCATCACCCTGCGCGAGATCGCCCTCGCCCTCAAGGAGCCGTTCCAGATCTCGTCCGGCACCCAGAGCCGCCGCCGCATCTTCCTCCTGGAGCTGACGAGCGCCGACGGCCTGGTGGCGTGGAGCGAGTGCGTGGCCGCGGAGCTTCCCAACTACAGCTCGGAGACCATCGACACCTGCTGGCACGCCATCCGCGAGTGGGTGGCGCCGCGGGTGCTGGGCCGCTCCTTCGCCGGACCGGAGGAGGTCCATCCCGTCCTGGAGCAGAACTTCCGCGGCCACCATATGGCCAAGGCGGCGGTGGAGATGGGGGCCTGGGAATTGGCGGCGCGCACAGAGGGGGTGGCGCTCTCCAGCAAGCTCGGCGGCACCCGGTATCAGATCCGCGTCGGCATCTCCCTGGGCATCCAGGCGAGCCCCGCGGCGCTGGTGGAGAAGGCGCGCGCCGCCCTGGAACGGGGCTATCGCAAGGTGAAGATCAAGATCAAGCCGGGAGCGGACGTGGAGTACGTGCGCGCCGTGCGCGAGGCGCTGGGACCCGAGGCTCCCCTGATGGCCGACGCCAACAACGCCTACGGCCTGGAGGACGCCGCGAGCCTCCAGGCCCTGGACGCGCTCGGCCTGATGATGATCGAGCAGCCCCTGGCCTGGGACGACGTGCTGCGCCACGCCCATCTGCAGAACCTGCTCAAGACCCCGATCTGCCTCGACGAGTCCATCACCAGCGTCGACCGGGCGGAGGACATGATCCATCTCGGCGCCGGCCGCATCGTCAATATCAAGCCCGGCCGGGTCGGTGGCTTCTTGCAGTCGAAGGCCATCCACGACGTCTGCGCCGCCCACGGCGTCCCCGTCTGGTGCGGCGGCATGCTGGAGAGCGGCGTCGGCCGTGGCCACAACGTGGCCTTGGCGTCGCTGCCGAACTTCACCCTGCCGGGCGACGTCTCGCCCAGCGAGCGCTACTGGGAGCGCGACATCGTCACCCCGGAATGGACCATGGACGCGGCGGGCTGGATCGTCGTGCCGGTCGACCGTCCCGGCATCGGCGTCGAGGTCGATCGCGACCGCGTCGAGGACCTTACCGTGCGGCGCGAAGAGCTGCGGGCGCCATGACCTACCGGCTCCTCGCGGACCTCCTCGTCGTCTTCCATCTCGGGTTCGTGCTCTTCGTCTGTCTGGGCGGTCTCCTCGTCCTGCGCTGGCGCCGGATGGCCTGGATTCATCTGCCGGCCGCGGTGTGGGGAGCGATCGTGGAGTTCACCCAGACGATCTGTCCCCTGACGCCGCTGGAGAACCACCTCCGCCGCCTGGGCGGCCGGGCGGGCTACTCCGGCGGCTTCATCGAGCACCACATCACGCACGTCCTCTATCCCGCGGGCTTGAGCCGGCCCATCCAGATCGCGCTGGGCGTGTTCGTGGTCGTCCTCAACCTGGCGGTCTACACCACGGTCTTCCTGCGCCGGCGACGCCGGCGCACACCTTCATAAAGGCCCGCCTCCTTCCCCGAGGGGAGAGAAGACCTCTCCCCAGGAGGCGGGCCTCCTTTCGGGCGGAACGGCGGCGTCCTTGGACTCGGCGGCCGCCATCCCTTCTCAATTGTCAAAGAGCGCACCTCGTCGCGGCGGTCACGATATATCCTCCGCGATATGCGGTAGGATGCCAGAAACAGAGAGGCGCATCAAGAAACAGCTTGACGCAGCCTTGCACAGCCTATAACCTATGCACACAGAAAGAGGGAAGGCGTTACGCGATGCGCTCGCCTGTATCGAGGTAGAACCGCCTGAAACGTCTTTTCTCGGGCTGAAACAGCGAAAAAGCCGCTGAAACAATGTTCCACGGCGTTTTTCATTGTTTCCGGCCGCCAAACAATGAAAAAAGCCGTGGAACATTGAAAAAAGCCGTGGAACATTGAAAAAACGGGAGAAACAATGGAAAAAGCGGGGAAACATTGAAAAAACGATCCGGACACTCCAAAACGTCTTCCGCATCCGTAACGCCCTCTTAAGGGTCTTGGACGACTTGACGGCACCCTATTGACAATAGTGCGGCGGTTCTATACGCTTCCCTCCGTTAACGGCAAAAGAGGAGTCATTCTCCTCCTCGTTCCACTTTGGAGCGCGGCGAGATGCCGTTCTTTGACAATTGAGAAGGGATGGCGGCCGCCGAGTCCAAGGACGCCGCCATCCCGCCTGAAGGAGGCCCGCCTCCTGGGGAGAGACTGCGTCTTCCCGCGGGGGAGGGGCGGGCCGAGGGTCTTCGTTCGGGGATCAGGTACCTAGGGAGTATAACTGCATGGGCTGGGCCATGCAGGAGCCGCGCGCGGACTTGGCTCGCAGCCGCTCTCGCATCAACCAATGGGGGTGGACATGTCGGACGCACCAGACCAACGCCTGCTTGAGGCTCTGCTGGACTCCTGGGACCGGAATAACACCATCCTGCTCAACCTGCTCCGCGCCCTCCCGGAGGGTGGATTGGAGGCCAGGGCGATGGCGGGGAACCCCTCCGTCTCGGAGCTGTTCACCCACATCCACTATGTACGACTCGTGTTCGTCTTCGAGGACGCCCCCGAGCTCGCCAGAGAGTTGCCCGAGGAAGAGTGGGTGGTCGAGCGTGACCCGGCTCGCATCGCGCAGATGCTGGACGACAGCGCAAAGGCGGTGCGGGACGCGGTCAAGGGCAGGGTGGAGGCAGGCCGGGACATGGACCTTCACTACGACCACCCGATCCTCCTGCTCCAGCACATGCTCTGGCACGAGGGTTACCATCACGGTCAGATGAAGCTGGCCCTCAAGCTGGCGGGCCGCCCCATAGCCGATGAAGAAGCCGGGCCGGTCACGTGGGACGTCTGGATGCGCAAAAAGTGAGCGGTCTTAAGGAGGGCGGAGCGGCGAGCACACGCTCAGGCTGCCGGCACACCTACCCGGCTCGTTGCTGGCGCCACGAAGCACTATTCAAGGTGTGGGCAACGCCATCTTGACTTCAAGGAGGGTTTCGATGCGGAAGATCCGGATTTCCATCTTCGCTCTGACGGCTTTCACCGTGCTGGCCTTGGCCGCCTCCTCGGCTCAGGCTGGGGCGACCTGCAGTGCGAGCAAGCCCATCTGCACGGCCTCGTTCCAGCCGGAGCCGGTCCTGATGTCGACTTGGACCTTCTGGGGGTGCTGGTCTCAATGGCCGGCCGGTCCTTGCCGCGACATCTTCCGGGACAGCTCAGGCGCCTTTTGGATCTGCGCGAATTGCGGTCAGACCAAGAACCCTGGCCCAGGCACGTGCAACCAGATCGGCGCCCAGGCGCTGGACAGAGGGTACTGGTGCTCGTGAGGCTCGCTCTACGGTGGTACGCCACCTTCCGCCAAGGCGTGGAAGGGTGAAGGGCCGGCCGCCGGTCCAAGGACGCCGCCATCCCGCCAGAAGGAGGCCCGCCTCCTGGGGAGAGACTTCGTCTCCCCGCGGGGGAGGAGGCGGGCCGATCACTCGCTCATGCCAAAGCGAAACGAAGCGCCGCTTCGATCTGCTTGATCTTTGCCGGGCGGAGGAGAGCGATGCACTGTTCAAGGTGTGATTTCGGTAGGGTGACGATGAAGTCGAGATTGACGACGCACCTCTTGGGAAGACCATCCTCAGGACCGAGGTCGACCTCGACATGGATGCCACGGCGTCGGGTCGTTACGGGCGCCACCGTCACCTGGGCCCGGATGGCATAAGCTTCGTCGCGCGAGAGCAGGACAACCGGACGTCGACCGGCCGGTGGCGGGAGATCCGCCCACGAAGCCTCACAGCGCCTCAATCCCAGGGTTCCTCGGCCAGAGCCGCATAGCTCGCGGAGCGGATCGCGTCTATTTCTTCGGCGTGCTCCGGATGCTCGACATAGCCCTGGACGTATCGCTCCACGTCCTTTCGCTTCTGCAAGTCACGCAGGAATGCCTGAACGGCTTGCCGGAAGAACTCGCTGCGGCTCTCTCCCCGCTTACGCCGTTCTTTCTCCACCGAGTCGAGGATCGTTGGGGGCAGGCTGATGGCAACTTTCACGGCATGGGGCATGATGATTCTCCTACCAGCTTCATACAGCTTCATACCAGAGTATGGCCGGGCGCGGGTCAGCCTTGCAGGATCTTCTTCCAGAGGTCCTGGCATCGCGCAGGAAGGTCTGAGTTAGGCGGACAGGGCGAGCGCGCCGATCAGGGTCGTCGAGCTGATCTCCTACTCACTCCCGATCCGCGGCCTGAGCGGCTTGCCACAGCTCGCCGTACTTCTCGCGTACGTAGGGATCGAGCTCCTCCGCGAGCCCGGCAGGGAGCTTGAGGATGCGATGACCTCGATCACGTCGGCCAGATCCTTGAGCCGGTGTGGGGCGGTCATCCCCGAGGCCAGCTTCAGCTCGATCAGGAAGGGATGCCGTCCTCCTCCAGCAGGCGCGCCACCTTGTTGCGGGCGCGCTGAACCTTGGATTCTCCCATGAAGAATCTCTCCGCCTCTTCGATTCCCGCGTCAAGGCGGGCCTCAAGCTCCGGGTCCAGACGGGGACGGTTGCGCCCAGGCAGCCATGGCGCTGGCCGCGATCGATCTCATGCGGTCAGGTTAGCAGAATCCTGGCCTCCCCGGCCGCATCCGGGACCTCTCAGAGTCCAGATGGGTGTTTGTGCTACGCTCACCTCCGCCGTTTTCCTGAAAGGAGAGGACATGACACGTAAACTCGTCGTCGCCGCCTTCCTCCTCGCCCTCTGCTGGATGCCGAGCGCTACCGCGTCGCAGGGCGCGGCCTGCACAGCCCACGTCTGCAACATCTGCGCGCAAAGTGGGCTGGTTTGCGTGTCCACGCCGCACTGCCACTGCGAGTGAGCGGGCTGGCGGAGCGCGAGCCCCCACGGCGAACTGCCGGAGCGGCTCTAGGAGCCTGTCGGGAAACCTCCAAGCGTGCCCATATAATGTGGTTGCGCTTGGAGCAAGCTACTATAGATTGTGGCCAAGATGCTCATTTTTCGGGTTTTCCGACAGGCTCCTAGCGCCGGGCCGCCAAGAGGGGGAGCGGTTTCGACGTCAGCCTGTCGGATACCCGTTCCAATCCAGGTCCCTGTGGCAAAGATCCAGAATAGGTGCCGGGGTATTCTGGGTGGACCTATACATCGGTATCGGAGGCCGGGTCAGATCTCCAGCCCTGCCAGCGGGGAACGTGGCATCTCCGTGTAGATTCCTCGGGCCCGGGCTCGGCATCCTTGAGTCCGGTTGAGCACACGCCCAGAGCTCAGCCCTGAGCAAGCCCGGTAGTCTTCCTCAGACCGTCACGGACCCCGGCGACCAAGCCTGCTCCTCCTGGTTTGGAGGTTCGGGGAGCAAGAACACGAGCCTGGGAAGACAGGCCCAAAGGCCTTAAAGCTCGCTGGCATGATGGCATACGGAAGCCGATATTGCCGTGACGGCTCTCGGCGGGCGTGATGTCGCGGTACGTGGCGCGCAGGTCCTCCGCGCGAGTCACCCAGCAGCAGCCGCCCCGAAGACACCGCCAGTCCTCCCGTCCTCTCTGGAGAGCTTTGTGTGATAAGAGCGCTGAGGAGGATGTAGCGAAATGAAAACGGACTCAACATCACTTCCTGTAGGAAGTGGGCGCTGAAGCCCGCTTCATAGAGGAGGTCACTATGAGACGCAACCGTTCGGTCAAGAAATTGCAGCTCAACAAAGACACTCTTGCAAACCTGACTCAGCAGGACCTAGCATGGGTGAACGGTGGGGCAGAGACTCGGGCGTTTTCGGATTGCAGGTTTTGCTCGGTGGGTGGCGGGACCTCCTGCGTTTCGGATAGTAATTGTACCGATCCAAGGGTCTGCGGCCCCTTCCCCATATAAGATTCCTAACCGCTGATTCTCCCGCTAAAGCACTTGGAGGGCGGCCGGATTTTATCCAGCCGCCCTCTAGGTTCTACCTGTTGTCCGCCGGGAGGTAAGAGGTAAGGTGCAACTGAGCTGGTGCCGGGCTCTTCCCGGCCCCTTTCCGGCCCTGGGCAGAATAAGCGGCCCCAGAATAAGCGGCCCCAGAATAAGCGGCCCCTAAGCGGCCCCTAAGCGCAGAATAAGCGCCAGAGGTTTATAGGAGAAGATCGCCTCGATAGGACCGACCTTGCCTTCTCCCCGCTCCTGCGGTGCCAATTCCCAGGAATCGTGGCCTTCCGAGCCTCACTTCTGAAAGCTTCGGACACACCTCGGCCCATGCGAGCGTAGGCTCACGAAAATGGCCCTCGGCGGGCGGCATGGCTGTCAAAGATCGTGTCCTGGTTTGTCTATCCGGCTACAAAGGGCAGGGCCGGCGGGAAGCTGCCGGCGGGGAAGGGAGCGGTTAGATCCCCTCGGCGCAGCTTCTCGGCGGCATCGCGGAAGGCTCCCACGAACTAGGAGTAGGCCTCGTAGAACATCTTGCGCGCGGCCTGGGTCGCGGCATGCACCCGCGGTGCCGGCGAGCGGGCGAGCTTTTTGGGCCGGTACAGGGGATCCCGAGCCAAGATCGCTGCGACTCCCAGAACCCGGGCCCCCGTCTCTTCTCTCACGACGGCAGCTTCGGCTTCAATGTCCTCGCCCAGGGAAGCGACGCGTTGACGGTAGGCTTCGTCGGAGAGATGAGCCCAGCAGGGAATCTTGGAGAGGATCACGGTCTCAGTCGTCGCATACTCGAATCG
>JAJKHS010000017.1 GCA_021154885.1 Thermoanaerobaculum sp.
CGGCTCGTGGCTTCGAAGGTCTCAGCATCTGGCGTTGTGATGAGCACCTATGTTCCGGCTGGAGATATTGCGCTTGGCACAGTTGGTTAAGCCTAGCCGAGACACATCATGGATAAGAACGAGTTCCTGATAGAACTTTCTGAGAGCGACCGAACCGAATTTGGTCGCGTACCCTTTGTGAACCAAGGGGAGACACAAAGGGTCTTCTCCGCCGTGTGGGCGCTTGAGAGTCAGGTCAATAACGGCGGTTTTGAGCAGTACTTTGTGAGCTCCGACGGTGACACCGCGGAGTTCGCGCCGCTGGCGCTACGCACGATTGGAGCTAATACTTGCGCCGATGTGGTCGAACGGGCGCTACGAGCTCTGTCATCCACGCCGCTGCCGGCCTCCCAGACCGTCCGAGAGGAGTTGATTGATTCTGCTCCTGACGAGGTCAAGGACAAACTTGAGGAACTCGACCAGGCCTTTTTCGCCTATCCAGACGACCTGACCGCCCTGCTGTTTGCTTACGTCGCGACCTATCCAGAAGCCTTCGGACCGGTGCCTACGATGGGAGACGCCTAACACCGAATTGCAGCGGACGACCACCTCTTCCTCGCTTCGCTCAGGCGAGTGTTCGCCGCTGAATTTAAGTCGTTAGGCTCCATCGTCACTCATGCAGGCCACGCCACAGAGAGTAGTCAGAGTGATCGTCGATCCTCAGGAGCGTTTTGAGATAGCTCCTGAAGGACCAACTGAGATGCAGGGTACTGTCGCGAGTGAGGGCGTCAAAGGAATCCCCCAGGTCTTTTCGCGAGAGTTTGCTTGAGGCATAGGCGCGTACCAGTATTCCCACGGACCCAGCGACCTTGCTTCCATGCCCCTCTAGAATCTGGCGCAGAGCGAGGTCGTCCGTCAATATGAGCGATTGAAACGCCTCAGCCCTTGCCAGAACGAAGACCTGGGCGTCCGCCGGCTGGATCTTAGGCCCGATCGTGCGCAGGGCTTCCTGCCATTCCGAAGTCTCGACTGGGGAGATCCTGAACTTTACGCCTACCTCCTGCAGGGAAGTGGCGCCCGAATGCCGGTCCGCGAGCTCTCGCGCGACGAGGTCTGGAAGGACCAGCGGCTCCACTACGGCGAGCGTCGCCAGTTTTCCGATTTCTTGGAGATGAAGAACCGGTCCGGTATCCGAGATTGCCTCAGGCACCCTTCAGGCCCCACTCGAAATCGCGGCGCAGGGCGTCTCTCTGGTAGTCGATCTCTCCAAGCCGTTCCAAGCCCAGCTCTTTGAGGGCAATATCCCGGGAAACCTTCCCCAGCAGGTACGCCTCGGTTAGAGCTTCCTGGTAGAGTGCTTCTACTCCGGCCTGCAAAGCCTGTGCGATCACCGTGGCCTCATCCTCCCCTGTCTGGGTGACGAGAAAGTCCAAGTGCTCCCTCAGCGCTGTGTTTCTCATCTCATACCTCTCGAGGAGAGTCTACCACCCTGGACGCTTCGGGAATAGGAACGACCTGCCGCCGATGCTCCTCTCCCTCGCCGGGCTCCCAGCCCAGACGCAACCTCCTGGCGGCACCCGCGGGGCAGCTCGACATCGGCGAGGCCTTCGCCGAGTGGTCCGCCCTCCCCTGGCCCGCCAAGCCCTGAGCTCGGCCGCCAGTATACGACCATCGTATACTGAGTCAATCCGGACCGGGCGTCTACCTTCGGGACGCTTATACGCCTGCTCCGGCACCCAATTGACGAGTCTTAGAGATCAGCGTAGACTCCAACCCATGTGGAATGAATAACTTCTCCGGGAAGCCTCCGGCAAGCTCCTCAAGGTCGAGGTCCACTTCTCCCTCACACACGAACGAGCTTGCCGAGTCCCCTGACGACCTTATCGAAAGTGCCACTCCCTACGTTGACTGCGCCGTCTTCGACTGACCGCGAGCAGACGCCTAACGGCGGCGGCGGGCGTAGGAGTGGCTGAAGAGTGGCTTGCTTTTCCTGCGAGGAGGTACTGGCGTGCTTAGGTCTCACGGAGTTTTGGTGGCTCTTCTCTGGGCACTACTGTTTCCCATCCTCGGTGTTCAGGCCAACGCCGCGGAGAAGGCGGCACCGCTGGTCATTGGCGACGTGTTCACGATCGACTCGAAGATCCTGGGCGAAACCCGGCGCATCAACGTCTATCCTCCGCCTGGCTACGCGGAGTCGCGCGACGCACGGGTTCCAGTGCTCTATATGCCAGATGGCGGTATGGCCGAAGACTTCTTGCATGTGGCTGGTCTTGTACAGATCGGTGTGACCAATGGGACGATGCGATCCTTCTTGTTGGTGGGAATCGAGAATACGCAGCGTCGTCGCGATATGACCGGCCCCACGGAGAACGAGAATGACAAGAAGATCGCGCCGCGCGTGGGAGGCTCGGAAGGGTTTCGCCGATTCATTCGCGATGAGTTGATGCCGCAGGTGAAAAAACGCTATCGTACGACGAATGAAGCGGCGATCGTTGGAGAGTCGCTGGCCGGGTTGTTCGTCGTGGAGACGTTTCTCCTGGAGCCCGAGTTGTTTGATACTTATATCGCCATAGATCCCAGCCTTTGGTGGAACAACCAAAAGTTGGTAAATGGCGCGGCAGAGCGGTTGCGTTCGCGGCCGAGCCTGGAGAAGACGCTCTATTTCGTCAGCAGTGACGAGCACGAGAATGCGGAGATCATGCAACGGTTTGCGGAGGTGCTGAGCAAGAATGCGCCGTCACGGATCCATTGGCACTATGAGAAGATGCCGGAAGAGAAACATTCTACGATTTACCATCCAGCAGCACTGAAGGCGTTCCGTACGGTGTTCGATCCACACACGGCGGCGAGCAAGCAGGTCCCAAGCCGCTGATGGAACACGATTGGGGAGCTCGGCGGTCGCGGATCGGCTTATACTTTCGGCGATGGCTTGGATCTGTTTGACGCGGCAGGCGCCTGAGCGTCACGAGCGCTCTCCCGGACGACTCGAGAATCGACGTTGCCCGGGAGAGGTGCCGCTCGTCCTGGTGACGGTGCTGCTGCTGTCGTCGCTGGGCTGCGCCGGGCTTGGACAGCGTGGTTCGCGCCCGCTCGCCTCGCCGCCGGCTCCGCGTCGTGCGGACACCGAGGCACAAGCTGATCATCTGGAAAGACCCGGCCCGCGGCGACGAGCTCTATGACTTGGTGGCCGACCCGGCGGAAGCGCACAACCTCGTCGCCGAGCCCGCGGCGCAGGAGGTGCTACGCGACCTGCGCTCCCGCCTGCGCGTCTGGATGCAGCGCAACGCCGACCCCGCCCTCTCCTGGCCCACCAAGCCCTGAGCTGACTTGGCCTCGATGCTTAGGAGCCTGCGCGGCAGAAAAACCGATCAAGGACATCAAGGACAGCAGGGACAATAAAATCCGGACCTGGCATCAGCCTTGTGTCTTTGAGGTCCTTGTCGTCCCTGATGTCTTTTACGTCCTTGCTTCTCGTTTCTGCCGCGCAGGCTCCAAGGGTCCTCCAGAGAATGCGCAATGCTTGGCTCTTCGGGACGCCTATACGTCTGCTCTGGCACCCCATTGACGAGTCTTAGAAATCAGCGTAGACTCCAACCCACGTGAAATGGATAACTTCTCTGGGAAGCCTCCGGCAAGCTCAGGGGTATGAGCGTTGACGATATGCATTCCCGGGTGGCGAGGTGAGGGCGGATAAAGGTTAATCTTGCGGTTAGACGTCGGAAGCGCTACCCTCGGAGATTTCAGCCAACATCGGAGGTCTGAATGCGAAGAGTCACAGGCATTGGCGGCATCTTCATGAGCGCCAAGGATCCCAAGGCGCTATGCGATTGGTACAAGAAGCACCTCGGGATTGACGTTCAGGACTGGGGTGGAGCAGCCTTCACCTGGACTGACTCCGAAGGCAACCCGACCAAGGGAACTACGATCTGGTCGGTCGGTCCAGCGGACGGCAACCACTTCGCTCCGAGCAAGTCGACCTTCATGGTCAACTATCGAGTCGAAGATCTGGCAGCACTTCTCAAAGCACTGCGCGAGGAAGGTTGCAACGTGCTGGAGAAGACAGACGACTCGGAGTACGGGAAATTCTGATGGGTCATGGATCCAGAGGGCAACAAAGTTGAACTTTGGCAACCGCCGCAAGGGCAATGAAGTTCGGTTACTCGCGAGGAGGACCGACGTCTAACCCCTCGCTCAACCGGACGCCCAACAGCCGGCTTCGCCGTCTGTCGGTCGCCGGTTAACTCGAACGTTGAGCGGACTCGGATCGAGCATGCTCATAGAAATCGGACATGTGGAGGCGATCTTCCGGTATCCCGTGAAGTCCATGGGCGGCGAACGACTCGAGGCCGCCGGGCTGGGCTGGCACGGCCTCGAGGGCGACCGACGCCTGGCATTCCGGCGGATCGATGACCGCAGCGGGTTCCCGTGGCTAACAGCATGCAAGCTTCCCGACATGCTCCTGTTTGCTCCGCACCGCCGTGAAGACGGTGCTCAGGGAGACCTTCCCACGCATGTGCGCACGCCGGATGGCGAAGAGATGCCTGTCTTCGGGGAGGACTTGGCCACGGAGGTCGGACGTCGGTACGGGACTCCCGTGCAGATGATGCAGTTGAAGCATGGCATCTTCGATGAAGCGAGCATTTCCGTGATTGCCTTCGATACGGTGAGCGAGATCGGACGACTCGCAGGGCGCAGCCTGGACGTGCGACGATTTCGCCCGAATGTTGTAGTTCGGTTACTGCGATCAGTTCCCTTCCAGGAGGACGAGTGGTTGGGCGGTGTGCTCTCATTCGGCGAGGGGGAAGACGCCCCCGCCATCACCGTTACGATGCGCGACGTTCGCTGCTCGATGGTGACCCTTGATCCCGACTCAGCAAGTTCTGCGCCAGAAGTGCTGAAGGCGGTCGTTCGTGCGCACCAGAACACCGCGGGAATCTACGGCGCGGTCACTCGCATCGGTCGACTGGCGGTCGGACAGACCATATTCCTCTGTGCGGCGACCGAGAAAAGGGAACGTGGGTGATCGAAACACAATGTCCCGGCCGGAGGAGAGAAAGGAGATCAGACAAAAGCTAGGATGGAGGCGCTTCTCCGCTGTCTCGGTTGGCATGAATGACGAAACCTTGAAAACATACGGACGCCGTTATGCGTCCATGAAAGGATCTTGCGAAATGTCATATCTTAGTCGTCGGGTCATCATCCCTTTCATCAAGGAGCATCCTTTGATCGGGGGTGTGGCTTTCGCTGGCGTGGCTGCACTCATGATGGTCGATAGCCTGCAAACCGCAGGGCGAATCAAATCTCTGCGCGACGCTACACCGATGCAAGGAGTCGTTTCCGCTGTGACGCAGGTGTCTTCCTTTCCCCCGAGGTGGGATGCCGACGTGCGTATAGGCAACGGTCAAACGGTGCAAGTTCGGGTGGGTAACGCCCGCTTGAATTCGTTGCAACCGGGTACGAGAGTTGCCGTGCTTCTTCCCAAGGCCGGTACAAGCGGCATTCTCGAAGAGCAACGACCGCGAGAGAGCTCGATTGACCTCGGGTTGTTTGATGTCACGTCATTGTTCTTCGGAGGACTTGTTATGCTGGCGGCTGGAATAGTCGTTGCGGTGGCTGGTAACCGTCTCATGGGGCCGTCCGCATATCTATGACCGGAAGAAGGCTCTGGCCCTGTGCCGTGAGGTTCTCCCCGGTCCTCCGGCACGACCGAAGCCGCCGAAGACCGATTGGCGCTAGATGCGTACTCGTCGGCAGGTGCCGCCGAGGCTCCTGCCGGGTCGATCTGTGTTAGGAGGCAATGAATGGCAATCAGCACCATCGACGAATCACAACGCAAGGCTGCAAGAGTCGTGGGCTGGGCGTATCTTCTTGCCATTCCACCGGCGGTATTTGCCGAGGTTGCCGCAGCCGCGCCGAATATCATGGCGCACGAACGACTCTTTCGGCTGGGCACCGCCAGCAATCTGGGCGTCTTCGCGTTGGATGTAGTGCTAATCACGGCTCTCTACGTGGTGCTGAAGCCGGTCAATCGGAACCTTGCCTTGCTCGCAGCATTCTGGGGGCTGATCGAGACTGCAATTCTCGTTGTCGCTACGCTGGGTGACCTTGAGGCTCTGCGGATCTTGAGCGGCGCTGATTACTTGCGCGCCTTTGAAGCAGATCGACTGCAAGCCTTGGCGAGGCTGTCGATGGGCGCCCATAGCTCCGCATATCGTGTTGGCCTGGTTTTTGCCGGACTTCGCAGCACGATGTTCTGCTATCTGTGGTTCAGGTCCAACTTCATCCCGAAGCCATTAGCTGCCTGGGGAGTGTTTTCGTCCCTACTGTTGGCGACGTGCACGTACGTTTTCATCATCTTCCCCGAGCTGGCGAAGATCGTCACAGTAGGCTATTACGGCGGACCGATCTTCATTTTCGAGCTGACGATGGGCTTTTGGCTTCTGTTCAAGGAATTGCGTCAATCGCGCAGCCCTCAAAAGGGCGGCCTTGAGAGCCGCCCCGGCGGGTCCGCTTCCTAAAACGAGAGCGAGGCCTAGCAGCCGTACCAGGGTACGCCGCAGTAGGACCTGCAGAGCGCCAGTTGGCAGGAGCACTGCTCGCACCCGCCATAGGTGCAACACTCCCTGAACTGGTCGAAGCAGGCGCTATCGCAGTCGGGGTCGACGTCGGACATCCAGGTCGGTCGCGGCGTCGACAGATTCAGGGACGACGTGCCTTGCGGAGTCTTTGCCGGCGCGAGCGGCGTCATGAGCGCCGGAGACTTGAGGTGCAAGGGAGCGAGCGTGCCCGCGGGCCGCGACGTGCCGGCCGCCAGGGCCAGCGAGGAGACACAGCAGAGGACGAGGGTGAGCACCAACGACAGCCTGAGGATCCGTGTCATCGTAAGCTCTCCTGAAGGAAGGGTACGGCCTGGACGACCACCGCCGCACCCAGGGTTTCCCGATTCGACCGCGAGGGTTCGAGCAGGCGCCTACTTCGGAAACCGCTTATAATTGCGATTAGAACAAAAGTCAAGACTTCAGGGCGGCCGGGCTTGCAGGTCACTTTTTGAAGAAATGGCCGAGGAGCGCAGTAGGGCTGCGCTCCTACGGAGCACGGAGTGGACTAGTCGTCGTCTTCGTCGTCGCCGACCACGAAGAGGTGGCCGTCGTTCTGCGTCAGGATCCTGCCGTCCCTGGCGATGGAGAGCGGCGTGTAGGCAGCGCCGATGGCGAGATCGAGGAAGAGGTGATCGCGCAAGCTGCCGTTCGGGCGAATGGCGTAGAGGCCGCCGTCCTCGCTGTTGACGAAGACGTTGCCGTTGTGGTCGACCGCCGGAGCGTTGACGCACCACTCGAAACCGGCCGGATGATCCGAGACGCAGCTCACATGGCCCTGGGCGTCACGCGAGCAGCTCTGGGTGTTGGTGCTCTGAAAGTGCCACTCCGGCTCCAGGTTGCTGTTGAGCCGGGTGATGAAGAAGGCCTCCGGGGAGGCCGGGTTGGTGGCGGTGCGGTCCTGGGGGCAGAACGGCGACGAGGGGATGTTGCAGTAGGCACCGACGGAGTAGTGATTGTCCTTGGTGATGATGGAGTAGGTGCCGTCGTGCGGGTAGACCGCCGGCGTGTCGTCCCAGCCGAAGGGGTAGGAGGCCAGGAACTGCCCGCTGGAGCTGAACTTCATCAGGTGCCCCTGAAGGTAGGGGTAGATGGAGTAGGCGCCGTACAGGACGCTGCCGTCCGGCAGCACCACCGGCACGGAGGTCGAGTCGTCGATCACCATGCCGCTGCCGTTCCGGTTCTGCCACGGGTCGATGCCGGTGGGAGTGCCGGCGCGGCAGCCGCCGGGCGAGCCGTTGGGCGGCAACGTGACGTTGCAGCCGTCGGTGAACCGGTTGGCGAGCGAGGCGGTCCACTTCGGCGTCAGGTCGGGGTTCACGGCGACGAGATACCCCTCGAAGATCCAGAGGTGCGCGGTGGTGACGATGTAGATGGTGCCGTCCGGCGCGATGGCGGGAGCGGAGCTCACGGGCACCCGCTGGACGCCGCAGGTCCTCGGGCTCGGCACGGCGTCCGGGCTCGGCGGCCATGGCAGGTCGGCGATGCGGAAGATGCCGCGGCACTTGTCGCCGGCGCCGGGCGTGCCGGGCGTCAACGAGGCGACGGTGGCGGTTTTGGCCGTATTGTTGGGCGAGACCTTCACCAGATACGAGGCCGGCGGGTTCACGTCCCAGGGGTTGTCGTGGTCGAGCTTGAGGACGTTGTAGTAGACGTTGCCGGCGGCGTCCGCGGAGAGCGGGCCGGCGACATAGGTGTCCGGGTCGAGCGTGGAGCCGAAGGGATTGATGCGCGCCACCAGGTGGCCATCGGACTTGGCGACCTTGAAGATCGAGCCGCCGAAGCCCGGGACGTAGACGGAGTTGCCTACCAGGACGGCGTGGAAAACGGGCTCCACGAAGGGGCCGTTGCCGGTCAAGAGGCTGAGGAAGGGCACCGGCTTCCAGTCGCTCTCGAAGCTCCAGGCCTCCGACAGGTGGCCGTGCACCCGGCGCAGCTTCTTCTCGTTCCAGGTCTGGGTGTTCCAGTTCTCGATACTCGTGTACACCCCCGACTTGAACTCCATATAGACGTCGTCGCCGTCGGTCAGCGGCACCTGATAGTGGACGTGCAGGTCGCCAGCCCCAAAGGTCGGATCCGCTTTCTCCGCATCCACGAAGGGATCGTAGACGACGTCGTCGAGCAATTTCCGGGCATGCTGCCCTGAGACGTTCACGACTCCCGTGTGCTGCGGGGTCCGGCCCCACTGCGGCCAATCCTGGGACCAGCCGGGCAGGCTGGCCATCGAGAACAAAGCGAACAATGCCAGCGAGCGCCCTCCGAGGCGCCGGCGAAATGCGAGGCCGCGCAGCAGAGCGCGGCGGAATGATTCATTCATGACGGTTCCTTTTTTGTCGGTTCAGAGGTTCAGTGAGTGGAGTGCTACACGGACAGAACGCCGGCGTGGCGGCTTTCCCCTCACCGGGCCGGAGATGCCGCCTCGCCAGGAAGGCGGTGACCTGCTCGCGGCGCGGGCTGGAACCACCGGAGTGGGCAGATTGAAAATTGGATTTTGAATCTGCCCAAATTAAACGGACGGGGAACCGGCGAGCCAGCGGGCTCTGACGGTTGAAACGTCGCGCAGCCCGGGACCGGTGAGGCGGAGGCGGACGATGTGCGGAAGGCCGGCCGGGGCGCTCCACAGGGCGGCCAGCTCGCTCAGGTTGGAGGCGGCGGGGGACAGCAGCAGGCCGCCGGAGGCGGTCTCTGGGAGGATGCGAACCGTACGGTGGAGGCCGCGGTCGTCCACGGTCTCCAGCAGGATGGGGGGCAAGCCGAGGAGCCACCGTTCCAGCCGGCCCCGCCAGCTCGGCGCCAGGTCCAGGGCGGCGAAGGTCCAGCTCCCTGCGGCAGGAGCGCCGCCGACGTCGATCCAGCGGCCGGCCGCCACGGCGACCTCCCCCCGGGGCTCCAGGCGCCAGACGAGGGGGCGCGGCCGGCGGCGCAGGACCAGGAGGTCGGGCGCGGGCCGCCGGGGGTCGAGCTCGTAGGAGGCGAGGATGGCCCGCCAAGCCTCGGGAGTGTCCCAGAGCGGGTCGCGCCCGTCGACGCGTCCGCCGTCGACGAGCAGCAGGCCGGGGGCGGCGGCGCCCGCGAAGTGGCGCGCGGCGAGGGCGTCGAGCCGCCGGGTCAAGGTCGCGTAGAGCTGGAGCGTCGGGCTCGGCACCCAGCGCAGGCCGTTGGCCGGCAGGTAGGAGAGCTCCCAGGGGAGCACGTCGACCCCGAGCCCGGCGGCGCGCACGGGCGCCACGAAATCCTCCGGCAGCCGCGATGGCGCCACTGCCCGCTCCTGGTCGAGGGCAAAGCGGCGCTGCAGGGCGGCAGGGTGCAGCGCCGCGGCGAGGTGCCGGCAGCCCTGGAGGCCGAGCACCACGTCGAACCGGCTCACCACGACCGGGACGCCGAAGCGCAGGGTGCTGGCCGTGGCAAGGAGCAGGAGGAGCAACGCGGCGATGCCGGTAGCCCGCCGCTCCGCCGGGCGGCGGGCAAAGAGGAGCCCCAGAGCGACGACGCCGAGCACGAAGGGGAAAAACGCCACGGTGTGGGTCCTGTCCCCGCGGATGAAGCCGTGCTGGAAAGCCAGCCAGACGGGCAGGAGGAAAACCGCCCAGAGGCCGGCGAGGCCGGCACCATTCGCGCGGGCCTGAAGGAAGAGGCCGGCGACGAGGGCCAGGGCCAGGAGGCCCGCCGCCAGGTCCGCCGGCGCCGCCGGCTGTCCCATGCCGGCGGCGTAGCCGCGGGCCAGCTCCCCTTGCAGGCCCAGCCAGCGCCAGGCGTTCCCCGGTCCTCCGAAGAGGAGCGGCACCGCCACGGCGAGGGCCGCCGCCAGGCCGCCGGCCATCGCGACCAGCAGGCGGCCGCGCCCCGGCAGGCGGCGTATGAACGCGAGGAGGCAGAAGGAACCGAGGAGGGCCACAGCCGAGAGGCCGAAGCTGAGCTTGATGACGCCGAAGACGACGGCGAGAGCAGCGGCGAGAGCGGGCGCCCAGGGGACGCGGCAGGGCGCCACAGGGGCCTCGGCCAGCTGCGGGGCGAGCAGCAGACCGAGGGTGAGCACCAGCCCGTAGTCGGCGCCCAGACCCAGCATGTGGCTGACCAGGAGGAAGCCGGCGAAGGCAAGAGCGCCAACGCCGTCCGCCCGCCGCAGGGCACGGGCGAGAGCGACGGCGAAAAGCGCGTGCATGCCGAGCCAGAAGAGCAGGGCGAAGAGGACGTGGCGACCCAGGTCGGCCGGAGCGAAGAGCCAGCCCAGGGGACCGTAGGTGAAGGCGACGTCGCGACCCGGCAGGCGATCGGTGAGGGGCAGGGCATTGACCGCATAGGCCCAGGAAGCGTCGAGGCCGCGGCCCAGCGTGCTGCCGACGCCGGGGAACAGGAAGAGGACGAGGACGAGCCAGCAGGCCGCGGCGGCCAGCCGGGAATGCGGGCCCTGCGCCGGCAGGGCGCCGCCGGGGGGAAGCAGGGCCGTCGGGATCGCCACCCCGGCATCCTACCCGAGAGCTCGACCGCCCCGGGATTTCAATCCCGGGCGACTCCGGATAGGATTACCCTCGCATGGCTCGCAAAGAGATCGCTCCGCAGTCCCCCTCCCCCGCCGCAGGCTCCTTCTGGCAGCGCAACCGGCGGGAGCTGACGTTCCTTCTCCTGTTCGTGATCATCCTCGGCGGGAGCTTCACCTTGATCTCCGTCAACTGGGTCAACGACCACGCGGTCGAGCCGTTCACTGCCGGCATCGCGCGGGTGAGCGGCGGCGTGCTCCACCTGCTGGGGCAGAACGTGACGATGAGCGGCACCGTCATCCGCACCCCCCGTTTCGCGGTCAACATCCGCAATGGCTGCAACGGCATCGAGGCGATGCTCATCTTCCTCGCCGCCGTGCTCGCCTTTCCCGCCTCCTGGAAGTCGCGGCTCGCCGGCCTCGTGCTGGGCATCCTGGCCATCCAGGTGATCAACCTGGTGCGGGTGGTCGCCCTGTTCCTTACCGGCGTCTACTTCCCGAAGATCTTCGACACCTCGCACACGGTGATCTGGCAGACCATCGTCATCCTCTTCGGCGTGCTGCTGTGGATCTTCTGGGCGAACCGGTTCGCCGTGCCCCCGGCCCGCGAACCCGCCACCTGACGGCGGCCCGATGACCACCGCGAAGAGCCCACGACGGAGCTGGGCACTCCAGTTCATCCTCAACGCCCTGCTCTGGGTGGTCCCCGTGGCCCTGGTATGGCTCGTCGCGACGCCGGTCTACAACCGGTTCCTGCTGGGCAGCGCCGAAAATCTGGTGCGGCTGACGGAGAGCCCGAGCGTCACCAACCTGCTGCGCAAGGACGACCACTTCGCCTACGTCCAGCGGCGCGACTTCCCCCCAGCCAAAAGCCTCGTCCACTCCTTCCGGGTGACGGACGTCCACTTCCACCTGCTGATGCTCGGCATCCTCTTCCTGGCCGTGCCGCGGGTGCCTTGGCGGCGGCGGTTGGAGAGCCTTGGCTGGGCAGTGCTCATCACCGTCTTCTTCGACATCTTCCTGATCTTCTTCTACGTGAAGTTCACCTACGCCACGCAGCTCGGAGCCTGGAGCCTCGCCCACTACGGCCCCTTCGCCCGCAACTTCTGGGGGCTCGGCAAGCACCTCCTGGACCTGCCGTTCAAGTTCTCCCTCCCCTTCCTGCTCTGGGCGGGTTTCTACTTCAAGGACCTGATGGCCGAGATCCGACCGCAGGCGTAGCGATCCCGCGCAGAGCGTACACCCGGGCGTTGGCGTCCTGGTAGACGGGCTCGAACCAGCGCTGGAAGGCCGCGTCCTCCGGGAACGGCAGCTCCCTGGCGAAGGCGGCGGGAAGCAGGAGATGGTCCGCTCCCAGGCGGCGCAGCTCGTGGTGGAAAGCCGCGGGGGTCGGAGAGGCGGCGAGCACGCGGCCGTAGCTCGCCGGCCCCACGAGGTCGCCGCAGAACCGTCCGCCGGCGAAGTAGGTGACCTGCTCGGCGTACAGACCCCAGACGGTGTAGGCGCCGCGGGTGCGATTGAGCCAGGCGACCGCTGGATAGAGGGGGACCTTGCGGGCGAGGAAGGCGTCCCGCTGCGCCGCCGTCACCGGCAGCGCGCCGTTGCGCTCGACGGAATAGAGGCCGTAGAGCCAACCCGGCAGGAGGCAGCCCAGGCAGAGGACCCAGGCGAGGAGCCGGGAGCGCCGCCATGGGCCGGCGCAGACCGCCAGCGAGCCGGCCACGGCCACGCTGACAAGAGGGAGGACGGGGACGAGATAGCGACTGTCCCGCGGCAGCCAGGAGCAGGCGAGGGCGTAGGCCGCGGCCACGGCCAGCCAGAGCCGCACCCGGGCGTCGCGCACCGCACCGGCCGCAAGCAGGGGGAGGGCGGCGAGATAGGCCGGCGACAGCGGAGGCAGCCGGCCGTAGGACTCGCGGGCGAAGACCAGGTCCCAGGACAGGCGCGCCGCCCGCACCAATCGCTGCAACAGCGACGTGTGCTGCCCGGGAAAGGGCAGCGACTGCCAGGGGCTGGCGCCGAAGAGCCCGGCGGCATAGGGGAACACCGGGTTGCCGGTGAGGAGGAAAATCCGCAGATACCAGGGCGCCAGCACGGCCAAGGCGATGCCGCCGAAGAGGAGGACGTCCAGCGCCCGCTCCCCCGCCGGCCGCGCCCTCCCCAGCGCCACCAGCAGGACCGCGGCGCCCAGGAAGTAGAGGCCGAGGTACTTGACATCTGCGGCCGTGGCGGCGAGGACCGCGGCGGGCACCAGCCAGTGCCGGTCCCCCGTCTCCCGCCAGCGGTCCGCGGCGTAGAGGCCGCCGGTGGCGAAGAGGGTCAGCCCGGCCTCGACGTAGCCGGTGCCGGCGAGGTAGGCCACCAGCGGGCTGCCGAGGAAGAGGGCGGCGGCCAGCGCGCCCGCCGCTCGCAGCTCCGGAAAGACCCGCCGTGCCCACACCGCGAGCAGGGCGGCGGTGAGCAAGGTGGCCAGGAACTGCACGCCCTGGGCCGCCACGTCGCGGCCGAAGAGCATCACGGCCGCGAACAGGATCTCGTTGGCCTGGGGAAACACGGGGAAGCGCCGGTCGATCAGGTACGGCACGCCGCCCGTGGCGACGAAGGCGCGGGCGAAGGGGAGGTGGTAGAGGGTGGCGTCGAAGGCCGTGGGTGGATAGAGGGCCGGCAGGACGAAGGGGACGAGGATCAGCGCGAGGCCAGCCACCCAGGCGGCCCGGAGGCCGCCGGCGCGGAGATCTCCCCAGATCTCTCTCCATACCGAGGCTCCGAGGACGTGGACGAGCGCCGCCGCCAGCAGCACCGGCACGGTCTGCAGCCGGCCGGCGAGGCCGAGCAGCAGCAGCAGGTGGGCGGCGAGGGCGAGCCCGAGGGCCATGGAGATCGCCCACTTCTCCAGCCGGCCGGAGAAGGCGAGGCCCAAGGCCCGGGTGGCGCCACGGCCCAGGACCCAGGCCGTGGCGGCCAACGCCAGCAGGGGGAGCACGAAGCCCGCGAGAAGGCCGGCCGTGGCGGCGATCCAGCTCAGGGCACGAAATCCCCTTCGCCGGGCCAGGGATCGCAGGCGCTGTCGAGGGGGGTGGCGCTGAAGCCGGCGCTGAAGCGCCCCTGGGCCTTCATGACCGTCCCCACCCAGGCCTGGCGGGGCACGCTGCCTCCCGGGGCCGGAGCCTTGAGGTTGAGGAAGAGCCAGCCGAAGTTGAAGAACAGCGGCAGATCGGGACCTCCCACGTGCACCCGGCCCGCTTCCGCCGGGAAGGCCTGGACAGGCTCGTTCAGCTCACACTGGGGCTCACACATCTGAGGGGAGAGGGCCTGCTCCTCCTCGTCGAAGGTCACCTCGTGGACCAGGACCAGGGGGAATCCGGGAGGCATCGTACCGCAAGGGAAAGGCTTGACGGTCTGGCCGCTGTCGCGCCACACCACCAGGTCGGTGCCGCCCGCGAACGCGCCGCCGTTGACGTAGCGGGAGGCCCACGTGGTGGCCAGCGGCTCGCGATCGTCGATCCCCGAGCCGTTCACGTAGCGGCCGTAGAAGGTGGCTTCGCCCGGCTTGAAGCCACCGGGGAAGGCCTCGATACGGACCAGGTTCTCGCCGTCGGCGTAGTCGTTGGAGGGGTCGAGGTAGATGAAGTCCCCCCACAGGACGTTCTGGTCCGTGGCCGCGCCGCCGGACCCGAAATACCCGGGGTCGGCCGGCGTCTGCGAGACGCAGTGGCTCACCGTGTCGACGGTGACGTAGCCGCGGGCGACGCGGTCGCCGAGGTCGCGGCCGGCGCAGCGGCCGAGCATCGGGGAAGCCTTGCCCGTGTGGAGGGCGCGCAGGTGCTCCAGGAAGGTCGCAGGCAGTGGCGGCGACGGCAGGATGCCGTTGCAGGAGGCGAAGTTGACGTCCTGCGAGAACCGGCCCCTGGGGCTCAGGGTGTCCCGCGGATCCTGCCCGGCTGTGGCGGTATGCGGCAGGACGCCGTTGAAGAGGTCGCGCAGGTTGAAGGTCTGGACGTCATACCCGGTCAGGTAGACCGGGAAGCTGAGGGTCGGAGCTCCGAGGTCCGTCCACACCACGACGTTGGTGAGGACGGCGGTGGCCGAGGCATTGTTGACGGAGAACAGGGTCGTCAGCCCGTCGGCATGGTCGAAGTCGACCTCGAAATAGGGCAGCAGCAGCGTGGCGGCCGGCGCATTGTCGAGCGAGCACTTGTCGGCGAGGGCCGGCGCGGGCGCGCAGAGGACGGCGGCGGCGAGAAGACCGGCGAAGTATCCTTTCGTCATCTCTCCACCTCACGGCACGAAGAACTGGGGATCGCAAGCGCTGTCGAGGGGAGTGGCGCTGAAGCCGGCGCTGAACTTGCCCTGAGCCTTCATCACCGTCCCCACCCAGGATTGGAGGAATGGAACGGCTCCGCTCACCGGCTGAGAGAGGTTGATGAAGAACCAGCCAAAGTTGAAGGGCGTCGGCAGGGCGGGAGACCCCACGTGCGCGCGGCCCGCTTCCGCCGGGAAGGAGTCGGGGGGCGGCCCGGCGGGACAGGAGAAGGGGCCGCAGGGGAAGGTCTGAACGCTCGTGCTGTGCTCCTGCTCGTCGAAGATCGACTCACCACCGATGTGCAGGGGGAAACCGGGGGGCATCGTGCCACAGGCGAACGGCTGGACGATCCGGCCGCTTTCGCGCCAGACGATCAGGTCGGTGCCGCCCGAGAACGTGCCGGCGATGGCGTAGCGCGAGGCCCAGGTAGTGGCCAGCGGCTCGCGATCGTCGATCCCGGAGCCGTTCACGTAGCGGCCGTAGAAGGTCGCGTCGCCCGGCTTGAAGGCGCCGGGGAAGGCCTCGATGCGGACCAGGTTCTCACCGTCGGCGTAGCTATTGGCGGGGTCGACGTAGATGAAATCCCCCCACAGGACGTTCTGGTCCGTGGCCACGCCGCCCGGCCCGAAGTACCCTGACGGAAAATTTGGTGTCCTCAGGGTGCACTGATTCACCGTGTCGACGGTGACGTAGCCGCGGGCCAGGTTGTCGCCGAGGTCCTGCCCGGCGCAGCCGCCGAGGACCACCGAGCTCTTGCCGGTATGGGCGGCGCGCAGGGACGCCAGGAAGGCCGGCGGCAGGGCCGAAGGCAGCGGCAGCAGGCCGGTGCAGGAGGCGAAGTTGACGTCCTGCGAGAACTGGCCTCTGGGGCTCAGCGTGTCGGACGGGTCCTGGCCTGCCGTGGCGGTATGCGGCAGCACGCCGTTGAACAGGTCGCGCAGGTTGAAGCTCTGGACGTCGTACCCGGTCAGGTAGACCGGGAAGCTGAGGGTCGGCACCCCGAGGTCCGTCCAGATGACGACGTTGGTGAGGATGGCGGTGGCCGAGGCGTTGTTGACGGAGAACAGGGTCGTCAGCCCGCCGGGATGGTCGAGGTCGACCTCGAAATAGGGCAGCAGCAGCGTGGCGGCCGGCCCGTTGTCGAGCGAGCATTTGTCGGCGAGGACCGGTGCGGCCATGCAGAGGACGGCGGCGATCAGGAAGCAGGTGAAACGCGCGTTCATCGCCGTCTCCTCGCTAGTTGAAGGGCTGCGGGTTGTTCGGCTGGCAGCCGGTGGAGAGAGGAGTGGCACCGAAGCCGACGCTGAAACGGCCACCGGCCTTCATCGCCACGCCCACCCAGCCCTGCGACAGGTCGAAGGGCTGGTTGAACCCGAAGTGGCCGAGGTGGAGGTAGATCCAGCCGAAGTCGAAAGGTACGGGGAGCGGCTCCGTCCCCACCTGCAGCCGGTTCGCCTCGGCCGGCAGTTGGCTCGGCGCCGGCAGGGGCGGTTGGGGATCGATGGGAAAGACCGGCAGCAGGAACGGGTTCTCCTCCTCGTCGAACGCCACGTAGGCGCTCAGGAGGAGCGGATACCAGGAGGGGAGATGGCCGCAGGGGAACGGCTTCGTGACCTGCCCGCTGTCGCGCCAGACGATGAGGTCCGTACCCTCGGTGAAGGCGCCGGAGGCCAGGAAGCGCGCCGCCCAGTCCGGCGGCAGCGGCTGGCGGCCGTCGGCGCCCGAGCCGTTGACGTAGCGCCCGTAGAACGTCCGCTGGCCGGCGAAGGCGGCGGGGTCGGCCTTGAGGCGGATCAGGTTTTCCCCGTCCGCGTAGACCTTGGCCGGATCGACGTAGAAGAAGTCGCCCCAGAGAATGTTCTGGCTGGTGGCCACTCCCCCGGGGCCGAAGTAGCCGGGATCGCCCGGCACCGTCGTCGCGCAGCGGCTCACCGTGTCGATCGTCACGTAGCCGCGGGCGATGTGGTCGCCGCGGTTCTGCCCGCCGCAGGCGCCCCACACCGGCGAGGACTGGCCCGTGTGGGCCGCCCGCAGGTGGTCGCGCACCGCCGCCGGCAGGTCCGACGGCGGCAGGAAGCCGTCGCAGGAGTGGAAGGCGATGTCCTGCGATTTGAACCCCTTGGGACTGATGGTGTCGGAGGGGTCCTGGGCGGCCGACGCCGTCTTGGCCACGCTGCCGGCAAAGAGGTCGCGCAGGTTGAAGGTCTGGACGTCGTAGCCCGTGAGGTAGAGCGGGAAGGTGAACGTCGGCACGCCGAGATCGGTCCAGACCACGACGTTCGTCAGCACCGCCGTGGCGGAGGCATTGTTCACCGAGAACAGGGTGGTGCGGCCGTCCGCATGGTCGAGGTCCACCTCGAAGTACGGCAGCAGCAGCGTCGCCCCGGGACGGTCGTCGAGCGAGCAGATGCCGGCCACCGCCGGCGCAGCGGTGGCGACGGTCAGCAGCGTCAGGGCCAACACACAGCGGGTGAGAGCGGACTTCCACGGCAACGTCAGGGTTCGACCCATGGAGCCTCCTTGCGGTCTATGTCAATAGACCATAACACGCCAAGGAGTGGTACGCAATAGGCTACAGCGCGACCGTCTGGCCGAGGGTCTCCATCGTCAGGTCGCTCAGCAGGGGATCGAGCGACTCCTCGGCATCGCCACGCTCGAGACGCTCGCGGACTCCGGGATCGGCCATCAGACGATCGAGGAGGGCCCGCTGCACGCGCTCGCGCCGCAGCGCCTCGACGTAGGTGACGTTGGTGAACGAGATCAGGTTGTAGAGCGGGACGTAGCGGTCCGGGTAGAGCTCGTTGAGGCGGCGCTCGACCTTCTTGCGGAGCTGGAACTCGTGATCGCCCACCAGGTCGCGCAGCTCGTGAAAGTGCTCCAGCGCGAGGTCGCCGATGGCGTCGGCGTTGGGTTTGCGCTGGGTTTCGAAGCGGGAGAAGACCTGCCGCCAGTCGCCGCCGCCCTCGAGGATGCAGTCGGCGAGCACCGAGCAGTCCTCGAAGCCGGAATTGGCCCCCTGGCCGTAGGAGGGGACGATGGCGTGGGCGGCGTCGCCGATCAGCAGCACCTTGTCCTCGAAGGTCCAGGGGGAGCAGCGGACGGTGATCATCGAAGCCTCCGGCCGGCCGAAGAAATCGGCCACCAGGTTCGGCAGCAGGGGGAGCGCGTCGGGGAAGGAGGTGCTGAACAGCGCCGTCAGGTCCTCAGGCGTGCATACCGACGAGAACGCCGGCGCCGCGCCCTCGTAGGGCATGTGGAGCGAGAGGGTGAAGCTGTGGTCCAGGTTGGGGAATCCGATGAGCATGTAGTGGCCCCGCGGCCAGATGTGGATGGCGTTGCCTTCGAGCGCCCAGCCGCCGTCGGCGGCGGGCGCCACGTTGAGCTCCTTGTAGGCCTGGTCCAGGTACTCCTGAGTGAAGTCGAAGCGCCGGGTGCGCTGCATCTGCGTGCGCACGGCGGAATGGGCGCCGTCGGCGCCGAAGAGGCGGTCGCCCGGCAACTCCGTCAGCTCGCCGGAGCGCAGGTCGCGCAGGGTGAGCGACGGCTGGTGGAGGTCCACCTCCAGGATCTTCTGCTTGAAGTGGCAATCGAGGGTGGGCTGCTCAAGCGCCATGCCCAGCAGGACGCGGTTGAGGTGGTTGCGCGACACCGAGTGGATGGCCTCGCGGCGGGTGCCGTAGGGCTGGTACTCCAGAGTGCCGTCGACGCCGTGGATGACGCGGCCGTAGCAGGGCACGGAGATCGACCGCACGCGGTCGCCGACGCCCACGCGGTCGAGGGCGGCGAAGCCCCGCTCGCAGAGGGTCAGGTTGATCGATTTCCCTCCCGGCGCCTCGGCTTCGCGGAAGTCCGGATAGCGGTCGAAGAGCTGGACCTGGTGGCCCAGCCGCGCGAGATAGATGGACAGCAGCGAGCCCACCAGGCCGGCACCCGCAACGAGGATCGTCTCCATCGGTTTCCCTTCAGGCGGGAGCGACGACGCTGGCGAGGGCCCCGGCCAGCTCCGAGAGTCGCCGCTCGGGGTGAGCCGCGGCCTCCCCCAGCAGGACCGCGTATCCCGCGAGCAGGCGCTCGGGCTCTCCCGGCGCCAGCACGTTGGCATTGTATCCGAGGTCCAGGCGGATGCCTCCGGGCACCTCCCGGACATAGAGCGTCAGGTCGAGCTCGGAGCCCACCTCGCCGGTGAGGAGGGGTGTGAGCTCCACGCCATGAGCCCGCAGCGGCTCGGCGTGGCCGGCGCCGCCCGACGGCATGTTGAACATCACCGTGACCCACGGCAGGACACCGGGATCGTGGCCCGGGAACAGCTCGCGGGCCAGCCACTCGATGGGCGCCTCGCGATGGGTGAAGGCCCCCAGGAAAGTGTCGCGCGTGCGGCTCAGCAGCTCGGCGAAGGTGGGATCGCCGCTCAGATCGGGCCGCAGCGCCAGCAGGTTGAGCAGGAAACCGACGAGCTCCGCGGCCTCGGGCCTCCCCCGCAATGCCGTGGGTATGCCGATGATCGCACCCTCCACAGTGTGCAGATGGAGCAGCGCCTGGAGACCGGCGAGCAGGGTGACGAAGAGGGTCGCCCGCTCGCGCTGGGCGAGCGCCCTGAGTACCGCGGCGAGCTCCGCTCCGAGCAGACGCGTGCTCCGGCCGCCTGGGGCCTGGGGCCGGGCGGGCCAGGCGCGCCCCGCCGGCGCAACGCCCGCCAGGTGCTGGCGCCACCAGGCGAGGTCGGCGGCGAGGGCGCCCTCGTCGATCCGGCGCCGCTGCCAGACCGCGAAATCGGCCGCCTGAAGGGCGGCCGGCGGCAACGGCGACGGACGGCCGGCGGCGAGCTCGCCGTAGACGGCCGCCACCTCCCGCACCAGCACTGCGAGCGACCAGCCGTCGATGACCAGGTGATGGACGGCGAGCAGCAGCGCGTGCTCCGCGGCGGCCGTGCGCAGCAGCGCCAGCCGCAGCAGCGGGCCACGCTCGGGATCGAAGCCGGGCGTCGCCAGCTCCACCGCCGCCCGCGACCCTTCGAACTCGCGGCCGGCCTCCGGCAGCCCCCCCAGGTCGATCACCGGCAGTCCGGAGGGGAGCCCAGGGGGGAGGAGACCCCGGTCGGTCCGGGCGAGGAGGGCCCCGTCCTCCGCGGTGAAGCGGCTCCACAGCACCTCGTGACGCTCGACCACGACGCGCAGGCTGGCGGCGAGGGCCGGGAGGTCGAGCGGGCCGGAGAGGCCCACGGCATGGTAGACCTTGTAGGCGTCGCTCTCCGGCCGGCGGCGGGC
The DNA here is from genome assembly GCA_021154885.1 of Thermoanaerobaculum sp. GTDB lineage: Bacteria > Acidobacteriota > Thermoanaerobaculia > Multivoradales > UBA5704 > DATARR01. Next base: position 20,620 of record JAJKHS010000017.1, read on the forward strand.
GAAATGCCACAGCCGCGACTCGCCGCAGGACGGCGGCGCCGGCCCGCTGCCGGGGCGGGGAGACATTCGCCAGCTCTCATCCTCGCCGGCGGCGTCCGCCTCGGCCTGCCCGCGGCCACCGCTCAGGCGCTTCTCGAGCAGGGCGCGCTGCGCCGGCGTGAGCCGCGACCGCCGTTGGGAAAGGTCCTGACCCGCCGACACTCCTAGGCCCCCTCCGGCAGACGGGCCAGCATCACCTCGGCGCCCCCGCACCGACGGCGTCACAGCCGCTCATGGACCTCTTCGTCCGACAGGTTTTCGATCTGGTCCAGGATCAGCCCTTCGACCACCTCGGCCAGGGCGGCGACGGTGGGCGCGTCGAAGAAGCTGCGCACCGGCAGCTCGACGCCCAGGTCGGCGCGGATCTGGAAGATGGCACGGATGGCCATCAGCGAGTCGCCGCCCAGTTCGAAGAAATCGTCGTGGAGGCCGAGCCTCTCGACGCCGAGGGCCGCTCCACAGAGGCTCGCCAGGGCCCTCTCGATCTCGGTCTGCGGGGCTGCGTACTCGCGACGCTGCTGCGGTTTCTCATGCTCGAGGGCGGGCAGGGCCCGTCGATCGACCTTGCCATTGGCGGTCAGCGGCAGCGACTCCAGGACGATGAAACCGGAGGGGATCATGTAGTCCGGCAGCCGCTGCCGCAGGTAGGCGCGCAGCTCCCCGGCGTCCAGCGCGGCCCCGGGCTCGGCGACGACGTAGGAGGCCAGCCGCTTCTCGCCCGGCGCGCCGCCTTCGCGGGCCAGCACCACCGCCTCGCGCACCGCCGGATGACCGGCGAGGACAGTCTCGATCTCCCCCAGCTCCACCCGGTAGCCGCGGATCTTGACCTGCGAGTCCTCACGGCCGAGGAACTCGATGTCGCCGCCGGGCAGGTAGCGTCCGAGGTCCCCCGTCCGGTACAGGCGCTCGCCGGTCTGCGGCTGGGTGATGAAGCTCGCCGCCGTCTTCGCGGCGTCGCGCCAGTAGCCCTGGGCCAGACCGATGCCGCCGATGAAGAGCTGCCCCGGCACCCAGGTGGGGCGGGGCTGCAGGCGCCCGTCCAGCACGTGGAAGGTCTGGTTGATCAGCGGCCGGCCGTAGGGGATGCTGCGGGCCGCCGGATCGACCTCCCCGATGGGGTGGAGGATCGACCAGATCGAGGCTTCGGTGGCGCCGCCGAGGCTCACCACCTCGACGTCGGGGGTGACCCAGGGGAGCCGGCGGATGCGGCCGGGCAGGGAGATGGGGATCCAATCGCCCGAGAGCAGGATGGTGCGCAGGGTGCGCGGCTGCGGCGTGGCGGGCCGGCCGTGGGCCGCCTGCTCGGCGAGCATCTCCATGAGGGCCGGCACCGTGTTCCAGATCGTGACGCCGGCGCCTTCGATCCGTTCGGCCCAGTGCGCGGGGTCGCGCCGCCGGTCCGCCGCCGGGAGGACGATCGTCGCGCCGGCCGCCAGGAGGCCGAAGACGTCGTAGACCGAGAGGTCGAAAGACAGCGACGACAGGGCGAGGACCCGGTCCTGCGGCCCCACTCGGAAGCGGTGGTTCATGTCGAGCACGGTGTTGACCGCGCCGCGGTGATCGATCATCACCCCCTTGGGCTGGCCGGTGGAGCCCGAGGTGAAGATCACGTAGGCGAGGTCCGCCGGGCCCTGGACGGGGGTCAGAGGAGCGGGCTCGGTATCCTCGGGCATCTCAGGCATCTCGGGCGTGCCGGCCTCCACGCGCAGCCGCCGGAGGCCCTGCGGCCACTCGCCGAGCTGCGCGAAGCGGTCGTCGATCCACGGCTGGCTGATGGCGATCTCCACCTCGCCATTCTCCAGCAGATAGCGGCGGCGGTCCGCGGGCAGGTCGGGATCGATGGGCAGGTAGGCCGCTCCGGACCACAGCACTCCCAGCACGCCGACCACCTGCTCCCACCCCTTCTCCATCACCACCGCCACGAGACGGTTGGGGCGGGCCCCCAGCTCGCGCAGGCGGCGGCCGAGGGCGACGGCCTCGCGGTGGAGCTCGCGGTAGGTGAGGGTGCGGCCGGGGGCGTCCACGGCCAGGCGGTCGTCCGGCGCGGCCACCAGCGTGTGGAGCAGGCCGGAGGCGGCGGGGCCGAAGTCCCCGGCCGTGCCGTTGACCGCTGCCCGCTCGTCCTTCTGCGCGGCCGGCACCAGGTCGAGAGCGGTCGCCGCCCAGACCTCTTCGCCGCCGGCCAGCCGCACGAGCAGGTCGTGATAGGCCTGGAACAGGGCCGGGACGAAGCCCGGTGGGAAGAGATCCTCGACCACGTCCCAGTTGAAGATCAGCCGGCCGCCCTCCTCGGCCACCTGGTGATCCAGCCAGACCTGGGGGGTCTGGCTGATCTCGTAGCGCTCCTCGCGCTGAGCGTCGTCGTCCTCCTCGTCCTGGGTCCCGCCGTCCTGCTGCGTGGCGAGGTTGAGGGTGCTGGTGAAGACGACCGGCATGAAGGAGCGGACGAGGCCGCCGTGGGAGCGCGTCAGCTCGCGCAGCACCCGCACGCCGCTGACCGAGCGGTGGTCGAGGTCCTCCCAGAGCTGCGCCTGGGTGCGCCGGGCCCGCTCCTCGAAGCTGCCGGCCTGGGAGGTGTCCACCGCCAGCAGCGTCAGGGAGGTGAAGTCGCCGACCAGCTCGTCGACCTGCGGGTGGAGAGGCAGGCGGTTGAACAGCGTCAGGTTGATGGTGAACCGCGGGCTCTTGCTCCAGGCTGCCAGAACCTCGGAGAAGGCGGCGAGCAGGACTCCCGAGGAGGTCAGGCCGGAGCGGCTCGCCCGCTCCTTGAGGCGGCTCCAGGCCGCCCGCGGCAGGCGCCCGGCGTGGCGCACGAAGCGCGGACGGCCGAGGGTCGCCGGGTTCCTGGCGAGCGGCAGCTCGGGTGCCGGGGGGAGGTCGGCCAGCCGGCCGCGCCAGTAGTCGAGGTCGCGCGCGAAGCCCGGCGTGCGCTCGTAGTCGGCGAGCGCCTGCACGTAGTCGCGGAACGAGGCCTCCAGGGGCGGCAGCTCGGCGGCGGGGTCGGCGTAGAGGCGGGCGAGGTCGCGCATCAGGACCTGCCAGCTCCAGGCGTCGCCGATCAGGAAGTCGAAGCTGATGTGGAAGCGAACGATGCCGCGGAGCCGCGTGGCGCGCACCTCGAACAGCGGCCAGCGGTCGCTCGGCAGCACCTGGTGCGACATTTCGTGGCGCACCCGCTGCAGCCCGGCCTCGCGCTGCGCGGCGTCCGCCTCGCGCAGGTCGAGCACCTCGATGCAGTAGGGCGGCACTGTCTCCAGGATCTGCTGCCGGCCGTCCGGCAGCACGATGGCCCGCAGCATGTCGTGGCGCTCGATGAGCAGGCGCCAGGCGAGGGTCATGCGGTCGAGATCGATCCCCGGCGCGTTCACCTCGGTGTAGATGTGGGTGGCGACTTCACCCATCTCGAAGGCGCCGCTGCGGCCGATCCAGTAGGCCTGCTGCACGTCGGTGAGCGGGAACGGCTCGTGCCGGTGCTCGGGGTCGGGGACGAGGACGGGGAGCGCCGGCGCGGCGCCGGCAGCCCCCGCCGCCGCCGCCTGATGGGAGCGGACCGCCGCCGCCAGGCCGGCCACGGTGGGAGTCTCGAACAGGGCCTTGAGCGGCGCGTCGGTGGCGAAGGCCGACCGCACCTCGGAGGTGATCTGGGTGGCCAGCAGCGAGTGGCCGCCGAGCTCGAAGAAGTCGTCGTGGACGCCGATCCCCGCGATGCCGAGCGCGCGCTCCCAGATGGCGGCGACCGTGGCCTCGACGTCGTCGCCGGGGGGGACGAAGGGGGTGGCCAGCTCGGGCCGCGCGTGCCCACGGGAGAGGGTCGCAACGGGCTCCGCCACCGCCGCGGGAGCCGCCGCGGTCTCCGCCGGCGCCACAGCGGTGGGCGCGGCCGCGACCCGCAGCCGCGCCGGCTCCAGCCAGAAGCGCTGGCGTTCGAAGGGGTAGGTCGGCAGCGGCACCCGGTGCCGCCGCTCGTGGACGTGGAAACCCTCCCAGTCGACGCGAGCGCCGGCCAGCCAGAGGCGGCCGAGGGCGTTGGCCAGCGGCTCGCCGCCCCCGCCGGTCCCGCCGTCACCGTCCTGAGGATGGCGCATCGAGGTCACGACCGCCCGCTCGGGGGCCGCGGACCTGACGAGGCTGGCGAGCGTGCGGCCCGGCCCCACCTCCAGGAGCACGCGCGAGCGGTCCTGCAGCAGCGCGGCGGCGCCGTCGGCGAAGCGCACCGTCTCGCGCAGTTGGCGCACCCACCAGGCGGGATCGGTGGCCTGCGCGGCCTCGACCCAGGTGCCGGTCAGGTTGGAGACATAGGGGATGCGGGGCGGCGCCAACCGGACCTTCGCCACCTCCTGGCCGAACGCCTCCAGGATGGGATCCATCATGGCGGAGTGGAAGGCGTGAGAGGTGTGGAGGCGGCGGGCCTCGATCCCCTGCTCCGCCAGGCCGCGGGCCAGAGCGTCGACCTCGCCCGTGGGGCCGGAGACCACGGCGAACGACGGCCCGTTGATGGCGGCGAGCGCCAGGCCGCCGGTCAGCAGCCGCCGCGTCTCCGCCTCCGGCCGCGGCACCACCAGCATGGCCCCCGCCGGCAGCTCCTGCATCAGGCGGCCGCGGGCGGCCACCAGGGCGAGGGCGTCCTCCAGCGAGAAGACGCCCGCGAGGCACGCCGCCACGTACTCGCCGATGGAATGGCCGAGCATGGCCGCGGGGCGGATCCCCCACTCCCGCAGCAGCTCGGCGAGGGCGTATTCGATCGCGAAGAGGGCGGGCTGGGCGAGGACCGTCTGCGTCAATCGCTCCGCCGCCGCGGCGCTGGCGTCGGCAGCCCCGGCCGCGGGGAACAGGACGGTCCGCAGGTCGAGCCCGAGGTGGGGCTGCAAGAGACGGGCGCAGCGGTCGAGAGCGCGGCGGAAGGCCGGCTCGGCGTCGTGGAGCTCCCGGCCCATGCCCACGTGCTGCGCGCCCTGGCCCGGGAAGAGGAAGGCCACCGGGCGGTCGCGCCCCTCCTGGACGAGGGAGAGGAGGCGCTGCGGGTGCCGTGAGCGGAGGGCGGCGACCGCGTCCGCGCGGTCCTGGCAGACCAGGGCGCGCCGGTGCTTGAAGCCCTTGCGCCCCACCTGCAGGGTGTAGGCGACGTCGGCCAGCGGCTGCTCGGGATGCTCCTCCAGATGGCGCGCCAGGTTGTCGGTCGCCGTCTCCAGGGCGGCCGGCGTCCGCGCCGAGAGGAGCAGGAGCTGCCAGGAGCGGGCCGGGCCGGAGGGGGCGAGCGCCGGCGCCTCCTCCAGCACGGCGTGGGCGTTGGTGCCGCCGATGCCGAACGAGCTGACGCCGGCCCGCCGCGGGGCACCGTTGGCCGGCCACTCCGTCAGTGCCCGGCTGACGTAGAACGGGCCGGACGTGAAGTCGATCTCCGGGTTCGGCGCCTCGTAGTGGAGGCTCGGCGGGATGGCGCGATGCTGCAGCGCGAGGACCGCCTTGATCAGACCGGCCACGCCGGAGGCCGTGTCCAGGTGGCCGATGTTGCTCTTCACCGACCCCAGGGCGCAGGACTCCCGCCGCCCGGCGCCCACGCCGAAGCTCCTGGTGAGCGCCGTCACCTCGATCGGATCGCCCAGCGCCGTGCCCGTGCCGTGGGCCTCGACGTAGCCGATGGTGTCGCCGGAGACGCCGGCCGCGGCCAGGGCTTCCGAGATCACCGCCACCTGCCCCTCGACGCTCGGGGCCGTGAACCCGACCTTGGCCGCGCCGTCGTTGTTGACGGCCGAGCCGCGGATCACCGCCAGGATCGTGTCGCCGGCGGCCAGGGCGTCCGCCAGCCGTTTGAGGACCACCACCCCGACGCCGCTGCCGGTGACGGTGCCCTGGGCGTTGCGATCGAAGGCGCGGCAGTGCCCGTCGGGCGAGTAGATCCCCCCCTCCTGGTAGCGATAGCCGCTCTTCTGCGGCACGCGGATCGAGACGCCGCCGGCGAGCGCCAGGTCGGACTGGTAATCCTGGAGGCTCTGGCAGGCGAGGTGGACCGCCACCAGCGACGTCGAGCAGGCCGTCTGGACGCTGATGCTGGGCCCCTTGAGGTTGAGCTTGTAGGAGACCCGCGGCGCCAGGTAGTCCTTGTCGGTGCCGACGAGGATCTGGATGGGTGCCAGGGTCTGCAACAGCTCGGGATGGCCGAGCACGTTGTTGAGGAAATAGGTGTTCATCCCGGCGCCGCCGAAGACCCCGATCGCGCCGGAGAAATCCTCGGGGGAGTAGCCGGCCGTCTCCAGGGCCTGCCAGCAGCATTCGAGGAAGACCCGCTGCTGGGGATCGGCGATCTCCGCCTCGCGCGGGTTGAAGTCGAAGAACGCGGCGTCGAAGCCCTCGATGCCGTCGAGCAGCCCGCCGGCGCGGACCAGGCCCGGATCGTCCGCCGGGCCGGCGATCGAGTCCTCCGAGTCGCCGGCGAAGAAGCGGATCGATTCCACGCCGTCGCGCAGGTTGCGCCAGAATTGATCGACGTCGGCGGCACCCGGAAAACGGCCGGCCATGCCGACGATCGCGATCGAAAGGTCCTGTGTCTGCGTATCCGTCATGGCGCGTCAAAGCTCCTCAGGTTCTTGATCGGTGGCGGCAGCGCCGGGCCGGGCCGGACGGCGGCGGCCGGCGGCGGCCTCCCGGCGCCTCGCCCCCCGGTCCTGCCCCCGCAGCCGGGAAGCGGGCTCCGCCTCCCCCGCGTCCAGGTACCGGGCGAGGGTGCGGATGGTGGGGTGCTCGAACAGGGCGACCAGCGGCAGCTCCCGGCCGAGCGCGCTCTTGAGCCGGTGATAGACCCGGACCGTCAGCAGCGAATGGCCGCCCGAATCGAAAAAATTGTCGTCGATCCCCACCCGCTCGAGCCGCAGCAGCTCGCGCCAGATGGCGGCGATCGTCCTCTCCATCTCCGACTGCGGCTCCTCGACCGCGGCCGGCGCGCCCCAGGCGCCCCGCTCGGGGTCCGGCAGCGCCCGGCGGTCGACCTTGCCGTTGGCGTTGAGCGGCAGGGCGGGGAGAGCGACGAAGGCCCAGGGCACCATGTGCGCCGGCAGCCTGGCGCGCAGGAAGCTGCGCAGCTCGTCGACCTCTGGCGCCTCTCCGGGCTGGCCCACGACGTAGGCGACCAGCCGCTGCTCCCCGGGCTCCCCGCGCGCCAGCAGCGCGGCCTCGGCCACCTGCGGGTGGCGCCGCAGAGCGGCCTCGATCTCCCCCGGCTCGATGCGGAAGCCCCGCACCTTGACCTGGTGGTCGACGCGGCCGAGGAACAGCAACTCGCCGTCCGGCCGGAAGCGGGCGAGGTCCCCCGTCCGGTAGAGCCGCGCCCCGGGCTCCGCGGCGAACGGGTCGGGGACGAACCTCTCGGCCGTCAGCTCGGGGCGATGGAGATAGCCGCGGGCAAGGCCCGCGCCCCCCAGGTAGAGCTCGCCGGGGACGCCGGGCGGCACCGGTTGGAGCCGCGCGTCGAGCAGGAGGGCCCGGCCGCCGCCCACCGGCCGGCCGATGGGCGGCAGCCCCGGCCCGCGGTCGATGGTGGCGAACGTCGAGTAGGTGGTGTCCTCCGAGGGGCCATAGCAGTTCAGGACCCGCGCCACGCCCGGCAGGGCGTAGATCTCGTCCACCAGCCGGCGCGGCAGCGGCTCGCCGGCCAGCACCACGGTGCGCACCGCCGCCGGCAGGCCCTCGCCGCGCACCAGCTCGGCGATGGCCGAGGGGACCGTGTTGAGGAGTGTGACCCGCCCGGCGGCGGCCAGGCGCGGCAGGTGGAGCGCGTTCTCCGCCAGGATCACCGTGCCGCCGTGACAGAGCGGGAGGAAGAGCTCGAAGACGGAGAGGTCGAAGCAGATCGACGTCGAGGCGAGCACGCCGGCGCGGTCGCGCTCCGGGAAGACGCCGCGCGCCCAGTCGAGCAGGGCCACGGCGCTGCGGTGGGTGATCGCCACCCCCTTGGGACGGCCCGTGGAGCCGGAGGTGTAGATCGTGTAGGCGAGGTGGTCCGGCGTCAGGTCCGGGGGCGGCAGCGGCGCGGTGGCGGCGATGGTGGGCCAGTCGCGATCGAGGCAGAGACGTCGCGGCCCGCCCTCCCCCGCCAGGCCGGCGAGCAGCCGCTCCTGGGTGAGCACCACCGGGGCGGCGGCGTCCGCCAGCATGAAGTCGAGCCGCTCGCGCGGATAGGCCGGATCGAGCGGCAGGTAGGCGCCGCCGGCCTTGAGGGTCCCCAGCATGGCGACGACCATGTCGAGCGAGCGCTCCATGCAGATCCCCACCAGGACCTCGGGGCCGACGCCCAGGGCCCGCAGGTGGCAGGCGAGCTGGCTGGCGCGGCCGTCGAGCTCGCTCCAGGTCAGGGTCCCCTCCGCTGCGATCACCGCCGGCGCCTCGGGCGTCTCCCGGGCGCGGGCCGCAAAGAGCTGGTGCAGACAGGCCTCGGACCTGGCGGCGGCGGTGTCGTTCCACTCGTTCAGGAGCTGCGCCCGCTGGGCCCCGCCCAGCAGCGGCAGATCCCCGATCGGGGCCTCCGGGTCCGCCACGGCGACCGCCAGCAGGTCCCGGAGCTGGGCGAGCATCCGGCCGGCGGTCACGGCGTCGAAGAGATCGGTGTTGAACTCCAGCGCGGCGGCGAAACCGTGTGCCCGCTCCTCGATCGCCAGCGTCAGGTCGAACTTCGCGGCCGCCATGTCGGCCTCCACGGCGGACAGGGCGAGGCCTTCTCCCGCCACCGTCCCTCCCGCCGCCTCCGTTCCCGCCGCCGGCGCCGCAGCCGCCGCCTGAAACGAGAACAGGACCTGGAACAACGGCGCGTGGGCCAGGTTGCGCTCCGGCGCCAGCTCCTCGACCAGCTTCTCGAACGGCAGCTCCTGGTGCGCATAGGCGCCGAGAGCCACCTCCCGCACCCGCGCCAGCAGCGCGCGGAAGCCCGGCTCTCCCGCGAGGTCGCCGGCGAGCACCAGGGTATTGACGAAGAAGCCGATCAGCCCCTCGGTCTCCGCCCGGCTCCGGCCGGCGACGGGCGATCCCACGGCCACGACCGCCTGCCCGGAGTACCGGTGCAGGAGGAGCTGGAGGGTCGCGAGCAGCACCATGAAGGGGGTGAGCCCCGCCGCGCGTCCGAGCTCGCGCACCGCCGCCGCCAGCTCGGCTGGGAGCGGAAGCATGCGGCGGTCGCCGCGGAAGGTCTGCACCGGAGGCCGCGGGCGGTCCGTGGGCAGGTCGAGCAGTGGCGGCACGCCGGCGAGGGCCTGTCGCCAGTAGGCGAGATGCCCCTCCAGCACCTCGCCGGCGAGCCACCGCCGCTGCCAGGCCGCGTAGTCGGCGTACTGCACGGGCAGCGCGGGGAGGAGCGCGGGCCGGCCCTGGGACGCCGCGCTGTAGAGCGCCGTCAGCTCGCGCACCAGGATTCCCATCGACCAGCCGTCGCTGACGACATGGTGCAGGCTGAGGAGCAGGACGTGCTCCGCGGCGGCGAGCCGGACGAGGCCCGCCCGCAGCAGCGGTCCCCGCTCGAGGTCGAAGGGGCGCCGCGCCTCGGCCGTGGCGAGACGGCGGGCTTCGGCTCGCCGCGGCGCCGGCGGCAGCGCGGTGACGTCGACCAGCGGCAGGGGGACCGGGAGAGCCGGGAGGATGACCTGCTCCGGCTCGTCCTCGCCGCTGCCCGGCAGCCGGAAGACGGTGCGTAGCGCCTCGTGACGGCGCACCACCTCCCCCAGGCTCGCCGCCAGCGCCGCCGGATCGAGGCCACCCGCGAGCCGCAGGGCCGTGGGCAGGTTGTAGGCGACGCTCCCGGGCTCGAGCTGCGCGAGGAACCAGAGCCGCTGCTGGCCGAACGACAGAGGCAGGCGACCCTCCCGCGGCACCCGCACGATGGGCGGTGCGGCGGCCCTGTCGGCGGCGCGCGCCTCCTCGACACGGGCCGCGAGCTGCGCCACCGTGGGCGCCTCGAAGAGGGCGCGCAGGGGCAGCTCGACGTCGAAGGCCTCCCGCAACCGGGAGACCACCTGCGTGGCCAGCAGAGAGTGGCCGCCGAGGTCGAAAAAATTGTCGTGCGCACCCACGCCTTCGACGTGCAGCACTCGTTCCCAGATTCCGGCGAGGATCTCCTCGGCCGGCGTGCGCGGCGCCGTGCGCTCCGCCCGCACGGCGGGCAGCGGCCGCAATGCCGCCAGCGCCCGCCGGTCGATCTTGCCGTTGGTGGTCAACGGCAGGGAAGCGAGCACCACGATCGCCGCCGGGAGCATGTAATCGGGCAGGCTCTCGCCGGCAAAGGCCCGCAGCTCCGAGCCGGTGGGCGCCGTGGCCGCGGCCGGCACCACGTACCCCACCAGCCGCCGCTCGCCCGGACGCTCGGGATCCTCGACGGCCAGCACCGCGGCCGCGCGCACCGCGGGATGGCGGGCCAGCGCCGACTCGACCTCCCCCAGCTCGATGCGGAAGCCACGCACTTTGACCTGATGGTCGATCCGCCCCAGGTATTCGAGATCGCGGTCGAGCCGGTACCGGGCGAGGTCGCCGCTGCGGTACAGTCGCGAGCCCGCCGCGCCGAACGGGTTCGGCACGAAGCGCTCGGCCGTCAGCTCCGGCCGCCCCAGGTATCCCGCGGCCAGTCCGGCGCCGCCGACGTGGACCTCCCCCGGTACCCCGAGCGGCACCGGCGAGAGGAAGCGGTCGAGCAGATGAACCCCGAGGTCCGGGAGGGGCACGCCGACGGCGCTGACGGCCCGTCCCACGTCCTGCCAGCCGACTTCGCGGTAGGTGACGTGCACCGTGGTCTCGGTGATGCCGTACATGTTGATCAGTCGCGGCCGGCGGTCGCCATGGCGCGCCAGCCAGGGCGCCAGCATCGCCGGCTCCAGGGCCTCGCCGCCGAAGATCACATAGCGCAGGGCGAGCTCCGGCGCCGCGCCGGCCAGCACCGTCTCCTCGGCCCAGATGAGCTGCCGGAAGGCCGAAGGCGTCTGGCTCAGCACCGTCGCCCGCTCCCGGCGCAGCAGGTCGTAGAAAGCCTCCGGCGAGCGGCTCACCCAGTAGGGGACGATCACCAGCCGGCCGCCATGGAGCAGCGCGCCCCAGATCTCCCACACGGAAAAATCGAAGGCGCAGGAGTGGAACAGGGTCCAGACGTCCTCCGGGCCGAAGCCGAACCATGGGCCGGTGGCCGCGAACAGGCGCGTGGCGTTGCCATGCCGCACCACCACGCCCTTGGGCCGGCCCGTGGAGCCCGAGGTGTAGATGACGTAGGCCGGGTGCCCGGCCGTCACCCGCGCCCCGGGATCCGCGGCGTCCTCGCGGGCGATCTCTTCGCGGTCGCGGTCGAGGAGGACCACCCGGAGCCCCGAGCCCGGCTGGGGCAGGGAGCCGGCGAGGGGCTCCTGGGTGAGGAGCACCGGCGGACGGCTGTCCGCCAGCAGGAAAGCCAGCCGCTCCCGCGGCGAGGCGGGATCGAGGGGCACGTAGGATGCACCGGCCTTCAGCGTGCCGAGGATGGCGACCACCAGGTCGAGAGAGCGCTCGAGGCAGAGCCCCACGCAGCCACCCGGCGGGACGCCCAGGCGGATCAGGTGTCGCGCCAGCCGGTTGGCCCGCTGGTCCAGCTCGCCGTAGGTCAGCCGCTCCCCCTCGCAGACCGCCGCCACGGCGCTCGGGACGCTCGCCGCCTGAGCCGCGAACCGCTGGTGCAGGCAGAGGCCGTCCAGGGCCTCGGCCGGCGCGCCGTTCCACTCCCGGTCGAGCTGATGCCGCTCGGGCTCCGAGAGGAGCGGCAGCTCCGAGAGGCGGCGATCCGGATGGCCGGCGGCCGCCGCCAGCAGGATCTCGAAATGGGTCGCCATGCGCCGCAGGCGGACGGGGTCGAAGAGGTCGGTGTTGTACTCGAACAGGCCGCCGAGGTGCCCGCGGGCCTCCTCCAGGGTCAGCGTGAGGTCGAACAGCGACCTCCCGGACTCGACCGGCAGCGCTTCCAGGGCCGGCCCGGCGGCGGCGCCCGCCTCGCCCGCCACGGTCTGGAAGGCGAAGACCACCTGGAAGATGGGCGTGTGGGCGAGGCTGCGATCGGGCTGCAGCTCCTCCACCAGGCGCTCGAACGGCAGGTCCGGATGGGCGAAGGCCTCCAGGACCATCTCCCGCACCCTCTCCAGGAGTTCGCGGAAGGTCGGCTCCCCCGCGAGGTCGCACCGCAGCACCAGGGTGTTGACGAAGAAGCCGATCAGACCTTCGGTCTCCACCCGGTCGCGATTGGCGATCGGGGTCCCCACCGGCAGGTCGTCGCGCCCCGTGTAGCGGCTGAGCAGAGACGCGAGCCCGGCGAGCAGCGTCATGAAGACGGTCGCCCGCTGCTGCTGGCCGATCAGCTTGAGGGCGGCCGTGACACCAGTAGAGACCGCCACCGGCTGGCGCGCGCCCCGGAACGTCTGGACCTCGGGCCGCGGCCGGTCGGCCGGCAGGTCGAGGGGACCGGGCAGACCGGCGAGCTGCCCTCGCCAGTACTCGAGCTGCGGTGCCAGGGCCTCGCCGTCGAGCCACTCTCTCTCGGCGAGGGCGTAATCGGCATACTGCACGGGCAACTCGAAGAGGGGCGAGGGGGCCCCCTGGAGGAAGGCCTGGTAGAGCGCCGTCAGCTCGCGGATCAGGATGCGCATCGACCACGCATCGGAAACGATGTGGTGGAGAGCGAAGACCAGGATGCGCTCGCCAGGTCCCATCCGCAGCAGCACGGTGTGCACCAGCGGCCCGGCGGCGAGGTCGAAGGCGTGCCGCCCCTCGGCCGCGAGGAGCGCTCGGGCCGCCAGCCGGCGCTCCCCCTCGGGGAGGGTCGAGAGGTCGACGACCGGCAATGGGAAGACGGCGGCGGGGCCGATCCGCTGCACCGGTCTCCCGTCGACGCTGGGAAAGCTGGTGCGCAGGCTCTCGTGACGCCGCACGATTTCGGTCAGGGCGCGGCCGAGGCAGCCCTCGTCGAAGGGGCCGCGGAGGCGAACGGCGCCGGGCAGGTTGTAGAACGGGTTGCCGGGCTGCAACTGGTCCAGGAACCAGAGCCGCTGCTGGGCATAGGAGAGAGGGAGGTCGCCGAGGCCCTGCCGGCGCGACCGGATGACCGGCCGCGGAGCCGTTCCCTGCAACTTCCTGAGCTGCCGGAGCAGGAGCTCCCGCTTCGCCGGCGAGAGGTTCTCGAGGCGGCTCGCAAGCTCAATCATGGGACGCCTCGGGACCGGTCTCCAGCAGCAGCCGCTCGCTGGCGAGCAGCGCTTCGGCTTCCTCGTCGGAGAGCTCCTCGAGCCGGGCCAGCATGTCGTCGAGCGTGCCGCCCTCGGCCGCCCGGGTCTCCCCTGCGAGGAGGCGCACGGCCAGGAGCGCCACGGTCGGAGCGTCGAAGACGGCGCGCAGGGGCAGCTCGGAATTCAACGCCTGGCGCACCCGTGACAGCACCTGGAGGGCGAGCAGGGAATGGCCGCCCAACTGGTGGAAGTCGTCGTGGATGCCCACCGGCTGGATGCCCAGGACGTCCTCCCAGATGCCGGCGAGCACCTGCTCGGTCTCGGTGCGGGGGGCGACGTAGGGGGTCGCCAGATCGGGCCGGGAGTGGCTCGCCGGACGGGCGTCGGGCGCTGCCGGTGCGAGCTTCGCCACCGCTTCGCGCAAAGGAGAGAGCGCTGCCGCCCTCAGGCTCTCGAGCGGCCGGGCGGAGACGGCCAGGCGGGAAAGCCCGCTCGCCACCGCGCGGTCGAATACCTCCACCCCTTCGGCGGTAAGCAGCCCGTCCGGCAGCTCGCGGCCGGCGCTGTCGACGGCCATGCCCACCTCGCGCCAGCGGTCCCAGTCGATGGCGAGCACCGGCGCGCGGCGGGCGGCGGCGAAGGCGTCCAGGAAGGCGTTGGCGGCGCAGTAGTCGACCTGCCCGATACCGCCGACGACGGCGGCGAGGGAGGAGCAGAGGACCCAGAGGTCGAGGGGGGCGTCCGCCACCACCGGCACGAGCACCGACTCCAGGACGAGCGTGCCGCGGACCTTGGCCCGCAGCACCTTTGCCGCCTCTTCCCGCTCCTTGAGCTGGATCAGGCCGCCGCCGGCCACGCCCGCGGCGTGGATCACCCCGTGGAGAGCGCCGAACCGCTCGACCGTCCGCTGGACGGCCGCGCGCAGGGCCTGCTCGTCGGCGACGTCGGCGGCGATCACCAGCACCTCCGCTCCCAGGCTTTCGAGGGCCGCCAGACGCTCTGAGCCCGCCGGCAGCTCGGAGCGGCCGACGAGAGCGAGGCGCGCCCCGGCCGTGCGGGCGAGGTGCTCGGCGAGAGCGAGCCCGATGCCGCTCGTGCCGCCGGTGACGAGGACCACACCGCCCTGCCGCAGGCCGCTGCGGCCTGCCGCCTCCAGCCGCACCGGCGCGAAGCGCTGCACCCAGCGGCGGCGGCCGCGCAGGGCGACGACCGTCTCCTCCGGCGGGTGCGCCAGCTCGGCGGCCAGGCGGTCGAGCAGCTCCTGCCGCCGCGGGTGCCCGGGCGGCGGCAGCACGACGTCGACGGCGCGGGCCCGCGCGCCCGGGTACTCCAGGGGGATGACGCGAACGGGCCCCAGGAGCAGGGCCTTCCCAGGGCTCAGGGCCTCGTCGCCCGCGACCTCCACGAGGCCGTTGGCCACCACCGTGAGCTCCAGGGCCCGCGGCACCTCCGCCGCCGCCGCCTCGCTCGCCTCGGCCAGGGCCTGGGCCAGCCAGAGGAGGCTGTAGAAGGCGGGCTCCTCCAGGCTCTCCAAGCCCGCGAGGCCGGCCGGCGCGCCCTCCGGCGTGACGCATCCCAGGTGGACGATGCGGGAAGGGAGCGGCCCCCCGCCGGCGCGCAGGTCGTGCAGCAGCCGGAAGTAGTCCTCGCGCCGGCCCGGAGCCTCCACCAGGACGACCGCCCGTCCCTGTTGCGACAGCCGCGCCGCCAGCTCGGCACCGAGCCCGCAGCGGTCGGCGAGCACCAGCCAGCGCTCGGCTTCCGGCGGCGGCAGCGCCCGGGCCGGCAGCACCGACTCCTGCCAGGCCGGCGCCGAGAACCAGTCGGCGATGTCAGGCCGGCGCTGCGCCGGCTGCCGGACAGCCGCGGGGCCGGCGGCGGCCGGCGGCGGCTCGATCCAGTAGCGCCGGCGCTCGAAGGGGTAGAGCGGCAGCGGCACCCGCCGGCGCCGCTCGTGGGCGTGGAAGCCCTGCCAGTCCACCTCGGCGCCGGCCAGCCAGAGGCGGCCGAGCGCGGCAAGCAGGCAGCCCTCGTCGGAGGCCGCGTCGCCCGGGTGCCGCATCGACTCGACGGGCCCCGCGCCCACGGCAGCCTGCCGCCGGGCGAGGCTCGCGAGCGTGCGGCCGGGGCCGACTTCGAGCAGCACCCGTCCGGGCTCCCGCAGCAGCTCGCCCAGGTCGGCGGCAAAGCGCACCGGCTGCCGCAGGTGCGCCGCCCAGTAACCCGGATCGGTGGCCTGGGAGGCCTCGATCCAGGTGCCGGTGAGGTTCGAGAGGTACGGGATGCGCGGCGGCCGCAGCGCGATCGTCCCCAGCAGCTCGCGGAAAGGCTCCAGAATGGGGTCCATGACCGCCGAATGGAAGGCGTGGGAGGTCTTCAGGAGCCGCCCCTCCAGACCACGTTGGGCGAGCCGGACGCGGACGGACTCGACGGCCTCCTCTGGTCCCGAGACCACGCACAGCGACGGGGCGTTGACGGCTGCCAGCGAGAGCCGGTCGTCCAGCAGGGCGAGGGTCTCCGCCTCGGGCAGGGGGACGGCCAGCATGGCGCCCGCCGGCCGTGCCTGCATCAACCGGCCGCGGGCCGCCACCACCGTCAGCGCATCCTCCAGCGAGAGCACGCCGGCGAGGCAGGCCGCCACGTATTCGCCGAGGCTGTGACCGAGCATCGCCTCCGGCCGCACGCCCCACTCCATCCACAGGCACGCCAGGGCGTACTCCACCGCGAAGAGGGCCGGCTGAGCGAGACCGGTCTGCTGCAGCCGGCGGTCGGCGTCGGCAGCGCCGGCGCCGGGCTCCGGATACAGGACGCGGCGCAGGTCGAGGCCGTCGAGGTGGGGGGCGAGGCGCTCGGCGCAGGCGCCGAGAGCGCTCCGGTAGGCCGGTTCCCGCTGGTACAGCTCCCGGCCCATGCCGGCGTGCTGCGCACCCTGGCCGGGGAAGAGGAAGACGACCGGCCTCCGGCCGCTCTCGGCGGCGCGGGTGAGGAGCCGCTCCGGGTCCCGCGCCGCCAGCGCCGCCGCGGCGTCGGCGGCGTCGCGGGCCACCAGCAACCGCCGGTGGGCCAGCGCCCGCCGGCCCACCTGGAGGGTGAAGGCGGCGTCCGCCAGCGGCACCTCGGGATGGTCCCGCAGGTGCGCCGCCAGGTTGCCGGTCGCCGTCTCCAGGGCCTCGGCCGAGCGGGCCGAAAGCACCAGGAGCTGGAACGGCCGGGACTCCCCTGACGGCACCGGGGCCGGCGCCGCCTCGAGCACGGCGTGGGCGTTGGTGCCGCCGATCCCGAAGGAGCTCACCGCGGCCCGGCGCGGCTCGCCGTTCGCCGGCCACGGGCGCAGCTCGGCGTTGACGAAGAACGGGCTCGACGCGAAGTCGATGCGCGGATTGGGCGCCCGGAAATGGAGGCTCGGCGGGATCTCGCCCCGCTCCAGGACCAGGGCGGTCTTGATCAGCCCGGCGATGCCGGCGGCCGCGTCCAGGTGGCCGAGGTTGGTCTTGATCGAGCCGATGGCACAGAAGCCCCGCCGGTCTCTGCCGGCAGTGCCGGCGCGGAAGACCCGGGAGAGGGCGGCGATCTCGATGGGATCCCCCAGGGGTGTGCCGGTGCCGTGCGCCTCGACGTAGCCGATCTCGTCCGGCGACACCCCGGCCACGGTCTGGGCGGCGGCGATGACACCGGCCTGGCCGTCGACGCCGGGAGCGGTGTAGCCCACTTTCCGGGCGCCATCGTTGTTGATGGCCGTGCCCTTGATGACGGCGTGGACGGTATCGCCCGCCGCCAGGGCGTCGCTCAGCCGCTTGAGCACCACCACCCCCACGCCGCTGCCGCCGACGGTGCCCTGGGCCTGGGCGTCGAAGGCGCGGCAGTGGCCGTCTGGCGAGACGATGCCACCCTCCTGATAGTAATAACCCGCCACCTGCGGCACCATGGCCGAGACGCCTCCGGCGAGCGCCATGTCGCACTCGCGGCCGAGCAGGGCCCGGCAGGCGAGGTGGGTGGCGACGAGAGAGGTCGAGCAGGCGGTCTGCACCGTGAAGCTGGGACCCCGCAGGTTCAGCTTGTAGGACAGGCGCGTGGCGAGGAAGTCCTTGTCCCCTCCCAGCATGGCCTGGTTCGCCCCGCCGCCGGCCTGCAGGGCTCCAGGCGTCGCCAGGACGTTCCTCAGCAGGTACAGGTTGGCGCTCACCCCGGCATAGACGCCGATGGCGCCGGGGTACTGGGCCGGGTCGTAACCCGCGCTCTCCAGGGCGTGAAAGGCACACTCCAGGAAGAGCCGGTGCTGCGGGTCCGTCATCTCGGCTTCGCGCGGCGGCATGTCGAAGAACGGCGCGTCGAAGAGGTCGATGCCGTCGAGCACGCCATGGGCCTTAACGTAGTCGGGATCGTTCAGGGCCGTGGGCGGTACCCCCTGCGCCCTCAGCTCCTCGTCGGTGAAGAAGCGGATGCACTCCCTGCCCGCCCGCAGGTTGGTCCAGAGCTCCTCGACGTCCGCGGCGCCCGGGAAGCGGCCCGCGAGGCCCACGATAGCGATTCCCTCCTGGCCGCCGCGCCACTCCACCTGGCTGCGCGCCCGGACCCGGGCGGCCGCGACCACGCCGTCGCCTTCCCCCTCCGGTCTGTCGCCCCGCTCTCCCAGATGCCGGGCGAGAGCGCCGATCGTCGGGTGATTGAACAGGTCGACGACCTGGATCTCGCGGTCCAGCGCCTTCTGCAGCCGCGAGTGCACGCGGACGAGCAGCAGAGAGTGGCCGCCGCGATCGAAGAAGTTGTCCTCGATCCCCACCTCCTCGACCCCCAGCACCTCGCGCCAGACCTCGGCGATGACCCGCTCGAGCCCCGTCCGCGGCACCGCGCCGGCAGCCGCTTGCCCTGCGCTCGCGACCTCCGCCGGCGCCGGCAGGGCCTGGGCATCGACCTTGCCGCTGACCGTCCGCGGCAGGGCTGGGAGCGGCACCAGGGCCGCCGGCACCATGTAGGTCGGGAGGCTCGACCGCAGGAAGAGGCGCAGCTCGCCGGCCGTCAGGGAGCTGCCGGGCACGGCCGCGAACCAGGCGGCGATCAGCGGCTGCCCCAGAGGGTCCTGGCGCACTGCGACCGCGCTCTCCCGGACCTGCGGGTGGCGGGCGATGGCCGCCTCGACCTCCCCCAGCTCCACCCGGAAGCCGCGGATCTTGACCTGCCGGTCGACGCGTCCCAGGAACTCGAGCAGGCCGTCGGCGAGGTGGCGCACCAGGTCCCCCGTGCGATAGAGACGGGCGCCCGCCTCGGCCGCCCAGGGGTCCGGCAGAAACCGCTCGGCGGTCAGCGCCGGCTCGCCCAGGTAGCCGCGGGCGAGGCCGGCGCCGCCGATATACAGCTCGCCGGGCACGCCGAGAGGGACCGGCGCCAGCTCCCCGTCGAGCACCAGCAGGCGCCGGCCGGCCACCGGCCGGCCGATGGGAACGGTGCGGCCGGCCGGCAGCGGCGTGCAGGTCCAGGTGGCGGCGTCGATGGCGGCCTCGGTGGGGCCGTAGATGTTCTGCAGCGCCGCCGCCGGGAACCGCTCCTGGAAGCGCCCGGCGAGGGCGGCCGGGAGGGCCTGGCCGCCGGCGAACAGCAGCCGCAGCCCGCGGCACTCGTCCAGCCCCTCCTGCTCGAGGAAGGCTTCCAGCATGGGCGGCGCGAGATCGGTGATGGTCACCCCCTCGCGCGCCGCCGTGCGCACCAGGCCCGCGAAGTCCTGCTGGCCGCCGCGCGCGACGGGGACCAGCCGGGCGCCGGAGAGCAGGGCGCCGAAGATCTGCCAGATCGAGGGATCGAAGGTGAAGGCGATGTTCTGCAGGATGCAGTCCTCGCCCGACAGCGCGAAGCAGGCGAGGCGCCAGAGGAGGGTCCCGCACACCGCACGGTGGGAGACCATCACCCCCTTGGGCCTGCCGGTCGAGCCCGAGGTGTAGATCACGTAGGCCAGGTTGTCGGCGGTCGCACCACCCGCGAGGTCCCCGGCCGGCCCCTCCCCCACCCGCTCGGGGGTGAGGACCCGGACGCCGTGCCCGGCGATCCCCGCCGCCAGGGGCGCGTCGGCCACCGCCACCCGCGCGCCGCCGTCCGCCAGCATGAAGCCGGTGCGCTCGGCCGGCGCCTCGGGATCGAGGGGGAGGTAGGCGCCTCCCGCCTTGAGCACGGCGAGGATCGCCGCCATCAGGTCCGGCGAGCGGTCCATGCAGATGCCGACGACCGCGTCCGGCCCCACACCCAGCTCGCGCAGGTGCCGGGCCAGCCGGTTGGCCCGGCGGTTGAGCTCGCCGTAGGTCACCCGGCCCTCGCCCCAGATCAGCGCCGGGCGGTCCGGCCCGGCCTCCACCCGGGCCTCGAACAGCCGGTGCAGGAGGGGTTCCGGATGGGGCTCCGCCTCTCTCAGCGTGCGGTCGTTCCACTCCGCCAGCACCTGGTGGCGTTCGCACGCGGGCACCCCGGGAT
Organism: Thermoanaerobaculum sp.; assembly: GCA_021154885.1. Lineage (GTDB taxonomy): Bacteria > Acidobacteriota > Thermoanaerobaculia > Multivoradales > UBA5704 > DATARR01. The sequence goes on from JAJKHS010000017.1 coordinate 40,320, forward strand.
GAGCGGAGAGACGCCGCTCGGGCGCCGCGACACACGCCGCGGCCAGCGTCGCCAGCCGGGCGAGCAGCCGCCGCATGGTGGTGGCATCGAACAGGTCGGCGTTGTACTCCACGGCCAGGTCGAGCCAGCCCTCGCCTTGGAGGGCAGTGAAGGCGAGGTCGATTCGCGCCTGGCCGAAGCCGGTGGGCAGGCGAGAGACGCGCAGCTCCGGCAGCGCCGCCGACTCGCCTGCGGAAGAGGAGGCCGCGGTCTGCAGGGACAGGATCACCTGGAAGAGAGGCATGTGGCCCAGCCGCCGCTCGGGCTGCAGCTCCTCGACCAGCCGGTCGAAGGGCACGTCCTGATGGGCGAAGGCGCCGAGGATCGTCTCGCGCGCCCGCCCCAGCAGCTCGCGGAAGCTGGGGTCGCCGCCGGCCTCGGCGCGCAGCACGAGGGTGTTGACGAAGAAGCCGATGAGCCCCGCGGTCTCGGGCCGCTGGCGGTTGGCCACCGGCGAGCCGACGAGCAGGTCGTCCTGCCCCGTATGGCGGCGCAGCAGCTCGGCGAGCAGGGCGAAGACGGCCATGAACGGCGTCGCGCTCTCGCCGCGGGCGAGTTCAACGAGCCCGGAGCTCACCGCCGGCGACAGGGCGAGCGGCTCCACCGCGACCCGGTAATCCCGGCCGACCGGCCGCGGCCGGTCAGCCGGCAGCTCGAGCACCGTCGGCGCTCCGGCCAGCCGCTGCCGCCAGTAGGCGAGCTGCCCGGCGAGGCCGCCGCCCCGCGCCCACTCGTGCTGCCAGCAGGCGAAGTCGACGTAGCGGATCGGCAGCGCCGGCAGCGCCTCTTCGTCCCCGCCCCGCACGGCCGCCGTGTAGAGGACCGAGAGCTCGCGGATGAAGATCTCCAGCGACAGGGCATCGGCCGCGATGTGGTGCAGTGTGACCATCGCCACCTGATCCGCGTCTCCCAGGCGCAGCAGGGAGAAGCGGAAGAGCGGCCCGCGCTCAAGGTCGAAGGGCAACAGCGCCTCCGCGCGCAGGAGCTCGCGAACGGCGGCATCCCGCTCGTCCGCCGGCAGCGCCCCGAGGTCGATCAGGGGGATCGGCGCCGGTGTCAGCGTCGGCGGCGAGAGCCGCTGCACCGCCGCGCCCGCGTCCCCCGGCAGAGTGGCGAAGGCCGTGCGCAGGGTGGCGTGGCGCTCGACGACGCGCGCCAGGGCCCGTGCGAGGGCGGCGGCCCGCAGCGGGCCCTGCAACCGCAGCGCGCTCGGCAGGTTGTACGCCGCGCTGCCGGGCTGCAGCCGGTCGAGCAGCCAGAGCCGCTGCTGGCTGAAGGAGAGAGGGTAGTCCTCGGCGTCGGGCTGGCGCGGGATCCGCTCTTCGCGCGCCGAGGCAAGCCCCTGCTCACGCCGCAACGCGCGCAGCAGCTCGAGCCTCTTGGCCGACAGGCTGAACCTGTCACCGCCGCTCAAGGCATCTCCTCGCCGCGTCCACCGGCGCCGTCCTCGCCCTGCTGCACAAGCAGGGCGTCGACCTCGTCGTCCGACAGCCGGAGCAGCTCGAGGACCAGGCTGGCGGCCCGCTGCAGCTCCTCGCGCGACGGCGCCGCGCTCAGCAGCGACTCCGCCAGCCCGGCGACGGTCGGTGCCTCGAACAGGAGGCGCAGCGGCACCTCGATCTCCAGCGCCTCGCCGGCGCGGGAGACGACCTGCGCGGCCAGCAGAGAGTGGCCGCCGAGGGCGAAGAAGTTATCGTGGACCCCCACCCGATCGAGCCCCAGGACCTCCGCCCAGATCCCGGCCAGCAGCTCCTCGAGCGCGGTGCGGGGCGCCACGTAGACCGCGCCGAGCTCCAGCCGTCCGCCTTCGGGGGCGGGCAGGGCTCGCCGGTCCACTTTGCCGCTGGGGGTCAGCGGCAGAGCCCCGAGGAGCACCCAGGCCGCGGGGACCATGTAATCGGGCAGGGTGAGGCTCAGATTCGCCCGCAGCTCGGCGAGCGAGAGGAGCGGCGCCTCCGCTCCCTCGGGGTGGGGCACGAGGTAGGCCACCAGCCGCCTGCCGGCGTCGTCGGCGCGCGCCACCACCACCGCCTCGCGCACGGCCGGGTGGGCCGCCAGCGCCGCCTCGACCTCCCCCAGCTCGATGCGGAAGCCGCGGACCTTCACCTGGTGGTCGATGCGGCCCAGGAACTCGACGGCGCCGTCCGGCAGGTGGCGGGCCAGGTCCCCGGTCCGGTAGAGCCGGGAGCCCGGTTCGCCCCAGGGATCGGGAATGAACCTCTCCGCCGTCAGCTCCGGGCGGCCGAGGTAGCCGCGGCCCACCTGCACGCCGCCGATGTACAGCTCGCCCGGCGCGCCGATGGGCACCGGCTCCAGGACGGGATCGAGCAGGTGGATGCGGGTGTTGGCGATCGGGCGCCCGATGGGCACCGAGGTGCGGCGGCCCTCGCGCTCGCAGGCCCAGACCGTCACGTCGACCGCCGCCTCGGTGGGGCCGTAGAGGTTGAACAGGCCGGCGCCCGTCCAGCCCAGCCGTGCGAAGAACCGCCGTTCGAGGTCGGCCGGCAGGGCCTCGCCGCTGGCGATCACCCGCACCAGCGAGCCGCAGCGGTCGAGCCGCGGCCCGTCGAGGAAGACCTGCAGCATCGAGGGGACGAAGTGGATGGTGGTGATCCCCTGCTCCGCGATCAGGTCGGCCAGATAGGCCGCGTCCTGATGACCGCCCGGGCGGGCGATCACCAGCCGCGCCCCCACCATCAGCGGCCAGAACAGCTCCCACACCGAGACGTCGAAGCTGAACGGCGTCTTCTGGATCACCCGGTCGTCCGCCGTCAGCCCGAAGGCCTCCTGCATCCACAGCAGCCGGTTGACGATCCCGCGATGGGTGTTCATCGCTCCCTTGGGCCGGCCCGTCGAGCCGGAGGTGAAGATCATGTAGGCCAAGTGCTCCGGGCGAGGGGGCTGCGGGACAACCGCGGTGGTCTCCGGCAGCGGCGGCAGCGGCGAATCGAGGCAGACCACCCGGGCGGAGCACTCGGGCAACGCCGCCAGCAGGTGGCTCTGGGTCAGTAGCACCGGCGCGTCGAGGCCGCGCAGTGCGTCGTCCAGCATGAACGCCAGCCGCTCCGCTGGATAGGACGGATCGAGAGGCACGTACGCCCCGCCAGCTTTCAGGATTCCGAGCAGCCCCACCATCATGTCCAGCGAGCGCTCGACGCAAAGGCCCACCCGCACCTCCGGGCCGACCCCCAGGCCGCGCAACATCCGCGCCAGGCGCTCCGCCCGCAGGTCGAGCTCGCCGTACGTCAGCGACTCGGCATCGTACACCACGGCCACCGCCTCGGGAGACCGGGCCGCCTGAGCCTCGATCCACTCGTGCAGGCAGCGCTCCCGCGGGTACGCCGTCGTGGTCGCGTTCCACTCGCGGAGCTGGTGTCGCTCGGCGGCGCTGAGCAGCGGCACGGCCGAGAGCGGCTGGTCCGGGCACGCCGCCACGCCGGCGAGCAGGTTCGCCCAGTGGCCGGCCAGGCGCTCGATGGTGGCGCCCTCGAAGAGGTCGGCATCGTACTCCAGGCTGCCGGCGAAGCCCCGGCCCACGTCGCGCACCGAGAGCGTCAGCTCGAACATCGCCGTCCCCCGCTCGCCGTCGACGGGCAGCAGGGTCACGCCCGGCAGCTCGAGGCTGCCGGTGGGCAGGTTCTGCAACTGGAACATGACCTGGAACAAGGGGTTGACAGCCAGGTCCCGCTCCGGCTGCAGTTCCTCGACCAGCCGCTCGAAGGGGAGGTCCTGGTGGGCATAGGCGTCGAGGGCCATGGTGCGCACCCGCGCCAGCAGCGCCAGGAAATCGGGATCTCCCGCCAGGCTCGTGCGCAGCACCAGCGTGTTGGCAAAGAAGCCGATCAGCCCTTCGAGCTCCACCCGCTCGCGGTTGGCGATCGGCGTGCCCACGGCGATGTCCGGCTGGCCGGTATAGCGGTGGAGCAGGGTCGCGAAACCGGCGAGCAGGGTCATGAACGGCGTCGCCTGGCCGCGGCGGCCCAGAGCGCGCAACGACTCGCCGAGAGGCTCCGGCAGGAGCACCCGCCGCCGTCCTGCGGGAGCGGTGCGCCCCACCCGGCGCGGGCGGTCGAAGTTGAGCTGCAACGCCGGCGGCAGGTCCGCGAACTGACCCTTCCAGTAGGCGAGCTGGGCGTCGAGCACCTCCCCTTGCAGCCAGGCGCGCTGCCACGCCGCGAAGTCGGGGTACTGCACGGGCAATGGCGGCAGGGGCGGCACCGACCCTTCGAGGGCGGCCGCATAGAACGCGGCGACCTCGCGGATCAGGATGCCGACCGACCAGCCGTCCGCCACGATGTGGTGAACGGTACAGCCGAAGAGGCTCTCCTCCGCGTCGAGGACGACGATCACACTGCGCAGGAGCGGACCGCGCGCGAGGTCGAAGCGGAGATGGGCGAGCCGCCCGATCACCCGGCGGGCCTCCATCGCCCGCGCCGCCGGCGGCAGAGCGCGGAGGTCGATGCGCGGCAGCGGGACGTCGAACGGCGGCGCGACGACCTGGAGCGGCCGCCCGTGGGAGCTGACGAAGGTGGTGCGCAGCGCCTCATGGCGGTGGACGACCTGGCTCAGCGCCCTGGCGAGGGCGCCGGCGTCGAGCCGGCCGCGCAGACGCACGGCAGTGCCGAGGTGATAGGCCGTACCGGTGACCCCGAGCTGGTCGAGGATCCAGACCCGCTGCTGCGCGAACGACAGAGGGAGCTCGTGCTCGCGGGAGATGGGAATGAGGGGGGGCACCTCGAAACCGCCGCCGGCCGCCCGGAGCTCCTCCACGGCCCGCGCCAGGCCCTCCAGCGCCGGCGTTTCGAAGACCTGGCGCAGCGGCAGCTCCACTCCGAAGGACTCGCGAACGCGGGAGACCACCTGGGTGGCGAGCAGCGAGTGCCCGCCGAGGTCGAAGAAGTTGTCGTGGGCCCCCACGGCGTCGCGGCCCAGCACCTGCTCCCAGATCCCGGCCAGCACCTCTTCGGCGGGAGTGCGGGGCGCCGTGAAGGCCCCCGCCTCCGTACCCGCTCGCTCGGGAGCGGGCAGCGCCTTGCGGTCCACCTTGCCGTTGGGGGTCAGCGGCAGCGCCGCGAGTTGCACCCAGGCGGTGGGCACCATGTGCTCGGGCAGGCTCCGCCGCAGCAGGGCGCGCAGATCGCGCGTCAGCGACTCGCCGCCGGCGGCTTCGCGCGGCACCACGTAGCCGGCCAGCCGGCGCTCGCCCGACGCCTCCTCCCGCGCCACGACCACCGCCGCCGCCACGTCGGGATGCCTGGCGAGCGCCGCCTCGACCTCTCCCAGCTCGATGCGGAAGCCCCGGACCTTGACCTGATGATCAATGCGGCCGAGGCACTCCAGGACGCCGCTGGCACGCCAACGGGCCAGGTCGCCCGTCCGATAGAGCCGCGAGCCGGCCTCGCCGAACGGGTTCGGCACGAACCTCTCCGCCGTCAGCTCGGGCCGCCGCAGATAACCCCGGGCCAGACCCACGCCGCCCAGCAACAGCTCGCCGGGGACGCCCACCGGCACCGGCCGGCCCCCTTCGTCCAGCACGTAGGACTCGGTGTTGGCGATGGGACGGCCGATGGAGATCGGCCCTTCGCCCGTGACCTCCGCCACCGTCGACCAGATCGTCGTCTCGGTGGGACCGTAGACGTTCCACAGCGAGCCCACCCGCGGTCTCAGAGCTGAAGCCAGCGCCGGCGGCAGCGCTTCGCCGCCGCACAGCGCCTTCAGGCCCTCGCCGCCCTGCCAGCCCGACTCCAGCAGCAGACGCCAGGTGGCGGGCGTGGCCTGGAGCACGGTGGCCCCGGACCCGGCGATCAGCGCCTGAAGACGCCGGCCGTCCGCCGCCTCCTCACGGCTCGCCAGCACCACGCGGCCGCCCAGCATCAACGGCAGATAGAGCTCCAGGCCGGCGATGTCGAACGACAACGAGGTCACGGCGAGGAGCCGGTCGTCCGCCGCGAGGCCCGGTGTCTCCGCCATCGCAGCCAGGAAGTTGGCGAGAGCGCCATGGGGGACCTGCACTCCCTTCGGCCGGCCCGTCGAGCCCGAGGTGTAGATTACATAGGCGACGTTCCGGGGTCCGACACTGCTCTCCGGCGCCGCCGCGGCTGCCGGCAGGCCGGAGCGCAGGAGCTCCGCCGTCAGCACCGCCGCAACCCCGGAGTCCTCCTGCATGAACGCCAGCCGCTCCGCCGGATAGGAGGGATCGAGCGGTACGTAGGCCCCACCCGCCTTGAGCACCGCGAGCAGGCCCACCACCATCTCCAGCGACCGCTCGAGGCCGATGCCCACCCGCACCTCCGGACCTACCCCCAGCTCCCGCAGCCGGTGGGCCAGGCCGTTCGCCCGCCGGTCGAGCTCGCCATAGGTGAGCGACTCGCCGCCGGACACCACCGCCACCGCCTCGGGCGTGCGCGCCGCCTGGGCCGTGATCCATTCATGGACGCACCCCGCCGGCACCTCCCGGCCCGTCGTGTTCCATTCCACCAGGACCTGACTGCGCTCCGCCGCCGGCAGCAGCGGCAGCTCCACCGGGCTGCGGTCCGGCGCCGCCACCACCGCCCCCAGCAGCTCCCGGAAATGACCCAGCAGGCGATCGATGGTCGAGCGATCGAACAGGTCCGTGTTGTATTCCAGCGAGCCGCCCAGGCCGGCCGCACCCTCCGACATGGCGAGCGTCAGGTCGAACTTCGCCGTGCCGACCTCCGCCGCCCCCACCGGCTTCAAGGTCAGTCCTGGCAAGGTCAGGTTGCCAGCCGGCGCGTTCTGCAGCGAGAACATCACCTGGAACAGCGGCGAGGTCGACAGGTTGCGCTCCGGCTGCAGCTCGAAGACCAGCGTCTCAAACGGCAGGTCCTGGTGGGTATAGGCGGCCAGGGCCGCGGCCCGCACCCGGCCCAGCAGCTCCGCGAAGCTCGGTGCGCCCGACAGGTCCGAGCGTAGCACCAGGGTGTTGACGAAGAATCCGATCAGACTCTCCAGCTCGGGCCGCGGCCGGTTGGCCGTGGGCGAGCCGACGGCGACGTCCTGCTGACCCGAGTAGCGCTGGAGGAGCGAGGCGAAGACGGCGAGCAGGGACATGTACAGCGTCCCACCGCCGCGCTGGCCCACGACCTTGAGGGCGCTGGCCATGGCCTCGTCCACCGCGAAGCGGCGAACCTCGCCGCGGAAGGTCTGCAGCCGCGGCCGTGGACGGTCCGTGGGGAGCTGCAGCGTCTCGATCCCGGCGAGCGCCTGGCGCCAGAAAGCGACCTGCTCGGAGAGCACGTCGCCGGCGAGCCATCCCCGCTGCCAGCGCGCGTAGTCGGCGTATTGGATGGGCAGCTCCGGCAGCGGCGACGGCTGGTGCTGGGAGAAAGCCGCGTAGAGAGTCGAGATCTCGTGGATCAGCACGCCCATCGACCAGCCGTCGCTCGCCGCGTGGTGCATGGTGAAGAACGCTCCGTGCTCCTCCTCACCCAGGCGCAGCAGGGCGGCCCGCAGCATCGGTCCGCGTTCGAGGTCGAACGGCTCGCGCGCGAACGACCGGGCCAGGCGCGAGGCTTCCGCCTCGCGGCCGGCTGCGGGGAGCGCCGACAGGTCCACCACCGGCAGCGGCACGGGAGCGGCCGGCTGCGGGACCTGCACCGGCGCTTCCGCCGCGACGGTGAAGATCGAGCGCAGCACCGCGTGGCGCCGCACGATCTCCGTCAGGCTCCCCGCCAGCGCCGGCACGTCCAGGCGGCCCAGGAGACGCACCCCCACCGGGATGTTGTAGGCCGGGCTGCCCGGGTCCATACGGTCCAGGATCCACAGCCGCTCCTGTGCGAAGGAGAGCGGGTAGGGCCGGCCGGGCTCCAGCGGCAACGCCTCGATCGCCGTCCACGCCGCCACGCCGCCCTCCAGGGTCGACTGGACCACCGCCTCGGCGCCCAGCCGGCGAGCCACCCCCGCCGGGCGCTCCGCCGCCAGGTAGCCCGCCAGCGATTCGACCGTCGGGTGATCGAAGATGGCGACCACCTGGACGATCTCCCCCAGCTCCTGCTGCAAGCGGTTGATCAGCACCGCGCCGGTGATCGAGTTGCCACCCAGCGCGAAGAAGTTGTCGTGAATCCCGAGGTGCTCCAGCCTCAGCACCTCCCGCCACAAGCCGGCGACGAACGCCTCCAACTCCGTGCGCGGATCGACCGACCCGGCCGAATCCGGCCGCTCCGTCTCCGGCGCGGGCAGGGCCCGCCGGTCGACCTTGCCGTTCGGCGTCAGCGGCAACGACTCGAGCAGTACCAGTGCCGAGGGCAGCATGTAATCCGGCAGGCTCTGCGCGAGGAAGCCCCGCAGGTCCGCCAGCGCAGGCGTCTCCCCCGCCACCGGCACCACCCAGGCCGCCAGCCCGCGGTCGCCGGGCCGCTCCCGGTCCTCAAGGGCCAGCACCACCGACTCCCGCACCGCCGCGTGGCGAGCCAGGGCCGACTCGATCTCCCCCAGCTCGATGCGGAAGCCCCGAATCTTGACCTGGTGGTCGATCCGTCCCAGGTACTCGAGATCGCCGTCGGGCAGCCGTCGGGCCAGGTCGCCGCTGCGATACAGCCGCGAGCCCGGCTGGCCGAACGGGTTCGGCATGAAGCGCTCGGCCGTCAGCTCCGGCCGGCCCAGGTAGCCCAGAGCCAGGCCTGCGCCGCCGACGTGGATCTCCCCGGGCGCCCCGATCGGCACCGGCTGCCACGAGCTGTCGAGCAGGTACACCCCGAGGTCCGCGATCGGGCAGCCCACGGTACCGACCGACCGCTGGACGTCGTCCCGGCCCAATGCGCGCCAAGTCACGTGCACCGTCGTCTCGGTGATGCCGTACATGTTGACCAGCCGCGGCCGGTCGTCCCCATGCCTCTCGAACCATGGGGCCAGGCTCGCCGGCTCCAGAGCCTCGCCGCCGAAGATGACGTAGCGGAGAGCCAGGTCGGGCTCCGCCCCGCCCAGCGCCATCTCCTCAGCCCAGATCAACTGACGGAAGGCCGAGGGCGTCTGGTTCAGGACGGTAATCCTCTCCTGCCGCAACAGCTCGTAGAACGCCTCCGGCGAGCGGCTCACCCAATAGGGGACGACGACCAGCCGGCCGCCGTGGAGCAGCGCGCCCCAGATCTCCCACACCGAGAAGTCGAAGGCGTAGGAGTGGAACAGCGTCCAGACGTCCTGGGGTCCGAAGCCGAACCACCGATCGGTCGCCGAGAACAGGCGTGAAGCGTTGCCGTGCCGCACTACCACGCCCTTGGGCCGGCCGGTCGAGCCCGAGGTGTAGATGACGTAGGCAGGATGCTCCCCCGAGACCGAGACCCGGAGGGGCGAAGCGTGCTCGCGAGCGATCCGTTCCGCGTCGCGGTCGACGAAGACCACCCGCGTGCTCGCTTCGGGTGCCGGCAGGACCCCGGCCAGCGACTCCTGGGTGAGGAGCACCAGAGGCCGGCTGTCCGCCACCAGAAACGCCAGCCGCTCCTGCGGATACGCCGGATCGAGCGGCACATACGCGGCCCCCGCCTTGAGCACGCCCAGGATCGCCACCACCATCAGCGCCGACCGCTCCAGGCAGATGCCCACCGGCTCGCCCGCGGAGACGCCCAGTCCCGCCAGATACCGCGCGAGCTGGTTGGCCTGGCGGTCGAGCTCGCCGTAGCTCAGCCGCTCCCCTTCGCAGACCACCGCCGTGGCCTCGGGAGACCTCGCCGCCTGGCGCGCGAACCGCTCGTGCAGTAAACCCTCGCCCAGATCTTCGGCCGGCGCCTCGTTCCACTCCAGGGCGAGCTGATGCCGCTCTGTCGCCGAGAGGAGCGGCAGACTCGTGACCGGCAGGGCGGGCTCCGCCAACGCCTCCGCGAGCAGCGCTCCAAAGTGGCGCACGAGCCGCGCCGCCGTCGCCCCCTCGAACAGGTCGGTGTTGTAGTTGAGCGACCCGATGAACACCGGCCCCGCATCGAACAGGCTGAGCACCAGATCGAACTTCGCCGTCTGGCCCGTCGCTCCCATGGGCTGCAGCGCCAGGCCCGGCAGCTCCACCGGCGCCGCGTCGATCGGTGTATCCAGGAGCTGGAAGAGGACCTGGAACAGCGGCGAGCGGGAGAGGTCCCGCTCCGGCTGCAGCTCCGCCACCAGCTTCTCGAACGGCAGGTCCTGATGCGCGTAGGCCCCCAGGGCCGACTCCCGCACCCGCACCAGCACGGCGGAGAAATCAGGGCTGCCCGACAGGTCGCCGCGCAAGGCCAGGGTGTTGACGAAGAAGCCGATCAGCCCCTCCAGCTCGCTGCGCGTGCGGTTGGCGATGGTCGAGCCCACGATCAGATCGTCCTGTCCGGTGTAGCGCTGGAGCAGGGCCTCGAAGCCCGCGAGCAGGACCATGAACGGTGTGGCCCACCGCTGGCGCGACAGGGTCCGCACACCCTCGCTCACCTCGGCGGGCAGGCGGAAGGGGACGCCGGCGCCGCGGTGGCCCTGGAGAGCCGTGCGCGGCCGGTCGGTGGCGAGTTGGAGCACCGGCGCTCCGGCAAGAACGCCCCGCCAGTAGGCGAGCTGCGCCTCCAGCGCCTCGCCCTGAAGCCAGCCGCGCTGCCAGAGCGCGAAGTCCGCATACTGCACCGGCAGCTCCGGCAACGGCGAGGGCTCGCCCTGAGAGAAGGCGCGATAGAGGGCCACGATCTCCCGCACCAGCACCCCGGTCGACCAGCCGTCCGAGGCGATATGATGCAGGGTCAGCAACAGCGCGTGCTCTTCCTCCGTCAGGCGAAGCAGCATCGCCCGCAGCAGCGGCGGCTGCCGCAGGTCGAACCGCCGCAGCGCTTCCGCGGCCGTCAGCGCGCGAGCCTCCGCTTCCCGCTGCCCCAGCTCCAGATGCCCGAGATCCACGACCGGGAGGGACAGGTCGACGGTGGATGCGATGACCTGGATGGGACCGCCGGACCGCACGGCGAAGGCGGTGCGCAGCGACTCATGGCGCCGCACGATCTCCTGCAGCGTCGTCGCCAGGGCCACGACGTCGAGCCGCCCCGTCAGTCTCACGGCGGCCGGCATGTTGTAGGCGGCCGAGTCCGGCTGGAGCTGATCGAGGAACCAGAGACGCTCCTGGGCGAAGGAGAGCGGCAGGTCGCTCTCCCGGGATACGGGCCGCAGCGGCGGCGCCTGGAAGACCCGCTCCCGCGCCTGGAGGCTCTCGATCTCGACGGCCAGGGCGGCCACGGTGGGCCTCTCGAAGAGGTGGCGCAGGGGCAGCTCCACCCCGAAGGCCTCGCGCACCCGCGAGACCACCTGGGTGGCCAGCAACGAGTGGCCGCCGAGCGCGAAGAAGTCGGCGTCCGCTCCCACCTCGCCGAGGTGCAGCACCTCGGCCCAGATCCCCGCCAGGATCTGCTCCACCGGCGTGGCGGGAGCCGCCGAGCCCTCCCCCTGCCCGGGGGCTGGGGCCATGCCGGCGAGGGCGCGGCGATCCACTTTGCCGCCCGGCACCAGCGGCAGCGCCCTGATCTCGACGAAGGCCGAGGGCACCATGTACTCGGGCAGCGTGCGGCCGAGGAAAATCCGCAGCTCGACCGCGGCCGGGATCGACATTTCCCCTGTCGCCGCCAGGAACGCCACCAGCCGCCGGGCCACCCCTTCGCCCGTGACCACCACGGCCGCCTGCGCCACCGCCGGGTGGCGAGCCAGCGCCGCCTCGACCTCCCCGGGCTCGATGCGGAAGCCGCGCACCTTCACCTGCTGGTCGAGGCGCCCCAGGAAGTCCAGGTCGCCTGTTGCCAACCACTGCACGCGGTCTCCGGTGCGGTAGAGCCGCGCTCCCGGCTCGCCGCTGAAGCGATCCGGCACGAACCGCTCGGCTGTCACCTCCGGCCGCCCAAGATAGCCGCGAGCCAGCAGGCCGCCGAGCACCAACTCCCCCGGCACGCCGGCCGGAACCGGGTTGCCGTGCCGGTCCAGGACATGGGCCCAGCGGCCCGCCAGCGGCCGGCCGATGGGCACCGCCGACAGCGACGCGCCAGCCGCAACCTCGTGCAGGCTCACCGTGATCACGGCCTCGGTCGGGCCGTAACCGTTGAGTAGCCGTGCCTGCCCCAGGGGCGTCGACGGCCACAGCCGCACCACCTCCGGCGCCAGCGCCTCGCCCCCCGTCATCACCAGCCGCACCGGCAGGGCCGGAGACTCGCTCCCCG
>JAJKHS010000018.1 GCA_021154885.1 Thermoanaerobaculum sp.
CAGGCGGCCCGCTCTCCTGAAGCCACGGCCGTGGTCTGCGAAGGCGAGCGGCTGAGCTATGGCGATCTCGAGGTGCGCTCGAACCAGCTCGCGCGCTACCTGGTGCGCCTGGGGGGTCAGCCGGGCGACCGGGTGGGTCTGTGCCTGGAGCGGTCGGTGGAGATGGCGGTGGCGATCCTGGGCGTGCTGAAGGCCGGCGCGGCCTACGTGCCGCTCGATCCGGCCTATCCGCAGGAACGGCTGGCCTTCCTGCTGGCGGACAGCCGGCTGCCGGTGGTGCTCACCCAGGATTCTCTGGGCGCTCTCCTGCCGCAGCCCGCAGCGGGCACGCGGGTGGTCTTCGTCGATCGCGACGCGGAGCGGATCGCTCGCGAGCGCGCTTCAGCTCCCCGGGTTGCGGTCTCGGCGGAGCATCCTGCCTATGTCATCTACACGTCGGGCTCGACAGGCCAGCCGAAGGGCGTGGTGGTGCGGCACGGCAACGCCCTGCGCCTGTTCTCGGCGACCGAGCGCTGGTTCGGCTTCGGTCCGCAGGACGTCTGGACGCTGTTCCACTCCTATGCTTTCGACTTCTCGGTGTGGGAGATCTGGGGCGCCCTGCTCCACGGTGGCCGGCTGGTGGTGGTGTCCTATTGGGTGAGCCGCTCGCCGGAAGCGTTCTACGAGCTGTTGCGGTCGGAGAGAGTCACCGTCCTCAATCAGACGCCTTCCGCCTTCCGTCAGTTGATCTGGGCCGAGGAGACGGTGCTCGCGGGAGCCGAGCCGGACCTCGCCTTGCGATACGTGATCTTCGGCGGCGAGGCGTTGGAGCCGGCGAGTCTGGCGCCGTGGTTCGAGCGGCATGGGGACGAGCGTCCGCGGCTGGTCAACATGTACGGCATCACCGAGACGACGGTGCACGTCACTTGGCGCGAGGTGGGCTGGGCAGACGTGGGCCGGGCGGTGAGCGCCGTCGGTTGTGCGATCCCGGACCTCGGAGTCTACCTGCTCGACGCCTCGCTGCAGCCGGTGCCGGTGGGTGTGCCGGGGGAGATCCATGTCGGCGGCGCCGGTCTGGCCGAGGGCTACCTGGACCGTCCGGAGCTGACGGCGGAGCGGTTCGTGCCGAATCCGTTCGGCGAGGTGGGCTCGCGGCTGTACAGGAGCGGTGACCTGGCGCGGCGTCTGCCGGATGGCGATCTGGAGTACCTGGGCCGGATCGATCACCAGGTGAAGATCCGCGGCTTCCGCATCGAGCTGGGAGAGATCGAATCGGCCCTGGTGCGCCACGCGGCGGTGCGCGAGGCGGTGGTGCTGGCCGTGGAGGACCCGGAGCGCCGGCTGGTGGCCTGGACGGTGCCGGTCGCGGGCGAGACGCCGTCGCTTCCGGACCTGCGGAGCTTCCTGGCGCAGAGCCTGCCGGACTACATGCTGCCCTCGGCACTGGTGCTGCTGGAGGCTCTGCCGCTGACGACGAACGGCAAGGTGGATCGGCGGGCCCTGCCTTCGCCCGAGGCGCACAGGCCAGACGACGCCGGCTCGATCGCTCCGCGCACGCCGCTCGAAGCCTTCGTGGCCAGGCTGTGGCAGGAGATCCTGAAGGTCGAGCGGGTCGGGATCAGCGACGACTTCTTCGAGCTGGGCGGCAACTCGATCAGCGGCGCGGTGCTGATCAATCGTCTCCAGCAGGAGCTGTCGGAGATCGTCCAGGTGGTGGTGATCTTCGACCATCCAACGGTGGAGTCGCTGGCCGCCTATCTGGCCGCGGAGCACCCTTCGTCCGTGGTCCGGCGGCTGGGCGCCGACGCGGCGGGCCGGCCGTTGGACGGGACGGACCTCTCGGAGCGGATCGACGAGTCGAAGCTCGCCCGTTTCCGCGAGCTGGTCCAGCCGCTCGCTCCAATGCCTGCTCCGTCCCAGAAGAACCGTCGGGCGGTGTTCGTGCTGTCGCCGCCGCGTTCGGGCTCGACGCTGCTGCGGGTGATGCTGGGCGGCCATCCGGAGTTGTTCGCGCCGCCGGAGCTGGAGCTGCTGTCGTTCAACACCCTGGGCGAGCGCAGCGCCGCCTTCAGCGGGCGCGACAGCTTCTGGCTGGAGGGCGCCATTCGGGCGGTGATGGAGATCCGCGGCTGCGGTCCGGAGCAGGCGCGGGAGATCCTCGAAAGCTTCGAACGCGAGGATCTGACGACTGGCGAGCTCTACGGCCGGCTGCAGGAGTGGCTGGGGGATCGCATGCTGGTGGACAAGACGCCGTCCTATGCGCTCGATCCCGCGATCCTCAAGCGGGCGGAGGAGACGTTTGAAGAGCCGCTTTACATCCACCTGATCCGCCATCCCGGGGGCATGATCCGCTCCTTCGTGGAGGCGAAGCTGGATCAGATCTTCTTCCGCCGCGAGCACGGTTTCTCGCGTCGCGAGCTGGCGGAGCTGATCTGGCTGGCGAGCCACGAAAATATCGAGGAGTTCCTCCGGGAGGTTCCGGCGCAGCGCCAGCACTGGGTGCGCTTCGAGGACCTGCTGCGCGAGCCGGAGCCGGTGCTGCGGGGCATCTGCGCGTTCCTGGGCCTCGAGTACGACCCGGGGATGGCACAGCCGTACCAGCAGAGCTCGTCGCGGATGACCAACGGCCCGCACGCGGAGTCGCGCATGCTGGGCGACGTGAAATTCCACGAGCACTCGGGAGTGGACGCCTCGGTGGCCGAGCGCTGGCGCGAGGCCATCCCGGAGTCGTCGCTGGGCGAGGCGACGCGGGCGAGGGCCGTTCAGCTCGGCTATGAGGTCGCGCCAGCGGAACGGGTCTGGCAGGCGATCGAGCGGGGCACATGGAAGGAAGGCGAGCCGCTGCCGCTGTCCTTCGCGCAGGAGCGGCTGTGGTTCCTGGACCAGCTACAGCCCGGCAGCTCGGCCTACAACATCCCCTTCGCGCTCCGTCTCACGGGAGACCTGGACACGATGGCTCTCGGGCAGGTGCTGAGCGAGATCGTACGCCGTCACGGGTCGCTGCGCACCTCGTTCGCCGTGCAGTCAGGTGGGCCTGTGCAGGTGGTCACGCCCGCCGTCGAGCTGGACCTGCCGTTGATCGACCTGGGCGGCGTGGAGCCCGGCAGGCGCGAGACAGAGCTGCGGGCCCTCACCCGGGCCGAGGCGTTGCGTCCGTTCGACCTGCGCCAGGCGCCGCTGCTGCGGGCCCTGCTGGTGTGGCTCGGTGGACAGGAGCACGCGCTATTCCTGACCCTCCACCACATCGCTTCGGACGGCTGGTCGGTCGGCGTGCTGGTGCGAGAGATGGTGGCCCTCTACCGCGCCTTCTCCCAGGGCGAGCCCTCGCCGCTCGCCGAGTTGCCGGTGCAGTACGCGGACTTTGCGCTCTGGCAGCGCGGCTGGCTGCAGGGCGAGGCATTGGAGGCGCAACTCGCCTACTGGCGGGTCGTCCTCGCCGGAGCGCCGGTGCTTCAGCTCGTCACCGACCGGCCCCGCAAGGCCCTTCAGGGCTACCGTGAGGCCGAGTCCGGCTTCGCCCTGCCAGGCGAAGTCGGCGAGGGCGTGAGGAGGCTCGCCCGGCAGCGGGGAGCGACGCCGTTCATGGTGCTGCTGGCTGGCTTCGAGGCGCTCTTGCAGCGTTACACGGGCCAGGACGACCTGGTCGTGGGCTCGATCATTGCCAACCGCACGCGCAGTGAGCTGGAAGGCCTGATCGGGTTCTTCGTCAACACCCTGGCGTTGCGGGGAGACCTGTCGGGCACGCCCTCTTTCTTGGACCTGCTGGTGCGGGTGAGAGAGTCGTCGCTGGGTGCCTACGCCCATCAGGACCTGCCGTTCGAGAAGCTGGTAGCGGAGCTGCAGCCGGAGCGGGACCTCTCCCGCTCGCCGCTGTTCCAGGTGCTGTTCCAGCTCCAGAACGCCCGGATGGACGCCGAGCCAGTGGAGCTGCCAGGCCTGAAGCTGCGGCCGATGGGCGGGGGCGGGCAGACGGCGAAGTTCGACCTGACGCTCAACGCGTTCGAAGCCGGGCCGGTCTTTGGCGGGGTGTTGAAGCACAACACCGACCTGTTCGAGCAGGCGACGGCGGCACGCATCGTCCGGCACTTCGCGACGCTGCTTGCGGGAGCGGTGGCGGAGCCGTCCCGGCGTCTGTCCGAGCTGCCGCTGCTCTCGGCGGCGGAGAGTCATCAGCTCGTCCGGGAGTGGAACGAAGCGCCGGTCGAGTCTCTGGGCTCGGGCGTGCTGCACGAGCGGTTCGCCCTCCAGGCGGCCCGCTCTCCTGAGGCCACGGCCGTGGTCTGCGAAGGCGAGCGGCTGAGCTATGGCGATCTGGAGGCGCGCTCGAACCAGCTCGCGCGCTACTTGATGCGCCTGGGGGTTCAGCCAGGCGACCGGGTGGGCCTGTGTCTGGAGCGGTCGGTGGAGATGGCGGTGGCGATCCTGGGTGTGCTGAAGGCTGGCGCCGCCTACGTGCCGCTCGATCCGGCGTATCCGCAGGAGCGCCTGGCCTTCCTGCTGGCGGACAGCCGGCCGCCGGTGGTGCTCACCCAGGACTCCCTGGGTGCTCTCCTGCCGCAGCCTGGAGCGGGCACGCGGGTGGTCTTCTTCGACCGCGCCGCGAAGCGGATCGCTCGCGAGCGCGCCTCGGCTCCCCGGGCCGCGGTCTCGGCGGAGCATGCGGCCTACGTCATTTACACGTCGGGCTCGACGGGCCAGCCGAAGGGCGTGGTGGTGCGGCACGGCAACGCCCTGCGCCTGTTCTCGGCGACTGAGCACTGGTTCGGCTTCGGCCCTGAGGACGTCTGGACGCTGTTCCATTCCTACGCTTTCGACTTCTCGGTGTGGGAGATCTGGGGTGCGCTGCTCTATGGTGGCCGGCTGGTGGTGGTGCCTTACTGGGTGAGCCGCTCGCCCGAAGCCTTCTACGAGCTGCTGCGGTCGGAGAGAGTCACCGTCCTGAACCAGACGCCTTCGGCGTTTCGTCAGTTGATCTGGGCCGAGGAGGCGGTGCTCGCGGGAGCTGAACCGGATCTCACGTTGCGGTACGTGATCTTCGGCGGCGAGGTGTTGGAGCCGGCGGGTCTGGCACCCTGGTTCGAGCGCCATGGGGACGAGCGTCCGCGGCTGATCAACATGTATGGCATCACCGAGACGACGGTGCACGTCACTTGGCGCGAGGTGGGCTGGGCAGACGTGGGCCGGGCGGTGAGCGCCGTGGGCTGCCCGATCCCGGACCTCGGGGTCTACCTGCTGGATTCCGCGCTTCAGCCGGTGCCGGTGGGCGTGCCGGGGGA
>JAJKHS010000019.1 GCA_021154885.1 Thermoanaerobaculum sp.
AACATCACGGTTTGCTCAGTCAGCGGCAGGAAATCAGGTTGGATCACCAGGCGCACGACGCTGCGGTGCTCCACCATCACGCCCTTCGGCTGGCCCGTCGAGCCCGAGGTATAAATCACGTAGGCGAGCGCGCTCGACCGCCGGTCCTCCCGGCCGGGATTGGCCGCTGACGACTCGGCCAGCCGCGCCTGGACCTCGGGGTCGTCCAGTGCTACAGTGCGCCCCCCGGCAAAGCAGCTGCGCTCGGCCAGCCGGCTCTGCGTCAGCACCAACGCCACTCCCGAGTCCTCCAGCATCGCGGCGAGGCGCGCCTCCGGATACTCCGGATCGAGCGGCACGTAGGCTCCGCCCGCCTTGAGGATGCCCAGGATGCCCACGAGCATCTCCAGCGAGCGCTCCAGGCAGAGCCCCACCAGCGTCTCGCTGACCACGCCTTGAGCCAGCAGGGAGTGCGCCAGGCGGTTTGCCCGCTCGTTGAGCTCCCGGTAGGTCAGCCGCTCCTCTTCGAGCTCCACCGCCACCGCCTCCGGCGACCGCTCCACCTGCGCTTCGAACAGCTCCTCGATCGAGCGCTCCCGTGGGTATTGCGCCGGCCGCTCTCGCCACTCGGTAAGAAGCCGCCGCCGGTCCGCTTCTGCCAAGAGAGGCAGCTCCTCGACCCTTTCCTCGGGATGCTCCAGAATGCCGTCCAGCAGGACTCCGAAGCTCGACGCCAGCCGCTCGATCGTCTCGGGGTGGAACAGCTCCTTCTTGTACCACCAGCTCAGGACCAGACCGTCTTCGAACTCCATGACGTTGAGCTCGAGATCGAATCTCACGACGCCGACGCTGCCGCCGACCGCTTCGAGACGCGATCCGCCGAGCTCCACGTTGTTCTGCTCCGTGTTCTGAAGCACGATCAGAATCTGGAACAAGGGGCTGTGACGAAGGCTGCGCTCCGGTTTCAGCTCCTCCACCAGCATCTCGAACGGCACGTGCTGATGGGCGTACGAATCCAGGATCGTCTGCCGGCTCGTTTCCAGGAAATCCAGGAACCTCGGATTTCCGGACAGATCGCTGCGCAGAACCAATGTATTGACGAGAAAACCGATCAGCGGCTCGACGTCGCGATGCACGCGCCCCGCGATCGGCGAGCCTACGACGATGTCCTGCTCATGGCTGTACCGGCTCAGCAGAACCGAAAACGCCGCCTGGAGGAACATGAACAACGTCACTCCGGACTCCCGGCAGCGGACCTCGGCCCGGTCTCTCAGCTCCCTGCCCAGCCGCTGAATATGCTCGCCGCCCTCAAAACCCTGCCGCGCGGGCCGCGGCCGGTCCAGCGGCAAGCCGTGGACCTGCGGCAAACCGGCCAGCTGGCGCCGCCAATAGCTCAACTGAGCTTCCAGAACCTCGCCCTGCAACCACTGCCGCTGCCACTGCGCATAGTCCGCATACTGCACGCGCAGCGGCGGCAGCGGGTTCTTCTCGCCGGCCCGATAGGCCTTATAGAGCTTCCCGAGCTCCTTCACCAGCACGACCATCGACCAACCGTCCGAGGCGATGTGGTGCATGCAGAGCAGCACCACGTGCTCGTCGGTCGCCAAGGTCAGCAGACTCACCCGCAACAGCAGATCGCGGCTCAGATCGAAGGGTTTGCGTGCGTCTTCCAACGCCAGGCGCCGGACTTCTCTCTCCCTCTCGTCGAGCTCAAGGCCGCTCAGATCTCTCGCCGCCAGACGGAACCCGGCGTCCTCACGAATGACCTGGAACACTTCGCCGTCGATCTCCTGGAACACCGTCCGTAGCGACTCGTGACGCTCCACGAGTGTCGAGAGCGACCTGGCGAACGCCTCTGCGTCCAGGTCCCCCTTCACCCTCACCGCGACCGGAATGTTGTACTGGGTGCTATCTCCTTCCAGACGATCGATGAACCAGAGGCGCTGCTGCGCAAACGACAACGCAAATCGTTCCCGTCGCGCCAGCGCCTCGATCGCCGGCAGGACGAGACCCTCGTTGACCTCCGGCAACCGCGCGCTCAGGCCCTCGATCGTCGGGCATTCGAAAATAGTGCGCAGCGGCACCTCCACTCCCAACGCCGACCGCACGCGGCTCACTACCTGCGTCGCCAGCAAGGAGTGGCCGCCGAGATCGAAGAAGTTGTCCTCGATGCCCACCCGCTCCACGCCCAGCAGCTCCTCCCAGATCTCGCACAGCCACCGCTCGATCTCTGTCCGCGGCGCCACGTACTCGCCCCTTTCCCCCATCTCCGGCGCCGGCAGCGCCCGGCGGTCCACCTTGCCGCTCGCCGTCAGCGGCAGCCAGTCCAGCACCACGAACGCCGACGGCACCATGTACTCCGGCAGCTTCGAGGCCAGGCGCTCCCGCAGCCTCGCCGTATCCAGCGCCAGACCCTCACGGCCTACCACATACGCCACCAGACGCTTGTCCCCGGGACGGTCCTCGCGTGCCAGCACCACCGCCTCTCTCACCAGTCCTAGCGACCGTAGCTGCGATTCGATCTCTCCCAGCTCGATGCGGAACCCGCGCAGCTTCACCTGGTGATCGATCCGACCCAGGTACTCCAGCTCGCCGCTCGACAACCAGCGGCCCAGGTCCCCCGTACGGTAGAGCCGCGCTCCCGGCTCGTCAGAGAACGGATCGGGGATGAACTTTTCCGCCGTCAGATCCGGCCGTGAGAGATACCCGCGCCCCACCTGCACGCCACCGATCAGCAGCTCCCCGCCCACGCCCACAGGCACAGTGCCCAGCTCGCCGTCCACCACGTGCATCGCCGTGTTCGCCACCGGGCGACCGATCGGCACGCGACGATCCTCCGCATCACAGGCCCGCGACGTCACGTCCACCGCCGCCTCCGTCGGGCCGTAGAGGTTGTGCAGCTCCACCCCAGGCAACCGCGCGAAGAACCGCCGCGTCAGCTCAAGCGGCAGCGCCTCGCCGCTCGCCATCACGCGCACCAGCGACGCTGCGCACGCTTCCAGGCCCGGTGCCTCCAGGAACGCCTCCAGCATCGAGGGCACGAAGTGCGTCGTCGTGATCCCCTCCGATTGGATCGTGCGAGCCAGGTATGACGGGTCCTGGTGGCCGCCGGGCAGCGCCATCACCAGCCGGGCACCGGAAAGCAGCGGCCAGAACAGCTCCCACACCGACACGTCGAAGCTGTAGGGCGTCTTCTGCAACACCCGGTCCGCAGAATTCAGTCCGTAGCGCTGCTGCATCCAGACCAGGCGGTTGACGATGCCGCGGTGGCTGTTCATCGTCCCCTTCGGACGGCCCGTCGAACCCGAGGTATAGATCACATAAGCCAGGCTTTCGGGACGCGCTCCGGACGCCTGCCACGGCGCCTCGCCGCCACCACCTTGCGCCACGCCGTCGAGCGGCAGCACCCGCGCCGCGTGCTCCGGCAGACGGGGGAGCAGGCGCTCCTGCGCCAACACCACCGGCGTCTTTGAATCGGCCAGCATGAAAGCCAGGCGCTCGGCCGGATAGTCGGGATCGAGCGGCAGGTAGGCTCCCCCTGCCTTGAGCACCGCCAGGAGCCCCACCACCATCTCCAGCGATCGCTCCGCCAGCACGCCGACGACGCCATCCACGCCCACGCCAGCGCCACGCAGTCGCTGCGCCAGCCGGTCCGCCGCACGGCACAGCTCCCGGTAGGTCAGGCTCTCCTCGCCGTAGACCACCGCCGTCTGGTCCGGCGTGCGCTCCGCCTGCGCCTCGATCAGCTCGTGCAGGCAAGCGGTCTGGGGATAGGCCGCCCGGGTCTCGTTCCACTCCAGGAGCTGGCGGCGATCCATCGCCGTCAGCAGCGGCAACGACTGAACCCGCTCCTCCGGCCGCTCCAGGAGGCCAGCCAGCAGCACCGCGAAATTCGACGCCATCCGTTCGATCGTGTCGCCAGAGAACAGATCCCTCTTGTACCACCAGTGGAGGACCAGGCCGCCCTCGCGCTCCAGCACATTGAGCTCCAGATCGAACTTGACGATCCCACTGCCTTCACCTACCCATTCGAGGGCAGATCCACCGAGCCTGGCAACATCGCCCATCTCCCTGTTCTGCAGCACGAAAAGGATCTGGAACAATGGGCTGTGGCTCAGGCTGCGCTCGGGCTTGAGCTCCTCCACCAGCATCTCGAACGGCGCGTGCTGGTGAGCATATGCATCAAGAATCGTCTGCTGGCTCGACCTCAAAAGCTCTACGAAGGGAAGGTTTCCGGACAGATCGCTGCGCAACACCAGGGTGTTGACGAAGAAGCCGATCAGTGGCTCGAGGTCCCGATGCACCCGGCCCGCGATCGGCGAGCCAACGACGATGTCCGTCTCCTGGCTGTAGCGGCTCAACAGCACCGCAAACGCCGCTTCCAGGAGCATGAACAACGTCACTCCGGACTCCCGGCAACGCGCGGCGGCCCGATCTCTCAGCTCGCTTCCCAGCCACTGCACGTGCCGGCCGCCCTCGAAGCCCTGCCGCGCCGGACGCGGCGCGTCGAGCGGTAGGTTGTGAACCCGCGGCAGGCCTTCTAGCTGGCTGCGCCAATAGCTTAGCTGCTCTTCCAGCACCTCGCCCTGCAGCCACTGGCGCTGCCACTGCGCATAGTCTGCATACTGTGCTCGCAGAGGCGAAAGCGGGTTCTCCTCTCCCGCACGATAGGCCTCATAGAGGGCCTCGAGCTCTCTGATCAGCACGCCCGTCGACCAGCCGTCCGATGCGATGTGGTGCATGTTGAATAGCACCACCTGCTCTTTCTCCGACAGCTTCAGCAACCCCACCCGCAGCATGGGATCGTAGCTCAAATCGAAGGAGCGCCGCGCGTCCGCCAACGCCAAGCGCAGAACCTCGCTTTCCCGCGCCTCCGGCCCAAGGGGACTCAGATCCATCTCCGTCAGACGAAAGTCCGCCGCCCCGCGGACGACCTGGCGCACTTTGCCATCCACTTCCCGAAACACCGTCCGCAACGACTCGTGACGATCGACGATCGTCTCTAGTGCGCAGGCAAAGGCAGCCTTGTCGAGATCGCCCCTCATCCGTCCCGCACCCGCGATGTTGTACTGGCTGCTCCCTCCCTCCAGGCGATCGATGAACCACAGGCGCTGCTGCGCATAGGAGAGCGAGAACGACTCCCTCTCCGCCAAGACCTCGATCGGCGGCAACACCCAGCCACCACTCAGCTCCGGCAACCTCTCGCACAGGGCCCCGACCGTCGAGTGCTCGAACAACAACCGCAGCGACAGCTCACGACCCAGCGCCGAACGCACACGGCTCACCACCCGCGTCGCCAGCAACGAGTGCCCTCCCAACTCGAAGAAGCTGTCCTCGATCCCCACCCGCTCCACTCCCAGCACTTCCTCCCAGATCGCGCACAACAGGCGCTCCATCTCGGTGCGCGGCGCCACGTACTCACCCCGTCCGTAGTGCCCCTCCGCGGGGACCGGCAGCGCTCCACGGTCCACCTTGCCGTTCGCCGTCAAGGGCAGCGACTCCAGCACCAGGATCGCCGACGGCACAATGTAGTCCGGCAAGATCTTCTGCAGTGCAATTCTCAAGTCAGCGGCGAGCGATTCGCGATCCACGTTCTCTGCTGCCGCCACGTAGGCCACCAGCCGCTTCTCCCCGGGGCGGTCCTCCCGCACGACCGCCACCGCCTCCCGCACCTGTGCCTGCGACGCGAGATGCGCCTCGATCTCTCCCAACTCGACGCGGAAGCCTCGCACCTTGACCTGATCGTCCAGGCGACCTAGAAACTCCAGGCTCCCGTCGACCCGCCACCGGCCCAAGTCCCCCGTCCGGTACAGACGCGCGCCCGCCACTTCCGAATAGGGATCCTCCACGAATCGCTCCGCCGTCAGCTCCGGCCGGTTCAGGTAGCCCCGCGCTAAGCCATCGCCCACCGCACAGATCTCGCCGATGGCGCCCAGCGCGGCCAGCACGGAACCTTCCTGAAGCAGGTAGACCCCCGTGCCCAGGATCGGCCGGCCCAGCGGCAGCGCGCGATGTGAATCAAACTCCCGCGGAACCGGGTAGCAACTGGTGAAAGTGGTGTTCTCCGTCGGGCCATAGCCGTTGATCACTTCCACTCCGGCGAGCCCCTCCTGCACCCGCACCACAGCCAGCGGATCCACCACATCCCCGCCGGAGAGCACCCATTTGAGCTCGTTGCTCCGCGGCAGCTCATGGCTCCACGGCTCGAAGAGACCCGCCGTCAACCAGAGCGTGTTGACACCGTGCCGCTCCAACTGGGCGTTCAACCTCCCCACCTCCGGCACCCGTTCCGGATAGAGCACCAGGCGGCCGCCGTTGAGCAGCGGCCCCCAGATCTCCAGCGTCGCCGCGTCGAACGACACCGAGGACGCCTGCAACATCACGGTTTTCTCATTCAGCGGCAGGAAATCGGGCTGGATCACCAGGCGTACCACGCTGCGGTGCTCGACCATCACGCCTTTCGGCCGGCCGGTCGAGCCCGAGGTATAGATCACGTAGGCGAGCGCGTTCGACCGCCGGTCATCCCGGACGGGATTGTCCGCTGACGACTCGGCCAGCCGCGCCTGGACCTCGGGGTCATCCAGCGCTACAGTGCTAGCTCCGGCGAAGCAGCTACGCTCGGCCAGCCGGCTCTGCGTCAGCACCACCGCCACCCCCGAATCCTCAACCATCGAAGCGAGGCGGGCCTCCGGATACTCCGGATCGAGCGGCACATACGCACCACCCGCTTTGAGAATGCCCAGGATGCCCACCAGCATCTCCAGCGAGCGCTCCATCGAGATCCCCACCAGCGTCTCGCTGACCACGCCCTGGCAGATCAGGGAGTGCGCCAGACGGTTCGCCTGCTCGTTGAGCTCCCGGTAGGTCAGCCGCTCCCCTTCGAGCACAAGGGCCACCGCCTCCGGCGACCGCTCCGCCTGCGCTTCGAACAGCTCGTCGATCGAACGCTCTCGCGGGTACAGCGCCGGCCGATTCCGCCATTCGGAAAGCAGCTCCCGCCGCTGCGCCGGCGACAGCAGAGAAAGGTCTCCGACCCTCTCCTCCGGCCACTCGAGGATTGCCTCCAGCAGGACCCCGAAGCTCGACGCCAGCCGCTCGATCGTCCGGAGATCGAACAGCTCCTTCTTGTACAACCAGTTGAGGACTAGGCCTTCCTCGGCCTCCAGCCCGTGGAGCTCCAGATCGAACTTGACGATGCCGCTGCTCTCCCCGACCCAATCGAGCCGGGAGCCTCCCAGCCTCAGATCGCCGCGCGCCGCGTTCTGCAGCACGAAAAGAATCTGGAACAACGGGTTGTGACGCAGGCTGCGCTCGGGGTTGAGCTCCTCCACCAGCATCTCAAAGGGTGCGTGCTGATGAGCATACGCATCCAGGATCGTCCACTTGCTCGACTCCAACAGCTCCACCAACCGGGGATTTCCGGAGAGGTCGCTGCGCAGCACAAGGGTATTGACGAAGAACCCGATCAGCGGCTCCAGGTCCCGATGCACTCGCCCAGCGATCGGCAGCCCCACCACGATGTCCGTCTCCTGGCTATAGCGGTTGAGGAGCACCGAAAAAGCCGTTTCGAGGAGCATGAACAACGTCACGCCGGACTGCCGGCACCAGGCTTCGAGCCGGTTTCTCCGCTCTCTATCCAGCCGTTGAACATGCCGGTCACCCTCAAAGCCCTGCTGCGCGGGACGCGGCTTGTCGAGCGGCAATCCGTGGACCAGCGACAAGCCGGTTAGCTGACGCCGCCAATAGCTCAACTGCCCCTCCAACACTTCACCTCGCAACCACTGCCGCTGCCAGCGTGCAAAGTCCGCGTACTGCACCCGAAGCGGCGACAGCGGGTTCTCCGACCCGCTGACATAGGCTTCGTAGAGGGTCCTGAGCTCGCTCAGCAGCACACCCAGCGACCAACCGTCCGAGGCGATGTGGTGCATGTTGAGCAGCAGCACATGCTCCTCCTCCGCCAGCTTCAACAGACTCGCACGCAGTAGCAGGTCGCGGCTCAAATCAAAGGGCCGCCGCGCATCCGCCAGCGCCAGACTCCGGACCTCCCGCTCTCTCGCCTCCGCTTCCAACCCCCTCAGGTCCCGCGTCTCCAGGCGAAAATCCACGCTCTCTGGCACGGCCAGGCACACCTCGCCATTCGTCTCCTCGAAAACCGTGCGTAGCGACTCGTGACGTTCAACAATGGTTTCAAACGCGGCAGCCAGCGCCCTTTCGTCCAGCTCACCGGTCACCCGCACCGCGTCCGGAATGTTGTAGTGGCTGCTTCCACCTTCCAGTCGATCGATAAACCAAAGCCGCTGCTGTGCATACGACAGCGGCAGCCCCGACCTCTCCGCCAGGACGTCGATCGCCGGCAGGACCAGTCCGCCACTCAGCTCCGGTAACCGCTCGCTCAAGGCCGCGACGGTCCGATGCTCGAACACGGCCTTGAGCGGCAGCTCCACGCCCAGCGCGGACCGCACCCGGCTCAAGACCTGCGTCGCCAGCAGGGAGTGCCCGCCCAGGTCGAAGAAGCTGTCCTCGATACCGACGCGTTCCACACCCAACACCTCGGCCCAGATCTCGCACAACTGGCGCTCGAGCTCGGTGCGCGCCGCCACATAGCCCGCCGTCCTCTCCTTCACCTCTGGCACTGGCAGCGCCCGGCGGTCCACCTTCCCGCTCGGCGTCAGCGGCAAGCCCTCCAGCACCACGAAGACCGACGGCACCATATGCTCCGGCAGCTTCGAGGCCACTTGCTCCCGCAGGCTTGCGGTATCCAGCACCCGTCCTTCCTGGACCACTACATAGGCCACCAATCGCTTGTCCCCCGGCCGGTCCTCCCGCGCCAGCACCACCGCCTCTCTCACCGGCTCCTGCGCCCGGAGCTGCGATTCAATCTCCCCCAGCTCGATGCGGAAGCCGCGCACCTTCACCTGGTGATCGATGCGACTCAGGTACTCCAGCTCGCCGCTCGCCAACAAGCGGCCCAGGTCCCCCGTGCGGTAGAGCCGCGCTCCCGGCTCGCCCGAGAACGGATCAGGCACGAACATCTCCGCCGTGAGATCCGGCCGCGAGAGATAGCCCCGCCCCACCTGAACGCCGCCGATCAGCAGCTCCCCGCCCACCCCCATCGGCACTGCGCCCAGCTCACTGTCCACGACGTGGATCGCGGTGTTCGACACCGGGCGGCCGATGGGAATCGCACTCCGGTCCTGCTCGGGATCACAGGTCCAAGAGGTCACGTCCACCGCCGCCTCCGTCGGGCCGTAGAGGTTGTGCAGTTCCACCCCCGGCAACCGCGCGAAGAACCGCCGTGTCAGCGCGAGCGGCAACGCCTCGCCGCTCGCCACCACGCGTACCAGCGAGGCAGCGCACGCCTCCAGGCCCGAAGCCTCCAGGAACGCCTCCAGCATCGAGGGCACGAAGTGGATCGTCGTGATCCCCTCCGCCGGGATCGTACGGGCCAAGTACGACGGGTCCTGATGCCCGCCGGGCAAGGCCATGACCAACCGGGCCCCCGTCAAAAGAGGCCAGAACAGCTCCCACACCGACACGTCGAAGGAGTAGGGTGTCTTCTGCAACACCCGGTCCTCCGGGCTCAATCCGAAACGTTGCTGCATCCACAACAGCCGGTTGACGATGCCGCGGTGGCTGTTCATCGTCCCCTTCGGACGGCCGGTCGAACCCGAGGTGTAGATCACATAAGCCAAGCTCTCGGAGCGCGCGCCAGCGCACAGCCATGCCGCTGGCTGGCCAAGCACCGCCGCTGCGCTGTCGAGCGGCAGGATCGGTGGAGTGTGCTCCGGCAGCGCGCGTCGTAAGCGCTCCTGCGCCAGCACAACCGCCGCCTGCGAATCCGTCAGCATGAAGGCCAGCCGCTCGGTTGGATAGTCCGGATCGAGCGGCAGGTAGGCTCCGCCGGCCTTGAGCACCGCCAGAAGGCCAACAACCATTTCCAGCGAGCGTTCCGCCAGCACGCCGACGATACTCTCGCTTCCGACCCCGACACCCTGTAGCCGCTGGGCCAGCCGGTCCGCCGCAGCGCAAAGCTCCTGAAAGGTCAGGCTTTCCCCGGCACAAACCACCGCCGTCTGGTGCGGCGTGCGCTCCGCCTGCGCCTCGATCAGCTCGTGCAGACAGTCACCCTGGGGATAGGCCACGGCACTGTCGTTCCACTCCAGAAGGAGCTGGTGCCGCTCGGCCGGCTGGCGCAGGTCGATCTCGGAGAGGCGCCTACGCGGGTGCGCCACCACCTCGCCGAGCAACCGCAGATAATGCGCGGCGAACCGGCGCACCGTATCGCCGTCGAAGATGTCCGATCGGTATTCGATCTGCCCTTGCAGGCCATCGGTTTCCTCCTGGATGGCGATGGAAAGGTCGAACTTCGCCGCTCCACTCTCGGCAATCTCGACTTCGACGACCACCTCGGGCAGCTCGATCCGCCGTGCGTAAGGTGCGTTCTGTAGGGTGAACATGACCTGGAAAAAAGGGGAATTGCTCAAGCTTCTTTCCGGCCGCAGCTCCTCGACCACTCGATGGTAGGGAGCATCCTGATGGGCGATCGCCTGCAGGACGGTCTCACGGGTCGCCTTCAAGATCGACGCGAACGACGCCTCCGGCGCCACTCGCGCCCGGATCACCAGGGTATTAACGAAAAAGCCGACCAGATCCTCCAGCTCGGGACGTCGCCGGTTGGCAACACCGGTCCCCACCGCGAGGTCTCGCTGCGACGAATACCGTGCCAAGAGGACATCGAGCGCCGCCACCAGGGTGACGAAGAGCGAGCATCGCTCCTCGAGGCTCAGGGCCTTCAGCCTCTCCAGCAGCCCCGGCGGCGAGGCGAAGCGCACGGTTCCGCCATTGTTGCTCTGCAACGCGGGACGGGGGCGATCCGTCGCCAACGTGAGCAGAGGAGGAAGCTCCGATAGCTGATTCCTCCAAAAGCTGATCTGGCGCTCCTCGACGCCACCACCCAGCCACTCCCGCTCCCAGTGCACGTAGTCGGCGTAAGTGATGGGAAGAGGCTCCAGCGAGAGCTCCTCGCCGAGAGAGTACGCCTCATAGAGCGCCACTAGCTCGCGCAGCAACACGCCGACCGACCAGGCATCCGCGACGCTGTGGTGCATGGTCACAACCAAGACGAAGCGATCCTTCGACTCGCTGAAGAGCTTCGCCCGGAAGAGGCTCTCGGCCGCGATGTCGAAGGGGCGCTGCGCTTCGCTGCGGTATACGGCCTCCGCCTCGCCGCGTGTCACCTGCTGCGGCTCCAGCCGCATCGTGGAGACCGCGGAAACGGCCTGGCTCGGCACGCCGCCCCGCTCGACGAAATGCGTCCTCAGGGAGTCATGGCGCCCGACCACGGCGGTGAGGGCCCGATTGAGCGCCTCGACGTCCAGAGTACCGAACCAGCGGACGATCACCGGAATGTTGTAGGCAGGGTTGGGGCCCTCCAGCTTCGAAACGAACCACAGACCTTGCTGTGCGAAGGATAGCGGCTCCAGGCTCGCTCGCTGGCGCCGTGCCTCGACCCTGGGCACGGGGGTCGACTCCCCCGGCTGCTTGAGCAGGCTGCGTAGGCGGGCTTTCTTCTCCTGCAAAATCTCACCCATCATCAACTCCTTGGACCATCCTGGCTCGATCCTGCAGCCCCTACTCTTGCTCCAGCCCGCGCAGTTGTGCGGCGATTCTTTCCGCGATGAGCATGCAGGTCAGATTCGTCGGCACACTCGGCAACGCCGGCATGATCGAGCCATCGGCCACGGTCACATTGCTGCAGCCGAAAAGCTTGCCGTGCTGGTCGACGACCGCTGTCGCATCTGCCTCCCTACCCATCCGCAAGGTCCCCACCGGGTGCCATGCCCCGCGCACGGTGGTTCGCATCACCTTCTCCAGCCAACGGTCCGAATCGACGCCACTCTGGCTCCAAAGCACCAGCCGCTCGACGTTGCGTGCGAGCCGCTCGTCCTGAAAAAGAAGCCACGCCGATCTCACACCCTGTTTCATCCGCTGCAGATCGCCGGCGTCCCGCAGGCAGTTTAAATAGATCCGCGGGTTTCGCGTCGGATCGCGGTCGAGAAGCTCCACCCGCCCCTTGGAGCGAGGAGTCGCCAGTACGACCGAGATGCCGATCGCAACATCCGCCCCCACGACCTCTCGCAAGGGCGGCAGCTTCGCCGTCGGCAGTGCGCTCAGCATGAAGAGCTGTAAATCACAAAGCGTCTCGGATGCGATCGATCGCTGTTGCAACATCACCTGATGAATCGGCTCTCCCGGCAAACAAGCTCCAGGCTTGGGAACGCCCCAGATGCTCACCGCCGGATGATCCATCAAGTTCTTCCCGACGCCGGGCAGATCCACCTGCAACCTGCCGCCCAGGCGAGCGATCTCTTCCGCCGCGCCGACCCCTGAGCGCAACAGGATGGCGGGAGAGCTGATCGTGCCCGCTGAAAGAACGATCTGCCCGGCTGAGAAATAGTGTCTTCGTCCATCGACGAGAGCCTCGACGCCGCTCGCCGAGACCCGGCCGTTGTGCCGCTCGAGAACGAGCTTGTCGACCAGACAGAGGGGTTGAAGGGTCAGGTTTTTCCGCTTGCGGGCCGCCGTCAGGTACAGCGTCGCCGTCGAGACCCGACGCCCCTGGCAGAGGCTCTTCGGGATAGCGCCCACTCCGCAGGAGGCTCCCTGCCGGATGTCGATACTGGGATGTCCCATCGCGAGGCAGCTCTCGAGAAACGCGTCCTGGAAGCGAGTCAACCCCCCCAGCGGAACGATCTCGCGCGGCAAAGCCGGCTTTTCACTCTCGACGCCCTCGATGCGGCTGATGTAGGGCTGGACTTTTTCCCAACTCCAGAGATCGTTACCGGCCAAAACCCAGGCGGCGTAGTCTTCCCTTCGCGCGTGGAAAGCCAGCGCGCCATTGATCGCCGAGCCGCCGCCGACGACTTTGCCCAAGGGATACTGGAAGCGCGCAGCGGAGCCTTCTCCCGTTCCGAGCGCCTGCGGCGGGCTCTGCCCCAGACGGCTGGAGGCTAGCTGGAAGACTTTGGCGATCCTTTCGTTCAACTCGCCCTGAATCGCCCCGTCGTCCTCGCTGAGAAAGGCCTCCAGATCCCAGTTGTGGCCACTGGTCACCGGAGCCCTGCCGTCCAGCAGCTCATCGGGGGTCTCTTCCGGATAGTCGGGACCGGCCTCGAGCAACAGAACTCGCAGGTCTCTCTCCTCGCTGAGCCGGGCCGCCACCACCGCGCCGGCCGTGCCGCCGCCGACGACGACAAAGTCGTATTCCACATCGATCCTTTCGTTTGTGCCCTTACTTGGGTGCCATCGAGTCCAGCAGGATCATCAACCCCATTCCTGCCATTCCCGATCCCATATGTCGCAGCACCCTGACGAAGACCGGCCGGGTGGTGAGCACGTGCCCGATGCCCACCCCCAGCAGGTGGATGGCCGTAGTGCTCATCACGAAACCGGCGGCGTAGTAGACCGGATCGGCGGACCGCGGCAGCTCTAGGCCGTGAGCATGCCCGTGCAGGCTTCCGAAGAGCGCCACCACCGCCATCACCGGCCAGCTCCTACCATTCGCCTTCACCGTGGCGATGCCGATTCCCAGCACGACGACGGAGAGGGCGATCCCCTCCTCGCTGAGCGGCCACCGATACCCCCACACACCGATGACCGCGCCGCAGATCATCGCGAGCACAAATGTGGCTGGAACGGTAAAGATCCTCCTTCCGCCCAACTGAGCGCTGACGACCCCCACGCTCAGCATGGCTAGAAAATGATCGAGACCCGAAACCGGATGGAGCATCCCGGCGACGAATCCTTCGCCGGCCTCGCGTCCCACGTGCCCGTAAACCACCGAGGGAAAGCACAGGAGCACCAGCGCCGCGACCGTAGCGACGGCCAGACTACGATTCACGACGCTCTCCGGCGACGGCGGGAATCCTCGCCCATTGCACAGAGTTGAAAATCACCCACAAGCCGATCAGATGAAACACGAGGTCGAGGACGTGGGAGGAAAAATCGGGCCTTTGGCCGGCGTGCCAATGGGCCAGGTGATGCAGAAGAAAGAAGAGGAAGCCCACTACCGCCAGGCCGACAGCTACCCAGCGGAAGGCACGGGGCTTCAAACTTTGCACCCCGTGAATATAGATGGGCATGAGAGCGTAGTAGGCGATGAGATAGGCCATCCACTTGATGCTCTGTCCCGGATCTATGCGCAGCGACATGAAGTTGTCGTCCCTGAGGATGCTCTCGATGGTCATGAACAGGAGCATGACGGCCAGAACGACCAGATTCATGATCCATCCCAGGGCGATTTGCCCGCGCAGGCTCTCTTCTTTTAATTGCATTGTCAGTGATCTCCACGGCTACCGCTTGGTTGATGAATTGACACCGGTTTCTTTCGCTTTCCGCGGCTCAGGACTCCATGACCGCGAGAAGCTCGTCCAGCTCTTCCTCCGAGAGAGCGTCGATCGTCCCTGGATCGTTGCTGGTTACGATGAGCAGATAGATGCGCCGGATGGTCGCGAATTCGTACATCTTCCCCATCGGTAGCTCGACGTCAAGCTCCTTTTTGATGTGCGCATAGACCCGGGCCGCCAGCAGCGAATCACCACCCAGCTCGAAGAAGTTGTCGCGGACGCCGATACCCTCGATCCCGAGGAAGCTCTGCCAGATCTCTACGAGCCTGACCTCGGTCGCATTGCCCGGAGCCGCATACTCCGATCTCAGCTCGGGCCGTGCGTGAAGAACGACCTCCACCGGCTCGTCGAAGCTCGTCGGTCCGGATTCGACTTCCTGCTCCCCGTCCGCCTCTGCCGGCGCCGGTATATTGCCGAATCCTCGTTTCTCGATCCAGAAGCGCTTTCTCTCGAAGGCATAGGTGGGAAGCGGCACCCGCCCCGGCTGGCGGTTGTCGTATAGGGCCGTCCAGTCGATCTCCACCCCGTTCCGCCAGAGCTGTCCGATGCCGTCCAGGACGGCTCGCCTTTCTCCCGCCAGGCCGCGGTCGTAGCCCAGCGTCGGCAGGACCTGGGTCTGAGCCGAGGCGGCTCCCCGCTTCACCAGAGTGGTCAGCGCATGGCCGGGGCCGACCTCCAGGAGGAAACAGTTTCCCAGGCGCAGGAGCTCCTCGATTCCCTCCCCGAAGCGCACGGTCTCGCGCAGGTGGCGAGCCCAGTAGGCGGGGCTCGTCGCCTGCTCGTCCGTGATCCAGGTGCCACTCACATTCGAGAGGAACGGGATCGCCGGCCGCCTCCTCTCGACGGCCGCGACGCACTGCTCATAAGTGTCGAGAATGGGTTCCACCATCGAGGAATGGAAAGCGCGGGAGGTCCGCAGCGGACGGCTCGCGATCTCTGCGGCGGCCAGTCTGAGCTCGAGCGCGCCGATTTCGTCGCCGGCTCCCGAGATCACGCACTGCGCCGGGCCGTTCACCGCTGCCAGGCTGCAAGCCGAGCCCTCCACGAAGGCGCGGATCCGCGCCTCGCCGCAGCTCACCGCCAGCATGCGGCCCGGCTCCAGGCTCTGCAATAGCTGTCCGCGGACCACGATGAGCGAAAGCACCTCTTCGAGCGAGAACACACCGGCGAGGCAGGCTGCCACGTACTCACCGAGGCTGTGCCCCAGCATTGCCACGGGACGGATTCCCAGCGACTCCCAGAATCGTGCCAGCGCGTATTCGACCGCGAAGAGCAGGGGCTGTGCAATCGCCGTCTGATCGATGTCCAGGCCCGGATCGTCGGGCCGCTGGGAGTACAGCCGGTCCCTGATGTCCTCGCCAGAGTACCTCCGTACAAGGTCTGCGCACTCGTCGAGCCCCGCTCTGAACCCGGGCTGGGACTCGTACAGATCGCGGGTGGCGCCGCGCCGCTGTGCCCCCTGTCCGGGGAACAGGAAGGCGACCGCGGGGCTCTGTCCATCGTTCTGTCCCACGATCGGCAAGCGGTTCCCGGCGAGCTCGTTCGCCGCCGCCGTGAGACTGTCGCAGACGAGATAGGTGCGATATTTGTGGGTATTGCGGCCGACCTGCAGGGTGAAGGCCACGTCTTCGAGAGACAGCTCGGGACGGCGGCCGAGCTCCTCGCTCAGCTCGCCCATCATCTGCCTCAGGCTGCGCGGGCTCTTCGCCGCCAGCACCAGCAGTTGGGCGCCCCCCGGAGTGCGCCCCCCGGCCATCGCCGGTGCCTCCTCGACCACGACATGAGCATTCGTCCCACCGACTCCGAAGGAGCTGACGCCCGCTCGCCTCGGCGTGGCGGCCGCCGGCCAGTCGGCCGGCTGCGAGCCGAGATAGAAAGGGCTATCGGCGAAGTTGATCTTGCGGTTCGGAACGCTCACGTGCAAAGTCGGCGGTAGCTGCCGATGCTTCAAGGCCTCGATCACCTTGATCAGCCCCGCGACCCCCGCCGCCGAATCCAGGTGACCGGTGTTCGTCTTGATCGAGCCCAGCGCGCAGCGCGAGCCGTCAGGCCGCGGTCCCCCGAAGACCTTGCGCAGCGCTCCGAATTCAATCGGATCTCCCAGATTGGTGCCGGTCCCGTGCGCCTCCAGGAGCCCAATCGTCTCCGTGCCAGCCCCGGCGCGCGCCAGCGCCGACGCGATGACCTCAGCCTGGCCGTGCAGGCCCGGCGCACTGAAACCCATCTTGCGCGACCCATCGTTGTTGATCGCCGAGCCTTTGATCACAGCGTGAATCGTGTCTCGGTCTCGCAACGCCGCAGCGAGAGGTTTCAGCACCACGATGCCCACGCCGTTGCCGAAGACGCAGCCGTTGGCGTCGTCCGAAAACGCCCGGCAGAGACCGTCGGGCGACGTGATGTGCCCTTCCTCGTACAGGTACCCCGATCGTTTCAGCGTGCTCACGAAGCTGACGCCACCCGCCAGCGCGATCTCGCACTCTTCGTTGAGGAGACTCTGGCACGCCGCGTGGACGGCGACCAGCGAGGTCGAGCAGGCGGTGTTGATGTTGAGGCTCGGCCCGGTCAGATTCAACTTGTACGAAACCAGGGTCGCCGCATAGTCTTTCTCGTTCACATTCAGGATCGACATGAGACCCAGCCGCTGGATGATCTCAGGGTGCTGCAACACGTGCTCCAGAAGATAGCGGCTCGTTCCCTTCCCCAGGAAGGCGCCGATCCTGCCCGCGTGCTGCTCGCTGGCGTAGCCCGCGTGATCGAGCGCTTCGACCGCGCACTCCAGCAGGAACCGCTGCTGCGGATCCATGATCTCGGCCTCGAGCGGGGTGAAGCCAAAATAGGCGGCATCGAAAAGCTCGATGTCCTCCAGCACCACTCCAGCCTTCACGTAGTTTTCTTGGGCGAGCTCCGTCGGGCTGACGCCGGCCTGCAACAACTCCTCGTCGGCGAAACGGTGGATCGCGCAGCGGCCGGCGGCGACGTTCGACCACAACTGGTCGACGTTCGCCGCGTCCGGGAATCTTCCTGCCATACCGATGACCGCGATGTCCCCCGCCGCTGAGCGCGGCTCTCTCTCGGCGCCCTCCGGCTTCGCCGCAGTCCGCCCCTTTAGGGCCTCCGATTCGGGGTTCAGGTACTCCGCCAGACTTTGCACCGTCGGATAGGCAAACAGCTCCGCGGTGGTCAGGGGCGGCTGCTGCGTCTGATTAAGCCGGCGCAGCACCGCCGTCATGAGGAGAGAGTCCCCTCCCACCTCGAAGAAGTTGTCGGAGATGCTCAGTTGCGGGGCACCGAGCGCGTCTTTCCAGACCTTCAGAATCCGTTCTTCGGTTTCCGAGCGTGGAAAAAGGACTCTACGCTCCGCCGCGCCCTGTGCCGAGATTTCCTTGGGCAGCGCCGCCAGGTCAACCTTGCCGTTGGCGGTCAGCGGCAATCTCGAAAGCAGCATGTACTGCTGCGGCACCATGTAGGCCGGAAGCCGGTCGCGCAGAAAGACGGCCAGCTCCTCCGAACGGAAGCGGCTGACGCTCGCGGGTCCCCGCGCCACGATCACGTGCTGCGGCATGGCGTCCAGGAGCTGAGGCAACTCGCCGTCGCCGGCGGCGGCGAGAGCCGGGTAGGACTGCACCTCCTCGAACCCGCCCGCCGCCAGGGCTCGCGACCAATCAGCCACGCCCAGGAGCGGGAGACCGGATTCGGCGCGCTCGTCCTCATAGGCCTCGATCGCCTCGAGATAAGCGACGGTGGCCCACTGCCAAGGGGTGACACGGGTGCCTTCCAGAATCAACAGATAACCGCCCGGCCGCAGCAACTCGCGAACGCTGGCGAGAGCCCTGCCGGCGTCGGTCGCATTGTGCAGGACGTTCGCGGCCACGATGAGGTCATAGCTGTGCGGCTGATGGCCTTGACTCTTCGGATCCTTGTTGATCTCGAAAGTCGAGTAGCGGATGAACGGATAGGCGCCAAACTTTTCTTTCGCTCCGGCGAGAAAGTAATTCGACAGGTCCGTGTACCAGTACTCCGTGCGCTCGGCCGGCAGCTCCGGCAGGATGGAGGCCGAGGTGCCCCCAGTGCCGGCGCCGATCTCGAGCGCCCGCAGCCGTGCGTCGCCATCCCAGCCGCGTACCAGCGCTCTTACGACCGCCGCCGCCACCCGGTTGTGGTGCACGGCGATCGGGCTTCTCTGGTAGAGGGCTTCGGCCAGATCCCACGACCCCTCCGGAAACAGCAAGGAGAGCGGCGACAGCTCGCCGCTGAGCAAGGGGAGCTCGTTGCGCAGACAGCTCACGACGTAGACCAGAAAACCCCGCAGGCGCTCGTCGCCGCCGAACTTTTTCTCGAGCTCCGCCAGCTGATGCGCGACGGTGCCGGCAGCCGCGGCCTCCGTGAACGGCCGAGAGCCATCGCCGGCCAGCATCCTCCGCCAGCGAACGAGGAGGCGCCGGTACTGAGGCCTCACCCGCCCAGCGCTGACCAGCTCGTCGAGGTCGGCATCGAAGCCGTCGAGGGCTCCGAGAGCCTCCAGGGCCTCGTACATCGCGCGCAGGCTGGCGAGCTCGACCTGCTGCCAAAAGTCGCGGAATGACCGCAGGGCCTCGCGGTCCGCTTCCGCCGTCTGCCGGCTTCCTGCCTCCGCGACCCGGCGCGACACCTGTTGCAGCTTCGGCTCCGGCACCTCGGAGCGTTCGAAGAGACCGTTGCCCCCGGTGGCCCCGGCCACCACGTAGGCGGTCAGCGTGCTCCTCCCTTCCTCCCTGGACAGCTGGACCACGGCGTCGCGGACCTCGGGATGAGATTGAATGCACGCCGCGATCTCTCCCAGCTCCACGCGGTAGCCCCGCACCTTG
This sequence comes from Thermoanaerobaculum sp., assembly GCA_021154885.1. GTDB lineage: Bacteria > Acidobacteriota > Thermoanaerobaculia > Multivoradales > UBA5704 > DATARR01. Next base: position 19,229 of record JAJKHS010000019.1, read on the forward strand.
ACCTGAAAGTCGTCACGGCCGAGGAACTCGATGTTGCCGTCGCAGTGGAACCGTCCCAAGTCGCCGGTCGAGTACAGGCGCTCGCCGGTCGCCGGATGGAGCAGGAACTGTTTGCTGGTTTTCTCCGGATCCTTCCAGTAGCCCAGAGCGACGCCGAGCCCACCGATGTAAATGTCCCCCGCCACCAGATCGGGACACGGCTCGAGATTGCGGTTCAGCACGTACATGTGCTGATTCGGGAGCGCCTTGCCGTAGGGGATGCTGTCCCACTGCGGGTCGATGGCTTCGATCGGGTGATAGATCGACCAGATGGAGCCTTCGGTCGCACCGCCGAGGCTCACGACGTGCGCTCCCGGGAACTGCAGCCTGACGCGATTCGGCAGCTGCACCGGAATCCAATCCCCGCTCAGCCACACGAGGCGCAAGGCACAGGGGGGGCCGGCCGGTCGCGACTCCAGCGCGTCGGCGAGCAAACCCATCAGAGGGGGAGCGGAGCTCCACAAGGTCACCTTCCAGCGCCGGATCAGAGTCTCCCAGTGATCCGGATCTCGCGCCAGGTCCGCATCGGGCAGGACGATCGCGCCACCCGCCGCCAGCAGCCCGAAGATGTCGTAGACCGACAGGTCGAACGTCAGCTCCGAGACCGCCAGGACCCTGTCTTCCTCTCCCACGCCGAACAGGCGGTTCATGTGGACGACCGTGTTCATGGCGCCCCGGTGATCGATCATCACGCCCTTGGGCGTTCCCGTGGAGCCCGAGGTGAAGATCACGTACGCGAGATCGCTCGCCGTCTGCCGGAAGGCGGGAACCGCCGTCAGCCGCTCGAGATCGCGGCGCGCCTCGACCTCGATCCGTTCGACCCCCTCCGGCCACGCGAGCTCCCGGTTCAGGCTGCCCGAAGTGATCGCGATCCGCGCCTCGCCCTGCTCCAGCAGCTGATGGCGCCGCATCGCCGGCCAGCGCGGATCGATGGGCAGGTACGCGGCTCCCGACATGAGCACGCCCAGCACCGCGACGATCTGCTCCCAACCCTTCGGCAGGACGACCGCCACCAGCTGGTTGGGTTCCACCCCCTTCGCGAGCAGCTGCCCGGCCACCTCATGGCTGTGCGCCAGCAACTCACCGTAGGTCATCTCGCCGGCGCCCGAAGCCACCGCCAATCGCTCCGGATGGATCAGGGCCCGCGCGATGAACGGCGCGTGCAGGCACTCGCCGGGCACCGCCGCCGTGTCGTCGACGGCCTCCCGCATCCGCCGCTGCGCCGGCGGGAGCGCGACGCCTGCGGTGCGCTCCCAGGTGTCCGCAGAGCCGGCCAGGGCTTCGAGGAGCTCCATCTCGGCGCCGAACATGTCGTCCAGAACCCCTGGATGGAAGGCCTCGTCGACGGCGTCCCAGTTGATCACCAGATCGCCGCTGACCTCGAAGATCTGGTAGTCGAGCAGCACCTGCGGCGTCTGGGTGATGCCGTACGCCATGGTGCCGAAGCGTTCCCAGGCGCCAGCGTCCTCGCTGCGCCTGCCGTCGAGCATCAGTGTGCTGGTGAACACCACCGGCAGCAGCGCCCTCTGCTGGGCATTGCGCCGCTTCGCCAGCTCCCGCAGCACTTCCACCGCACTCACCTCGCGATACTCGAAATCCTTGAGGAACTGCTCCTGGATGGCCTGCGCCCGGGCCAGGAAGGTGCTCCCCTTCCGGCCGTCGACCTCCAGCACCATCAGGTTGGTGAAGTCGCCGACGATGGCGGGCACCTCGTCGTGCATGGGGAGGCGGTTGAACAGCGTCAGGTTGAGGCTGTAGTGAGGGCTCTTGGCCCACCGGTTCAGCACCTCGGCGAACGCCGCGAGCAACAGGCTCGCGAGCGTCAGCCCGGACTCGCGAGCCCGGCTCTTGATCGCCTCCCAGGACTGCGCGGGAAGGCGGAAACGCCGCCGGGTGAACCGGTGGCTGCGGCCCCGTTCGAGCTGGCTGAGGACCGGCAGCTGCGGCGCCGGCGGCAGGGCGTCGAGCCTCTCCCACCAATACTGCCTGGCGAGCTGATGGGAAGGGAGCGCCTTGAGGGCGGCTTCGGCCAGCACATAGTCGCGAAAGGAGAGGCTCGGCACGCTGACCGAATACCCCTGGTCTTCATAAAAACCGTACCATTGCTTGAAGATGATCAGCATGCTCCAAGCGTCCAGCACCAGAAAGTCCAGGCTGACGCACAGCCGCGAATGGCCGGCGGCGACATGGATCAGCCGGATATCGAAGAGCGGCCAACGTTCGCTGGCGAAAACCCGATGCGACATTTCCCCGCGCATCCGGCTGAGCTCAGCCTCCCGCCGGGCCGGGTCCGCGTCCCGCAGATCCAGGAGCGCAATCTCATAGTCCGCAACGGCGGCAAGGATGCGCTGCCGGCCGTTGACATCGATCACCGCGCGCAGCATGCCGTGGAGCGCCACGACCTTGCGGAAGGCCGCGGACAGCCGGTCCGCCGCCAGCTCGGCGCACTCGAACTCGAAGTAGATGTGACTGGAGACGCCACCGAGCTCGACGTGACTGCTGCGCCCGATCCAGTAGGCATGCTGGACGTCGTTCAAGGGAAAGGGCTCGTGCCAGCTCTCAGGGTCCGGGACGATCTGCGGCAGCTCGAGCTGCTGGCGGCCGGCGGTCTGAGCCGCCTGGAGCCCGAGAATCAAGGCCTCTTTGTGACGGCCGATCTCCTCTTGCAGCTCAGGGCTCAGCGCACCGACCGGCGCGTTCACCACGAGCTTGCCATCCCGCAGCTCGATCCTGACTTTCAGCGCCGACAGCTTCGACAACAGGCTCTGCATCACGTTCTCCCAGAAATTGCGGGGGCAGGCTCCAGGGCGGGCTCGGCATCGCTCAGCAGCGCGCACCAGCCGTCGACCAGCGGCTCGGTCAGAAAGCTGTGGTGGGTGCCCGGCACGCGCATGCAGCGCACCCGTCCACGGGTGAGCCCACGCCATCCCCAATCGTTCTCGTGCCGGTGCGGATGCGACGAGAACTCCTCGACGACATCCTTCTCCACCCGTACGACCGTCAGATCCGCGGCGACGGGACTCGGCACATAGCGGCTGCCCGCAAGAATCAGGTCTCTGAAAATTTGAAAATTCGCCAGCAACGACTCGAGGTCGAGCGCGGGCGCCTGGCCGTTCAAGAGCAACGCCGACGCCTGCCGCAGCTGCTCGGCGAGCGGCAGGCCGGCCAGCTCGAGACCCTGCAGGCGCTCGATGGGAAGCCCGAGCGCCAGATCGTCCAGGAACCAGGCCAGGAGCCGCTCGTCGCTCAGCTCACCGTGATCGACGGGCGCCGGCCCGTCCAGGAGGAACAGCTGCTTGACCCGCTCCCCTGCCGCCTCGAGCTGCGCCGCCATCTCGAAGGCGATCATCGCCCCCGACGACCAGCCGCCGAGCGAGTAAGGGCCGCCGGGCTGCACCTGCCGCAGCTCCGCGACGTAGCTTCCGGCCAGTTCGACGATGTCCTGCCGGTGGCGGGCCTCGCCGGGCCCGCCGAGGCCCGCGATGGCCTGGATACCGTAGAGCGGCCGGTCGAGCAACCTGCCGAGACGGGAGTAGGTCATCACCGATCCCCCGGCCGGATGGACCAGGAACAACGGCCCGCCCGCGCCCCTGGCATCGATCGGCACGATCCGCCCCCCATCCTTTCTTGCCGTACCGTCCGCGATGCCGCCCGCCAGCTCGCGGATGGTTCGCGCCCGCCACATGTCGCTCAGGGAGTACGAGGTGCCGAGCTCCTCCTTGATCAGGGCGAAGATTCGGATGGCGTCGAAGGACTGCCCGCCGAGCTCGAAAAAGTCGTCGGTGACGCCGACCGGAGAAACGCCCAGGATGCGTTCCCAGATCGCCTGCAGCCGGCTCTCGATGGGACCGGCCGGCGCCACGGGCTCCCTTCTCTCCGCCCCCCCAGCCCGATTCTCGGAGCCTTCGGCGAGCTGCGCTTGCAACAAGGCCTTGCGGTCGACCTTCCCGTTGCCGGTCAACGGCAGCTGCGCCAGCACCCGCCAGACGGTGGGCACCATATAGGCGGGCAGCCGGCTCTGGAGAAAGGCCTGCAACGCCTTGACGTCGACTTGGGAGACGCCCGCGGGGACGATGCAGGCCACCAGCTTGCGGAGGCTGCCGAGCGGCGATTCCTGAACGGCGACCACGGCTTCCCTGACGGCCTGATGCTCCGCCAGCACCGCCTCGATCTCCCCGAGCTCGATGCGGTGCCCCTGAATTTTCACCTGAAAATCGGCGCGGCCCAGCCACTCGATACAGCCGCCCGGCAGATACCGCCCCAGATCGCCGGTGCGATAGCGCCGCTCGCCGGTCAGCGGGTCGGGCTCGAAGCTGCGGGCCGTCTTCTCCGCGTCCTGCCAGTAGCCTTTGGCGAGACCCACGCCGCCGATCAAAAGCTCGCCGGGAACCCAGGTCGGACAGGGACGGCCGTTGCGGTCACGGACCTCCCAGGTCTGATTGACCATGGGATAGCCGTAGGGGATCGTCGCCCAGCCGGGATCGACCTCCCCAATCGGATAGAAAATCGACCAGATCGACCCTTCGGTGCCACCGCCCAGGCTCACCAGCTCGGTGTTGGGAGCCACCTGCCGGATCGCCGCCGGCAGATCGAGGGGAATCTTGTCGCCGCTGAGCATCACCAGGCGCAGCGAAGGCAGGCTGGCTCCCCGCCGCTGCGCGGCCTCGACCAGCAGGCTCATCAGCGCCGGAACGGAGCTCCAGAGAGTGATCCTCTCGCTCACCACCCGTTCAAGCCAATGCGTGGGATCGAGCGCTGAATCGGCATCGGGATAGACGAGGCAAGCTCCCGCGGCTACGGTCCCGAAAAGGTCGTAGACCGAGAGGTCAAAGTTGAAGGCCGAGACTCCGAAAATCCGGTCGGCCGGGCCGACGCCGAACCTCTCGTTGATGTCGACGATCGTATTCCAGGCGCCTCGATGATCGATCATCACTCCCTTGGGCCTGCCGGTCGAACCCGAGGTATAGATGACGTACGCGAGGTCCAGATCGCTCGCGGCCGGCGAGACCTCCCCTGGCGCGCTCGACCGGCCGGCATTCAGCGCCGGATAAGAAACGGCGAGCGGCGTCACCCTCTCAGGCCACGCGATTGACTCCCGATAGCGAGATTGAGTCAGCGCCACCGTCGCCCCCGCCTCTCCCAGCAGCAGCGCGAGACGTTCCGCCGGTAGACGGGGGTCGATCGGGACATAAGCCGCCCCCGTCTGCAGAACCGCCATGACCGCGGCCAAAACTTCCTGCCCGCGGTCCATGAGCACGGGCACGAGGTCGCCTCTGCCCACACCCGACGCCGCAAGCTCGGCCGCGAGAGAGGCGCTCCACGTCGCGAGGTCCCGGTAGGACAGCACTTCCGGGGCGCTGACCAAAACTGCGTCGTCTCCCCGAGTCGCAGCCTGCTCGCCGAGGGGTTCGTGCAACAGGCGGCTCGCCACTCTCCGGGCAGTCTGGTTGCGCTCCCGCCGTTCACTCAGATCTTTGGCGCTCACCAAGTCGAAATCCCGTCGAAACCAAGCCTCCCCATCGCTCGCCAGCCGCTGCAACAATCCCTGGTAGGCCTCCCACATGGCCTCGATCATGCCGTCAGGGAAGAACTCCTCCAGCAGGTCCCACACATAGTGGAGGCTGCCATCCGCAAGCTCGAAGAACTGATGATCGAGAAGCGTCTGAGAGGTCTCGAGAACCGAGAAATCCGCCTTCCGATAGGGTTTGATGAACAGTCCGCTGCCGACGACGAAGGGGCTGGGAGCCGATCCGAACGAGCCCTTCAATCGGTTGAGCTCCTGAAGGACGCGCATGCCTCCGAGCTCGAGGTGCCTCAAGTCCTCCAGGACCTGGCTTTGAATCCTCCGCGCGTTGTCGGCGAAGGGCGCCGCCGACTCGAGCTTGACCTCAAGCGGATAAAGCGAGGCAAAGTTGCCCAACATCCGGGTGAAATCGGGGTGCAGCTCGGCAAAGCGGCGGGTCATCATCTGGCTGAGGATGAAATGATCCGAGTTGCTCCACGTCGCGACGACGTAGGAGTAGGCCGCGATGAGAGCGTTCGACGGCGTGAGCCCCAGCGCGCTTGCGTGGCTCTTGAAAGCCGCCCAAGGACCGCTCTCCAACGCTCCCGAGCGACCTCTGAGGCGTGAACGGCAGCGCCGGTTGAGACCCGCTTTCTGAGGCAGGCTTGGAGGGGGTGGAAGCCCTGGGAGGCGGGAGAACCAGTAGCTCCTCGCCGCCTCACCCGCGGCCGATGCGGCCAACCGCTCCAGGGCGAGCACCGCATCCCGGAACGACAGCTCGAGCGGGGCGTTGCTGACCTCCGGGCTGCGATAGTAGGTTTCGACCTCCGTCAGGAGCTGGTTGGCGCCGAAACCGTCGATGAAAAAATTGTTGTGATTGTAATGGATTCGCGCCCTCTCCTCCCCGCCCTCCCGCCATAGCGAGACCCTCAGGTCGAGCCAGGGCCAGGAGTCGAGCCGCAACTCCCGCCGCATCATCTCTTCGCGCACGCTCGCGCGCAGAGCAGCCGCGTCGCCGGAGGGCAGGTTGCGCCCGTCGTAAACCTTGCATTTGATCTGTGGCGCCTCCTGCAGCAGCTCCAGCTCTATGTCGCCGTTTACAATACAGAGCTCGCGGCGGCGCCGCCGCAAGGCCTTGTTCCACGCGGCCTCATAGGCTGAGACGTCGAACGCGCCGCGCTCGAGCTCCATGTACAAATGCGGCCTGACGTGATACTCCATGTACGGATCGTTCGCGATGTAAAACCCCAACTGCAAGTCCGACAGAGGAAAGGGAACGAGATCGCCCAGGGGGTCCGCGGTGACGCGCGGCGTCTCCCCTTTCTGCTCTTGAAGCCGGCGGAGGATCTCGTCCCGGCTCGCCACGATCCGGCTCCGCAGCTCACCCGTCAGCACGCCCTTGGCGGCGCTCATCTTCAACTGTCCATTCTCCACAGCCAGCTTGACGCCGAGCTGCGCGAGGGCCTGCAAAAGCTGTGTCGCCTCGTCCATGATTCTCAGCGGTCCCTCTAAAAAACGAAGGTCTCCGTCTCCTCGTCGGCCGGGCGCGTCTCCTCGCTGACGTGCTTGAGCAGCAACGGCTCGTAAAGGGCGTCGACGATGCCAAAGACTTTTTCGCCGATGATCCGATATACCGGCAGGTCCAGGCCGATCTCCCGGCGCAGCGTGTTGCGCAGGCTGTTGGCCGACAGCGAGTCCATACCGAACTCTCCCAGCAAGGAGTCGGCGAAGGGTCGCGAGCGTGAATCGAGGCTCGCCTCGTCGGCACCCAGCGTCTCCGCGACTTTGAATCGCAAGTAAGCCAGCAGCCGCTCGCTGGCGACCGCCCTCGGCGTTGCCATGAGTTCAGCAATCCCGGCCGTCGTAGTATCGAGCCGGGGAACCAGCAAGCCCTGGCGGCTCCCCGACTCTTTCGCGGCACGCTCCTCACGCGGCCGCGAGGAAGGTTGGAGCACGCGCTCCTGCCGCACGAAGCCGTCGCTCTCCGCTACGATGACCTGCCGTCCGTAGCAATGCGCCGGCTCGGCCGGAAAGAAGACGGAGCGGAAGCCTTCCTGTTCCAGCACCACGCGCCAGCTTTCCGGCTGTAGCGCCGGGCCCCCGGGGATGCGCAGCTCGGCGTCGCTGAAGCGCCACCACCCGTCGAGGAGCCCGAAGGTCAGGTGGTTGAACCAGGAGTTTGCGGCCAGCTCGTTGAGCAGGATGAGCCCGTTCGCCTTCAACACCGTCTTGATGTTGCGCAAGGTTCTGGCGACGTCCCGCGCGGTATTGACGACATTGGTTGCGATCACCAGGTCGTACCGGTCGTGGGCGATCCCCTGCTCTGCCGCCGGAATCTCGGCGTCGAAGACGTCATGGGTCAGATAGGCCGGCCGGTGAGGCGCTCGCCTGGCGACGGCGATGAAAGCCTGCGAAGCATCGGTGAATGCATATTCCTCGACGCTGGCTTCATAGGTGTTGAGAGCGGCGAAGACCGGCTCGCTCGTCGCACCTGTCCCGGCTCCGACTTCAAGGATCCTGATCCGGCACTCGGGATCCCAGCAGCGGCGCTCCTCCACATAACGCGCGACCGTCGCTGCCAGCGTCTGGTTGTAAAAGCTCGGCACAGCACCCCGGCGCAACACTTCCCCCGCCACCGGCGGGCGCGAGTCGTCGTACAGGCCGGCAAACAGCACCTCGGCCGCCAGACACCTGCCCACCAGGATCTCCGGCAGGGCGCGCAGCGCCGCTTCAGCAAACTCGAGATGGGCTCGCCAGTCCGCCTCGCGCAGCCACTCCCCCTTTCGCCTCTCCCAGGAGCGCCATGCCGCCTCGGGGTCCGCCGGCGCCGCGCCGGCAGCCCGCACCAGCTGGCCTGACCGCTCGGCGTAGCCGCAGGACTCCAGGCGCTCCAGACTGCGCTCCAGCCACGGCGCGAGACGGTCCAGAATGCCCACCCTCGCCCGCATCTCGGCCGCGGACTGGCCTTGCCTCATCAAGAGAGGCAGCGACTGCAACTGGGCCCACAGCAGCTCGGTCATGGCCCCGTCGATCTCCTCGCCGGCCAGCGACCACCCTGGCAGGCGCTCCCGCTCTTCCGCACTCTCCGCCAGCGGCGCCTGGCGGACGCCTTCGATCCACGAGGGGAGCGCCGTCTGATAGTGCGTCGCCCACTCGTCGGAGCGCACGCTGAACCCCTCGAGCGCCCGGGAATCGATCGTATTGACATGGAACAGTTGCCGGGCGGGCCCCGACAGCAGCTGGTCGAGGACCTGCATCGCGCCGTCGAGCTCGATCGAGCCGAACCCCTTGCGTGCCATCAGCGAGCGGTGGAAGTCGGAGGCCGCGACGCCCACGGTCCCCCAGTAACCCCAGTTGATGGTCCGCACGCGGCACGGCCACTCCGCCGCCAGCCGCTCGGCGAAAGCGTCCTTGAAGACACAGCCGGCAATGTAGTTGCTCTGGCCCGGCCACTTCAGGAAAGCCAGCATCGAGGAGAAGAAAAGAACGAAGTCGAGCGGCTCCCCCGCGAACACCTGGGCCAGGCGAACGCAGACGTCGATCTTCGGCGCGAGGCCCGCCGCGAGCTCCTCCTCCGTCATGTTCGCGAGGCTCTTGTCCCGCAGCACGACGGCGGCGTGGATCACGCCGTCGATGCGGCCGAGCTCCCGCTTGACGGTGTCGCGAGCGCTTTCGAGCTGCTCCCGGTCGGTCGCGTCCGCCGCGATGTAAAGCGGGGCCGGACCGAGCCTCGAAAGCCGGTCCAACCGAGCCTGCAGGGCCTCGTCCAGCGGCCGCCGGCCGATCCAGACGAGCTGCACCCGAAGGCGGCGCAGGAGAGCTTCGCTCCAGGCCTCGCCGATACCGCCGGCGCCGCCGATGACGATGTACACCCCACCGGGGCGATACACCGGGAGGGTTTCCGCGGCCGGGCGGTACGGCACCAGCTGCTGCCGGTACCAGCGGCCGTCGCGGTAGGCCCAGGCGTTGCCGTGCGGATCGCCGGCAACGGCCAGCAGGTCCGGCCACGGCCAGCGGCCGGCGAAAGGCAGGTCCAGGAGCCGCACGCTCCACTGCGCGAGCTCCTTGGCCAGGGTGCCGGCGAGGCCGTGCACGCCGGCGTGCGTGGGGCTCGCGAGATCCCCGGCGCGGACGCCCTGGGCTCCGGTGGTGATCACCGTCCAGGCCAGGGACCGGTCACCGTACCCCTGAGCCAGCAAGGCTTTGATCAACCGGAAGCCGAAGCGCAGGCCCGCGTCCTGGGCGGTGAGGATCGATTCGTCGCCCATCGATTCCGGGAGATGGGGCGGAACGATCCACACGACGTGCCCGACGTCGCCCCACGACGCGATCTTCTCGCCCATCTGCTCGAGGCTGTCCGCAGGCTCCAGAGACAGCGGCCGGACGGCCGGAAAATGCTCCCGGATCGCGGCCAGCTGGGCTTCCGTGCCGCCGACGATCGCCACACCGCCCGCCGCAGCGATCACCCCGGCGTCCTGAAGCCGGATCGGCTCGGCGTCCCAGACCGGCGTCAGGATGACTTCGCCCGGCCGCAGCCCGGGGCCGGCCGCCGCTTTCTGCGGACGCAGGGTCCATCCCGTGAAGCGTGTGCTGAGCCGGCCGCTCTCCTCGCAAAGGTCGATATCGAAGGTCAGTGCGGCGCTGCCGCCCTCCTGGCGCCGGCGGATCACAGCCCACATCCTGACCGTGCAGGCGCCGAAAACCATGGCGCTTTCGAGCTCGAACGGCAGCGGCGGCCGCGCCGTGTCCAGCCCGGCGGCGAGGGCGAAGCCGATGGTCGCCTGGATGGCCGAGTCGGCCATCGCCGGATGCAGGACGAAGTCTTTCCGTGCCGCCTCCAGGAACGCCGGCAGCGTCAGCTGGGCCACGATCTCGTCCTCTCCCACCCAGAGCGCTTCGATGCCGCGTTGTGCCGGCCCATACTCGTAGCCCATGGCCGCCCAGGCGCGGTAGCACTCGGCGGCGGAGAACCGCGCCCGCGTGCAACGCGCCCGCAATCCGGCGAGATCCAGACTTGGGGGAGCGGTGGCGGCTGGAACGATTCTCGCCCGGCCCTGACTGTGGAACACAGCTTCACCCGCCGTATCGTCCGAGCGGCTGGAGATCTCGAAGCTCAGGCCCTCGCTCTCGGCAGTCAGGCGCAGAGCCACCTGCACGGGGCTTTGGTCCACACACAGCGGCTCGATCCAGACGACGCCCTCAAGGCAGGCCCGGCCGGAAGCGCCCAGCGCCCGCTCGACCGCCGCCTGCACCATTTCGAGGTAAGCGACGGCGGGCAGCATCCGCCGGCCCTGGATGACATGGCTGGCGAGAAAGGGCTCGTCTCCGGTCAGCTCGGTGCCGAAGCGATACTCCAGGACTCCGGAGCCACTCTGGCTCAACAGCGGGTGAGCTACCGGCTGCCGGGCTCTGAGCTTCGTCTCCGATACCCAATGGCGCTCCCTGGCGAACGGATAGGTGGGCAGACGGACGCGGCGCGGCCTGGAAGCTGGATAGAGCAAGGCCCAATCCATCTCGACGCCCCGGACCCACAACGACGCGAGCCTGGGCAGATCCCTGCGGGCGAGAGCCGCGCCGGCTTTCCGCTCATCGCCCGCCTGGAGCGCCGTCGAGTAACCGCGATGACAGCTCTCGCAGCTCTGCTCTCCCGCAATGTAGCTGCGTAGCGCCGAGGCCAGCTCCGCCCAGTCTCTGGCCACGATCGCCACACGCTCTGCCATCGCTTCCCGGCCAGCTTGCAGCGTGTAGGCGACGTCCCGAAGACCTGGCCCTGCAGTGGACGCCGGACCCGCCTTGCCGGCCGGCGCAGTCTCGCCGTGATCCCTTGCGATGCGCTCGGCGAGCGACTGAAGGGTGGGCGATTCGATCAGGGAACGAGAGTGAAGCCGCACGCCGAGAGCCTCCTCGGCGGCCGCCAGAAAGAGCCGGGTCTCGACGGCGCCCCAGCCCAGCTCCGCCCATTCGAGATCGGGCGGAACCTCGTCGCCAACTCCGCCGCGGCGGCGCAGCACGTCCCTCAACGCATCCAGAATGCGCGCCGGCGAGGCCCCCGATGGAGCGCCGGCGACAGGCTCGCGTTCGAGCCCCGTGATGAATTCGAGCAGCTTCTCCGCCCGCCGGATCAGCTCCTCCGGAGTCCGCGCCGACAGCGGGATCAGGAAGTCACCCTTCTCTGCCGCAACCCCGGAGCCGGAGCCCGGGTGCTGCTCGAGGACGGCGTGCGCGTTCGCGCCGCCGAAGCCGAACGAGCTGACACCGGCGCGCCGCGGCAGCTCCCGCCCCTGCGCGTCCCGGCAGCTGAGCCAGACCTGGCTTCGCTCCGCGATATGGAAGGGAGTGGCGGCGAGGTCGATGTCGGGGTTGAGATGCTGAAAGTTACGCGTCCTGGGGATCTGCCCATGCTCCATCGACAGCAGGACCTTGATTACCCCGGCGAGCCCCGCCGCGGCTTCCAGGTGCCCGAGGTTGCTCTTGACAGAACCCAGCGCGCAGACCGGCGCCGGGGCCGGCCAGCTCTTCCCCTGCGCGGCATACAGACGCTGAAAGGCCGCGGTGAGGCCGCTGATCTCGATGGGATCGCCCAGCCTCGTTCCCGTGCCGTGCGCCTCGATGTAGCCCACGGCATCGGCCGGCGCACCCGCCTCGCGCCACGCCGCCTCGACGACGTCCGCCTGAGCCTCCGGCTTGGGCGCCGTCAGCGTGCTCGCCTGCCCGCCGTGGTTGACCGCCGTGCCCTTGACGAGACCGTAGACCGAGTCCCCCGCGGCCAGGGCGGCGGCGAGGGGTTTGAGGATCAGCATGGCCCCGCCCTCTCCCCGCACGTAGCCGTCGGCCGTGGCGTCGAACGTTCGGCACTGCCCCGAAGGCGACAGCATTCCCGCCTGATAGTAGGAAAGGCTGATCGTCGGGCTGCAAAGGAGGTTGACCGCGCCCACCAGGGCCTGCTCGCACTCGCCGCGCCGCAGTGCGTTCATCGCCTCGTGCAGGGCGAAAAGCGAGCTCGAGCACGCGGTGTCCACCGTCAGGCTCGGGCCCTTGAAATCGAAGAAGTAGGAGAGGCGGTTGGCCAGCATGGCGTAGGCGGTGCCCGATCCCACATAGCCGTCTGCCGCATCCATGGCCGCCACCACGACGTCGCGATAATCGCTCTGGCAGGCGCCGACGAAAACGCCCACTCTGCGCCCTGCCAGCTCCGACGGACGGTGCCCCGCGTCCTCCATCGCCTCCCAGCTCAGCTCGAGCAGCAGACGCTGCTGGGGATCCATCAGCTCCGCTTCCTTGGGAGAGGTGCGAAAGAACCGCGCGTCGAACTCGTCGATCCGCTCCAGGAACCCGCCGCGGTCGATCCCCCGGTGCTTTTCAGCGACGTCGACGAAGGCCGGCCATTGCCACCGTCCGGAAGGCATCGAGACGACGGCGTCGCCGCCTCTCTCCAGGAGCTTCCAGAAAGCCTCGGGCGAGGTCGCACCGCCGGGAAACCGGCACGCCATGCCGACGATCGCGATGGAGCTCTCGTGGCTCTCGTGGCGACCGCCGCCCGCCTCGCCCTCTCCGCTCCCGGGATGCGAGGGCCGCCCCTCCGTCTCCCCGGCGCGCAGGGCGCGAAGCTGCTCCGGAGAGACCGCGGCAGCCAGGGCTTTCGCCATCTTCTCCTGGGTTTCATGCTCGAACAGGAAGGCGGGCGAGAGCTGAACGTCGAACCGTTGCCGTACCAGCGCCTTGAGCTCCACCAGCTCGATGGAATCGAGCCCCATCTCCATCAGCGGACGCCGCGCCGAGTAAGCGGCGGAGCGCTCCTCGCCGAGGAGGGTCAGGATGTCCTGCTCCAGCCACTGGCCGATGAGCCTGCTCTTCTGCGCGTCTCCACCGCCCTCTACCGCCTCGCCGCTCGCGGGAGCCGCACACAGCATCACCGCCTGGCTGCACTCGAAGCCTGCCGTCTGGGTCGGCAATGCAAACGCCTCGGCCAGGGAAAAGCCGGTCTGCTCGAGAGCCCTCGACCAGAGCGGCACGCTGAGCAGGCAGCTGTCGCGCAGCCGCCGGCTGGGATCCTCGAACAGCCAGTAGCCGTGCAGCAGGGCGCCGCTGAAAAACAGGCAGTCCTTGACGGCGGTGAACTCGTTCAGAACCAGCAGACCGCCCGGCTTGAGCAGCTTCCTCGCCTGCTCCAGCGCGCGCTCGATATCCCGGGTGTCGTGCAGCACGTTGGCCGCCACGACGACGTCGAAGCCCTCGGCATCGAACCCCTGCCGGGCGAGATCCTCCTCGATGTTCAGCGTGCGATAGCCGAGCCAGGGGTAGGGCTCCCCGAAACGGCGCCTGGCGGCGCGGAGAAAAGACATCGAAACGTCGGTGAAAGTGTACTCGACCGTATCCGAAAACCGCTCGATCGCCGCCAGAACGGCGGCGGTGGTGCCGCCGGTGCCTGCCCCGATCTCCACAATACGGATCTTCGCTGTCCGGCCGGAGCGCACGATCGCGCTCTCGACCGCGGCCGCGACGATGTGATTGAAATAGTCCGCCACGGCATCGCCACCGAACGCCGCGCCGAAGACATCCATGTTCCCGCCCGAGAACAGGACGTCGGTCACGTCGATCCGGCCGGTGACGATCTCTTCGAAGCGGTCGAGACAGCAGGCCATGAAATCCAGCAAGCCGGCCGCAGCCGGATAATCGTTTCGAAAGCCCGCCTTGAAAACGGCGACCTGCTCCGCCACCGCATCCAAAGCATAGCCGGCAACCAGCGCCGTCGTCGCGAGGCCGTCCGGCCCCACGGTCACCAGCCCCACCTCTTCGAGCCGGCGGATCAATGCAGCGAAATGGCGGTGATACCGCGGGGAAATGCCGAGCCGCTGCTCGAGGCCGTCCGGCGCGTACACCTCTCCCGGCTCCCGTAGCGCACCCATTTTCTGCAGGGTCGCGAGCACCCAGCGGAAGGCAAAGTCGCCGAGTTCGCGCTCCGCGCGGCGCGGATCGTCCGTCTCCGCAAACGGGAAGAGCGCAACCTTCGCGGCGACGTCCGAAACGACCTGGCGCGCAGTTGCAGGCACACCTTCACCGTCAGCGAGTCTCAGGGCACTCAATGCAAGCTCCCTTTCTCCCCTCACTGCACCGGAGCAAAGCTGGGCGGAGGACGCAGGCGGATTGGCGGGGGTAACAGACAAAATCAGCCTCTTTTCGAGGAGATACAAGTTTATCACCGGCGACTCAAAAAGTCAATTCGGAAAACGGTCTCTCCTCCTAGGTGCAGGCGGATTGGAAAAAGAGGACAGCCCGAGAAATTAAGGTTAACCGCCCTTGCCCATCCAAAGAAATATCTAGCAGGACTGAATCCAGCGAGCGTTCTGGGAGTTTCGGTCCGCGCTACTTGAGCGCCGCGATCGGGTTGAGCTTCGCAGCCCGCCGGGCCGGCAGGATGCCGCCCACGAGCCCGGTCGCCATGGCCGCCAGGACGGCGACGACAAGCAGCAGGACCGGTGCGCTCACGTGCTTGACGCCGAACTTCGCCGCCAGGACGGGAGCCACCAGAGCGATGCCCACCTGAGAGAGCAGGAGGCCGAGCAGGGAGGCGACGACCGAGACGATCAGCACCTCGAGCACGATCTGAGTTTGCAGGTCCCGGGAACGGGCTCCCATGGCTTTGCGCAATCCGATCTCCGGCGTGCGCGCCTTGATGCTGATCTGCATGATGCTGAGAATGACCAGTGCCGAGATCAGGAACGCCGTGCCGGCGATCAGGGGCACAAAGATGTTAAAGGTTCTAAACGACTTGTCGAGCAGGTTCTGCATCAGCGCCGAGGTGATGACGCTAAAGTCGTCTTTCTGTCCTTCGCCGATCTGGTGCTGCTCTCGCATCACCCGGATGATCTCATTGCGCGCCTCTTCGACATGGCTGCGGTCGCCGGCAATGAACGTCGCACCGGAGATCGCGGTGATCCGAAAGGTGTTGATGAGGGTCGTGTAGGGGACCTCGATCGCATTGTCCTGATCGTTGCCGTGAGGATCGACGCCGACCGGCTCGAGAATGCCCTTCACCTGGAAGGGCACGTTGTTGATGAAGATCTTCTCTCCGAGCGGCGACTCGCCGGGAAACAGAGTCTTCGCGGTCGTCGGGCCGATGAGCGCGACGTTGGCCCGGCTCTTGATCTCGTCGGCGGTGAAGAACTCTCCGTCCTGCGCCGACCGGCGCCGCACGCTCTCCGCCCGCTCCGAGCACCCGGAGACGGTCACTCGCACATTGTTGCCCCCGCGCTTGACCTCCTGCAAGCCGATCTGGACGATCGGATCCCATTCCTTGATGCCCAGGGTGTTGGCGACCGTCTCCACGTCCGCCAGGCGGAGGTTGTCGCGCCCCAGGCCGCCGCCCATGAAACCGCTGCCCGCCACCAGCACGACGCTGTCCGCGGGATAGGAGCGCTCGATGAAGGAGGAGAATGCGCCGCGGACGCTGCCGGCGGCCGTCTGGAGCACCACCGTCGCCAGGACGCCGACGGTGATTCCCAGCCCCATGAAGATCGTTTTGGACTTGTAGCGCCAGAAGCGCAACAGCACCGTTCGGAGCAGGAGCGAGGGGTTCAACGGCTCACCTCCGCGGCCCGGGCGGTCGCCTCATCCGACTCCACGGCTCCGTCCCGGATCTTGATGATGCGGTCCGTCATGCTGGCGACCTCCAGGTCGTGAGTGATCAGCACGATGGTCGTGCCGCGCGCGTTCTGCGCCCGGAACAGATCGATGATCTCGGCCGTGGACGCAGAGTCCAGGTTGCCCGTCGGCTCGTCCGCCAGAATCACGGCGGGCTCGTTGACGATGGCGCGGGCGATCGCGACGCGCTGCTGCTGCCCGCCCGACAGCTCCTCGGCGAAATGGTTCATGCGGTCGGAGAGCCCCACGGCGATCAGTGCCGCCTCGCTCCTCTGCTGGTAGTCGCTCCGCTCCGCGTAAAGCAGCGGGAGCTGCACGTTCTCCATCGCCGTGGTGCGCGGCAGCAGGTGATAGGACTGGAAAACGAAGCCGATGAACCGGTTCCTGAGGCGGGCCAGCTCATCCTCCTTCAGGCCCTGCACCTCTCGGCCGTTGAGCAGATACTGGCCGCTGTCCGGACGGTCCAGCAGCCCCATGACGTTCATCAGGGTGCTCTTGCCGGAGCCCGAGGGCCCGAGGATCGCCACCATCTCTCCGGCCTCGATCGTCAACGAGACCTGGTTGATCGCCTTGACCGGCGGCTCCTTGGCCTTCCTGTAGGTCTTGGCGAGATCTTTCAGCTCAATCATGACGGCTTCTCCTGGTGGCGCTTCCAGGCCTGTTTGTCGGCGACGATCGTCTCTCCCGGGTGAAGCCCGGAGACGATCTCGATCCTCTGCGGCGTCTGCATCCCCGTCTCCACCCGCCTTTCGACCCACCGGTCGCCCTGGCGCACGATCACCAGGTTGCGGCCGCCCTCGCGCAACAGAGCGCTGCGCGGAATGCTGATGACGGCATCCTTCTGCGCCAGGATGAAGGTCACGTGCACCGTCATCTCGGGGCGAATCAGGAGGCCCTGCTTGTCGGCGATGTCGATGATCACCACATAGTTCACGACGTTGTTGACCAGCTGGGGCTTTGGATAGATCGCCTTGACGGTGCCCGAGAGGTCGTGGCCGGCGAAGGAATCGACGCGAAAAGAAACTTGCTGCCCCACTTTGACCTTGCCGATGTCGGTCTCGTCCACGTACGCCTGGACCTCCAGCCGGTCCAGATCGACGATCGTCACGAACGTCGGCGCGGCGAGGCTCGCGGCGATGGTCTCACCCTTGTACGTCGACACCGAGGCGATCGTTCCCGCCACCGGCGCCCGGATCACCGTGTAGCCGAGGGTGATCTGGGCCTCGGCAAGGTTGGCCCGCACCCGCTCCACGTCCGCCTGCTTGACCTTGACGTTCCGGCGGCTGTCCTCCAGCTGCTGCAGCGGAATGAGATCCTTCAGCTTTTCCTTGCGCGCCAGCTCGTTCTCGGCATACTCCTCCTCGGCGATCGAAGAGGCGAGCTCGGCTTTCAAGGTGTTGACCTTGGCGCGCCAGTCCTCGTCGCGTAGCGAAGCGAGCAGGTCGCCCTTCCTCACCTTGTCCCCGACGTTGACCTTGAGCTCGGCGACGACGCCGGAGAGCAGGGAGCCCACCTTGACCTCGGCCCCCACCTTCGACTTGATGGTACCGATGGCGACGGTGGATTCCGTCAGCGCGGCGTTGCTGACGCGGAGCGTCGGCAAGTCTTCTGGCTGGCTGCTTTTGAACAGCCCCCGGACGGGCGTGTAGCTGAACGCAAGGACACCCGCGAACAACAGTCCGACAATGATGATCACCCAGCGCATGGGTCAAGGCTCCTCAGTTCGTGCCGCCCAGCGGCTGGGGGGTTAGACGCGGCAGAGTCGAGGCGCGATTCTACGCCTTCCGCCGCGACAATGTTTCGGGCTCGCGGTTTGTTGGCGGGCTCCAAAGCCCGCAAGCTTACGCAGCAGGAGTCAGGCATCGCGCAACGCATCCACCGGCGTCACTTTCGACGCCTTGATCGCGGGAAAAACGCCGAATCCCACCCCCAGAAGCGCCGACACGAGAAGCGGGATCGCCACGCCGCGAAGATCGACGGCCATCTGCCACCCGGTCGCGCGCTTGAGAACGACGATTCCCACGCCTCCCACCAGCACTCCGCTGAGCCCACCGAGCACGCTCAGCAGGCAGGCTTCGGCCACGAACAGGCTGGCGATGTCCCGCCGCCGGGCGCCGATGGCCATGCGCAGCCCGATCTCCGAAGTCCGGTCCTTGACGTTCAAGTAGGTGACCGCCAGCACTCCGGCGCCACCGATCGCCAGCGTCACCGCCGCGAAGAGCTGCGACAGCCCTTCCAGGAACGCGGAGTTCATGTTGCGGATCTGGTTGGCGCGCAGCAGGCTGAGGATGTCGAAGTCGTCCTTGACGTCCCGGTCCAGGGCGTGGCGGCTCCGCAGCACCTCCCGGGCCTCTCTTTGCACCTCGCTCATCTGGCCTTGATCTTCCACCTGCACCAGCAGCCGCGAGAGATAGTCGACGTTGAACAGCCGGCGGCGAGCGGTCTCCAGAGGGACCAGAACCTGATCGTCTTCGTTCTGCCCATCGGTGTTCCCTTTCTCCTTGAGCTGGCCGACGACCTGGAATGGGAAACCGACGATCCACAAGGTCTCGCCGACCATGCTGAAGCCGTCGTTCAGCCGCTTCGCCACGAAGGAGCCCACGACCGCCACGCGGCTCCGCGCCAGGCTGTCCTGCTCGTCGAGGAATCTGCCGTCCTCGAGCTCGAAGTTCCGCACCTCCGGAAAGTTCGGAGTCACGCCGCGCACTGACGTCACAAGATCTTCGCGATTGAACTTGGTCTGCAGGTTACCCTCCAGGATGGGGACGATCGTGCGGATGCCGTGGATCTGCTCGTTCATCAGCTTCACGTCGGCCAGATCGAGCCGGGTCGACGCGTACCAGCCCCCGCCGCGGCCCGGCTGCGACAGCACCTGGCTCGCCGCAATCATGAACAGGTTCCTGCCGATGCGGTCGGTGATCGCCTCGAGCTCCAGCCTGGCGCCCGTGCTGAGGGCCAGCATCACCATCATGGAAGCAATACCCAGCCCCACCGCTCCCAGCGCCAGCAGCGATCGAAACCCGCTCTTGCGGAGCGAGAGAAGCATGATCCTCAACTGCAGCTTGGCTTTGGTATTCATCGTGGGGTACTCAGCGAGGCGGCCCCGGCGGGCCCTCACGAGCGTTTTACCGCAACGCCCGTCCGCTCAACCGGCGGTGGCGATGACCGGCAGGGAGATCTTCCTGGCAGCGGCGATGATGGGTCCTTCCTCTTCTTCGTCCACAGCCGGCACCGCGGGGAGCACGACGACGCTGATCGCGCGCTCTCCTTCCTCGAAGAGAAGGCCGAGCTTGCGCAGGCGATCCGCTTTGGCCGCGATTCTCGCCGCGTCGACGTGGAGGTGGCCGGCAAGGTCTGCCAGCCGGAGGCCGTTGCTGTCGGCCTTCAAAAGGATCCGGGCCTCGAGCTCGTCCATCTCATGCAGCACGAGCTCGCCGGTGCGCGTGTCGTGGACCACCGCACCGTCGTCGCGCCGCTCGAAGGTCAGGCTCGCCTTCAGCTGTCCATCGAAGCCGTTGAAGCGCTCCGTCCACCGGGAGGTGCCCTTGGTCAGCTGGTCCCGCCACGTCACCATCTCCGACAGATACTCCGAAGCGTAGTTGCGGTCCTCGAAGAAGTAGGCCAGATTGGTAAGAACCTCTTCGGAGTACGGGTAAACGTAGCGGTAGAAATCGTAGGGCGAAAGCTTCAACCCATATTCCGCGGCGCGCGTGAAGTAGGGGCTGTAGCGGTCGAAACGGACTGGAAACGCTCCCGAGGGCGGCATCAGGTGGAACAACAGAGGCATGTCCTCGACATATTTCTTGTAGACGTCTTCCTTCTCGCCGGGGAAGCCGATCAGCAGGTTCCAGACCGGTACGATGCCGCGGCGCAGGCAATTCTTGAGGAAACGGACATTCTGGAATGAGGTGACGCCCTTCTTCATCAGCTTCAAGGTTCCCGAGTTCATCGACTCGATCCCGGGCTGGATCAGGTTCACTCCCGACTTGCCCAGGACCTCCATCTCCCGGTCCTTGAGATCGGCCTTGACCTCGTAAAAGATCGACACCCCGTCCGGCGCCTTGACATAGGGGAAGACCTCGGTCAGGTACTCTCTGGGCATGATGTTGTCGACCGCGTCGAAACGCTTGCAGCGGTCCGAGTAGCGGGAGAACATGCTCTCGAAGAGCTGGACCGCCTGCTCCGAAGGCATGGCGCGGTAAGCCATGGTGCCGCCGTTCAACCCGCAGAAAGTGCAGTGGGCACGCTCTCCCCACCAGCAGCCGCGAGAGGTCTCGAAGAGCAGGATCGGCTCGATCTTGCCGTTGAAAGTACGGCCCATATCTTCGAGGAATTTGTCGTAGTCCAGGGGGACCGGGACCTCGATGGGCAGCTCCGGGCCGACGGCGTCGTGCCCCTGCATCTGCTCCACGTTGCCCTTCGAGTAGACGCCGCGAATCCGGTCGCACGCCTCGGCGTCGCCGGCGAGCCGGTGCTCGAGGAACTCCGGAAAGCTGACCAGCGAAGCGCCGGAGAAGACATAATCGAGCCCCGGAAAATTGCGCGCGATCTCCTTGCCCATGGGGGCCTCGCAGTTGGCGCCGCCGATGATCGTGGTGACCTTCGGGTTGCGCTTCTTGACGACGCGCGCCATGGCGAACGAAGCGGTGTTCTGAGCGAACATCGACGTGAAGCCCACGATGTCCTCGACGCCGAGCTGGTACTTGCTCACCAGGCTGTCCATGAAACGTGCGAGACCTTCCCGCTTGGTCTGCAGCATCCGGCGCCGCATCTCCGCCGCCGGATTGCGCTGGGGGTAGTAGCGCTGGAAGTACCCTTCCATGTTGTCCGGCTGCTCCGGGAAGGCGAGCGAGCGGTACATCCAGTCGCCCAGGCCGGCGTTGCTCGCCTGAATACTGTTCATGACCTGGTAGGAGTCAAGGCCAAGATATTGAGCGAAATCATGGTTCAGATAAAGGATCCGCACCCGAACCTGCTCCCCGAAGCGGCTTTCCGCCACCGACTTGAGCTGCGTCAGGGCAATGGAAGGAAACTGCAGCGCCGCAAACGGCATGTTAATCAGAGCGATTTTGAGCACGTATCCCCCTCGGAGCGGCACGAACGAGACCTTGTTGGACAATCCCTCGGCTGGATTATAGCCGGACCGACTGGAGATTACAATAGGCCTGACCGACTACCCGTATTATCGCAACAACAAGTAATTGCCAAATAGTCCTGCAGCGCATCGACTAAACAGCGGCATCCCGTCTTCTCCGCGGTGAGGCAAGCCCCGGACTGCTCTGGTTCGTCTCCCGGTTTCAATGATACCGTTACGGAGACGATGCCCGGCCTGAGTTTGCGCACCCGAACCCGTCCCTTCGACACCCTCTGGGTGACGGGAGCCTTGCTGGGTGTCGTCGGGCTGGCCGCCGCAGGCCTCGAGGACGTCTCCTTCGGGCACGTGCATCTGGTGGACGGTCATGTCGTTCACCACCACCACTTCTTTCTCGGGCCGCACGAGCATCCCGAAGCCAATCGTCCCCATGATCTGGACGACGACGATGACGACGACCACGATCACCACCCCGAGGCGCCGGCACATCACCACCCCGACGGGTCGGAACCGCACCACCACCAGGCTCCGCTGAAAAGAACCGCCACCGTCTCAGCGGCGCCGGCGTTGTTCCAGCCGGTGGGCCGCGGGGTGCTGGCCGCGCCTCTGGCCTATTCGACGCCCGTCGCGCCTGGCTCGGTAGCACCCATCGCATTGCAATTCACAGGTTCGCCCACTCGGCCGCGTGGGCCGCCTTCCCCCGACGCGTCTCCCGATTCCCTGTCCTAAACTAAGTCCATCGGCTCCTGCTTTCAGGTGGCCAGCGGCTGCGTTGCCACAGGTATGCCACGGGAAACCGTGAGCCTGGGCCGGCAACGGGCAACGGACTCAACCTGCCCGGCGAGAGCCGGTTGGAGAACGTGTCGGCAGGTGCCGACCGACAAGGAGAGCGTGCGATGTGCCGTTTGAAATTTTTGAGCTTTCTGCTGTGGCTGCTGGCAGCGACGGCCTGGGCGGCCGAGCCGCCAGCTCCCCCCCAGGAGCCGCCGAATCCCCCGGCAGAAAAGAAGGAAGAGGGGAAGGAGGATCCCCACCTCCAGGTCTACGACGAGATCCAGGTCATCGATCGTGCCTCGGACCTGGTGGGCGTCGCCGACTCTGCCTCGGAAGGCGTGACCGGCCGCAAAGAGCTGGAGCAGCGCCCTATCCTGCGGCCCGGGGAGTTGCTGGAGACTGTGCCCGGTGTGGTCATCACTCAGCACAGCGGCAGCGGTAAGGCGAACCAGTACTTCCTGCGCGGGTTCAACCTCGACCACGGCACCGACTTTCGAGTCACCGTCGACGACATCCCCGTGAACATGCCCTCCCACGGCCACGGACAGGGTTACACCGACCTCAACTTCTTGATTCCCGAGCTGGTGGACACGGTTCGCTACAAGAAGGGCGCCTATTACGCCGACGAAGGGGACTTCTCGGCGGCGGGCGCCGCCGAGATCAGCTATGTCGATTCCCTGACTCAAGGGATCGCCGCCGTCACGCCCGGCATGGACGGGTACCGCCGGTTGTCCACCGCGGATTCGAGGAAATACGGCAGCGGCGAGCTGCTGGGGGGGCTCGAGGTCGTTCACAACGACGGACCCTGGGTGCATCCGGACGACTACCGCAAGCTCAACGGCATCCTGCGCTGGAGCCGCGGTGACGCCGCCAACGGCTTCACCCTCACCGCCATGGGGTATGACGGAAAGTGGAGCTCGACCGATCAGATTCCCCAGCGCGCCGTCGACGAAGGGCTCGTCAGCCGGTTCGGAACGATCGATCCCTCCGACGGCGGCCGATCCTACCGCTACAGCCTGGCCGCGGACTGGCGCCAGGGGGGCGGCAGCTCCCTCACCCGCGCCAGCGCCTACGTCCTGCGCTACGGGCTCAACCTGTTTTCGGACTTCACGTACTTTCTCGACGATCCGGTACACGGCGACCAGTTCGAGCAACTCGACAACCGCACGGTGACCGGCTTCCAGGTCGAGCGCCAGTACGTCTCTACCTGGGGGAATCGGGAGGTGGAGACCGAGATGGGCCTCCAGGTCCGCAACGACTCGATCAACAACGGCCTCTTCCATACCGAGGACCGGCGACTGCTCTCCGTCACCCGGCGGGACGAGATCGAAGAGCTGACAGGCGGCCCTTACGTGCAGGCAAGAGTGCATTGGAACCCCTGGCTGCGCACCGTGACCGGCCTGCGCGCCGACGAATACTACACAGACGTCAAGAGCGATCTCGGCGTGAACTCCGGCCGCCGCAACGCCGCCATCCTCAGCCCCAAGCTCGCCGTCACCCTCGGCCCCTGGAACGAAACCGAATACTACCTCAACTATGGCTACGGCTTCCACAGCAACGACGCCCGCGGCGCCACCATCCGGGTCGATCCCAAGACCCTTGAACCGGTCGAGCCGGTCACGCCGCTGGTGCGGGCGAAGAGCGCTGAGGTCGGGGTCCGCACCTCGGCGTTCAAGAATTTCCAGACCTCCGTGACCGTGTTCCGGCTGGACCTCGACTCCGAGTTGGTGTTCTCAGGCGATGGCGGCACGACCGAGGCGAGCCGGCCCAGCCGGCGCGCGGGAATCGAGGTACAGAACTTCTGGCGTCCGCGCCCCTGGCTCTCGCTCGACCTCGACTATGCCTATTCGCGGGCACACTTCACCAACTTCGACCCGGTGGGCGATCACATCCCTGGCGCAATCGGGAACGCTCTCTCGGCAGGGATCTCGGTGGACGACAAGGGACCCTGGTTCGGCAGCCTCCGGCTGCGTTACTTCGGCCCCCGGCCGCTTATCGAAGATAACAGCGTGCGCTCCAAGGCCTCGAGCCTCGTCAACCTCCGCCTCGGCCGCCGTTTCCCCAATGGCCTGTCGGTCGCCACGGAGATATTCAACCTGCTTAATAACGAAGTGAGCGACATCGACTACTACTACGCATCGCAACTGCACGGTGAGCCCGAGCCGGTGACGGACGTCCACTTCCACCCGGCGGAAAAGAGATCCGTGCGGCTGGCTCTGGAGTGGCGGTACTAAGGGAGGACTGGAGTTCGCGGTGGTGGGCCGTCAGAGACTCGAACTCTGGACCCGCGGATCAAGAGTCCCATTTGCTGCCATACTTACCAGCACCTCCCAGGGAACCGGCCTCCCCACAGTGACGGAGCTGTATCACTAAGTGCTACCCGGGACGTAAACCCGGCTCGTTCGCCGGCTGTTTTCCCACGCTCGTCCTCGCCCAATTCCAGAGCCACCCTTGGATGTCTAAAAGCAATTCGCGATAAGTAGAAATTATCGGGAAAAGAGCCCTTAGACGCCCTTCTCTGGAGGACCATGGACTACGAGGACTTCGTGCTCGAGTTGGGAACGGACGCCCGGGGCCCCACGGTGCGCGTCGCCCACTCGCCGGCCGGGGAATCCGATCCGGAGACGCTGTCGCTCCTGTGGGGTGAGGGCGAGATCGTGAAGCTCGTGGCGGCGTTCGCCATGTCGGCCGAGGCTAAGCGCCAAGGCCGAGACTTGGATACTCCCGAGATCGCCGAGACCTCGATAGCCGAGACCGGAGACACGCTATTTCGGGCTCTCTTTCCTGAGGCCGTCCGCAGTCTCTACCTGCAGAGCCTCGGCCGGGTTGCGGTAAGGGAGCAGGGGCTGCGGATTCGGATCGAAGTAGGCCTGAACACTACCGGCGCCGCCCAACTCCACTCCATTCCCTGGGAGTACCTCGCCAACGACGGGCAGTTCCTCTGCCTGAGCCGGGAGATCTCGATCGTCCGCTACCTCGCCCTGGGACTGCCAGGCGACCGCCCCCCGGTGCCGGCTCCCCTCTCCATTCTCGTCCTCCCGGGTGAGCAGCTCTCGGCCGGCGAGCTCGATCTGGCAGAAGAGCAACGCGAGCTCGAGCGGGCATGGAGCGAGTCAGGGAATGTACGAATCCACGTGCTCCGGGAATGTACCCTGGAGGCCCTGCGCGAAGAACTACTGACGCGGGACTACCATGCCCTCCACTTCATGGGGCACGGCGCCTTCTCCGCGGCGACCGGCGAGGGCGCGCTCGCCTTCAACACCAAGCAGGGACAGCGCATCTGGGTCAGTGGCACAGAGCTTGCCGAGCAGTTGCGCGACCGGTCCTCCTTGCGGCTCGTCTTCCTGAATGCATGCAGGACCGCCCAGGCTGGCGCGATGGCTCCCTATTCAGGAGTCGCCCCGGCCCTTCTTCGCGTCGGCATTCCAGCCGTCATCGCCATGCAGTTTCCTATTTCCGATTGCGCCGCCCTAGCGCTCAGCCGGGCGTTCTACCGGAGAATTGCTCGCGGTGACACTGTGGATGCGGCGGTGACCGAGGGGCGGATGGCGATCCGTCGCTTGGCGCCGGACAACACCGAGTGGGGCACGCCGGTTCTCTTCGAACGCCTGACGACCGGCCGGATCGTCAAGCCGGAAAGCGCTTTACCGCTGCCCTCTGGCCGGTCGAGACGGGACACCGCCGTGCCAGGACGCCGCGGCGAGCATTTCAGTCCGTTCAAAAACCCGAGGTCCCGGAGGACCTGGTTGAATTGGGGTGCGATACTTTCGCTCCTTGGCGTGCTCCTGACGCTTGGCGCTTGGCTCTGGCCGCGTTCTTTTTCTTTAGCTCCCCCACCGCCTCAAGGGCCGGCGCTCTACTCGATCCGAGTCCAAGTGCTCGATCCGCAAGGCCACCCGGTCAGCGGGTCCACGGTCCGCTCCTCCACCAGCAATGAGCCGCATCTTCTTCCTGACGGGTGGTGGCAAATCGAGATTCCCGCGGCCAAGATTCCTGCCAACGGCCAGATCTCAATCTGGGCGGAGCACGAATCCTGGGAAGGGAACCGAGTGTACCTTCGCCTTGGCGATGATCCGAATCTGCAGGCCGAGATCCGGTTGAGGCCGCCTGAGACCTGGGTTCGAGGACGTGTGGTCGACGGATTGAACCGAGCTATTCCGGGTGTGCGAGTCGCCCCCGAAGACGGAACGCCCGGAGTGGCAATCACGGACGCAGACGGCCGCTTCGAACTGAAGTTGTCCGTCCCGCAAGAGACGCGGGTCCGATTTCGAGCCGAGTATGCCGACCGAGCTCCGGGAGATGTCTTCTGTTATGCGGGCCGTGACACATGCTCGATTGTCCTGGAGGGGAAATGAGACGAAGACTCTCCGGCATTCACTTCGGGGGGCCGATCACTGCCTCTATTGCTGCGTCGACCTCGGGTTGAGACCTCCCCATTTTGCGCAGCAGAGCCGCGTAGTTCTGCCGCGCCGCTTCCAGGTTGGCGTTCGGATGGCCCGACCGGCGGGAGAAATCGGCAAGAATGGCCAGGGTGCGCCGCTGCAGAGGCTCAGCCTCGGCGAGCCGGTTGGTGGCCTGGAGCAGCCCAGCTAGTCCGTTGAGGTCGAAAGTGACTTCGGGGCTCTCGGGCCCGTAGCTCTTCTCGTCGATGGCCAGGGCGCGCCGCCGCAGAGGCTCGGCCTCCGCGGCGCGGTTCGTGATCTCGAGCAGGTAGGCCAAGTAGCCGAGGCAGACGGCGACATCGGGGTGTTCGGGCCCGTAGTCCGTCTCGTTGATGGCAACGGCGCGCCGCAGCAGAGGCTCGGCTTCGCCCAGGCGATTGGTGGCCTGGAGCGCCCGACCCAGGTTGGCGAGGGCGGTAGCGACTTGGTGGTGTTCGGGTCCGAGAATCTTCTCGTCGATGGCGAGGGCACGCCGCAGCAGCGGTTCGGCGTCGGCGGGGCGATTCATTACAGTTAGCCGACCGGCCAGGTTAGCTAGAGCAGTGGCAACATCAGGGTGTTCAGGGCCATATCTCTTCTCATAGATGGCGAGGGCACGCCGTAGAAGAAGCTCGGCCTCTGCGTTGCGTTTGGAGTCTTGGATCACGAGGGCCAGATTATTGAGAGTCGTGGCGACTTCGGGGTGTTCGGGTCCGAGGATCTTCTCGTTGATGGCCAGCGCGCGCCGCAGCAGAGGCTCGGCGTCAACGACGCGGCTCGTCTCACTGAGCAGTAGCGCCAGGTTGTTGAGGTCGCTGGCGACTTCGGGGTCTTCAGGTCCGAGGCTCCTCTCGTTGATGGCGAGGGCATGCCGAAAGAGAGGCTCGGCATCAGCCCTGCGGTTCGTCGCCTGGAGCAGTAGAGCCAGGTCGTTGAGGTCCCTAGCGACCTTGGGGTGTTCGAGCCCGAAGGTTGCCTCGTCGATGGCCACGGCGCGCCGCATCGCTGGCTCGGCCCCGCTCCAATCGTCCAACAAATAGAGAGCGTCCCCAAGCGAATTGAGAACGTCCGCATCGTCTGCGTGAAGCGAAAGTGCCTTGCGAAAACTATCTGCCGCTTCGCGGTACTTCCCCTAAGCGAGTTGGGAAGCGCCCACATAGCGGAGCGTGTCGATGAAGTCAAGCTCCTTATTTGCGGCAACGTCGGTCAGGGTCTTCTCGGCCTGGGAGTATTTCCCTTGGAGATACAGGGCGATACCCCGATCCTTGGCATCCGGATTCTTGGCAAACGAGTCAATTGCCTTTTGTAGCTGCTCGAAGGTGAGGCCACGGCGGGCCGCAGCGTCGGTTAGGGCTCGCCTCTGTTGCTCGGCGGTCGCCTCGCCAGGCCTCTGAATTGCATCGGTCGATCTCTTGCGAACCTCGGCACCGATCCGGCGCATCTCGCTACCCCGCATGAGCATCAGAGCGGCCGACTCCGAGGCAGCGGGTATATTCACAAGGTCGTTAACAAGGAACCAGCTTTCACCTTTGGCCTTGCGTGTCGCGATGAGGTCAATCTTGATCTGTCGCCACGTGGAATAGCCCGTCGGCAGGTCGACCTCCGTCGCGCCGCCAAGATTGGTGGGCTTCGAAACGACACCTTGGCACCCAAACTGGAGCCCGGAGATGGGCTTCCGGCCCACGTAGCTGCGTGCGACCAGCAAGACTCTGTCGTTGGCGCTCAGCCATGCGGGCGCAAACCCTATCAACAGAACCAAGAACAGAGTCAGCTTTTTCATGATGTCTTCAGGGATCGAAGAGCCGGCGCCTTCACACCTTCGGCTGGCGCGGCGGACAGATCCTCGCCGGGGATAGGCGTAGTTCTCATTTCCATGAGTATGCCTTATCGATGCTCGAAGCTCAAGTGAGTGCGGTCGACGTTGGACCATGGCAGCCCCGGGCATCTGAATTTCTCCAGGACAAACTGGCGCGCTCGCCTACCGCCTACCCTGGCGGCTTACCGTCCACCGAGTGGCTCGATGCAGCGGATCGATCCGCTCGGAGCGCACTCGCTCGCTCCCATGCTCATCCGCCCCCTCCCCGGCCTTCCACAGTCTCTGCCACCAACCGCGCCAGCTCCCCCTGCTGGCTTCGGCTCAGGTCGAAGTACCCCATGACCACGGCCACGCTCCCCCGTGAGTGACCCGTGGCCGCAAACACATCCGCCAGCGGCACCCCGGGTTCTGCTGCGAGCGCCAGAACGTTCGTGATGGACGCGTGCCGCAGCCCATGCGGCCTCACCCGCAGGCCCAGCTCCTCGCCCAACCGCCGCACGATGAAGTAGACGCCACCCGCAGCCAGGCGCTGGCGCTCGCCACGGCGCCGCATCAGCTCGACGAAGAGAGCGCCCGCCCGGGTGCCCCGCCGCTCCACCCAGATGGTGATCGCTTGTGCTCCCCCTACTCAGGGAAACCCCCGCCGGCCCCTAGCCGTCTTGAAGTGCGCGCCAGCCGTGAGCCCTGCTGGGCATCTTCCGCTTGATCTGTCGCTTCTGCCTCCGCTCGGCGACCACTAGAGATGTCGGCCGCCACCGCCCCCCGGGCAGGCCGCGACTTGCGCGGCCTGGTGGCTGTCTTCTCTGCCACTTCGACCACCGTTTGCCTCATCCGAAGCGATGTGGGCCGCCTGTTTTCCGAGTGTAGCCAGGCCCGTCGCCTGTCAAGCCCCAAGCCCCTTGTATCCTAGACTCGTAAGAAGAAGTGGCCCCCAGCGACACCCTCGCTGTGGCCCGGAGCCAACCAGAAATTCACACGTTGTCGGGGAAGG
>JAJKHS010000020.1 GCA_021154885.1 Thermoanaerobaculum sp.
CAAGACCCTCATCACCCCGGCCCTCTTCTCCCAGCCTCCCCCCCGTCCGCCGGGAGAAGAGGGAGTGGTTAGTCTGAAAGAAAGACAAGAAGAGGTGCTGTTTTAGCCCTCTCTCTCCCGGCTGGTGGGGGGGAGGCTGGGAGAGAGAGGGTTGGGAGAGTGAGGGCCGCCCCGAAGGGGCGTCGGCGACGACCGCGGCATACAATACCTCCCCATGAGCGACCATCAGCCCACCATCTTCGACAAGATCCTGTCGGGAGAGATCCCGTCCTGGAAGGTGTACGAGGACGATCACGTCTTCGCGTTCCTGGACATCGGCCCGCTGTCGGACGGCCACACGCTGGTCATCTCCAAGGAGCGCAAGGCGCAGCTCCACCAGCTCTCGGACGAGTCGGCGGCGGCCATCGGACGGGTCCTCCCCCGCCTCTGCCGGGCGGTGCTGCGGGCCACCGGCGCCACCGCCTACAACGTGCTCCAGAACAACGGCGCGGAAGCGCACCAGGCGGTGCATCACGTACACTTCCACATCATCCCGAAATTCGGCAGCGAGGGCCTGGGAGTCGGCTGGCCCGCGAAGCGGCTGGCGGACAGCACGGCCCGCGAGCTTCAGGAGAAGATCAAGAAGGCGCTGGAGGGCTGACGCCGTGCGCGCGGTGGAGATCCGCGGGTTCAGCCTGGACCAGATGGCGATCGTCGAGCGGCCGGACCCGGCGCCCGGACCGGGCCAGGCGCTGGTGAGGCTGCGCGCCGCCTCGCTCAACTTCCGCGACCTGCTGACGGTCCAAGGCAAGTACAACCCGAAGCTGAAGCTGCCGCTCATCCCCTGCTCGGACGGCGCCGGCGAGGTGGTGGCCATTGGAGACGGCGTCACCCGCGTCCGGCCCGGCGACCGGGTTTGCGCCATCTTCGCCCAGCGCTGGATCGCGGGCGAGCCCACCCGCGAGCGCCTGCGCTCCACCCTCGGCGGCCCTCTGGACGGCACGCTGACCGAGCTCGCCGTCTTCGATCAGGAAGGCTTGGTGAAGGTCCCCGATCACCTCACGGACGAGGAGGCGGCCACCCTCCCCTGCGCCGCCGTCACCGCCTGGACCGCCCTGCAGGGAATCACGGCCGGCGACACGGTGCTCCTGCAGGGGACCGGCGGCGTTTCGATCTTCGCCCTGCAGCTCGCGCGTCTCCTGGGCGCCCGCGTGATCATTACCTCCTCCAGCGACGAGAAGCTCGCCCGCGCCCGCGAATTAGGAGCTGCCGAGGGAATCAACTACCGTGAGACCCCGGACTGGGCGGCCAGGGTCAAGGAGCTGGCGGGCGGCGCCGGGGTGGACCTGGTCGTCGAAGTCGGCGGCGCCGGCACGCTCAAGCAGTCCCTCCAGTCCGTGCGCATGGGAGGCACCATCGCCCTCCTCGGCGTCCTCGCCGGCAATACGGCCGAGATCTCCCTCCCCCTGATCTTCATGCAGAACGTCCGCGTCCAGGGCATCCTGGTCGGCCCTCGCGAGAGCTTCGAAGCGATGAACCGCGCCATCGCCCTCCACCAGCTCCACCCGGTCATAGACCGCGTTTTCCCCCTGGAGGACGTCCGCGCCGCCTTCGAGCACATGGGGGCGGGGGGGCATTTCGGGAAGATCGTAGTGCGGATCTGAGGCGGCGAAAAACCTTTCCAAAAATACCTAGCTAGGAGCCTGCGCGGCAGAAAAGCTCGTAGGCAGCGTTGGCGCAGGACAGCAGGGACAGCAGGGACAACAGGGACAACAGGGACAACAGGGACAACAGGGACAACAGGGACATGAAAACTTAGTCGAGACCGGAGATTTTTCGTCCCTGCTGTCTCTGGTGTCCCTGCTGTCCCTGTCTTCGGTTTTCTGCCGCGCAGGCTCCTAGAGGCGCAGCATGCTGCGCCTCTAGGTCGGCCCGGCCAGATTCCCTACTTCACCGCGATCGGCTCCTGCGGCCCCAGCAGGTCGAGCTTGGCGTCGGCCACCTTCTGGCGGAAGGCGGGGACGTCTTCGGCGAAGAGCTTGTTGAGGTCGGCCAGGACGGCCTTGGTCTGCGTCTCCGCCAGGTCGAGGTTCGCCAGGGCCGTGGGGCTCGGACGGTCCCAGGTGGAGTCGAGGGAACGGCCGGCGTTCTCGACCCGGGCCAGGGCGCTCTCGTCCAGGACGAGGCCCTTGGTATCCGGCGGCACCCAGAGCCGCCGTTCCACCTCACCCAGCTTCTTCTGCAGGTCGCGGGCGGCCTTGCCCAGCGCCCGGTCGGGATCGTCCGCCGGCCTGCCGCCGCCGCCGCTCTCCATGACGCCGGCGTTGCGCTCCCGCTCTCGGCGCCGGGCGTCGAGCTTGGCCAGCACCACCTTGACGTCATCGCGGGTGGCGCCGACGCGGGCGATGGCGTCCGTCACGGCGTTCTGGAGCCCGCCCGCACGAGCGATGGCCGCCTCGCGGGCCTGCCAGTCGGCGTCGGCGTTGGTGAGGGCCGGATCCTGCACCACCTTGATCGTCCCCTTGGCCTCCTTGTCCTTGTACTTCACCGTGACGTTGTAGGTGCCCGGTGCCACCGTCGGACCGGTCTCCCGGCCCCGGAATCCCCGGTTCTCCCGCGGCGGCTGGCGGAAGGCGTCGCGGCCGAAGTCCCAGGCGGCGCGATTGAAGCCGAGCTTCGCCGGGCCGTCCATCTTGCGGATCAGCTTGCCGGCGGCGTCGGTGATGCGGATCTCCACCTTCGGCCCCCGGTCCCGATCGCGTCCCGTCCCCGGCCCGCCGGTCTCTTCGGCGCCGGCTGGTGCGGGCCGACCGGTGGCCTCCTCGCTGGACGGCTGATCCTCCCGGGTGGCAGCCTCCGTCCGCTCGGTCGCCGGCTGCGCCGCTTTGGCCCGCGCCGCGGCCCGCTCGGCTTCCTTGCGGGCCCGCTCCTTCTCCTCGTCCTGCACCGGCAGACCCGGAGCGTTCAGCGAGTAGGTGATCAGGGCGCCGTAGGGCCGGTTCTCCCCCTGGTAGTCGCCGGCGCCGCCGCCGCGGATGCCGCCGCCCCCCGGCCGGTTGCGGTGCAGCAGCGCCGGCGCGCTCGGGAAGAGGTGGACGGGCTGAGCGAGGATCTCCGGGGTCACCTCCCGCAGCGGGGTGATGTCGTCGAGGACGTAGACCGCCCGGCCGTGGGTGCCGATCACCAGGTCCAGGTCGCGGGGATGGATCACCAGGTCCATCACCGACGCTGTGGGCAGGCCGTGCTTCCACGGCAGCCAGCCCTTGCCGCCGTCAAAGGAGACCCAGAGGCCGAATTCGGTGCCGAGGAAGAGGAGGTCCTTGTCGACCGGGTCCTGCTCGATCGACAGGGCGTAGCCCCGCAGGTCCCTGGTCGCCAGGCTCTTCCAGGTCTTCCCCCAGTCGTCCGTGCGGTAGACGTAGGGGGTGAAGTCCTCGCGCCGGTGATTGTCGAAGACCACGAAGGCCGAGCCCGCGTCGTACTTCGAGGCTCGGATGTGGGGGATCCAGGTGTTGGCCGGCACGCCGGGCACGTTCTTCTCCAGGCTCGTCCAGGTCTTGCCGCCATCGCGGGTGACGTGCAGCCGGCCATCGTCCGTCCCCACCCAGATCACCCCCTTCTCCTTGGAGCTCGGGACGATCTGGAGGATGGTGGTGAAGTTCTCGGCCGCGCTGGCGTCCACCGTCAGGCCGCCGCTCTTCGCCTGCTGGTGCCACTCGGGTTTGTCGGTGGTCAGGTCGGTGCTGATCACCGTCCAGGTGGCGCCGCGGTCGGTCGACTTGTGGACGTACTGGCTGCCGATGTAGACCGTCCCCGGCTCGAAGGGATCGACGGCCAGCCCGGCGTTCCAGTTGAAGCGGAGCTTCTTGAGGCCGCCGCCCGGCGGCGGTTCCGCCGGCTTGACGAAGCGGAACTCGCGGGTGCGCAGGTTCCAGCGGTTCAGCTCGCCGCCTTGCGACTCAGAGTAGCCCGCCATCGAGTCCTGGGGGTCCGGCAGCGTCTCGAAGCCGTCGCCGCCGCCCACCGGGTCCCAGTGGTAGCTGCGGATGCCGCCGGACTCCCACACCGCGCTCGGTCCCCTCCAGGAGCCGTTGTCCTGCAGGCCGCCGTAGACGTTGTACGGCGTGTCCATGTCCACCGCCACGTGGTAGAACTGGCCCACGGGCAGCGTGCTCACGAACTGCCAGGTCTCGCCGCGGTCGCGGCTGACGCCCATGCCGCCGTCCTCGCCCATGACGATGTGCTCGGGATTGTGCGGGTTGATCCAGATGGCGTGATAGTCGCCGTGGATCTCGCGCGAGCGGCCCAGGACGTGGAAGCTCTTGCCGCTGTCGTCCGAGACCATGAGCCGCGCCGTCAGGTTGTAGAGCC
Source organism: Thermoanaerobaculum sp. (assembly GCA_021154885.1). Taxonomy (GTDB): domain Bacteria; phylum Acidobacteriota; class Thermoanaerobaculia; order Multivoradales; family UBA5704; genus DATARR01. The sequence goes on from JAJKHS010000020.1 coordinate 4,351, forward strand.
GGTTCGGCCAGGCGGGGTCGACCTTGATGTCGGAGTAGTAGAACGGCCGCTCGGCCGTGCGATGGTCCTCGTTGGCCTTCTCCCAGGTCCTGCCGCCGTCCGTCGAGCGAATCAGAGCGCTCTTCTCGGCCTCGACCAGGGCGTAGACGACGTTCGGGTTGGAGCGCGAGATGGAGAGGCCGATCCGCCCGAGGTCGCCCTTGGGCAGGCCGTCGTCCTCGGTATAGCGCTTCCAGGTCTCGCCGCCGTCGTAGGAGACGTAGAGCCCCGAGCCCGGGCCGCCGGAGCGGAAACCCCAGGGCCAGCGCCGGTAGTCCCACATCGCCGCGAACAGCTTCTCGGGGTTCGTGGGATCGATCACCAGGTCGGCGGCGCCGGTGCGCTCGTCGACGTAGAGCACCTTGCGCCAGGTCTTGCCGCCGTCCAGCGTCTTGTAGACGCCTCGGTCGGGGTTCTCTCCCCACTCCTGCCCCAGGGCGGCCACCCAGGCGACGTTGGGATTGCCCGGGTGGAGGACGATGCGGGGGATCCGCTCCGTCTTGTCGAGCCCCAGATGGGCCCAGGTCTTGCCGCCGTCCAGGGTGCGATAGACGCCGTTGCCGATCGAGGCGCTGTTGCGGACGTTGCCCTCGCCCGTGCCCACCCACACGATGTCCGGATGTGCCTGGTTGATGGTCACCGCGCCGATCGAGTGCACCGGCTGGTCGTCGAAGATGGGGGTGAAGGTCAGAGCGCCATTGGTGGACTTCCAGACGCCGCCGGTGGCGGCGCCCACGTAGAGGACGTCGGGGTTGGATTCGACGGCGTCGACGGCGGCGATGCGGCCGCTCATCGTCGCCGGGCCGATGGACCGCGGCGCGAGCCCGGCCAGCAGGTCCGGATCGACCGCACCGGCGGCGAGGACGGGCCGGGGCGCCAGTGCCAGGACGGAGAGCGCGACGATTCCCAAGAGTCGTTGCATGTGGATTCCCCCAGAAACGGAAGTTGGGCAGAAGAGGAAGGACGACATTCCTGTCTCTGCTACATAGCGCAGCGCGATGCTCCCGTCAACCCGCAATCCGCGTACGACGTACAATCAGCCGTTCCCACCTCCAGGAGGTCCATTCATGAAGCAGAGCGCTCGCGTCCTTCTCGTCCTTTTTGGTCTTCTCCCACTGGCCCCGGTCCTGGGTCAACCCCCGGCGCCCGCGGACAAGCCCGCCGCCAAGGCGGACGCGCCGCCCAAGGCTCCGCCGGAGGAGAAGACCGCGATCACTCACCACACCGCCACCCTGGACGGGAAGGCGATCCCCTACACCGCCACCGCCGGCACCCTGCAGCTCAAGGACGACGACGGCACCGTCAAGGCCGTGGTCTTCTATATCGCCTACACCCGGGACGGTGCGAAGGACCCGGCGGCGCGCCCCGTCACCTTCAGCTTCAACGGCGGCCCGGGCTCGGCATCGCTCTGGGTGCACATGGGCGCCTTCGGGCCCAAGATCGTGGCGCGGAGCGAAGAGGGGTGGAACGTCGGCCCGCCTCCGGGACACCTGGTGGACAACGAGAATTCGATCCTGGACGCGACGGACCTGGTGTTCATCGATCCCGTGAGCACCGGCTACAGCCGTCCGGCCCCGGGTCAGGACCCGAAGCAGTTCCACGGCGTGCAGAAGGACGTGGAGTCGGTGGCCGCGTTCATCCGCCTGTGGACCACCCGCAACCAGCGCTGGGCGAGCCCCAAGTACCTGGCGGGCGAGAGCTATGGCACCACCCGCGCGGCCGGCCTCTCCTATCTCCTCGCCGAGCGCTACGGCATGCAGCTCAACGGCGTCATCCTCATCTCCTCCGTCCTCAACTGGCAGGACCAGGACTTCCACGTCGGCAACGACACGCCCTGCCTGATCCACCTGCCCACCTACGCTGCCACGGCCTGGTATCACAAGAAGCTGCCGCCCGAGCTGTCGGGCGACCTCTTCAAGACGCTCGACGAGGTCGAGGCGTTCGTGCTCGGCGACTACGCCCAGGCCCTGGTGCTGGGCGACCGGCTGCCGGAGGAGCGGCGCAAGGAGATTGCCGCCAGGGTGGCGCGCTACTCCGGCCTCTCTCCCGCCTACGTCGAGCGCTCGAACCTCTGCATCGAGATCGAGCGCTTCACCAAGGAGCTGCTGCGCGACCAGGGAAAGACCGTGGGCCGCCTCGACACCCGCTTCACCGGCCGCGACCTCGACTCGGTGGGCGAGGAGACCGAGTACGACCCGGCCAGCGTCGACCTCGACGGCCCCTACGTGGCGGCCATCAACGACTACATCCGGCGCGACCTCAAGTTCGACAGCGACCTGGTCTACGAGCGGCGGGGCAACGTCTGGCCGTGGAGCTGGGACGACTTCACGAACCAGTACGTCAACGTCGGCGAGTACCTGCGACGGGCGATCACCCGCAACCCCCGGCTCCAGGTGCTGATGGCGAGCGGCGTCTTCGACCTCGCCACCCCGTTCTTCGACTCCATCTTCACCAGGGAGCACCTGCGGCTGCCCAAGGAGCTGCGGGGCAACGTGCGCAACGAGCTCTTCCTCGCCGGCCACATGATGTACATCCGCAAGGCCGACCACAGGAAGCTCAAGCAGGACATCGTGGATCTGATCAAGCGGACGACGGCGCCGTAGGGGGCGGCGCTGGTCACGATGGAAGCGATCGAAGCGTTCGTCTCCCTCTTGGACGCCTCGGCGGACGGAGAAGTCGCGGCACTTCCGAGTGCGCTTGCGTCAACGTTCGCGTCGGGGAGACGATTTACCCATGCGTTGCCGCATGCCCAGCGACGCACGGCTGTACGATCCGAACGTTGAGGCTCCTTCCCGGGATATGCCGCAACGAACGCGTACGACGCGGCATCGTCCCGGTACGATGCGAATTTTTCGCGTACGATGTCGCGTCGTAACCATGCGATGCGGCATCGTACGGAGGCGATGTCGCGTCGTACGCAGAGAAGCCGCAATCGATAGCTACCTTGCGGCTTCCTCCAGAGACGACGTAACGTTGATCCTGGAGACGCCGCATCGTCTCGGTACAACGCATCACTGTTCGCATACCATGCGACGTCATAGACGGAGGTGTCGCAAGAGATCGGTCGGATGCCGCGTCGTCTCCATCCGATGCGACATGTTATGAGGGCGATGTGACGTCGTTCCTGGAAAATCCGCGTCGTCTCCATCCGATGCGGCGTCTTCGTCTACGTCGCCGCGTCGTATCCGGAGGCGCCGCGACTTTCCAATCCGTTGCGACATTGTCGAGGTCCGGCGAGGCGCTGGCCACATAGATGCCGAAGCGGAGGGGTACCGAGGAGCGCCGGACGCAACGCAGGAGACCCCTTTTCCGGAGAAGCCGCGTCTTCCCCGATCCACGTGCCGATCGCCGGGATCGTCCCTTCATAACGCCAGCAGCAAGATCGGCCGGCACCTGGGTTGCGGGCCGTCCGAGTGCAAGCGCCGGGTTCGGCGGCCCTAGCCCTCTCCATGCCTGAGTTCGAGATCCGGTTCCCATACCCGGCCTTAGTCGCGTAGAATGGAGATATGGAAGAAAGACAGGTTCTCCATATCTTGGTCGACGAGCTCCCTGATGACGAACTGGTACCGGCTAAGCGCTTCCTTGAGTACCTTCGATTCCGGAATAAGGATCCCTTTCGCGCCTTCCTCGATGAGGCCCCCCCAGACGACGAGGCAGTGACTGGGGAGGATCTGGCCGCGATCCGCGAAGGCCTTGCCGAGAAGGCGAGAGGGGAAGTTGTTTCCCAGGAGGAAGCCGAGCGTCTCCTCCTGGGGCCCAGGTGAACCGGCGTGCAGAGTGGACCAAGCGAGCCCTCAAAGAGGCCGCACGCTTGGATGCCACAACTCGGCAAAGGGTTCTTGCTGCCATCAAGAGGCTTTGTGAGGAAAACCAAGGCGATGTGCGCCGCCTCCAAGGAGTGAGCGAGGTTTACCGGCTTCGGGTCGGCGACTGGCGAGTAATCTTCTCCTATCAAGACGACCTGACAATCCTCGTCCACCGCGTTCGCCCCAGAGGTGACGCTTACAAGGAGTAGATCTCACGCCGCAGCATCAACGATTCGATCCACGGTCATTCACTCCCACCATCCTGAGTCCTGCCGCCGCCGAGTAGGCCAGGGGCCCTCACGGGCCCCCAGCCCCTCTAAGAGGGTGTCTGAAAAGTCTCGACAGCGGCACCGCGCCCGGGATTGAAATCCCGGGCGCATGTCTCCCGCAGTCTTCCCTACAGGATAGCGACCAGCAAACCGGAGAAAGTTCGTAAGTCGCTTTAGGACGGCGAGTTCGTTAGGAGTAGGACTGAATTGGCTGGCTCGGGCGAGTTGCACAAGATCGTGATCGTTGGCGCCCTTTACGCCGATATACCTGCCGTCCCGCACAAGCTCATGCGTGATGGACCAAGCGACCCAGGACAGCCAGAGATTGCCGAATCGTTCGTGCATTGCAACCGGGTCACTCTCGTCCCAGATGCTGCCGAAGTCAGTGGTGCGCTCTGGCCTGCGTTTTTTGGGCACGTCCGTTCCTCCTGCTACTAGCCCCGTAGAGGATCTCAAATTTACCGATAGCCGCCTAACGCCTGAATTAAGCCGAGCCGCGAAGCGGCTTCGGCTTGAATGAATTGTTAGGCCGCACTTGCCGCGCCATTTCAGTGTCGCCCTTAGGACTGTGGGTCGAACCCGAAGACGCGCAGTTCTTGGTCGCACCGACAGGCCTTGGCGATACGCGCCGCCCACGCGATGGCCTCGCCGCGCGAAGGCAGTTCCAACACGGTGAAGCCGCCATCGAGCGTGGGCGCCCAAGGATAGCCGCCCATTGCAACCGTGCCGTCAGCAGAGACGAGCACGGGCGGTACGTCTTCGTCGATTCCGCCGCCGAAGACGTAAACACCGGCGGCTTTCGCCTCATCAATCACAGCGTGCGCGTC
>JAJKHS010000021.1 GCA_021154885.1 Thermoanaerobaculum sp.
CAGAAGCCGCCCACGGGCTGGAGCTTGGTGATCTTGGTGCCCATGGTCTTGACGATGCGCCAGCCGCCGAAGAGCGTGCCGAAGGCGATGGCCGCGTGGCTGATGAGGATCACCCAGAGCGGCACCTTGAACTCCTTCAGGTACCCCGCCGCCACCAGCAGGCCGGTGATGATGCCCATGGTCTTCTGGGCGTCGTTGCCGCCGTGGCCCAGCGAGTACGCCGCCGCGGACAGGAGCTGCATGCCGCGGAAGCGGCGGTCGACCTTCGTCGGCCGCCAGTTGCGGACGATCCAGGTCACCGCGACCATCAGGAAGAAGCCGAGGATCAGGCCGATCAGCGGCGCGAGGACGATGAACAGCAGCGTCTTCGTCCAGCCCGCGACGACGATGGCGCTCCATCCCGCCTTGGCGATGGCGGCGCCGGCATAGCCGCCGATCAGGGCATGCGAGGAGGAGACCGGCAGGCCGTAGTACCAGGTGAAGAGGTTCCAGAGGATGGCGCCGATCAGCCCGGCCAGCACCACCTCGCGGGTGACCACCGACAGGTCGATCATGCCGCTGCCGATGGTCTTGGCCACATGCGTGCCGAGGACGAAGGCGGCGACGAAATTGAAGAACGCCGCCCAGATCACCGCTTTCTGCGGCGACAGCACCCGCGTCGACACCACGGTGGCGATGGAGTTCGCCGCGTCGTGGAAGCCGTTGAGGAAATCGAACGCGAGAGCGACCAGGACGATGAGGACGAGGAAGGCGGTCGGCGTGGTCAAGGGCGTCCCTCAGGCGTTCTTGACGATCACGTTGCCCACGACGTGCGAGAAGTCCTTGCACTGGTCGCAGGCGTTCTCGAGTCCCTCGTAGACCTCCTTCCACTTCAGGATCTCGAGCGGGTCGCGCCCTTTGGACCGGAAGAGGTCGGCGATCACCGTGTTGTGGAGGACGTCGGCGCGGTTTTCCAGGTCGGAGATGCGCACAATGCTCTCCTGGATCTTGGGCTCGTTGGCCAGGTTCCAGATGAGCTCCGTGGTGCGGTCGATCTCGCCCGCCATCTCCACCAGGATGTCCGCGAACTGGCGCAGCCCCTCGGGGGCCTCGGCCAGCTCGAAGATGACCAGGTACTGGGCCACCCCCTCCAGGGAGTCGAGGATGTCGTCGAGATCGGTGGCGAGAGAGCGGATGTCCTCGCGGTCGAAGGGGGTGAGGAACGTCGAGTTCAGGGCGTCGAAGATCTGGCGGGTGATGCGGTCGCCCTCGTGCTCGCGGTCCTTGAGCTCGGCCATCTTGACCCGGCGGACCTCGATCGACGTGCCTTGAGAGAAATCGGCGAACAGGCGGGCGGCCCGCAGCAGGTTCGCCGTGTCCTTGGCGAACAGCTCATGGAACCGCTCCTCCTTGGGCATGAACCAGCGGATGACGGCGTCGACCTTCCCCATTCGGCCCCTCCGGTGTTACGGATCGATGGCGTTCCAGTGACAAACCGCGGCGGGGCGGATGGTAGCACAGGGGCCGGGGCGATCAGACCAGGCTGTCAGACCGCCAGCTCGCGGACCTCACCCGGGGAAAGAGCGCTGATGGCTTGACGAAGTGCCGGCGCCAGCGGAAGCAGGTCGGCGAGACGATTCGATCTTGCCCGCAGAAGCACGACGCTGAAGCTGCGTTCCGCGATTCGCTGTTGTTGAGGAAGGCGCCTGTCCACGGTCACGAACACGTCGAACAGACCGGTCATCGCGTCGAGGAGTGGCCGATCGTCCAAATCGCCCCACCCCATCTCGATGGCGGTGCGAACCTCGTGGCCTTCCAACGCGCGCCCCAGTTGTCGTGGTACGCAGGCGTCCAGCAGAACTCGCACGCTGAGAGCGCTCGACTACGCAGCAACTGCATTGGCGAGAAGCGCGGACTTCGCCAGCTCCAAGACCGCAACGGCGTGCTCGCGCGTCACCGATGGGAAGTCCTCAAGGAAAGAGTCGAGAGGATCGCCCGCTTCGAGATAGTCGATCAGCGTCTGAACGGGAACCCGCGTGCCGGCAAACACCGGCGTCCCGCTGAGCCGCTCCGGAGAGGCCGTGATGAGTGGATTCGGCGTTGGCATCTCTTCAGCATCCTACCATGTGCCGCCCACCGCGCGGAGATCCTGCTTGTTCTTTGATATCTTGGAGATAGGATCAAGTTGCGGCTGCAAGGCTAGGTCTGCGCCGGGATCAGCAACGCCTCGACCAGCGCCGGTGCGAACCAACCGCGCACGCGTTGCGCGAGGCTCACCTTGGGTGCGATGGGCTTCACGCTCGCCTTCAGATCCTCGTACAGGCGCCAATACTTCTCGGGCGCGCGCTTGAAGCCGGTAAAAGGAGCCAGCCCCTTTTTCCTGTCCAGGACGACGACGGCTTCGAGCTGTCCCAGGAGCTCACGCCGGAGATCGTCAACGGTCTCGGCAAAGCTGACGATGTCTACTCCAGGCACTGCGCTATCCAGAGGTCGTCTCGCTGGAACACCACGGCGGTAACGGTGATCGGCATTGCGCTCCTCCCTTCCTGCTCTCCAGGCGCGATTGTAACCCATCGCGAGGCGATTGCCCCGCCTCACGCGTGGTGCCGCAGGCTCTCCGGCAGGAAGGGGTCGTTGCGGGCGAGGAGCGGCGCGCGGCCCAGGCTGCGGGTGGCGGCGAGGAAGAAGAGGCCGGCATAACCGGCGGTGATCAGCAGCTCGATCACTCCCAGACGCGGTCCCGGGAGCACCGCCGGCGCCACGATTCCGTAGACGTTGAGCCACCCCCCCGCGAGCACCACGACGGCGGCCCCGCCCAGCACCCGCGGATTGCGCTTGGCGGCCCGCGACAGCAGGACCAGGAACGGCACCAGCCAGTTGAGCACCGGTATCAGGATGAACAGCGGCAGCCACGCCCCTCGCGTGCGCACGACGTAATAGGGGATCTCCTCCGACAGGTTGCCGTACCAGATCAGCAGGTACTGGCAGACCCAGATGTAGGCCCAGAAGATGCTGAAGGCGAAGAGCAGCTTGCCGAGGTCGTGCAGGTGGCTCCCGCCCACGGCTGCCGCCAGCGATCCCCCCCGGCGCAGCCGCACGACGATCAGGGTGATGGCCGCGATCCCCGCCAGGAACAGGCCGGCGAAGGTGTGGACGGCGAACAGGGTGCTCGTCCAGCGGGGATCGAGCGACATCAGCCAGTCGAAGCTGGCGAGCGAGAAGGTGACGGCGAAGACGACGATGAACCCCGCCGACAGGCGCACCATCCGGCGATGCTGATGGTGCTTGCCATCCTGTGCCTGTCCATCCTGGGCCAGCGAAGCGCGCCGCAAAAGCACCGCGAATACGCTCCACACCCCCAGGAACAGCACCATGCGGACGAGGAAGAACGGCTCGTTGAGATACGCGGCCTTGGCCGCCAGCGCCGGCTCGGTCGCCATGATCCTCGGATAGCCAGGCCGGGTCCACGGATAGAGGGCGTGCCGGCCGAACCAGACGGCGAGCATCGGCAGGGCAGCCACCGGCACCAGCGACATCAGCGCCTCGGGGACGCGGCGCACGGCCGTCCACCAACCCGCGCTCGCCAGATATTTGATGGCGAGGAAGAAGAGCCCGGCCAGGGCCAGCGACAGGAAGTAGTAGCCGTCGACCAGCAGGTCGACCCAGACGCGCGAGGCGTCGAAGCGCAGGCCCAGGGTGATGGCGGCGGCGCCCATCACCACCAGGGCGAGGGCGACGCCGGTGGCAGTCCGGGTCCGTACTGGCGCGGTCTCCAGGCTCTCTGTCTTGGCCGTGATCTCGCTCATTTCCGGGCCACCTCCACGGGCCCTCGCAGCGCCCCCGCCTGCAGCGCCCGCACCCAGGCGACGGCCCTCCAGCGGTCCTCCGGCGCGATCTGCCCCGCGTAGGAGGGCATCATCCCCGAGCCGCGGGTGATGACGTGGAAGATCTGTCCGTCCGGCATGGCGAGCAGGCGCGCGCTGGTGTAGGAGGGCGGGTTGGGGAACTTGGGAATCAGCGGCCCGTCGCCCGCCCCGCGCAGTCCGTGGCAGACGGCGCAGAAGGTCTGGTAGACCGTCTGGCCACGGGCCAGCACCGCCGGGCTTGGCGGGAACGGGTTGCGCAGCTCGCGGCCGGCGCGCACGGCGTCCTCCGCGGTGGCGGCGTAGTGGAAGGGCAGCGGCCCGCCGCGCGCGATGGTGCCGGCCACCGGTGGCTGGAGGGTCTTGCCGTCGCGGGTGACCGGGTTGGGCGCGTAGGCGTCGTAGGGCACGGAGTGGGCCATGTCCGGAATGAACTCGTAGCCGGTCGAGGCCGGATCGCTGCGCGTCGCCCAGGCCGCCAGGGCGGTGAGCAGCAGCAGGGCGACGAGGCGGATTTTCTGGAACGTCTTCATGCCGCGGTCTCCTCGGGGGCCTCGCGGGTCTCGCGGGTCTCGCGGAGGGTGCTGATCTCGCGCGCGCCGGCCGCGCGCAGCAGCTCGCGGGCCTCGCCCTCGCGGCCGTCATCCAGAGCGAGCACCAGCACCAGGGCGTCGTCGGTGATGTCCGGCGCCGCCAGCCGGGGCTCGAAGCGGCGGCCGAGGCCGCTGCGCCAGAAGAAGGCGGCGGCGGTGGCGAGACCGCCCAGCAGGATGGTGAGCTCGAAGCTGATGGGCAGGAAGGCCAGCGCCGAGTTGGCCGGCTTGCCGCCGACGTCGAGCGGCCAGTCCACCACCGCGCACCATACCTGGAGGCCGACGGCGGCGGTCAGTCCCGCGAGGGCCCCGGCCAGGGTCACCCAGGGGAGGCGCGAGCGCGGCGCCGCCAGGGCCTCGTCGAGCCCGTGCACCGCGTAGGGGGTGAAGACGTCGTGCACCCGGAAGCCCCGCTCCCGGACCGTGCGCACGGCGGCGAGCAGCTCCGTCTCGCCGGCGAAGCTCGCCACCAATTGCCCGCTGACAGGCCCGCTCATGACTTCGCCTCCCCGGCCCGCACGCTCTTGACCTCCCACATGGCGATGATCGGCAGCACTTGCACGAACAGCAGGAAGAGGGTGAAGAAGAGGCCGAAGCTGCCGATCAGGATGCCGACCTCCACCCACGTCGGTTTGTACATCGTCCAGCTCGACGGCAGGAAGTCGCGGTGCAGCGAGGTGACGATGATGACGAAGCGCTCGAACCACATGCCGACGTTGACCAGCAGCGAGACCACGAAGAGCACCGGCACCGAGGTCCGCAGCCGCCGCCACCACATGAGCTGCGGCACGAACAGGTTGCAGGTCATCATCGTCCAGTAGGCCCAGGCGTAGGGTCCCAGGGCACGGTTCCAGAACGCCGCCCGCTCGTAGGGGTTGCCGCCGTACCAGGCCAGGAACAGCTCGGTGAGGTAGCAGAAGCCGACCAGCGAGCCGGTGACCAGCAGGATCTTGGCCATGGCCTCCAGATGCCGCAGGGTGATGTAGCGCTCGAGGGCCATCACCCGGCGGGTGAGGATCAAGAGCGTCATCACCATGCCGAAGCCGGAGAAGACGGCGCCGGCCACGAAGTAGGGCGGGAAGAGGGTGGTGTGCCAGCCCGGAATCACCGAGGTGGCAAAGTCCATGCTGACGATCGAGTGCACCGAGACCACCAGCGGTGTGGCGAGCCCGGCGAGGATCAGCGACAGGGTTTCATAGCGCGACCAGGTCCGCCGCGAGCCGTCCCAGCCCAGGCTGAGGAGGGCGTAGAGGCGCTTGCGCCATCCCGCAGGGGTGCGGTCGCGCAGGGTGGCGAGGTCGGGGATCATGCCCACGAACCAGAAGACGAAAGAGATGGTGAAATAGGTGCTGATGGCGACCACGTCCCACAGCAGCGGCGAGCGGAAGTTCACCCACAGCGGGCCGCGCGAGTTGGGGTAGGGGAACACCCAGAAGGCGAACCACGGCCGCCCCATGTGCAGCAGGGGGAAGAGGCCGGCGCACATGACGGCGAAGATCGTCATCCCCTCCGCCGAGCGGCTGATCGAGGTCCGCCACTTTTGACGGAACAGCATCAGGATGGCCGAGATCAGGGTGCCGGCGTGGCCGATGCCGATCCAGAAGACGAAGTTGGTGATGTCGAAGGCCCAGCCCACGCTCTTGTTGAGCCCCCAGGTGCCGATGCCGGTCGCCACCTCGTAGCCGGCGGACACGGCGCCCAGCGTCAGGGCGGCGAGCGCCACCGCGAAGCAGGCCATCCAGCTCTTGCTGGGCCGCGTGGCGAGCGGCCGGCAGACGTCGTCGGTGATCTGCCGCAGGGACGGGTTCCCCTCCACCCAGGGCAGGCGCAATGCGATCGGTTCGGCGGCCATGGTTCCTCCTCAGGCCTTCTCCGGCACGTTGCGGACTCGGGTCAGGTAGCCCACGACCGGCCGGGTGTTCAACTCCTCCAGCACGTGGTAGAAGCGCGGCGAATCCTGTTGCCGCGACACCTCGCTGCCGGCCGCGGCGAGGTCGCCGAAGACGATGGCCTCCGCCGGGCAGGCCTGCTGGCAGGCCGTGCGGATGTCGCCGTCGGCCAGCGGCCGGCCCGCCGCCTCCGCCCGCAGCTTGCCGGCCTGGATGCGCTGCGTGCACAGCGAGCACTTCTCCATCACGCCGCGCGAGCGCACCACCACGTCGGGGTTGAGCACCATCCGCCCCAGGTCGCTGTTCATGGCGTAGTCGAAGCGGTCGTTGTTGGCGTACTGGAACCAGTTGAACCGCCGCACCTTGTAGGGGCAGTTGTTGGCGCAGTAGCGGGTGCCGACGCAGCGGTTGTAGATCTGCTGGTTGATGCCGTCGGAGCTGTGGACGGTGGCCAGAACGGGGCAGACGGTCTCGCACGGGGCATTGCCGCAGTGCTGGCACATCATCGGTTGATAGACCGTCTGCGGATCGTCCGCCGGCCCGTTGTAGTAGCGGTCGATGCGGATCCAGTGCATCTCCCGGCCGCGCCTCACCTCGTCGCGGCCCACCACCGCGACGTTGTTCTCGGCCTGGCAGGCCACTACGCAGGCGCCGCAGCCGAGGCAGGAATTGAGGTCGATGGCCATCCCCCAGTGGTGCCCCTCCTGCGGTCGCTCGGCCCAAAGCGTCTGCAGGTGCGGGTGCTCCTCGTTTCCCGCCGCCGGATTGCGCTGGAAGTCGGCGAGCGTCGCCTCGCGGACGATGGGCCGTCCCTCCATCGAGTGGTGGAGCTGGGTGGCCGCGAGCGCCTGGCGGCGGCCGGTCTTCTCTATATGGAAACCGGCGGTCCAGCCACGGGAGAAGCCGCCGGCCGCGGCGAGCAGGGGGAAGGCGTTGGCGCCCACGCCGTCTCCCACCTTGCCGGCCCGGGTGCGGCCGTAGCCGAGGGCCACGGAGACCGCCTGCTTCGGCTGCCCGGGCTGGACCTGCACCGGCAGCTCCAGCGCCGTTTCGCCGCGGCGGAGGAGGACGACGTCGCCGTCCTCCAAGCCCTGCTCCGCGGCGAGCGCGGGGGCCACGGAGACGTAGTTTCCCCAGGTCACCCGGGTGACGGGGTCGGGCAGCTCCTGGAGCCAGGGGTTGTTGGCGTGGCGGCCGTCGCGCATCCCGATTTTCTCGTACAGGCGGACTTCCAGGCCGCCTTGACCGCCGGCGGCGCGCGCCGCGGCATGATCGGCGAGGATCGCGGCGGCGGCGGCGGCCAGGTCGCCGCGGTCCGCCGGCGGCGGCGCGGCCTGCTTGTCCGTCTCGGCCGGCGGCGTGAAGACGCCGTCCTGGAGCGCGTGGTCCCAGAAGTCGTCAAAGCTGACCCAGCGCTCCTGGCGGGGGAAGACCTCGCTGCGCCAGACCTCGCGCAGATGGCCGAGGTGGCTGAGGGCGTCGGGCGCCTCGCCCATCCAGCGCTGCAGGCTCTCCTCGGCGGCGCGGGTGGCGAAGAGGGGGGCGATGGCCGGCTGCCGCAGCCCGAAGCTGCCGGCCACCGGTTCGGCGTCGCCCCAGGATTCCAGGAAGTGATGGTCCGGCGCCACGGCGTCGGCGTGCCCGGCCGTCTCGTCCAGCCGGTCGGCGAAGGAGACCTTGAGGGGGATCTTGGCGAGCGCGCGGACGAAGCGCCCGGCCTGCGGGTGGTCATAGGCGGGGTTCACTCCCCAGAAGAGGACGCCCTGCACCTCACCCCGCTCCATGGCCTCGATCAGCGCCGTCACCGCGCCGTCGTCCCCCTGCCGCTGCCACGAAGGACGATCGAGATCGATCGTATGCCCGATATTGCCGAGCAGCGAGTTGACCCGGTTGACCGCCACCTGCACTGCCGGATCGTTGACGCCGCAGACCACCAGCGACTCGCCACGATGGCGCCAGAGGTCGTCCGCCACGGTGTCGAGCAGTCGCGGGTCGCACGGCGGCGGCGCCAATTTCGGCAGGGCCGGACCGGGATCGGCCGCCCCGGACCTTGTCGCCAGCCGTCCGGCGAGCGCCAGCGCCACCACCCCCAGCTCCGAGGGGAGCACGGCGACCCGGCGGTCGGCGTTGCTGCCGGTCAGCGACAGCCCGGACTCGAACTGGTAATGCCGAAGGGGCGTCGCGCCTTCGGGCCGCCGGCCGCGGGCATAGGCCCGGGCGAATTCCACCGGCGACAGCCAGGCGCCGAGGAAGTCGGCCTCCAGGCCGACGATCACCCGCGCCCGGTCGAAGCGGAAGCGCGGTACCACGGGCCGGCCGAAAGAGAGGTCGTTGGCGTGCCGCAGGGCGGCCAGCGAGACCGGCTCGTGGACGGCGTGGAGCGCGCCCGGGAAGCGCCGCTGGAAGCCTTCGATCAGCCGCCGGGTCGAGGGGCTGTGGATCGTCTCGGTGACCAGCGCGACGCGGAGGCCGCGGGAGGCAATGGCGTCCAGCCGCGCCGTCACGAAGGCGTCGGTCTCCGCCCACGAGGCCTGCCGGCCGTGCAGCAGCGGCCCCTTCAGGCGCTGGTCGTCGTAGAGCGACAGGACGGTCGCCTGGCCGACGGCGCAGGTGGCGCCGCCGGAGAGCGGGGATTGCGGATTGCCTTCGACCTTGATCGGCCGCCCGTCCCGGGTCTTGACCAGCAGACCGCAGCCCGAGGGGCAGCCGCCGCAGGTGGTGGCGTACCAGCTCTCGACCCCCGGCAGCGTCCCCTCGGGCTGGGCGAGCAGCGGCACGGCCTGGCGCTCCGGGATGCGATTGCAGCCGGTGAGGGCGGCCGCCGCCGCGGCGGTGACGCTGAATCCCATCAGCTTGAGGAAGTCGCGGCGGCTCTCCCCGGCCCCCGCGAAGTCTTCGGGGCCGGGAGGCTCCGGCCGCGGGAGAGGATCTCCCCGCATCTCTTCGATGCTTCGCCAGTACCGTCTCTCCGACATCTTCTCCCCCTTCTCAAACCAGGACGACATCCAGGACGACTCGCAATGGACGCTTCAGTAATGGCACTTCCCGCAGTCCAGCCCGCCGCTGGCGACGTGCCCCGCCGTCCGCGCCACGGCCGAGCGCTGGGACGGCGGCACCACCTCTTCCTGCCGGTGGCAGCCGAGACACCAGCCCATGGTCAGCGGCGACACCTGGCGTACGCGGTCCATGGTCTCCACCGGCCCGTGGCAGCGCTGGCAGGCGACGCCGGCGGTCACGTGCTGGCTGTGGTTGAAGTAGACGAAGTCCGGCAGGTTGTGCACCTTGGTCCAGCGGATGGGCCGCACCTGCGCCACGGCCTCCTTGAGCCTCTCCACCTCGGACGAGGCCACCCGGAGCTGGCCGTGGCAGTTCATGCAGACGCCGGCCGGGGGGATCCCCGCGTGCCGGCTCTTCTCCGCCGCGAAGTGGCAGTAGAGGCAGGGGACGTGGTAGGTCCCGGCGTGCAACCGGTGGGAGAAGGCGATGGGCTGGCTCGGTGCGTAGCCCTGGCTGACGCCCACGCGGCGCAGCGCGCCGGTCAACAGCACGCCGATGACGACGATCATGGCCAGCTCCGCCACCGCCGTCGCCACCCGGCCGGGAGCGCTGGCCGCGAGCGCCGCGGCGAGGCGGCCCAGGCGGACCACCGGCCGGGCCAGGACGTAGACCGCGCCGCTGAAGGGCAGCACCGCCGCGGCGGCGATCCCTGCCAGCAGGTGGAGCTTCACCAGCGGCGGCAGCGCCACGACCAGCGAGACGTCGGGATGGAAGGCCAGCAGCGAGCGGAACCAGGGGAGCAGCGACAGCGCGTACCAGTCCGAGCCCCAGCGGTAGAGCGCCGCCGCCGCCAGGCCCGAGCCGATCGCCAGCGCCCCGAGCGTCAGCAGGAGGGCGTCCGCGACCGCGCCGCGGCGCCAGACGCCGCGGAACCGCACGGCGAGCCCGGCGAAGGTTGCCAGTCCCAGGACGAAGCCGCTGGCCTCCAGGACCAGCAGCCGCGCGGGCACCTGATTCCATAGCATCAGCGGCCGCGGCAGGAGGAAGGCGACGGCGTGCCCCAGGAGCACCAGGCCGAGGCTCCAGCGCCAGAGCGACGGGCCGCCGGAGGACCGCGCATCCCCGGCGCCGGCCGCGCTCAGCGCCGCGCGCCGGGCCGGCGAGGCGAGGCACCGCCAGGCCGTCACGCAGACCAGCAACGCCGCCGTAAGGTACGGCGAAATGCCGAACAGCAGGAAGTCCCGCATGACCCGGGCTCAGTCAGCGTCCCGCGTTGGCGCGACTCTCCTGCGGGTCGAGCCCCCGCGCCGCCGCAAAGTGCGGCGGGTGAACAACAGGGCGAGCGACGAGCCGCCGAGCCCCAGGAAGAGCGGCGTCCCGGCCGCGAGCTCAATGGGCGGCTCGGGGGAGTGGGCGGTCCGATAGAGGAACGCCTTGAGGGCGAACGCCTCCTCGGGCGTCAGCGGCCGGCCGTGGTAGGCCGCCGACATCATGGGGAAGTGCGACTCCACCAGCGCCCGGGTCAGCCCCGTGTCCTGATACTTGAAGTAAACCCGGGTGAGGTCGGAGGCCAGCGTCCCGCTGCGCCAGCGGCCCGCCTCGCCCGCGGCGTGGCAGCCAATGCAGGCCGCTCCGCCCTGCCGCAGCGGCCAGGCGCCGGTGAACAGCGCCAGGCCCCGGGCCACCTCGGCGGGCGTCGCCTTCGACGCGTGCCGGAACTCCCCCTCCGCCCCCCGCGGGCCGCCCGCCTCGATGAAGGCGAGCAGGGAGTCGATCTCGCTATCCGAGAATTCGTGGTCCGGCATCTTCTTCTTGTACTTGGCGAAGAGCGCCGCGGCCGTCTTCTCCCCCTTGCCGACGAGCCCCTGGGAGGAGCGGATGAAGTCGTGGAGCCAGCGCCGGTCGCGGCGCGCCGTCACCCCCTTGAGGTCCGGCCCCACCACCTCTCCCTTGCCGACGCTGTGGCAGCCGGCACACTGCAGAGTGAAGACCGCCGGCGGATCGAAGCCGGCCCAGGCGGGTGGCCCGGCGGCGAGCGAAACGGCGGCGACGGCGGCGAACGCGAGGGCACGCCAGAGGAGAGAGACACACGACGACCTTGAGAACCGCGCACCTGCGGACATGGTCGACCTCCGATTCCGAAACAGCAGAAGACTTCAGCGCTTCCGGCCACCCCCCGTGGCGCACATGCGCCTGGATCCTGGCGGCTTCCTGCAAGGATGCCGGAGGAGTCGTTCAGCATCCCCTATAAGGTCATGGTGTCGCTCGGACCAAAGGGCGAGCCGGCGTCCGGCGCGACACCCCGCCCATCCCTGGAATTTGAAGCGGTGAACCTTGAGTCTTCCGGTCCCGTTGCGTCAGGGGACCGAGAAGTTTCGCCATAGGCTAATGATCGTTTATACTCCTGTCAAGTAGTCGCGGCTTGAAGATGTTTCAGCAAATTCCCTATTTCAAAGGGAGATTCGCCATGGCCGTTCCCAAGGGTTGGACCTGCGCTCTCCTCGCCGCCGCCATCACGGTGGCACTCATCGCCCTGGCTTTTCAGCCCGCCGCCTCGCACGACGAGCTGCCAAACCGCATTCCGCAGGCCGCTCCCTACGTGGCCGCGGAGGCCCAGCACTTCCCGCCGCCCTTCGAGGAGGCGTGGGAGGGGGCCCACAACCCCGGCCGCTGCTCGACGTGCCACGCCAAGATCTTCGCCGAGTGGAACGGCTCGATGATGTCGAGCGCCTGGCGCGATCCGGGGTGGCGGGCCGCCTTCCTCCTCTCCGCCCGCCAGACCTCGACGGCCGGCGACTGCGAGGCGCCTTCGCCGCCGGACGGGACGCGGCGCAGCCACCTCAACCCCTTCGCCGCGGCCGACTGCACCTCGCACTTCGACACCGGCGGCGGCGCCCTGGCCGGTCTCTTCGGCCGCGCCACCACCGCGCGTCCCGGCTCGCTGCTCGACGGCTTCTGCTCGCAGTGCCACATGCCGGCCAACTACGTGGACAACGTCCCCTTGGCCGGCGTCGGTCCGGACCGGCCCTCGGGCCGCGAGCACGGAGCGCTCGACCCGGAGTTCAACCCCACCTCGGACAACGACACGGGCCTCGCCTTCGCCACCGTGGCCTCTCGCTTCCGCAACACCGACGCGGGCCGGCGCGGGGTCTTCTGCGCCGTCTGCCACACCTTTGCCGACACCCGCGAGATGCCCTTCGGCAATGTCCACCAGTCCGGGGTCCCCTACCCGGCCGTGGAGGGGACGCAGAGCCGCTCGCGCCTGCTGGGGCCGGGAAGCCAGGACCGCCCGGCGGTGCCCGACCCGTCCTCGCCCAACCAGGGATACGCCGTGGGCGCCGGCGCCTTCCGCCTGTCGCCGCATGCCATCGGCTTCCCCGAGTTCCTGGGGCCGCTCGCCGCCCATGCCCCGGCCCCGGCGAAAGCACGCGATCCCTACCTGAGCGGCGTCTTCGGCAAGGACGTCCCCTACCAGAAGGCTGAGCCCGCGGGCCACGAGGGGTACTACCAGGCCCTCCACGAGCGCGCCGAGCTGTGCGCCGCCTGCCACGACGTCACCAACCCGCTGACGGTCAAGAACCGCGTCGGCCGCTGGGTGGGCGGCTTCCCCATCGAGCGCACCTACGCCGAGTGGGGCGGCAGCCGCTATGCCGACCGGCCGGGCAACCGCAACTTCGACCCCCGTTTCAAGCGCGACTGCCAGACTTGCCACATGCAGCAGGACTTCGGTCAGGCGGGCACCGCCCACACGCTCTACAAGGATGGTCGGCCGGTGCCGCCGCGCGCTGGCCGCGTCGCCGACGACGGCCCGGAGCGCTCCCCCGCCTTCAGCCACCACTTCATCGGCGGCAACACCTTCGTCCCGCGGCTCGCCGGCGCGGACGTCGACGGCGGCGGCGCCGTCCAGCCCTCTCCCGAGCTGTCGGTCTTCAGCTTCACCTCGGCGGACGAGACGAGTCCCTACCACAACGCCTGGTGGCAGAACGTCACGGCGCGAGGTCCCATCACCCAGCACGCCCGGCTGGCCTGGGACCGCCTGCGCAACGTCCTCGACCTCGCCCTCGCGAGCCCCGCCACCGCCGGCCCGGGCAGCCGGGCGCCGCTGCACATCACCGTCGCCAACAGCGGCAGCGGCCACGACTTCCCCTCCGGCTTTCCCGAGGGTCGGGTCGCCTGGGTGGCGGTGCGCGCCTGGGACCTCGGCAGCGGCCGCGAGCTCGACCTCTACGACGCGCACTGGAAGCGCACCTCGAAGGGGGTCGGCTACCTGACGAGCGACGACATGCCGGATCCCAACTTCCCCCGCTGTCGCCAGTGGAAGCTGCCGGCCGGCTCGCCCGACCCCTATGCCGTGCAGTTCAAGGCCATCGCCTCCCTGGGCGACGGCTGCCCCACCCTCGACCTCGCCTATGCCACGCCGCTCAACCTGGTGGTCAACGGCGACGGCCTGCCGGTGGACAAGGCCGGCCGGGTGATCGACCGCGACAACCCGCGGGGCCTGCCGCAGTACCGCGACCTCGACGGCGACGGCGACCTCTACGACGACGCCTTCCTCTCCGACACCCGTCTGCGGCCCCTTCCCCATCCGGGCGCCACGGTGGTGATCGACCGCTACTCGGTGGTGATCCCGCCGGACGTGCGCGGCCCCGTGGCCGTGGTGACGGCCGTCTACTACCAGTCGTTCGAGGCGGTGGTGGCGAAGAAGCTCCTGGGCAACCTGGCCGACCTCAACATGAACTTCCGGCTCGAGCCCTGCGTCCTGGGCGGCGCCTGCGACGGGCGGACGCCGACCGTCGAGCCCGCCGTGGTGGAGGGGGCGCCGCCGGTGCCCATGGCGGTGCGCAGCCGGGTGATCGACATCGCCGGAGGGGCCGGCGGAACCGTGGACCCGACCCCGCCCGCCGTGCGCACCTATCCCCCCGCCGGCGCGGCCGGCGTCTCTCCGGACGTGGTGGTCAAGGCCTTCTTCTCGGCGCCGGTGAGGGACCTGAGCCCCGCCACCTTCACCCTCACCGATGGCGCGGGAGCCCCGGTGCCCGGCTTCGTGGACCAGATCGGCGACGGCACCTGGGCCTTTTTCCCCCACCAGGTCTTCCTCGCCGCCAACAAGACCTACACCGCCCGGCTCGCGGCCGGGGTCTGCGACCTCCACGGCAACTGCACGCGGCGCGAGGTGGCCTGGACCTTCACGACTGGCGAGACGGCGGGCGAAGGCACGGGCGACACCCGCGTCCCCCTGGGCTTCTCGGTAGCCCCGGCCACCCCGGCCGCCGCCCCGCAGACGGCGCGGGCTACTCCGCCGCCGCCCGCAGCTCCAGCCCCAGGACCAGCACCGTCGGCGAGCCGATCATCCCGTCGAGGGGGTGGAAGGTAAGGTCCCGGCCGACGCCGGCGACGCCGCGCAGGAAGGTGCCGATGCCGCCGCAGAGCCAAGCCCCGGAGACCGGGGCGCTGGCGCGGCCGGCGGCGACGGCGAAGCCGCAGACGGGGAGGGCGAAGCGGTCCGCCGCGAGGTCGAAGCGGCCGGGGCCGGTGACGTCGATGAGGTAGTAGCCCTGGCTCACCGAACCGAGGAGGGAGGCGACGGGGGTGCGGGGCTCGGGCTTGAGGTAGAGGTGGGTGGGGCCGGGCGTGGGGAGGTCGCGCCAGCCCGGGCGGCGGGTGCAGCCCGAGGGCTGGCCGTGGACCGCCCCCTCCTGCCACCAGGCGAGCAGCGGCTGGTGGAAAATCCCCTCCTCGACCAGCACCACCTCACGGGTGGGCACCCCTTCGCCGTCGACCGGCGCCTCGCCGGCGCCGCCGGGGAAGCGGCCGTTGTCGATCAGGGTCACCTTCTCGCTGCCGAAGCGGCCTCGGGCCCCAAGCAGGCGGCTGCCCGGTCCCGGCCCCACCAGCAGCGGGAGGACGCCGGCCAGCAGCCGCACCGCCACCCCGGGGGCGAGGAGGATCTCGCCCGTGTCCCGCTCCGGCGGGGCGCCGGCGGCGGCGACGGCCAGGCGGTCCGCGAGGCGCCGGGCGAGCGCCGTGGGGTGGAAGCGCCGGGGCTCGCGGGCGGCCACGTAGAGGCTCGCCTGGGGGGCCGGTTTTCCGGGACCAGCGCCGGGACCAGCGCCGGGGCCGGCGGCCTCGAGGTACAGGGTGGAGATGCGCTGCCGCGTCCGGCTCCTCACCCCCCGGCTGTTGGCCAGTTCGGCCTCGCTCGAGCCGTCCTCCAGCACGGCCCTGAGCAGCCGCGCCCCCGGCAGCTCGGAGGTCAGGTCCCGGCCCAGGCTCTCGAGGACTTTGAGCCCCTCCCGCTCGCCGATCAGCGGGGTGTCGAAATCCGACGGCTCGTTCCACGGCGGGACGGTCTCCGGCTCAGGGAGCTCCAGAGCGTGGCCGGGGGCGGGCTCGGGCCAGGGGCCGGCCGGCGCCGGGTCCCCCGTGGCGGCGGCGAAGAAGGAGCCCCGGCGGTTGCCGGCGCGCACCGCCCAGGCGCGCTCCTGGCTGGTGGCGGAGGTCTCGGTGACCGGCGTCCGCTCCAGGCGCCGGGAGCGGCCGCGCTTGACGTAGACCTCGGCGTCCGTCAAGTGGCGCTTCAAGAGCGCGCGCAGGATCTCGTCCAGCGGGATCTCAGCGGAGGGGCTCAAGGCGTCACCTCCACCCCTTCCAGGCGCAGCGCCGGGGCCGTGGCCCACACCGGCAGCTTCTGCCCGCCCTTGGCGCACCAGCCGGCGCCGGCCGGGCGCGACGCGTTGCCCACCGCCGTGACCCGCGTCAGCAGGTCCGACACCCGTCCCCGCAGCGCGCAGGGTCCCACGGCTTCATGGAGGCCCCCCCGCCGGAAGCGCCGGCCATGGGGGAGGTGGAGGACGAACTCCCCCGACAGGGGATCGAGACGGCCGCGGCTGGCCTCGGTGAAGTAGAGCCCCTCCTCCGCGCCGGCGAGCAGGTCGTCCGGCGCGGTCTCGCCAGCCAGGACCTCCAGGTGGCTGGAGCGGGGGCCCGGCGGCAGGTGGCGCGTCCCCCGCCGCCCCGCCCCCGGCAGCAGCACCGGCGACGTCCGCGCCCAGAGGGCGTCGGCCAGCGGCTGCTCGACCACGCCGCCGCGCAGCAGCCAGCGGCGGACGACGGAGGCGCCCTCGTCGTCCGTCGACCGCCGCACCCCTGCGGGCGCCGCCGCCGGATCGTCCAGCACGTCCAGACAGGCCGCCGCCATGGCGACTCCCACCGCCGCCTCCGGGTTCCCCCCCTGGGCCAGGGTGTCGGCCTCCAGGGCGTGGGCCACGGCCTCGTGGAGGAGCACGGCCACCGCCGCCGGCCCCAGCACGGCGGCGCCGCGCACAGGCGCTGGCGGCTGGGCCTGGCGGGTGCGGAACAGGGCGACGACGGCGGCGGCGACCTCCTCGGCAGCACCGCCGTCGAGCCGCGGCAGGAGAGCGCCGTAGCGCCCCCAGGACGACTCGGCCGTCAGGCTGTAGAAGGTCTCCCGCTCAGCCTCCCCGATCAGGCGCGGGCCCACCACCTGGATCCAGCGGCGATGGCGGCGCACGGCGACGCGCAGGGGGAACCCCACGTGATGGGCCCGCACCGCCCGCGACAGGGCGCCGGGAAAGTCCAGCAGCTCGGGGGCCGTCACCGGCTCAGGGGGCGCGACCTCCAGCGCCGGCTCGGGATAGGTGGCGGCGGAGAAGGCGCGCGCCACCTGGCGCAGGGACTCGGCGAAGGCCTTCGGCTCGACGGCGTCCCGCGACGCGAGCCAGGTGCGTCCGTCGCGCACCAGCCGCACGGCGAACCCCTCTTCCCGCCACACCCGCAGGCTCCCCGGATCGCCCTCGGGCGCGACCTCCACCTCCTCGCGCCGCTCGAAGAAGGCGTCCACCACGTCCTCGGGCTGCTCGGCGATCTGGGAGAGGGAACGGGCGACGGCGGCGGTATCGAGACGGTCGAACGGCATGGGAGGCGGATTGTACTCCGCGCCCCCCGGCCAAGACCCTCATCACCCCGGCCCTCTTCTCCCAGCCTCCCCCCCGTCCGCCGGGAGAAGAGGGAGTGGTTAGTCTGAAAGAAAGACAAGAAGA
>JAJKHS010000022.1 GCA_021154885.1 Thermoanaerobaculum sp.
AGGTCCCCCTCGTTGAGGGAGAACGCCCAGAGGATGAAGCCGGGAAGCACGGGCGAGCCATCCTCGGCGGTGATGACCGGCAGCGTCGCGCGCAGCCGGTTGACCGGGTTGCGGGCCGGAGAGAAACGGGGAGGAGGATCCAGCAGCATTGCGTGGGCTCAGTCCCTATCCCCGCGACGGCGGTCAAGGTCCGCGATGGACCGCGGGTCGTCGTCCTCCTCCACGCTCCCGCTCTCCGGCTGATAGTCGGCCGCCGCGAGGAGGTCGTCGATCAGGGGGTCCAGGCAGCTTTGGATGCCGTTGGCGATGACGGTGCGTATCTCCGTCTCCACGTCCGGCTCGCCGTCGAGGTCTCCCTGCGAAGTCTCCTGCGCCGACGGTGGAACACTCGCCTGTACGCCCAAGAGCCGGTAGCGGATCGACGTCAGATCTCCTGCGACAGCCCACATTTCCTTCCTTGCGCCTTTGATCATCATGACCGTAGGGTCTCCATTCGTCTGCCTGCCGTTCAGCCCTCGGCTTCGACACCGCCCTGAACCTCTTGAAGAAGCGCTTCCAGGTCAGACAGGGAGACACCGTAGAAGCGCAGAAGGCTGTCCAGAGTGTCGAGCCGGGGAGTCTTTCCGGGGCGTTCCTGGAGCATCCTGTTGCCGTACCGCCGAGGCGGTCTGTGTTCCAGGAGAGCCAGGTGCTCCTTGACCAGACCTGCTCCCGCCGCAACCTCCCTCACCGACCTGGCCCCCCGCAGTTTCCGGAGGACGATCGGCAGCCCGGCAAACAGCACCAGCGGTTTGACGTTCGTCATGGAATCTCCTCGCGCCCGCCATCGCGGACGATGAGCCTAGCCAAGTCCGCCAGGCGCTCCGCCTCCTCTGCGCTGGGAGAGGTCAACTGGTCCAGGTAGACGAGCTCCGCCGCCAGGAGCTTCCTCAGGGCCTGCACGGCCTCTCGCCGGTTCCGCCCGGAAGCCGTGCTTCCCGCATCGGCGCAGAAGGCAGAGAAGGCCTTGCCGTCCGAGACCACGGAGACCGGAATCGGTTTTCGTAGCGTCAACCCGACGACGGGGAGCGTGGAGATCCAGGTGGTCGAGGAGGCTGGCCCTAGCGTCAGTGCCTTGATTCGCCTCCTGGCCAGCCGTGCCATCGCTTCGAGAGTGCTCGCCAGGGTCTTCAGGTCCCGCAGGACGTACCGGTGCTGATCGACGTCCCCTTCCACCTTGAACTTGGATGCGACCGGCCGTTCCTCATGATGCCGCCTCAGCAGGTCCAGGTCGGCGGGGGAGATGAACAGCCGGCCGGGTTTTCCCCGATGGACCATCAACAAGCCCTGCCGTTCGAGCTCGTGGACGTACTGCAGCACCAGCTCATACGGAATTCCCAGCAGGGACGAAGCGTCCGTGGGACTGAGCCTCTCCGCATTCATTTCCAGCCCCCGCGCTATCAGCGCCGCCTCCAGAGCCGGCCGGTCACCTGGAGACACTGCGGACAGCTCGTCAGCAGGTGGCGGAGGACGGCGCAGGCCTCGGCCCGCGGCGACTCAGCCCGCATGAAGCGCCCGAGCTCGGCCGGCGTCGGGTGGTTGAAGTGTGCGTTGCTCAGGGTTTCCTCTTCTCTCTCAGCTCTGGCCGTATTTTCAGCAGAGCGCCTCTCTCTGGTACTCTGCACACGAGTAGAGGCGTAACTTCGCACGGTCAGAAGACAAGAAGAGTCATCACTAAGTGCAGAGGATTGTTTGGACCCGAAACTTTCCGGTCTGCGAGTGTCACGTTTGACCCGCTCAGCGCACTCAGCTTTTTGGAAGACACTCACAGTGTGGAGGCTCTCGATGGCGGACAAGCTCACCTTCCGGCAGACGCTGCTCCAGATGCTCGCGGCCTACTGCAACCTGAGCTTCAAGGAGATCGGCGCCCGCTGCGGCATGACCGAGAGGAACGTTTCGCACCACCTGCGGCGCAAACGGAAGCGCGACGAGATGAAGGACGACGTCTTCGAGCGGCTGCTGAGTGCCTTCCCCTGCTCGCCCGCGGCGGTGAGCGCGGTGGCGGCGTGCCTCGAATCCCTGGCGGACCTCGACTCCGGAGCTTCCGGGGACTTGACGGCCGAGGAGCTCGCAGAGATCGCGGAGGCGGAGCGCGGCGCCGCGCGCCTGACCCGGAAAGGACTCACCGAGGCCGCCCACCGCACCCGTGCCACCCCGGCCGAGGAGGGCTATCCGGAGCCGCACGAGGTCGCCCCCGCCCGCCGGCGGGCGGAAAAGCTGTTCCGCCGTCTGGCGGAGCTATCCCCGCCGATCCGGCTGGCGGTGGTCCGCGTGGTCGACCGGTACCATACTTGGGCCTTGTGTGAGCGGATCTGTGAGGCTTCAGTGAGAGAGGCCTCGCGCGACCTGGAGAGCGCGGCGGCCTGGGCGCGCACCGCTCGGGAGATCGCGCAGGGAGTCCGCGGGCCGCACTGGTGGCAGCGCCGCGTGCAGGGTTTCGCTGGCGGGTTCGGAGCCAACGTCGTGCGGGTGAAGGGTGAGCTGAAACCGGCCGCGGCGGACTTCGAGGCGGCCAAGCGGCTGTGGCTCTCCGGCACCGATCCCCTCGGGTTGCTCGATCCGGGGAGGATGCTCGACCTGGAGGCTTCGCTGCTACGGGATCAGCGCCATTTCCGCGAGGCCCTGACCTGCCTCGACGAAGCCGTGGCTGTGGGCCGAAGCCCGGAACGGGCGCTCATCAAGAAGGGCTTCACCTTGGAGGTGATGGGCGAGTACGAGCGGGCGATCGAAACCTTGGTGCAGGCGGAGCCTCTGGTGGAGCGCGTGGGCGATCCCCGCCTTTCGTACATGTTGCCTTTCAACCTCGCCGTATCTTACACCCACGTCGGTCGCTTCGATGAAGCAGCCGAGTTGGCGCAACGAGTGGGCGACCTTGCGGCGGCCCAAGCAGACGAGATCGAGCTCCTCCGCGTCCTCTGGCTCCGGGGCCGTATTCAAGCCGGCCTTGGGAGAAGGGAAGAGGCCCACATCCTTCTGGAGCAGGCCCGGCAGGAGTTTGACCGTCAGGGAATGGCGGCTGATGCCGCTCTGGCCCTGCTCGAAGAGGCGGTTCTGCTCCTGGACGAGGACCGAATGGGCGAGGTCAAGGCACTGGCTGGCAATCTGACCAAGGTGCTTGTCTCCAAGGGGGTGCACCGGGAAGCCCTGGCCGCACTGCGGCTCTTTCAGGAAGCGGCCGAGCGCGAAGAGGCCACGGCCGAGCTGGCCCGCCGCGTCCTGCGCTATCTCTTCCGCGCCCGGCACGATCAGGGCCTCCGGTTCGAGTCATGAGCCGGGGTTGCACCGGCCGTCGGGGTCCATCCCGCAGCCGATGTCTGAAGTTGGCTGCGGTGCAGGCAGGCATCTGCCGTTGGGGTCCATCCCGCAGCCCTCCTGCGCAGGCTGGCCCCAAAGCGATGAGACGAGGGTCCAGAGCGGCTGGAGGAAGCGGCTGGGAGAGAAGGTCGCAAGGGATGAGGCGAGGGTTACGGCGACGAGAGTGCGGCGCATGGATCAGGACCTCCGCTGCGGCGCCGGCCGCGGGCCACCATGGCTCGGGCGGACCGCGCTCGCCATCTTAAGGTGCCCGGAAGGCGAAATTACGCCACTTTTCTTGGGGGGAGGGAGGAATGAAACGAGAGAACCTGAAGGCGCGCCTGCTCCGCGCCGTCTCCGGCAAGACCCAGGAGCAGCTCGGCGAGGAGATCGGCGTCCATCCCGGGCTCATCGGACAGATCGAGCAGGGCAGGGTCCTGGCGCGGCCGGACTATCTGGAGCGACTAGCGGCGAACGCCGGCATCACGGCTGCGGACGCGGAGGAGCTCCTCTGCCACTACGAAATGCTCCGCGTTGCTCGCCGCCGGCATGGCCGGAGCGCCGAGGACGTTCTGGAAGGGCTTGTCGAGGACCTCCGCTCCCACGCCCGGGCGAGCTACCAGCGGCTGGAGACCCTGCCGCTTCCGGCGAGCGCTCCCCGGGCCGAGGACCGCGTGCGGGCCGCCGAGCTTTTCGAGCGCCTGGCGGAGCTGTCTCCCGAAGAGCGGCGGACGGTGGTCCGTCTGGAAGAGGAGCTTCAAACCTGGGCCCTGTGCGAGAGGGTGTGCCACGCCTCAGCCCGAGAGGCCTCTCGCGACGTCGAGCTGGCGACGGCCTGGGCTGGCCTCGCGAGTGAGATCGCGGAGTTGGTGCGCGGGCCGGAGGGGTTTCCCCTTCGTGTGCAAGGCTACTCCGGGGGGCATGGCGCCAACGTCCTGCGGGTCTTGGGCGAGCTGAAGACGGCGGACGTTGCCTTCTCTGCGGCGAAGCGGCTGTGGCTCTCCGGCTCCGATCCTCTCGATCTGCTCGACCAGGGAAGGATGCTCGACCTGGAAGCTTCTCTGCGCAGAGATCAGCGCCGTTTCGCTGAGGCCCTTGCTCTCCTTGATGAAGCTTTGGTCGTGGGCCGCAGCCCGGAGCGTGCGCTCATCAAGAAGGGCTTCACCTTGGAGGTGATGGGCGAGTACGAGCGGGCGATCGAGACGTTGGTGCGTGCGGAGCCTCTGGTGGAGCGCGCGGGCGATCCTTGCCTGACGTACATGCTGCCCTTCAATCTGGCCGTGAACTACACGCACATCCGCCGCTACGACGAAGCGGCCGAGTTGGCCCGCCGGGTGGGTGATCTGGTGGCGGTCCAAGGAGATAAGATCGCGGCTCTCCGTGTCATCTGGCTCCGAGGCCGAATTGAGGCCGGTTTGGGCCATAGGCTAGAAGCCCGGAGCCTTCTGGAAGAGGCGCGGCTAGACTTCAATAGACGTGGGATGGCGGCTGATGCAGCCCTGGCTCTGTTGGAAGAGGCGGCACTGCTCTTAGATGAGGGTCGAAGATCCGAGGTAAAGGCGCTGGCTGGCGAGCTGACCAAGGTGCTTGACTCCAAGGGAGTACACCGGGAAGCCCTGGCCGCCCTGCGGCTCTTCAAGGAGACAGCAGTGCGCGAAGAGGCCACGGCCGAACTGGCCCGCCGCGTCCTGGGCTACCTCTTCCGCGCCCGGCACGACCAGGGCCTCCGCTTCGAGTCATGAGCCGGGATTGCACCGGCCGCTGGGGTCCATCCCGCAGCCACCATCGAGCTGCGGCTGGGCTTGCGGCAGGCACCGACCGTTGGGATCCATCCCGCAGCCGATGTCTGAAGTTGGCTGCTGTGCAGGCTGGCGCCGGCCGTTGGGATCCATCCCGCAGCCTTCCTGGGCCGGCTGGCACCAAAGCGACGAGACGAGGGTCCAGAGCGGCTGGAGGAAGCGGCTGGGAGAGAAGGTCGCGAGGGCTGAGGCGAGGGTTACGGCGACGAGTGTGCGGCGCATGGATCAGGACCTCCGCTGCGGCGCCGGCCGCGGGCCACCATGGCTCGGGCGGGCCGCGTCCGCACATCATGGTGCTTCCGGCGCGGCTCGCGGAGGAAATTTCCCGTTCTCATGCTAGTGGCGAGAGCTCCTGCCGGGACAGCGACGGCTCCTGCCCGGCCAGCGACGACTGCTGCCGAGGGCAGCGACGGCTCACGCCGAGGTTGCAGGGACCGCGGAGGAGCTTGTGGACCTGACAGGAGGCCGCCGAGCGCGAGCCTACGCGGCAGAAAAGCCGAAGACAAAGACATCAAGGACATCAAGGACATCAAGGACACCAAGGACAGCAGGGACAATAAATACCAGACTTGGCATCCTCTCCGTGTCTTTGAGGTCCTTGTCGTCCCTGATGTCCTTGAAGTCCTTGCTTTTTGTTTCTGCTAAGGAATCTCCTCCCCTTCCTCCACCCCCCCGGGATCGAGGACGTCCAGCCATTGCCGCAGCTCGCGCCCCCGGTCCGGCTCGCCCAGGCGCTCCGCCTGGATCGCGGCGGCGACGATCAGCGCCAGGGCCGAGCCGTTGGGCTCGGCGTTGTCGGGCAGGCGGGTGATCCCGGGATGGGCGGCGAGGGCCTGCCGGACGGCTGCCAGGCCGCGGTCGAGGACCGGCTTGAGGAGCCGCCGGTCGAGGAAGGGGTAGCGGTCGAGCCCGAGCTCGGAAACGGAGTGGGCGAGGTCCTCCAGGATCTCCACGCTGTCCAGGGCGGCGGGCTCGTCCAGGAGATAGGCGAGCCAGCGCGCGGCGTCCTCCTCGGACCAGGGATCGAGCTCGTCGTCCTCGTCGTTCTCCTCGTCCCCGTCGGAGTCGAGCTCCGGGACCGCGCCGAAGAACGCCTGGTCCCAGCCCTCCTCCGCCCGCTGCAGCGCGGCGGGGGGCGCGAGCCGGCCGGCCCCCGAATCGCCGATCCGCTGGATCTCATAGGTCGCGGCCGGCGCCGGGAGCCGGGCCAGCAGCTCCTGGAGCCGGAGGATGCCGTCCTTGACCTCCTCGCCGAGGGAGAATTCGAGCTGGGCGGCCTCGGGGTCGGCGGCGACCTTGTCGAGGAACTCCATCCCCACCTCGGTGATCATCCCCGGCTCGCGCCGGAAGCGCTCGCGGAAGAAGCGCGCCCGCTCGCCGGCCTCCGCCGTCCGCCCCTCGGACATCAGCAGGCTCACCTCCAGAGGGCCGAGGGCGGCGCTCTCGGGATCGTCCTGCCGCGCCTTCTCCAGAGCCGCCCAGGCCTCGTCGAGCTCGCCCTCGACGGCGTGGGCGCGGACCTGGTTCTCCCAGAGCACGGCGCGCAGGGCCGGCTTGAGGGACTTCGCCAGCCGCTCCACGGCCGCGGCCTTCTCCTCCAGCAGGTCCAGGTGGTCGTGGGCTTCGAGGAAGGCGTTCAGGGCCGCCGCGTCCCGGTCGTCGAGACGATCGGAACGGTCAAACATGGGCTGAACGAGGGCCAGGGCACGCTCGGGATCGCCGTCGTCCAGGAACGAGGTCGCGAGATCGCCCACGAGGTGCCGGGGAACCCGGCCGGACTGGCCCAGCGCCTCCACCTGCTCCAGGGGGAGCGCCTCCACGACGAGCCGCCAGATCCCCTCCGGATCGAACGACGGCACCTCCGCCGCCCACGGTGCGCAGCACTTCTTGTACTTGAGGCCGGAGCCGCACGGGCAGGGGTCGTTGCGCTCCGGCTCGGGGAGAGGCCGGGAGCGGAAGCCGTTGCCCGGCAGCGGTACCGAGCTCCACAGGGCGCGCCCGAGCTCCGACGCCGAGCTGCGCCGGGCCGCCTCGTCCGGGAGCCGCTCGAACAGTCGTGGCAGGCGGTCCGCGGCCTCCTGCCGCACCCAGGCCAGGAAGGCCTCGCTGTCCTCCCGCTCCAGAATGCGCGCAATGGCCTCCCGGAAAAAGGTCTCCAGCTCGTCGATGGTCTCGTCGTCGAAGGTCTCTTCGGTCATGGGGATCTTGCCTTTCGGGAACAGATTACGCCGAGACGCTCAAGAGAGGAACGGCCCAATGCCGCAGAAGCCCACTAAGGCCGCCTTCTATTCCCGCTATTCCCGCGCCACCGGCAGGCTGAACCCGAAGACGGAGCCCCGGCCCACCTCGCTCTCCACCCAGACCCGGCCGCCGTGGGCGGCGGCGAGCTGCTTGACGATGGCGAGCCCCAGGCCCGCGCCGCCCGTGGCCCGACTGCGGGAGGCGTCCGTGCGGTAGAAGCGCTCGAAGAGGAAGGGGAGGTGCTCCGCGGAGATGCCGGGTCCCGAGTCCTCGACCGTCACCTCGACGTTGCCGTCCGCGGCCCGGGCCTTCACCCGAATGGAGCCGCCGGGCGGCGCGTGGGTGACGGCGTTGCCCAGGAGGTTGCGGAGGATCTGGGCCAGGCGCCGGGCGTCCGCGTCCACGGCCGGCAGGTCCGAAGGAAACTCGATCTCGATCCGCACTTCTTTCTCCGCCGCCCGGGGGCGCAGGGCCTTCACCGCCCGGTCCACCTCACGGGCGAGGTCGAGGGGCCCGCGCTCCAGCTCGAGCTGCCCCGCCTCGGCCAGAGCCAGGTCCTGGAGGTCGTCGATCAGCGTTTCGAGCAGCCGCGCCTCCTCGTGGAGAGACTCCAGGGCCTCGGGGGTCGCCGGCGCCAGGCCGTCCTGCAGCGCTTCGAGCTGGCAGCGGAGGCTGGTCAGCGGGCTGCGCAGCTCGTGGGCCACGTCGCTCACCAGGTCGCGCCGCAGCCGCTCGGCCGTGGCCCGGCGCTCGGCCATGGCGTTGAAGGCCCGGGCCAGCCCGGCGATCTCGTCCCGCCCTGCCACCGCGACCCGCTGCTCGAGATCGCCCGCTTCCATGCGCCGCGCGGCGCGGGTGAGCGCCTCGACGGGCCTCAGGATGCGCCGGGAGAGTGCGAACGAAAGGAGGAGGCCCGCCGTGCCCGCGGCCAGGGCCGCCAGCAGCAGCGCGCGGTTGATCCGCCCCACGAGCCCGCCACCGCTAATCCCACCCTGAGGTGTCGCCGGGGTGGAGAAGAGCGTTCCCAGCGCGCTCCCGCCGGCCGCCGTCAGCGTCACGTGGTAGGGCTCCACGAGCTCCAGCTCACCCGTGCCGTGGGGAGTCCGCCGCATGATGGAGAGCCGCCGGCCACCTTCGCCGATGCGGACGGCGCCGTAGGTCTCGTCCGGGCTGGTGGCCGCCGCGAACCGGCCATCCGCTCCCACCACCAGCAGCTCCCGCTCCATCCGCCCGCCCGCCGCGGCGAGGATCGCGTGAGCGCCGCTCCAGCTCCCCGTCCGCTGCCGCCAGGCCGCCAGCTCCGTCGCCAGGGCGTCCAGGTCCTCCGGCCGCGGCCCGCGGGACGCCAGGTACTGCCGGAGCTCCACCGACACCACCCGGGTCGAGAGGAGGGCTACCGCGCCGAGGACGATGGCCAGCACGGCCGCCACCATCAGCGGCAGGCGGACGCGGAGGCTATGGAACAGCAAGGGGCTCTCCGGCGAAGCGGTAACCGACGCCGAACACGGTCTCGATCCAGGTGGCCCCGAGCTTGCGGCGCAGGTTCTTGACGTGCACGTCCACCGTCCGCTCCATCCCTTCGTAGTCCCAGCCGAAGGCCCGCTCCACCAGCTCGGTGCGGGAGAAGGCGCGGCCCGGAGAGCGGGCCAGGGCTGCCAGGAGCTGGAGCTCGTGGCGGGTGAGGGTCACCCTCTGGCCCCATACCTCCACCTCGCGGCGTGCCAAGTCCACCCTCAGGTCCCGGAACCGCAGCTCGGCCGGCCCGTCCTCCGTGGCGCCGGTATCGCCGGGATTGCGCGGCCCGGCCCGGCGCAGCACGGCCCGCACCCGGGCCACCAGCTCGCGGGGGCTGAACGGCTTGGTGACGTAGTCGTCCGCCCCCAGGTCGAGCCCTCGCAGCTTGTCCGCCTCCGTGGTGCGGGCAGTGAGGAGGATCACCGGCACCTCGGACTCGGCCTGGAGCGTGCGGCACACCTCCAGGCCGTCCACCTGGGGCAGCATGACGTCGAGCACGACGAGGTCCGGCCGCAGTGATCGCGCCGCCTCCAGACCCTGCCGGCCGTCGAACGCCAGGGCGACCTCGAACCCCGCGCTCTCCAAATACAGCTTCACCGCCGCGGATGTCTTGCGATCATCCTCGATGATCAGAATGCTGGGCAGCCGGCCGGCGGGGTCCATGCAGGAAGAGTGTAGAGGAGTGTAGAGGCTAGTCCCCGAACCCGAACCACCCCCGCACGGCCTTGCCCACGTCCATCGCCGCTGGCGGGTCGTAGTTGGAGAGGACGATGAGCGTGTAGCCCTGGTCCATCTGCTCCAGGAGGGCGTTGCACCCCTCGGTGCCGCCGGCGGCTCCGATCCCCGCGATCTTGCGGCCGTCCGGGAAGAGGGTGCCGGAGCGCAGGGCGGTGTCGAAGCGGAGCATGTCGTCCACCGTCGAGTAGCCACCGCCGGCCGGGCTGCCCTTGAAGAAGGTGGTGAAGAGGTTGTTCCGCCGGGCCCCGCCGGGCGCCGGGCCCCGCGGGCCCTCCTTGGTGTAGCCCACCGCGCGGTTCGACACCGGCACGTCCAGCTCCCACGAGTCGGTGCTCGTCATGCCCGCCGGCTTGTAGATATGCTCGCGGACGTACTCGTAGTAATCCTGGCCCGAAGCGGCCTCCACGATCGCCCCCAGCACCACGTAGCCCGCGTTCGAGTACTGCTGCTTGCTGCCGGGCTCGAAGAGCAGGGGCTTGTTGGCGAACAGGACGAAGAGGTCCCGCGGCTTGAGCAGCCGGTCCTTGGCGCCCTTCTCGAACTCCTCGGTGAAGATGTCCCCGAGGCCGGAGCGCATGTCGCGCAACTGGAGGATCGTCACCCTGGCCGCCGCGTCCTTGTTCGGGTAATCGGGAAGCCACTTGCCGATCGTGTCGTCCAGGGACAGCTTGCCCGCCAGAGCGAGCTGCTCGACGGCGATGCGGGTGAAGACCTTGTTGATCGATCCCAGGTTGAACTTCGTCTCCGGATTGTTGGGCACCTTGAGGCCGAGGTCGGCGAAGCCGTACGCCTGGCGGAAGAGCGGCTTGCCATCCCTGGCCAGCAGCACCACCCCCGAGAACTCGTCCGCCGCCGCCTTCGCTCCCATCTCCTTGCCGAGCGCGGCCACCACCTCCGCCGCGGACATCTTCGCCGTCTTCGCTGTCCTCGTCGTGGCGGGTGCTTTCGCCTCCTGAGCGAGACCGGCCGCCGCCACCAGCAGACCGCCGGCGATTCCGGCGGCCACCCATCGTGAGATTTCGTTCATGGCGTTCCTCCCTGAAAGACCGGCGCCGGACTCACCGGCGACCGTGGGAAGAGCGTAGGGGGGAGTTGTGAAGGAGTGATGAAGGGGTGTGGGCCGGCGCGGAACGCCTCGCCGCCGGGATAGACTCCGCCCCGTCATGTCCTCCTCCTACGGTGGCCAGAGCATGGTGGCTCCCCTGCGGCGGGTCCTCGTCCGCCGGCCCGGCGAGGCGTTCGGCGGCGCCGACCCGGCCGTCTGGCACTACACGTCTCGTCCCGACCTGGCGGCGGCCCGGCGCGAGCACGACGCTCTGGTGGAGATCCTCCGGGCGGCTGGCGCCGAGGTCATCGAGCACGCCGAGCCCCAGCCGCAGCGGGCGGACGCGATCTTCGTCTTCGATCCGGCCCTGATCACCGACCAGGGGGCCGTCCTCCTGCGCATGGGCAAGGCCCTGCGCCGCGGCGAGGAGGAGGCGATGGGCCGCCGGCTCCAGGAGATGGGCGTCCCCATCCTCGGCGCCCTCCATGGCGAGGCCACAGCCGAGGGGGGCGACCTGCTGTGGCTCGACCGCCGCACCCTGGCCGCCGGCCACGGCTTCCGCACCAACGCCGAGGGGCTGCGCCAGCTCTGGGAGATCCTGGACCCCCTGGGCGTTGAGGTCCTGCCCGTCGAGCTGCCGTACTTCGGCGGCCCCGAGGCGTGCCTCCACCTCCTCTCCCTCATCAGCCTGGTGGACGACGACCTCGCGGTGATCTATCCGCCGCTCCTCTCCGTCCCCTTCTGGCGCCTGCTGCGCGAGCGGGGGGTCCAGCTTGTCGAGGTCCCGGAAGAGGAGCTCCCCACCCAGGGGCCGAACGTCCTGGCCCTGGCGCCCCGGAAGGCGCTCCTGCTGGAGGGGAACCCGGTGACCCGCCGGCGCCTGGAGGAGGCCGGCTGCGAGGTGATCACCTACCGCGGCCGGGAGATCTCCCTCAAGGCCGAGGGCGGGCCGACCTGCCTGACGCGGCCGATCTGGCGGGAGTAGAAGGTCTGGACGAAGAGCCGCTCACCGCTTGAAGCCGAGAATCACCACGCCCACTCCGACCAGCAGGATCCCCAGCCACTCCCGCGGGCTCGGGCGCTCGTGCAGAAAGATCGTGGCAAAGATGGCGACGAGCACGAGGCTCAGCTTGTCCACCGGCGCGACCTTCGAAGCCTCCCCGATCTTCAGCGCCCGGAAGTAGCACACCCACGAGGCCCCCGTCGCCATCCCGGAAAGCACCAGGAAGGACCACGTCTTCGTCCGCAGATCGAAAGGATTGCTCCACTTCCCCGTGAAGTACACGAACCCGGCGAGGGCGATCAGGATGACGACGGTGCGGATGAGCGTCGC
Source organism: Thermoanaerobaculum sp. (assembly GCA_021154885.1). Classification (GTDB taxonomy): domain Bacteria; phylum Acidobacteriota; class Thermoanaerobaculia; order Multivoradales; family UBA5704; genus DATARR01. Next base: position 12,005 of record JAJKHS010000022.1, read on the forward strand.
GAGATCGGAATCGACGCCTTCCAGGCCGACCTTGGCGAAGATCGCCGTGAGCGCGGCGAAGACCGCCGAGAGCAGAGCCCAGTGAAACCAGCCGGAAGTCGTAGCCATGCAGCGCCCTCCTTTCAGGCGATCCCATTCTAACTGGCGCCGGTCACACTCGCGCGAGCCGCCGAAGCGAGATTGCCGCTTCGCGATCTCTGGTCCGGAGCCCGCGAGCTGCGGTGGAGAGATCTCGATCCCTGTTGCGAGGCTCGCGATCCCTGCCGCGAAACTCGCGAGCCCACGCCGGGGCTCGCGAGAGCTTTGCCACTGCCGGGCGCGGCTCGCCGGCGGAGTTGCGTGGACGTTTTGGCCGGGCGGATCGCAAAACTTCGTGCAGAACCAGCGCCGGCCGGAGGACTGTCCCGTCACCGCTCCTACGGGTTGTATCCCACTTTGGGGCACCCCGGAGGCATCTTCGGAGGAGGACAACTGAACGCTTCGAGCTTGTTCTGGCTGCTCTTGGTCCAGTAGTAGGCCGAGGTCCGCTGCACTCCACAGGTCCTGAAGTTGATCGTCTTGGTCCCGATGGTGATCGATCCGCTCAAGGGGCTGAACCCGGCGGTCGAATTCATGTTGAAGGTAATCGGCGTGGTCGCGGCCCCACCGTTGAACGTCGTCTGGACGTTCTGATTGTTGGGAGTGTATTGCCATTGGCTGCCAGAGACGGGGTACACCTCTTGCGAGTTGTTCGTCCTGGTGATGACGATTCGGGGCTCCCGGTAACAGTGATAGTTGGCGCCTCGCTGCAAGCTGAGCCCGGCGATGTTCTGGACCGTCGGGTCGCTGGGATTGTCACAGTGAAGGATCTCTTCCTGGGCGATCGTCGCGCAATCCACCTGGGCGACGATGCGGGAGGGACAGAAAGCCAGCAGGGCGCAGACCGGGATCAGCAAAAGCCGTCTCATCTTGATCTCCTTTCATTGGCAAGGCTTCGTCCCACGCAGGAGGAGCCCTGCGCCGCGGAATCCGAAGTCCAGATTGCCGTTCGTTCCACTATCCCTTACGGCAACTCGGAGCGTTTCGGATGAGAGCCCGCCCCGCGAAATCGGCAAGCTCTACACTGGGGGCTCACCCGGGCTCAGGATCTCCAGCCAGGCGGCCGTCCCCTGCTTCCCTGGCCCGAGGAGAGGGAGGATCTCCGCACCGGTCCCCGGCGCAGGCAGGTTGCGACCGAAGAGGAGGCGGACGGCTCCCTCCACTCGCCCGGCCAGGGTCCAGGCCACCCGTCCGAAGGTCATCCGGGCGTTGATCTCTCCCAGCGGATGGAGGATCTCGCCGCCGCCCTCCTTGCGATACCTCCAGGCGTCGATGCCGAAAGGCCCCGCGTAGCCGGCACGGCGCAAGGCGGCGGCCACGGCTTCGACGGTCTCCAGGAGGCGGTCCCGCTCGGCCCCGGAGAGGACCGGCTGGAGATCGATCCCCGCGAACTGGCCTTTGGCGTCCACCCTCTGGCCATGGACGCCCACGATATGCAGGCCGGTTTCGGTGAGGAGGGCCGAGACGCCGAAATCGGCCGTGCGATCCATCCATGGTTCGAAGAGGAGGGGACCGTGGCGGTCGAAGAGGTGCTCCAGTGTCCGCCGGGGCCGCCTTGACCGGGGATCGGAGATCTGCGGACCCATCCTTTCTATATAGCGATTGCGGCCAGAGGCGGAGAGGGGCGCCTTCACCACCCAGCTTCGAGGCGCCCGCGAGGAGGAGAGGATGCGGTCGAGGTCAGAGAGGGACTCCACCATCCGTGCTCCGGGCAGGACGCAGCCGAGCTCTTCGGCGAGCTGAAGGCAGAAGGCGCGGTGGTGGACGGCGGCGGCGATGGCGGAGTGGACACCCCAAGCCAGGACTTCGTCTACCGGGGGAAGCTCATGAAGTGGACCCGATTCCAGGATCGGCCGGGGGAGGCCCGGCACTTCCAGGACCAGCTCCGGGTCGACTGGTGCCGGGGTCCAGAGGCGGTCCCCCTCGCGGGCGAAGGCGCGGAGGAGGGTGGCGAGGCCGGAGACGGTCGCCAGGACAGCGCGGGGCGGCGTGGTCCGCCGGCGGGCGAGGTCGTCCTCCCAGAGGAGGTTGGCGAGGATGCGCCGGCCGGGCATGACGTCGATTCTCCCGCGGAATGTATCCGAGTTGTCACGCTCTCAAGAGCTGGGCGCACTAAACTGCTAGCGACATCTACTGAAGTTTTTAGGGAGATGGACCTCCGAATAGGAAAGAGTCCCGCCGGAGGCTTATTGAGAGAGGGTTTGTTTCCGTTCTCGCCGGGTGGCCCCGCTGGGGCACCCGGCGACTTTTCGTGTCGTCAGCTTTCACTCTCCTCCAGCCGGCGGATGAACTCCGCATCCAGCCCCGCCGCTTCCCGCCCCTCGCGATCGAAGATCCGCCCCCGGGCCCTGGAGGGGCGCAGGGGCCAGGTGAGATTGGCGCGAAAGGCGTCCCAGGCGGATTCGTCCTCCCCCTTGAATCTCTGGAGCCAGGTCCAGCCGAAGCGGACGTGGTCGATCTCGTCGCGATGGACGCGCTCGATCACCGCCGCCGTCTTGAGGTCGCCCGCCCGGCGCGCCGCCTCGGCGTACTCCTCAGTGTGGTCGAGGTTGGCGTTCTCGAAGGTGAGGGACATGGTGCAGAGGAAGCGCAGAGGGGTGGTGATCGATTCGACCTTGCCCCAGAAGTAGCCGTGCACGGGGAAGTCGCCGAAGCGGGCGCCCGCGTCCTCCACCCGGGCGATGTACATGCGGGTGTGGCGCTGCTCGTCGTCGAGGATGCGCAGCAGGCCACGGCGGAAGTCCGGCGGCGCGTCCGGAAAGGCAAGGAGGGCCCAGGCGAACAGCTCGGCGGCCTGCAGCTCGTGGTTCGCCAGGGCGTGGAGGATACGCGGCCGCTGGGCCGGGTCGGCCATCCCCACGAGGGACGGCACCTCCACTTTCTGGAAACGCAGGTGGGCCGGCCGCCCCGGCGCCGTCGCCCGGAAGGCCAGGCCGGGATCGGCGTCCGCCAGCTCGCCCGGAGCCGGCGCGAGCTTGGTGTCGAGATCCTCGGTGAGGAGGACGGTGCGCGCGAAGTCCCGGATCTCCATGTTCACAGCCCCTGCTGGATACGATCCGCCACCCGCTCCGCGATCTCCCGGGCGAAGGCCGAGGTGTAGTGGAGGCGGTCGACGTAGAGCGGACGCGTGTCGCCGATCTGGAGGTCGCCGAGCCAGAGGAAATCCCGCCCCAGCGTGGCCGGCGCGGACGTGCGCAGCCGGTCCAGGGCCGCGTAGTGAGGGGAATCGCCGAGGGCCGCGCCGCTCGTGGCGAAGAGATGGTGGCGGAGATCGTATTTCCAGTTCGGCGTCGGCTGCCAGATGAAGAGGGGCTTGACGCCATAGGCGGCGCAGATCCCCTCCGCCATCTTCTTGTTGCGCAGCCAGCGCGCCACCACGTCCTCGCCGCGGGAGAGCGACGGGCTGTCGTCGCGGATCTGGATGGCCGTCCAGGGTGAACGGACCAGTTGCCGCAGGTAGCCGGTGTAGAAGGGCTCCTGGAAGTGCTCGTTGATGCCGTCGACGAACAGCACCACCTCCGGCGGCGCGTTGCCGGCTGCGAGGAGGGACTGGAAGAGGGCCAGCTCCTGCCCACTGAAGAAGTAGCCCTGGCCGAAGTTGTAGACGTGGATCGGCGCTCCGGGATAGCGCCGGCGCAGGGTCTCCTGGAGGTGCGAGGGGATCGTCTCCCAGTCCGCCAGGCCGTAGCCGAAGGTGGTGGAGCCGCCGAAGACCCAGACGTTGTGCACCCCCGCCGCCATGGGCCACGGCCCCGGGTCGCGGACCAGCCGCAGGCCCGGCTCGACGACGTTGACGTACCGGCCGTGGAACGGCTTTTCCTCGAACTCGGTGTACGGCTGGAAACGCAGGGAGCGCCCCCAGCTCTCCGCCTGGAGGTCCGCCACCTGCCGGCGGGTCCAGCCCGGATAGATCAGAGCGAGCTGGTCGTCCCGCAGGGCCAGAGAGGGCGTACGAGCCCGGCTCCCCGCGAGATGGGCCAGCCGCACGAGGGGAAGCCGCATCATGGGCGAGTCGATCCCCTCCTCGGACGGCTTGGTCATCCCCTCGGCGTCCGTCAACCGCAGCCCGGCGGCGATCACCAGGTTGAGCAGCAGGAATCCCAGCAGCGTGTTGAAGACGATCACGGCCACGCTCACCCAGACCGCGCGGAAGCCTTGGAGCCCTCCTTGAGCCCGGGTGCCGAGGAAGCTCACCGCGAGAACCACGGCGCCCGCGATCACCATCAGCCACTGGCGCTCGCCGAATCCCGGCTGGCCGATCCCCAGCAGGTCGGCCCCGAGCCCGAGGAGGAGGAGCCCGAGGGCCGCCGCGCGGACGCCCCAGAGGAAGAGCTTGCCGGGATTGGCGAGGGTTGCCATGCGGGGAACGTTATCGCAGGAGGGAGTCGTTGGGTCTTAGAGCTTGACTTGCACGTACAGAATAAGCAAGACTTATACGTACGGAGAGACCCCGATGAATACCAAGCTCACATTGAAACTGGACGAAGACGTGATCGAGAAGGCCAAGGCCTATGCCGAACGGCGGGGGACCAGCCTTTCGAGAATCGTCGAGGGCTATTTCGCCGGGCTTACGCAGGAGGAGCAGGCGGAGAGGAGGCCGCCCGGAGTGGTCGGCGAGCTCGCCGGCCTGCTCGCCGGGCTTCAGATCGAGGACGAGAAGGAAGGCTATGCGGAGTACCTTACCAAGAAGTACTCATGATCCGCCGGATCTTCGTCGACGCCGACGTCATTCTCGATCTGCTGCTCGCTCGCCAGCCGTTCTTTCCGGCGGCGACCGAGCTGTTTCTGCTGGTTCAAGACGACCAGATCGAGGCTTGGACCTCGCCTCTGATCTTCTCCAACCTGTTCTACATCCTGCGCAAACCGCTCTCTGCGCCCGAAGCCATCGCAGCCCTGCGCAAGCTCCGGCTGCTCGTGCGCGTGCTCCCGGTGGACGAGCGGACGACCGACCTGGCTCTCGCCTCGTCCTTCACTGACTTTGAAGACGCAATCCAATACTACGCAGCGGTTTCTGGCAACGTCGACGCCCTCGTGACGCGAAACAAGCAAGATTATCGCTCGGCGAAGCTCCCAATCCTCACCGCCGCTGAATGCGTCGCGTTATACCGCTCCGAGGGCGGTTGATTGCACGGCTGCTGAAGGAAGAGGCCGGCGAGGACGCCGGCCTCCCAGGGTCTAGTAGTGCACGATCACCGACGCCACGAACGCCCGCGGCGACGTGAAGTTGGTCCCCTTGCCGAAGTTCGGGTTGTTGGGCTGGTTGTCGGCCGGGCGGCCGAGGATCAGGCGGTCGTCCACCTCCAGGGGGACCTGCTGGTCGAAGACGTTGGTGACGCGCCCCTCGAGCTGCAGGCCGATCCGCGGCAGCCGGAAGTCCCAGGACGCGAGCAGGTCGACGCCGGTCCAGCCGGGCATGCGCCGCGAGCCGGCCCTCTCCAGGTAGCGCACGTAGGAGCTGCTGGAGACGTTGGCATCCGGCAGGCCCCGCGCCTCCCAGGCGCCGCCGCTCTGGTAGTGGACGAAGGTGCCCAACGTCAATTGCTCCAGGGGCCGGAGGGTGGCGAAGAGCTTGGCGTTGTGGGTGCGGTCGCCGCGCAGGATGCCATCGCGGTTGTCGGTGATCAGCACGCCGGGCCCATCCTGGATGAAGGAGGAGTTGTAGAACGGCGAGTCGGCCCCGAAGTCGATGTCCCAGTTGCCCGTCAGCCGGCTCCAGGTATAGCTGAAGTTGACCCACGGATGGAAGAACCGGTCGGTCACCGGCCGGCGGGTCGCCTCCAGGGTGACGGCCTTGTAGCGGTGGTAGGCGTTGGGGAGCTGGGCGACGTGGAAGGGACCGTTGCCCAGGCCGTCGGCGGAGACGTCTTCGAAGATGTTGCCGGACCGGCGGTACATGGCCCAGACCTCCGCCGACCAGGCGAGGCCGAAGGGGCGGGCGTAGCCGAGGAGGACCTCGTCGGTGTACTGCGGATCGAGCCCGGAATCGATGGTCTTGGTCTGGGTGTTGGCCTGGGGCACCTCGCGGATCAGGTTGCCCGCGGCGTCGAAGGTGGCGCGGGTGGTGAAGAGGCGGGTCGGCGAGCCGGCCCGGCCCAGCGACTTGTTGTCGGTGTTGTAGTAGCGGCCGAAGTTGGCGTAGATCTTGTCGCCTCGCTGCGGACTGGGGACGAAGGCGATGCCCAGCCGCGGCTGGAGCTCCTGGCTCCAGTTGAAGTCCAGGATCTTCTTCTCCCGCTTGGTGCCCGGCACCGAACCCAGCACCTCGCCGAAGTACTCGTCCTTGTTCACCAGCAGGCCGGCGGTGACCGTCGTCCGCTCGCCGAAGGTCATCTGGTCCTGGCCGAAGACGCCGTAGGAGCGGCCGCGGCCGGTGTGGGGCGGCTGCTGGGAGACGTAGCTCGCCGTGAACTGCTTGGTGGTGGAGCTCCAGGTGATGGTGCCCCAGCCGTTGGCGCGCCGCTCCAGCTCCTCCAGGTCCATCTCGTAGGTGCCGCCGGCTCGCAGGTCGTGGCGCGAGGCGCCCCACTCTTTGAAGGCCTGGACGGTGGCCCGCAGCTCGTCGCGCTGGAAGTTCTGGTTGTTGACGGCGAGGCTGGCGCCGCCCACCGTCTGGCCGACGCCGGTGGCGCCGCCGACGAGGAAGTCCGGCGTCGAGGTGAACTGCCCCACGAGGTCCGGCCGCGCCGCGTTGAACGCCGGACGGTAGCCGAGGTTGGTGACCGGGTTGGTGCCGTTGTCCTCCCGGTCGCGGCTGTACTTGAATTCCGTGAAGCTGTCGGCCGAGAGGGTCCAGGTCCAGGTGAGGGTGCCCAGGTCGACGTTCTTGAAGTCGTTGCTACCCACGGTCGGGCTGGCGATGGAGGTGACGTTCGCGTTGTCGTCCGTGCGGTCGCGGCGGCGCAGCCCGAAGGTGAGGAAGTGCTGCTCGGTCGGGTTGGCCGTGAGCTTGGCGAAATACTCCTTGGTGACGATCTTCTCGTCCGGGATGGAGCCGAGATTGTTCCTGCGGTCGGTGGTGGTGTTGGACGGGCGGCTGCCCGAGCCGTAGAACCAGAAATGATCGCGCACCAGGGGGCCGCCCAGGGAGATCCCGGCGAAGTCCTGGTTGGTGGTGTTCTGTACCGTCGAATTTTTGTTGTTGGCGACGAAGCTCGACGGCTGGTCCTCATAGCGCGCCTGGCCGCCGAAGTCGTTGGTCCCCGCGCGGGTGATGGCGTTGACCACCATGCCGCCCGAGCGGCCGAACTCGGCGCTGATGCCGCCGCGGATGATGCTCACCTCGGAGATGTCGAGCTCGGTGATGTCCGGGAAGATGTCGCCGTAATCGGGGTTGGAGACGGTGATGCCATCCACCAGGAAGGTGTTGTCCATGCGTGAGCCGCCGGCGTTGGGAGCCGGCCGCCCGTTCTCGCTCACTCCCGGCGCCAGCTCGAAGAGCCCCTTGTAGGTGCGGGGGACGGGCAGCTCCTCGATCTGTTGGGCGGTGAAGTTGACCTGGGCCTCGGTCGACCTGACGTCGATGGTGGGCAGCGCGGCGCTGACCGTGATCTCCCCCTGGACCGTGGGCTTGAGGGACAGCTCGAGCTGGGTGTCCTTGTCGAGCTCGACGAGGGCCGGCCGGCTGACGTTGCCCAGCCCCTCGAGCTCGGCCGACACCTCGTAGCGCCCGGGCTGCAGGCGCTGGAAGCTGAAGGCGCCGTCCGCCGCCGTGATCACCGAGCGGCCGGCGGGCAGATACGGCCCCTTGACCGTCACCGTGACTCCCGGCAGCCCCGAGCCGTCGGCGGACCGGATCACGCCCGAGATGGAGCCGGTCTCCGCCGCGAACGCGGCGCCGGTCATGCAGACGATCAGGACGAGCAGACAGAGAAAAACACCACGCCTTCTGGACATCGAGAACCTCCCTCCTGGCCGTGCCGCCCCCGAAGAGAGGCGCGAGCACGGGTACGTATTTCAAGGAGAGCGATCGTAGCATGGGGTGCACCTTCAGGACCCTTACTCCCCGTTGCCCGATCACGCGGTCGTCAGCGCCCTGCGGGGCTGACCCTCGCTCGCCCAACCCTCTCTCTCCCAGCCTCCCCCCGCCGGCCGGGAGAGAAAGGGCTTAAGAAAAAACGGAGTAAGTGGCCGGCGGGACGCCGGCGTTCCCAGGAGGTCTTGCTTCTGCTTGTTTCAGACTAACCACTCCCTCTTCTCCCGGCGGACGGGGGGGAGGCCGGGAGAAGAGGGCCGGGGTGATGAGGGTCCCCGACGGTGCGACCTGGGCCGGGGTGGTGAGGACCCAACATCTCCAGTACACTGATACTTAACTATGAACGGAAAACGCCTCCTCCCCGGCCTGCTGGCCCTCGGCCTGCTCTGGGCCACCGCCGCCTTGGCCCAGCCCGGCGGTCCACTCCCTGGTCCCCTGCCGCTGTTCCCGTCCGACAACTGGTGGAACGTCGACGTCAGCGCGGCGCCGGTCGATCCGGGGAGCGCCGGGTACGTCAACTTCATCGGGCGCGACGTGGGGCTCCATCCCGACTTCGGGGGGGATGCGGACGTCTTCCCCGACATCTACGGCATGGTCTACCTCTCGGTGCCCGGGAGCCAGCCGCTGGTGCCGGTCACCTTCGTGGAGTTCGGCGACGAGAGCGATGCCGGAGCGCCGGGGCGGTCGGCCGGCTATCCCATTCCGCCGGAGGCGAAGACCACGGCCAAATGGATCGAGGGGGGCCAGCCCGGCACGGACGTAGGGGGCGATCGCCACATGCTCATCGTGGACCGGGACAACCGCATCCTCTACGAGCTGTACCACGCCCACTGGAACCAGGGACGGAGCCGCTGGGAGGCGGGGTCCGGCGCGGTCTTCCCGCTGACCTCCAACCTGCGGCGGCCCGAGGGGTGGACGAGCGCCGACGCGGCCGGTCTCGCCATCCTCCCCGGCCTGGTGCGCTGGGACGAGGTGTTCGGCGCCGCCCCCATCCAGCACGCCTTCCGCTTTACGGTGGAAGACTCCAACGGCCACGTCTTCCCGGCTTCCCACGACGCCGGGGGCACGGCCGGAGCCCTCCCCATGGGCGCCCGACTGCGCCTCAAGGCCGGCAAGGACCTCTCGGGATATCCGCCGGAGGTGCGGAAGATCTTTCAAGCGATGAAGACCTATGGGCTGATCGTGGCCGACAACGGCTCCAACCTCTACATCACCGGCGCCTACGACACCCGCTGGGACAACGACGTGCTGAACCCCGCTTTCGCCAGCCTGAAGGCGAGCGACTTCGAGGTGGTCAAGCTCGGCTGGCAGCCCGCGAGCGGCTCCGGGACCTGCCTGCCGGCCGCAGACAACACGCGCCTCTGCCTCTCCGCCGGCCGCTTCCAGGTGGCGGCCCACTGGTCGACCGGCGCCGGCAGCGGGGCTGGCCAGGCCGTGCGGCTCACCCCGGACACGGGTTATTTCTGGTTTTTCGACGCCACCAACGTCGAGGTGGTGGTGAAGGTGCTCAACGCCTGCGGCTTCAACCAGCGCTTCTGGGTCTTCGCCGGCGGCCTCACCAACGTGCAGGTGCGCCTCACCGTGACGGATACCCAGACCGGCGTCGTCAAGACCTACGACAATCCCCAGGGCAGGGCCTACCAGCCGGTGCAGGACACGAGCGCCTTCGCCACCTGTCCGTGAACACGGCCTACAGCGCGCGAACGGCGCGGACGATGAAGCGCTTGGGCGCCGAGCCCACGTAGTAGAAGGGGTAGCAGGTGACCAGGGTCAGCGCCGGGGCGCCGGTGTCGTCGAGCACCTCGGTGTCCTCGGGAGTGACGATCCGGGTCCAGTCGACCCGGTACTGGAACGTGCCTTCCAGGGTCTCCAGGCGGATGACGTCATCTTTACGAATGTCTTTGAGGGCGCGGAAAAAACTGTCCCGGTGGGCCGCGATCCCCACGTTGCCCCGGTCGCCGGGAAGCGAGGTCTCGGGGATGTGACCCGCGCCGCGGCGCAGGGTCGTCGCGTCCACGCCCTCCAGGACGATGGTGGAGACGTCCAGACGAGGGATGGCGATACGGCCGACGAGGGAGCCCTCAGGCGTCGGCGGCCGGCGCTCCTGGGTCTCGGAGGAGCTCGGCTGGAAGGTGTCGAGGCGGTCGGTATTCTCTGCGGAGGGGGTGGGTTCGGCCGGCGGCGCGCTGTTGCGAGCCTCGTCCAGGATCTGGGAGTCGCGATACTGAGTGTAGCGCGCGTCGAGCCAGGCCCACGCCCAGCCGCCGAGGCAGAAGACGGCCACCAGCAGCAGCGCCCGTTCCAGCCAGATCAGAGCGGAGGATTTCTCGGCCACTTTCTGCATGATCTTCCCGGTAATTCCTGGTGGTTCCCGAAAGTCCCCCTGAGACGGAATCACCTGGCGCCCTGCGGCGCCAGGTGATCGTTGCTACGTCCTACGTCCTGCGAAGGGCCGGATCAGGCATTCCGCTTGGCGTAGACGCGAACCGCGAAGAAGGCGCTCAGCGCCAGCAGACCGATCAGGGCCACGGTGGGCAGGTCGCTCGCGGTCTTCGGCAGACTACGGGTGCTGGTGGTCGTGGAGGTGTTGTCCATCGAGGAGCCGGTTGTGCTCCCGGTTGTCGTGCCGTTGTAGGAGCCGGTCGTCGTCCCGGTGTTGTTGTTCATCGTGCCGGTCGTCGAGCCGGTGCCGGTCTGGTCGTTGTTCATCGTCCCCGTGGTCGTGTCTGTGGGGGTGGTCGTGGTCGTGTCCGTGGGGGCGGTAGCAGTCGTGTCCGTGGGGGCGGTAGTGGTGGTGTCCGGGGGGGCGGTCGTGGTCGTCGTGGTCGTCGTCTGGCCGTTCGCCGGGGGGGTGGCCGGCTTCTGCTGCATCTGCGAGCCCGGGTTCTGCAAGTTGTTGTTGGTCTGGCCGGGCTTGGTCTCCTGCGACGGACCTGGGGCAGGCGTGTTCAGCGTGCTCTGGGCAAAGATGGCGCCGCCGGCCGTCAGGGCCATGGCCGTCGCGATCGAAAGAATCTGGCGCTTCATATCGAGCTCCTCTCCTGTCAGTTTCTCCTTGAAGGTAAACCCCGAGCGGGCTCCTTCGCTTCAACTCGTTACGGCGGGCGGGGAGAGCTTTGGTTGCTTCGAAGTTCGGATGGCGCGCCGTCAAACCCCATCTCCCCGCCCCCCGCTCCCTACACGCCAAGATTTAAATGCAACGCCGATGCCACATTGCGGCAATCAAAGCTACAATCCCCCATATGAACCTCGACCGCTCCCTCCTCCCTCGCCTGGCCGTCCTCTCTCTCCTCCTCCCGTCGTCCCTGACTGCCCAGACCGACGCCATCGCGGCGGGCGATGCCGCCTATGCCCGGCGGGCCGAGGGTCACCAGGGGGCCAAGGCCCAGCCGGGGCCCAGCAACGAGGCCATCGCGGACTTCGAGCGGGCGGTCAAGGAGCAGCCGGACCGGCTGGAAGGCTCGTGGAAGCTGCTGCGGGCCCTTCACTTCAAAGGCGAGTTCGTGGCCCAGACCGACGACGAGAAGCAGAAGGTCTTCGCCCGTGGCAAGGAGGTGGCCAAGGCGGCGATCAACCGTCTGGCGAAGCGGGCGGGGGGCCGGGCGAAGCTCGACGCCATGACGCCGGCCCAAGCCGCGAAGGCCCTTGCGGGCGCTCCCGAGGCGCCGCCGCTCTACCTCTGGTCGGCCGTCCACTGGGGCCTCTGGGGGGACGTCTTCGGCCGTCTCGCCGCGGCTCGCCAGGGGGTGGGGGACAAGGTCCGGAGCTACGCCGAGAACCTCATCGCCCTCGACGAGCGCTACGAGGAGGCCGCCGGCCACCGCGTCCTGGGCCGTCTCCACACCCTCGCCCCCAAGGTCCCCTTCGTCACTGGCTGGGTGGACCGCGACAAGGCTGTCGCCGAGCTGCGCAAAGCCGTCGCCCTGGGTCCCGACAATCTGGACAACCACCTCTTCCTCGCCGAAGCCCTGTTCGAGCACTTCCCCGCCAAGTCGGCCGAGGCGCGAAACATCCTGAAGCAGCTCCTCACCCGCCAGCCGGTGCCGGAGCTGGTGGTGGAGCAGGAGTCGACGCTCGGGAAGGCTCGGGCGCTGCTGGCGAAGCACCCGGGGTAGGCGGGTCGCGGCCCGAGCTTTGCATTCTCTGACCCAGGAACCGGGCGCGGACGCGTTCCGGTGCAAGGAGGTATGCCATGTCGAAGAAACTCTCTTCATCAGCTCTCATGACCCTGCTGGCGGTGCTGGCGCTCAGCCTGCTGGCGGGCTGCTACGGTTACTACGGGGGTGGCGGCGTCGGCCTCGAAGTCGGCGGCCCGCCGCCGGGACTGCGGGCGGAGGTCGCGATCACGTCCCCGGGTCCGGGCTACTACTGGGTTCCCGGCTACTGGGACTGGAACGTGGGCAGTGCCGAGTGGCTCTGGGTGCCGGGCGCCTGGACGCGGCCGCCGCATGCGCGCGCAGTCTGGGTGGCGCCCCGGTATGCCCGCCATCGTGGGCACTGGCGGTACGAGCGCGGCCGCTGGAGATGACCACGGCGTCCTGAGCCTCTGACGGGCCCCCGAACCGGGGAAGCGGCTCCGCGAAGCGGCGGAACAGCCCCGGCGAACGCCCGAAGCGGCCCCAGCAAGCCGGATCGCGGCCCGCAGGGGCCGCCCCATGGCCTGACGGGGCCGCTTTTTCGTCTCGAAATCCCTCCTCTTCGCCTCCTGGGGCCACCAGCCCGGTAATTCGGGCTGGGAGACCGTCGCCCGGGGCCACCTTCCGGTTAGCCGGGGCGAGCCCTTCGCCCCGCGAAACCGACTCCTCGCCCGGCGGTTCCAGCCCCTAAATACCTCGAAGTGGAGATCATCAAGCACGGAATGGGCTCTCCAAGGCTTGATCGGGCTTCCGTGTCAGACTTCTCTTTCCGTGAATACGGACCAGAGCTCGCGGGCCGATGATTCCCTGCATGAAAGAGCGCATCTCCGTCGCCGCAGGAGCTTTCTTGTCGTCGATATCTAATAAGGCATTTTCGATAGACCATTTTGTCCAAATCCTCTTGACTTCTCTGCGGCTCTATAGATAATGACGGCTACCGTGCAGCAAATCACTGCCCGTCACGGAACGGAAAGGAGAATTAGTCATGTCCAGCATCAATGCATTTTCAGGCATCGTGCGCGACTGGGAGGGTCTCCTGGCAGCGTGCAAAGACAGAGCCGGGGAGGTCGCAAACGCAGAGGCCCTTCGTAGCGCCCTGGAGGGACTCCTGGTCGAAGGCAAGGGCCTCAAGGACCTTCAGGAGTCGCTCGCCAGCGGGCGGCAGCGGGCCACCCAGGAGTTGGGAGGGGTGATCGAGCGGGGGAAAGAGACCGCCCGGCGTCTGCGCGGCATCGTCAAGGGCAACCTCGGCACCCGGAACGAGCTCCTGGTGCAGTTCAACATCGCTCCCATTCGCAAGCGCGGTCCGCGCAAGAAGGCCGCAGCGGCCCAGCCGCCCGGCTCCAACCCGCCGGCTTGAGACCGGCTTTAACGAACTCAGGAAAGGAGAGAGTCATGTCCACGGACAATTCGTATCCGAGAGTCACCCGGGAATGGCACGGTATGGCGATCGTGATGAAGCTGAACGAGGAGGCCATGCCCGTGCTCAAGGCTCCGCGGCAGGCGTTGGAAACCTGTTTGGAGAAGGTCAAGGCGGCAAAGATGCAGCGGGACCGCCTGGAGAGTGAACGCCGGATGGCTACGCGGGAGCTGTCGGAGCAGATGGCAGCGGCCCGCGAGCTGGTGAGACGGCTGCGCCATCTGGTCAAGGCCGAGCTGGGCTTGCGGGACCCGCGGCTGAAGTCCTTCGGCATCAAGCCGATCCAGAAGCGGCGGCCGGCCGCGAAGGTGACCCTCATCGACCAGGCCGCCGGCAGGGAGGGGAACCCCGATCAAGGTTGAATTCTCCAAGCTCACTCTCCCAACCTCTCTGTTCTCGGGTGCCGCGCAGCGGCACCCGAAGAGGAATGAAAGGGGCCGCCTCCTCGCCCGGGATTGAAATCCCGGGCGAGGAGGCGGCCGTCAAAGACTCTTTTTCAGCACAGAGAGGGCTTGAAGAAAAAACGGAGTAAGTGGCCGGCGAGACGCCGGCGGTCCCAGGGGGTTCTTGCTACGAACGCACCCCCGGCTTCGCCAGCGCGGCCGCCACCGCCAGCAGCTCCGCGGACTCGACTGGCTTGGCGACATGCATCTGGAAGCCGGCGGCGAGGGCCGCGACCCGGTCCTCGGTCCGCGCGCGGGCGCTGAGGGCGACCGCCGGCACCTGGCCGCCGCGCTCGGCGGGCAGGGCCCGCACTTTGCGGATGAGGGAATAGCCATCCTCCTCCGGCATTCCGAGGTCCGAGACCAGGAGGTCGGGGAGCCATTGCTCGACCGCGGCCAGCCCCTCGGCCGCCGAGGACGCGGGCCGCACTTCGGCGCCGCTCTGGGCGAGCAGGGCGCAGACCATGTCGATCGAGTCGGGATCGTCCTCCACCACCACGATGCGCAGTCCGCGCAGGACGGGCTCCACGGCAGGGGCCGGCAGGGGCGCTTCAAGCTCCGGCCCGTCGCTCGCCGCTGTCCCCAACGTGCGCACGGGGAGCTGCACGGTGAACGTGGAGCCCTGGCCCACGCCATTGCTGGCCACCGCCACGGTGCCGCCGTGCAGCTCGACGAGGTGGCGCACGATGGCGAGGCCCAGACCCAGGCCGCCATGCCGCCGGGTGGTGGAGCTGTCGGCCTGGCGAAAACGGTCGAAGACGTGGGGGAGGAGATCGCCGGCGATGCCCGCGCCATCGTCGCGGACGGCGATCTCGACCTGCGAGCCGATGCGGTGGAGCCGCACCTCGACCTCGCCTCCCTTGGGCGTGAACTTGACGGCGTTCGAGACCAGGTTCCAGACCACCTGCTGCAGCCGGTCGGGGTCGCCCCAGACCGGCCCCGCCGGCCCGAGGTCGGTCGCGAGGCGGATCTGCTTGGCTTCCGCCGCCGGCCGCAGGGCCTCCACCGCTGCGCACACCACGGGCGTGAGCTCCATCTCGCGCGGCTCCACGTACAGCTTGCCGGTGACGATGCGGGAGACGTCGAGGATGTCCTCGACGATTTTCGACAGGGCCCGCGCGTTGCGTTCGATGACCTCGGCGGCGTGCAGGTATGCGTCCTGACTGGTCGTGCCGGTGCGCAGGACGACCGCCCAGCCGGCGATGGCGTTGAGCGGGTTGCGCAGCTCGTGGGAGACGGTGGCGAGGAACTCGTCCTTGGCGCGGTTGGCCTCCTCCGCCTGGACGCGGGCCAGCCGTTCGCCGGCGGCCAGGCGGTCGCGGTCGCGCTCGAGCTGCTTGCGCTCGCTGACGTCGCGGAAGACGAGCACGACTCCCAGCGTGTGCCCGTCGGCGTCCTTGATCGGGGCGGCGCTGTCCTCGATCGGGGTCTCCTTGCCGTCCCGGGAGATGACGACGGTATGGTTGGCCAGGCCCACGATCACTCCCTCGCGGATCGCCTTCGCCACCGGGTCTTCCGCGGTCTCCCGCGTCTCCTCGTTGATGATCTTGAAGACCTCCGCGAGCGGTCGCCCGGCGGCCTCGTCCGGCGACCAGCCGAGCAGGGACCCGGCCACGGGGTTCAGGAGCCGCACACGGCCGTGCTGGTCGGTGGCGAGCACCGCGTCGCCGATGCTCGCCAGGGTGGTCTGCAGCCAGTCGCGCTGCTCGGCCAGGGCCCGCGCGCTCCGGCGCTGCTCGTCGAGGCGGCGGAAGGCGAGGATGGTGAACGCGGCCAGCAGAGCGATGGCCACCAGGTTGGCGATCCACGTCGTGGCTTCAACCGTGGCGGCGCTGCGGTCCGACCCCTGGGCGCGGACGCCGAGCAGGCGCTGCTCCTCGGCCTGCATGCTGCCGATGACCTCGCGGATGTCAGACATCAGCCGGGCGCCGCGGTCGCTCTCGATGACCGGGAGAGCCGCCGCGAGGCCGCCCTTCCGCCTGAGCTCGATCGTCTCTGCGAGCTCGGCCAGCTTCGCCTGGATCCTGGTCTCGAGGAGAGGGATGCGGCTCTGCTGGACGGGATTGTCCGCGGTGAGCGAGCGGATGCGGGCGAGCCGCGCCGGCACCGCTTTCAGCGCCGTCCGGTAGGGTTCGAGATACTGCTCGCGTCCGGTGAGGACGTAGCCCCGCTGCCCGGTCTCGGCGTCCGTGACGGTGGACTGCAGGGCTTCGAGCGCGGCCAGCACCTCGTGAGTGTGGGCCACCAGGCGGACGTTGCCGGTGACGATCCGCACCGCCCGCCGGGCCACGAAGCCGTTCGCCGCCAGCAGCAGGACGGTGGCGAGGAAGGCGAGGAGCAGCCTGGGTTCCCCTCTCATGCGGGGGATTATATGGGGAGGATGTGGCAGGCGATCTCGCGGTGCTCAGACGCGGGTGGATGGAGACCACCGGGCCGGCATCGCCGCAGCAGAGACGCCCCGCCGTCCCCGTGGCCGGCAAAAAGGCATCGTAACGGGTCTGGAGCATCTCTACGAACCGTTTAAGGCATGGCGCAAAGGCCGGGATTCCGGGGAGATTGATCAATTCTCCGGGTGAACGCTCCCGGAACCTTCAGCGTGGGTTATCTCGCCAACCTTCCGTAGAAACGACCCCGTCTCCGCGGCGGCGATGCCGGCCCGGCGTTGTTCACCCTGGGACATCGGCGGTCATTGGTTCCAACCGTCGGGTCATTTCCCGGCGACCTGACGCGTCGCCCTTGAGCTATCATTGTAGCGGAGCAAAACAGCTCAATCTCAAGAGAAGGAGGAAGTGCAGATGCGAAAATTGCGGAGCTTCATCACGTCTCGGTTAGGACTTCTGACGTTCGCCCTGATCGTCACCGGTGCGGCCTTGTCCTCTCCACCCGCGCCGGCCAACGCCGCGCCGAACTGCTGCGGTCACGCGATGATCGTCACCTACTACAACAACGCAGCCCATTCGATGATCGTCGGCCGTTGCTCGTTCCCCTGCGACCAGGACCCGGTCTGCACCGGCACGCAGACCCATTTCTCCACGACCAAACAGTTGGGTTGCTGTATCTGTTGAGGCCACCCAAGGCTCCGGACCACCGCCTTTCCAAGCGTCCGGGGCCTCACAGGGGACCGCTCTGGAGAGTTCCAGCGAAAACTCCCCCGCCGCTACGGTACGGACGGACCGCCGCGCACCGTCAAGAGGAGAGCCTATGTGCCCTTGACAGTTCTCCAAAGTTCTCCTACGCTTACCCTCTCAACCTCGGAGAGGCCGTTTCGCTCCAAAGAGCGCTCAGGAGAAAGCATGACAGAGCCCTCAGCAAATAGAAACAGAAACATCATTAGAGCCATGCTTTCTGCTTGTTACGAGTACCTGCTCGTCGCTGCTCCGGTCTCACTCTATGTCGTATTGGAGGCAATTAGTTCTGGAGAGCCTAAACGCCTTGCCTTTTCTCCTGAGTGGTCGATAGCAACTATATTTCTTGCGTATCAGGGCATTGCCCTGTATAGGCAAGATCTAATGAAAACCGGGCGCGAACTCTCCGAAAGCACAGTGAACATTCTCTCGTTTCTGTCACTCATAGTCATAATATTGTCCTCCATCAATGCGTACATGTCTTTGAGCAAAGAGACTATTGCGTCCATCGTAGTAAGGATAGCGCTTTTTTGTGGCGCCTCAATAAGTTTCATTTTATTTGTCGCAGGCGCGAAGTTCGCGTTAATTGCTAAGGAGGACGCCTAGTGGCCAGCAAACAGCGAAGAGACTTGGGAGATCTTGATGCGAAGACAGATCAGCGCTTCAAGAATCATTTTGTTGAGTCAATTGATCTATCGAGGATAAACAATAACAATTCTAGCATCGTCTACGGGTCAAAAGGAGCTGGCAAGACAGCGTTGCGCAGGGCTCTAACGGAGCTTAACCGAGATTCATTCCTAACCACCAAAACTATCGACCTCGATGAAATTAGCTTCGCACAGGTCCACCAAGCTCTCGCCCGGTTGCGGGATACCAGCAGGGCAGAGATAGCGAACCTCGCCAGAAATACTTGGCGTAACGTCTTGGCGGTCTATTGCTTGGAAGCTGTTGCAGATACTGTCCCAAAAGAAAGCGTTTTAAGGCGCGAGATTAGGGAGTTCTTAGCTAGTGAAGGCTATATTGAAATTGAGTCTAGCAATAACAGGATAATAGGACTTATCGAGAGGCTCCTTACCCTTTCGGGTGGAATCGGACTAGAAAGGGGAACTAGTCATTCGCTGGGTCTGACGAAAACGCAGTTGAGCGTCATTAACGAATTTCCCTATCATCCCGCTTTACGCTCACTGCTGGATAAATGCGCGGGCATAATAGAAGAATCCGGCAAGTTTGTGCTGATCTGCCTGGACGGTTTCGACTCGATAATTGACCACACTCCGGAATCCAGAAAGGCGATATTTGCTGGACTAATCGATGCGATATACAAATGCTCCAAAGATCGTCTTTTTTGCAATTCCTTTTGCTTCAAAGCCTTCCTTCCCAGAGAATTGACCGAGGAAGCAAGAATGATTGTATGGGACGCAGATAAGTTCATTCAGAACACTCACTATCTAAGATGGCCAGAGAACAGTTTTCAGGATCTGTTGAGTAGACGCCTACAGTCATACTCCAGAACCAAGAGCGGGCATTTCAATGACATCTGGCGCGACCTTATGCCGGAAAAAATCAAAAATCCCACGCATGGGGTTGAGGAGTATTCATTCGGTTACATTTTGAGGCACACTCTCTACAGGCCCCGGCAAGTCTTGACCCACATGCAACGCATTTTTGATTACTGGGACGAGAGTCCCAGCTCATCCTTTCGAGTAGACCCGTCTTTCATACCTCCTATAATTGCAAGGACGAATTATGAAATGGCGCAATATGTAGTCAATCAAATGCAGATCACTCACCCCCAGCTAGGTCATTTCATGAAGTCGTGGGGAGGGTCGTCTAATACAATTTTCGTCGGCGATTTCCAAGATCGGATAGGCAAAATTTTTGGATGTCAGACTCTTCAGGAGACCGGCACCGTCTTCGACAGCCTATTTAATTTAGGAATATTCGGCCTTGCACGATCATCAGAGATCAAGAACTCCGCTCGATCTACGTCTTTTCGGTTCGGATTTGTAGGCGATACATTCGCGCCGAATATTCACGCGACGGTGAATAATTTTGACGTCGTCGCATTAAGTCCAATGTTTAGCGAATTTTGCGGATGCACAGCCTCGGATTGGGGGGCCGTCATACCAACTGAGTAGCAATCAACAACTCTCTTCAGCACGGCTCTTCCCGAGATTCTGGGGTGGTGGCGACGCGGAGATGGCACCTTGAGCAGGGAGAGTCTGAACCCGATGGCCATCACCGACAAAGACACCTCCCGTGGACTCTTGACAGGCCGCCTATAATCTAGGCCTTGACACCGCTTCCGTCCCGGCCCTACTGTACATATATGAATGACCGCCCTCCCGAGCCGGAGGAGGGCACCGTTGGAGGGACGCCGCCGGAGCGCCCTTCAGGGTGAAAGGGGCCTCAAGGATGATCCGGCGCATTCTCTGTCCGGTCAATCCGCGCAAGGAGACGCAAGGATGAAGCGTGAACTGGTTCTCGGCCCGGGTGCCGTGCTTGCCGCCCTGGCTTTGGTCCTCGCGGCCGGCTGTGCCGGCAAGAAAGACACGCCCGCGCCTCCCCCACCGCCTGCCGCGGTGGTCGTCGCCCCGGTCGTGCAGCGCGACGTGCCGGTCTACAAGGAGTGGATCGGCACGACGGACGGCAACGTCAACGCCGAGATCCGCCCCAAGGTGGACGGCTATCTCCTGCGGCGGGTGTACACGGAGGGGAGCTTCGTCCGCCAGGGCCAGCTCCTCTTCGAGATCGATCCCCGCCAATCCCAGGCGCAGCTCCAGCAGGTCCAGGCCGACCTGGAACAGGCGAAGGCCCAGCTCGCCAAGGCGCATCAGGACGTGGTCCGCTTCCAGCCCCTGGTCGCTCAGAAGGCCATCAGCCAGCAGGAGCTCGATAATGCGCTGTCGGCGGAGCGAGCGGCGAAGGCGGCCGCGGACGCGCGCGAGGCGGCCGTGCACCAGGCGCGCCTCACCAGCGGCTGGGCGCGGGTGACCTCGCCGATCGGCGGCATCGCCGGCATCGCCCAGCAGCAGGTGGGCAATCTCGTGAGCCCCACCACGGTGCTCACCACCGTTTCGCAGGTCGATCCCATTCGTGTGCTCTACCCCTTGAGCGAGCAGGAGTATCTGCACCTCCAGGAGAGGCTTCAGAAGGAGCCGGCGGTGGCCCGCGAGGACAACCTCGAGCTGGTGCTCGCGGACGGTTCGGTCTTCCCGCACAAGGGACGCGTCCTCTTCGAGGGGCGACAGGTGGATGTGAAGACGGGCACCATCTCCACCGTGGCCCTGTTCCCCAATCCCGGCAACCTGCTGCGCCCGGGCCAGTACGCCAAAGTGCGGGGGGTGACGGAGCTCAAGAAGGGGGCGATCCTCGTCCCGCAGCGCGCGGTCAACGAGCTCCAGGGCGGCTACCAGGTAGCGGTCGTGGGGAGCGATGACAAGGCCGAGATCCGCACTGTCCAGGCCGGAGAGCGGGTCGGCAAGCTGTGGGTCATCGACTCCGGGTTGCAGCCCGGCGACCGCGTGGTGGTCGAGGGCTTCACGCGCGTCAAGTCGGGCGTCAAGGTGAATCCGAAGGAGGCGCCGCCCGAGGTCGCCGCCGGCGGAGCCGCTGGCGCCGAAACGACGCCCACGACGCCCACGTCCACTCCGGCGCGGGGAGGGAGATAGGTCATGGCCCGTTTTTTCATCGACCGGCCCATCGTCGCGATCGTCATCTCGATCCTCACCGTCCTCCTCGGCCTGGTGGCGATGTCGGGGCTGCCGATCGCCCAGTATCCGGACATCATTCCACCCCTCATCCAGATCCAGAGCACCTTCCCGGGCGCAGACGCGGTCACCGTCGAGCAATCGGTGGCGACACCCCTCGAGCAGCAGATGAACGGCGTCGAGGACGAGCTCTACATGCAGTCGGTCAACGCCAACGACGGCACGATCACCTTGCGCGTGACCTTCGATGTCGGCACCGATCGCAACGCCGACCAGGTCAATGCCCAGAACCGGGTCTCGCAGGCGCTGCCGAGCCTGCCCGCCGACGTCAACTCCATCGGCCTCACCTATCGCAAGACCCAGGGCACGCCGTTGATGCTCATCTCGCTCTATTCGCCGAAGGGGACTTACAACGGCCTGTTCCTTGGCAACTACGCGCTGATCAATCTCAACGACGCCATCTACCGGGTGCCGGGAGTGGGTCAGGTCGTGAACTTCGGCGCCTCCGAGTACGCCATGCGGCTGTGGGTGAAGCCGGACCAGCTCGCCAAGCTGGGCCTCGCCGTCTCCGACCTGCTGCGCGCCGTGCAGGCGCAGAACACGGTCAATCCCTCGGGGCAGATCGGCGCCGAGCCGGCACCGGCGGGCCAGGAGTTCACCTACACCGTGCGCGCCCAGGGGCGGCTCGTCACCCCGGAGCAGTTCGGCGACGTGGTGGTGCGCCTGAACCCGGACGGCTCGGCGGTGCGCATGAAGGACGTCGCGCGCATCGAGCTGGGCGCCCTCTCCTACAAGCAGATCGGGCGCTTCAACGGCAAGCCGTCGAGCATCATCGGCGTCTTCCAGGCCCCGGGCTCGAACGCCCTGGCGGTGGCCAACGGGGTGAAGGCGCAGATGGCCCAGCTCAAGGCCCGCTTCCCCGAGGACCTCGACTACGCCGTCTCCGTGGACACCACCCGGCCGGTGACCGAGGGGATCAAGGAGATCCTGAAGACGCTCGCCGAGGCCATGCTGCTGGTGCTCCTCGTCGTCTTCCTTTTCCTGCAGAACTGGCGGGCGACCCTGATCCCGCTGGTGGCGGTGCCGGTGTCGCTCATCGGGACGTTCGCGATCTTCCCGCTGCTCGGCTTTTCGATCAACGCGCTGTCGCTCTTCGGCCTGGTGCTCGCCATCGGCCTGGTGGTGGACGACGCGATCGTCGTCGTCGAGGCGGTCGAGCACCACATCGAGGAGGGGATGACGCCGCGCGCCGCGACCCTCCAGGCGATGAAGGAGGTGTCCGGGCCGGTGGTGGCCATCGCCCTCATCCTCTCGTCGGTGTTCCTGCCGGTCGCCTTCCTGGGTGGCATCCAGGGGCGGCTCAACCAGCAGTTCGCCATCACCATCGCGATCTCGGTGCTGATCTCGGCGTTCAACGCCCTCTCCCTCTCACCGGCGCTCTCGGCGCTGCTGCTGCGGCCGCGCAAGGAGTCCAGGGGGTTGCTCGCGCGTTTCTTCGGCTCGTTCAACCGCGGCTTCGACAAGGCGAGGAACGGTTATCTCAGGACCTCCGGCTTTCTGATCCGCAAGGTGGTGATCGCGCTGGCGATCCTGGTGGGGTTCAGCCTGCTCGCGGGCGGGCTCGGCAAGAAGGTCCCCACCAGCTTCCTGCCCGATGAGGACACGGGTTTCTTCTATCTCGACGTGCAGCTCCCCGACGCCTCGTCGCTCCAGCGCACGGACGCCGTCTGCCGCCAGGTGGAGGACATCCTCAGCAAGACCAAGGGCGTCCGGTACTTCAACACGGTGGGCGGCTTCAGCCTGCTCTCCTACGTCTCGGCCTCATACAATGCCTTCTTCTTCGTCTCGCTCGACCCGTGGGCCGAGCGGGAGGGCAACGGGCGCACGGCGAAGGAGCTGACGGCCAAGCTGAACGACGCCTTCCGCGCTCAGATCCCGGAGGCGAACGTCCTGGCCTTCCTGCCGCCCGCCATCCCGGGCCTCGGCACCTCGGGCGGCTTCTCGCTCTGGGTGCAGGACCGGAGCGGCGGCTCGGTCGAATATCTGAACCAGAACCTCCAGCGCTTCCTCGAAGCCGCGCGCAAGCGGCCCGAGCTACAGAACGTCAGGAGCTCCTTCCGCGCCGCGGTGCCCCAGGTGCTGGTCGACGTCGACCGCGACAAGGCGCTGAAGCAGGGGGTGCCCATCTCGGACGTGTACCAGACGCTGCAGGCGTTCCTTGGCGGCTCGTTCGTCAACCAGTTCAACCGCTTCGGCCGGCAGTGGCGCGTCTACCTGCAAGGCGAGGGTCAGGAGCGGACCCGGCCGGAGGACATCGGCCAGTTCTACGTGCGCAACAACGACGGCAACATGGTGCCGCTGTCGGCGATCACCACCATCCGCCGTACCGCCGGTCCGGAGTACACGCAGCGCTTCAACCTCTTCCGTGCCGCCCAGGTCAACGGCGCGGCCGCACCCGGCTACAGCTCGGGTCAGGCCCTGGCCGCCCTGGAGGAGGTCGCGGCGCAAAGCCTGCCGCGCGAGATGGGCTTCGACTGGTCCGACCTCTCCTACCAGGAGAAGAAGGCGGAGGGCACCACGGGCAAGGTCTTCATGCTCTCGATCATTTTCG
Organism: Thermoanaerobaculum sp.; assembly: GCA_021154885.1. Taxonomy (GTDB): domain Bacteria; phylum Acidobacteriota; class Thermoanaerobaculia; order Multivoradales; family UBA5704; genus DATARR01. Next base: position 35,500 of record JAJKHS010000022.1, read on the forward strand.
TGTTCCTCATCCTGGCGGCGCTCTACGAGAGCTGGACGCTGCCGTTCAGCGTTCTCCTTTCCGTCCCGGTCGCCGTCTTCGGCGCCTTCCTGGGACTGCTGCTGCGGCATTTCGACTTCGACGTCTTCGGGCAGATCGGGCTGGTGGTGCTGATCGGTCTGGCGGCCAAGAACGCGATCCTGATCGTCGAGTTCGCCAAGGCCGAGTTCGAGAAGGGGCGCAGCCTGTCGGACGCCGCGCTCGAAGGGGCGAAGCTGCGCCTGCGGCCCATCCTCATGACGTCGTTCGCCTTCATCCTGGGCTGCGTGCCGCTGTGGATCGCCCAGGGCGCGGGCGCCACATCGCGCCAGATCCTGGGCACCGTGGTGGTCGCCGGCATGCTGGCCGCGACCTGCTTCGCCGTGTTCCTCATCCCGGTGCTCTTCGTGGTGGTCGAGCGCATCGGCGGCGCGGAGCGGAAGCGCGCGGCGGCCGAAGGGGGTGCCCTCCTGCCGGTTCCTGAGGAGGGCCACTGATGATCCAGCGTCTCTCCTCCTCTCTTTCTGTCCCTGCTGTCCTTGTCGTCCTTGCTGTCCTTTCTGCCTGCGTCACCGGCCCGCAGTACCAGCGGCCGGCCGTCACAGTTCCCGAGCAACATCGCGGGCAAGTCACCTCGGCCGAAGCCGCCTCGCTGGCCGACCAGGCGTGGTGGGAGGTCTTCCGGGACGATGCCCTGAAGGGTTTGATCGCGGAGGCGCTCAAGAACGGCTACGACGTGCGGCTCGCGGCCTGGCGGGTCGAAGAGGCGCGCGCCAACGCGGGGATCGTCAACGCACAGCGCTTCCCCGCCATCCAGGGGCAGGTGGAGGCGGGGTATGGCCGGCAGTCGCAGTTCTCCTCGTCTCCCGGGGCGCAGGGGGCCCTGGTGCAGCTCAACGTCAACGCCGCCTGGGAATTCGATCTCTTCGGACGCATCCGCCACCTGAACGAAGCGGCTCTGGCGGAGTACCTGGCCTCCGAGGAGGCGCGCCGCGGCGTCTTTCTCTCCCTCGTCTCCGAGGTCGCCACGAGCTACTTCCAATTGCGCGAGCTCGATCTCCAACTCGAGATCGCGAAGCGGTCTTCGGCGGATTTCCAGGAAACCTTCGACCTGTTCAACCGGCGCTTGCAGGGGGGCGCCGCGTCGGCCCTGGAGACCGCCAGCGCCGAGGCCTCGCTCGCCTCGACTGCGGCCAACATCCCGGACCTCGAGCGGCAGATCGTGGCGCAGGAGAACCGGCTGGCGTTCCTCCTCGGCCGCAATCCCGGGCCGATCCCGCGCGGCGCGGTGCTGAACGATCAGTTCCTGCCGCCCGCCGTGCCGCCCGGTCTCCCCTCCGACCTGCTCCAGCGGCGGCCCGACCTGCGCCAAGCCGAGCAGAGCCTCATCGCGGCCAACGCCAACGTCGGCGTCGCCAACGCCGACTTCTTCCCCCGCATCAGCCTCACCGGCGCCCTCGGCCTCGTGTCGCCCCAGGTCTCGCAGCTCTTTCCGGCGGGACGGACCTGGACGATCGGCGGCGGGCTGCTGAGCCCCCTGTTCCAGGGGCAGCGGCTGCGCGAGCAGTACCGCGCGGCCGTCGCCCGCTGGGAGCAGGCGCGGGTGGAGTATGAACAGAGCGTGACCAACGCCTTCGGCGAGGTCTCGACGGCGCTGGTGGCGTACCAGAAGCTCGCCGACGTGGAGCGGGAACGGGCGCGGGCGGTGGCCGCTGACCGCCAGGCGGCCCAGATCTCGAATACGCGCTACGTGGCCGGCCTGTCGTCCTACCTCGAGGTGCTGCAGGCGCAGCAAAATCTCTACCCGGCCGAAAACCTCCTCGCGCAGGCCCGCTACAACCGGTTGGCCACCCTCGTCCAGCTCTACCGCGCCCTGGGCGGCGGCTGGAAGCTCGGCGACGCCGAGTGGCCGGCGGCGGCTGGAGGGACGAAATGACGCCTCCCATGGATGCCATGCAGGCGACGCTCTACCCGTCCGAAACCAGCCGGGTGATGGCCGTGCTGCTGCAGATCGCGCGAGCCCTCGAAAAACGTCTGGAGGAGGGGTTGGAGATGGTGGACCTGTCGGTGGCCAAATACAGCGCCATCAAGCATCTCGCGCTGGCCGGGGAGCCGCTGGCCCTGAGCGAGCTCGCATCGCGAATGGTCTGCGTCCGCTCGAACATCACCCAGCTCATGGGCCGCCTGGAGACCGACGGGCTCGTCCAGCGCGTGGAAGACCCCCGCGACCGCCGCTGCGTGCGCGCGGAGCTGACACCGCTCGGCCGCGAGCGCCACGCCGCGGGCGCGAAGCGGGTCCGGCAGGTGCAAGACGAGATGGCCGAAACGCTCTGCGGACTGGATTGCGCCGTGCTGGAGCGCGCGCTGGCGGCGCTGAAGTAGCCTCAATCCGAGATTCCCCCTGGTTCTTGGTTCCGTCAAGCGCATTGCCTCGGCCGTCGGCGAGGGGTCGATGGCGGTACAGTTTGTGCATAAATATTTGAAGGAAATGTGACCCCGGTCTCCGCGAGCGTGGCAGCCGGCGAGGATTCGGGTCATGTGGACTCTCCTGCCCCGATGCTCACCCACGGGCGTCAAGTCTTGGAGCAGAGACCTTATGAAAGAGAGCGGACTCCGCGTCCGTTACGAAGGGTTCCGGCGAAGCTGGCAGACGCTCAGCTTCTACGAACGCTTCGAGCAGGTCGTCGCGCTGGTCCTCGCCTATCTCATCGCCATCGTCATCGTGATCGCCCTGTGGGATTTGGCCAGGGAGGTCGTATTGCTGGCGCTGCATGACAAGCTCGACCCGCTGGACCCCCGAATCTTCCAGGCGCTCTTCGGTCAGATCCTGACGGTGCTCATCGCCTTGGAGTTCAAGCACTCGATCATCAGGGTGATAGCCGCCGGCGAAAGCATCATCCAGGTCAAAACGGTGTTGCTGATCGCGGTGCTCGCCCTCGCCCGGAAGCTCATCATCCTCGATCTGCACGAATATTCCTCCGCCACCATTCTAGCCCTTGCCGCCGTGCTGCTGGCACTGGGGGTGACGTATTGGCTGGTCCGCGAGCAGGATACAAGGCAAGAAGCCCAAGAGCGATGAAACATGGAGGCCTTGTGTCGACGACAGGCGCCGACGTCGAATAACCGTCTAGTAAGGGAAAGGAGTGTTCAAGATGAACGAAGCAATGAACGACCTCCTATCACGGGCCTGGTGGATGCTTGCGCTACGCGGAGTGATCGCCCTGCTGTTCGGCATTCTCGCCCTCCTGTGGCCGGGTTTGACTCTGCTGTGGCTGGTCACACTGTTCGCGGTCTACGCGCTGATCAGTGGTTTTGTGTCGATCGCCGGCTCAGTGAAGAACCGGACCAGCGATCGGGAATGGTGGCTGATTCTCTTGCTGGGGCTGGTCAGCGTCGGCGCGGGAATCATCGCCCTCATATATCCCGGCCTGACGGCTCTGGTCCTGGTCCTGGTCATGGGGGCGAACGCATTGATCACCGGCGTGCTTGAAATCGCCGTGGCGATCCGGCTGCGCAAGGTCGTCGCGGGCGAGTGGCTGCTGATCCTGGCAGGCCTGGCGTCGGTCCTGTTTGGAATCTTCGTCTTCCTCTTCCCTGGCGCGGGCGCGCTGGCGCTCGTCTGGCTGATCAGTGCACACGCAATCGCGACCGGCATTCTCTTGCTCGCGCTTGCCTTCCGTGCACGCGGGTGGGGGCACCACCACCACACCCTGGCGCCGACCCCGGCGTAGCAGCAAGGCATCCCTTCGCCCGGGATTTCAATCCCTGGCTCTCTGACGGATTCCTGACATGTCACGGACACGTCAGGAATCCCCGCGATAGCGGGCGAAACCCCGCGGCCCGAGAGGATTTTCTTGGAAACGAGGAAAAAATCCCTGGCATACTCCTTGCCTTTTCTCCGGCTCGTCTGGCACTCTGACAATTCAAGGGAAAGGAGAAGGGCTATGTCCGCGGAGACCAAGGTGACCAATGATGTCGTGATCGAGCTGAAGCCTGGCCTGTCGGCCGAGATTCCGGGCCATTCGAAAACCACGGTCGAAAATCAGACGGACAAAGAGGGGAAACTGTTCTTCAGGCTCAACCCCCCGCCGCAGACGCAGGGCACTATCGCGGTGCCGCCTCACAGCGGCAAGGAGGTCGCGCTGGGCGCGACGGGAGGCCTGGTCAGGAATACGGGCAAAGTACCGCTCACCATCGTCTACTTTATCGGGTAGCCGGGGCGCCGGGTCCGGGTCTCGTCAATCCAGGTACTGATACGCGGGGATGGTGAGGAACGGTACGAGCTCTCCGTTGAGAACGAGCCCGTCCAGGATCTCGGCGGCATCCCGGAGGCGGCCCTTGTCGGGGCCTCCGAGAGCGGCGAGCTCCTGGTCGCGGATCTGCCGGTAAAGATCCGCGGTGACCTGACGGCCGTCATCCAGGTGGGCGTCGTTCCAGATCCATTGCCAGAGCTGGGTACGGGAGATCTCGGCCGTGGCCGTGTCCTCCATCAGGTTGTCGATGCCCACGGCGCCCTGGCCCTGGAGCCAGGAGCCCAGGTACTGGAGGGCGATGCCGACGTTGGCGCGCACGCCGTTCTCGGTGATCCTCCCGCCGTCGACCCGGAAGTCCAGGAGCTGGGACTCGGTGACCTCGACGTCCTCCCGCAGGATCTCCTTCTGGTTCGGCCGGTCGCCCAGGCGCCGGTCGAAGATCTCCTTCGCCACCGGCACCAGATCGGGGTGGGCCACCCAGGTGCCGTCGAAGCCCTGGCTGGTTTCCCGGTCCTTGTCCTCTCGGACCTTGGTCAGGGCCGTGCGGTTGACCTCCTCGTCGCGGCGGCTGGGAATGAACGCCGCCATGCCGCCGATGGCATGGGCTCCCCGGCGGTGACAGGTGGCCACCAGCAGATCGGTGTAGGCCTGCATGAACGGCACGGTCATGGTCAACCGGGAGCGGTCGGGGAGGACCAGGCCGCGGGGGAACTTGCGGATGATGCTGAAGATGTAGTCCCAGCGGCCGGCGTTCAAACCCGCGGCGTGGTCCCGCAGCTCCCAGAGGATCTCCTCCATTTCGAAGGCGGCAGGGATGGTCTCGACGAGCACCGTGGCCCGGATGGTGCCGACGGGGATCGACAGGGCCTCCTGGGCGGCCACGAAGGCCTGGTTCCAGAGCGCGGCCTCGGTGTGGCTCTCGAGCTTTGGCAGGTAGAAGTAGGGACCCGTGCCCCGCTTCAGCAGCTCGTCGGCGTTGTGGAAGAAATAGAGGCCGAAGTCGAAGAGGCTGGCCGAGACGGGCAGGCCGTCCACCAGCAGGTGCCGCTCGGTGAGGTGCCAGCCGCGGGGGCGGACGAGGAGGGTGGCCGTCTTGTCGTGGAGCCGGTACTCCTTGCCCTCGGGGCTGGTGAAGGCGAGGCGGCGGCGCACGGCTGCGATCAGGTTCGCCTGCCCCTCGACGACGTTCGTCCAGGTGGGGGAGAGGGCATCCTCGAAGTCGGCCATGAAGACGCTGGCGCCGGAGTTGAGCGCGTTGATCATCATCTTGCGCTCGACCGGGCCGGTGATCTCCACGCGGCGGTCGGCGAGGTCCGGCGGCGCCGGGGCGACCTGCCAAGCGGCTTCGCGAAGGTCCGCGGTGTGCTCCAGGAAGCCGAGCCCGATGCCGCGGGAGAGGTCCTCCAGGCGGCGGACGCGGCGCTCGAGGAGGTCCTCGCGCGCCGCGCCGAGGTTGCGCTGGAGGTGGACGATGAAATCCAGGGCCTCCGGGGTGAGGATCTGGTCTTGCGCGGGGGTGGACGGACCCTCGACGCGGATGTCGTTCGCCATGACGCTCCCCCTCCCTAGCTGGCCTTCTCCCGGAACTGCTCCTCCTCGGTGGAGCCGTGGAGCGCCGTGGTCGAGGCGTGGCCGCCGGCGACGGTCGAGGCCACGAGGTCGAAGTAGCCTGTGCCCACGAAGGTCTGGTGCTTGACGGCGCGGTAGCCCGCCAGCCGCTCGTTCTCGAATTCCCGCTCCTGCAGCCGGGAGTAGGCCGTCATGCCGCTCTCCTTGTAGGCGTGGGCCAACTCGAAAATGCTCAGGTTCAGGGCGTGGAAGCCGGCCAGGGTGACGAACTGGAACTTGTAGCCCATGGCCCCCAGCTCGCGCTGGAAGCGGGCGATGGTCGTGGCGTCCAGCCGCTGCTTCCAGTTGAACGACGGCGAGCAGTTGTAGGCCAGGAGCTTGCCGGGGTACTGCGCGTGAATGGCCTCGGCGAAGCGCTGCGCCTCCGCGAGGTCCGGGTGCGCGGTCTCGCACCAGAGCATGTCGGCATGGCGGGCGAAGGAGAGGCCGCGGGAGATCGCGGCGTCGATGCCGCCGGCATAGGGATAGAAGCCCTCGAAGGTCCGCTCGCGGCCGAGGAACTCATGGTCGCGGGGATCGACGTCGCTGGTGATCAGCCTGGCGCTGTTGGCGTCGGTGCGGGCGATGAGGATCGCCGGCACGTCGAGGACGTCCGCCGCCAGCCGCGCTGCGGCGAGCTTCTGCTCAAACTCTAGGGTGGGCACCAGGACCTTGCCCCCCATGTGGCCGCACTTCTTGGCCGAGGAGAGCTGGTCCTCGAAGTGGACGCCCGCCGCGCCGGCGTCGATCATGTCCTTCATCAGCTCGAAGGCGTTGAGATTGCCCCCGAAGCCGGCCTCGGCGTCGGCCACCATGGGCACGAACCAGTCCGGACCGTCCTTGCCTTCGGCGTGCTGGATCTGATCCGCCCGGCGTAGGGCCTTGTTGATGCGCCGCACCAGCGACGGCACGCTGTTGGCGGGATAGAGGCTCTGGTCGGGATAGACCTCGCCCGCCTCGTTGGCGTCGCCCGCCACCTGCCAGCCGCTGATGTAGAGGGCCTTGAGCCCGGCCTGAACCATCTGGATAGCCTGATTGCCCGTCATCGCCCCGAGCGCCGCTACGTAATCCTCGGTCTGGAGCAGCTCCCAGAGCCGCTCGGCCCCGCGGCGGGCCAGGGTGTGCTCGATGCGCAGGCTGCCCGCCAGGCGCTCGACGTCCTGCGGGGTGTAAGGTCGCTCGATGCCTTGCCAGCGCGGGTTGTGCTTCCAGTCTGCGGACCTCTCGACCTGGGTCTCGGACATTGGCCCTCCTCCTCTTGCCGCGGTGTTCGCCGCAAGAAACGGGCCAAGTCGAGCTCTTTGCTGCATACTTCCTCCGGGAGCCTCCGTCTTCGTCTGTGGATAGGAGAACTGTCATGCCTCACCTTCGCCGCCCGCTCGCCGTACTCCTCCTCGCGCTCTCCGTCGGGTCCCTCCTCGCCCAGGCGCCGGCCGCGGAGGACAGCTTCGGCGAGGCGATCCAGGTCAACGTCGTCAACCTGGACGTCTTCGTCAGCGACCGGCAGGGCAAGCCGGCGGTGGGGCTCAAGGCGGAGGACTTCGCGGTCACCGAGGACGGCAAGCCGGTCAAGATCACCAACTTCTACACGGAGAAGCGCGAGCCGGCAGCGGCAGCCGGAGGGAAGGCTGCGGCGGAGCGCCCGCCGGACCAGCGGCTCCGTCTCGTGGTCTTCCTCGACGACGTCAACACCGAGCCGGGGAGCCGCGGCCGGATCCTCGACCGGCTGAGCGGGTTCCTGCACCAGGAACTGCTGCCCGGGGACGAGGTGATGCTGGTGCGCTATGCCCAGAAGCTCGACGTGCGGCGGGCGTTCACCTCCGATCTCGGCCTGATCGACTCCGACCTCGCCGTGCTCAGGGGACAGGCGAGCGACATGAAGAAGTACGAAGAGAGCCGGGACCACGCCATCGACGACATCATCGACGCCATCGAGGCGGGCAACGGTTGGGGCCCGCTGGCCGAGGGCCGGATCCGGGCCTGGGCCGATCAGGAGAGCGCGGTGGTCCGCGGGGCCCTGACCTCTCTGGACGGGGTGGTGAGCTGGCTCGCGGGCGTCCCCGGCCGCAAGGCCATCCTCTACGTGAGCGACGGACTGCCGCTGACGCCGGGCGCGGACCTCTTCACCTGGGCGTCCATGCGCTCGAGCTACCGTGGCGGCGGGAAGGTCTCGGGGTTGAGCGGCCAGGAATTCGATCTCTCGAAGCGGTTCCGGGAGGTGACCTCCCACGCCAGTCGCAACCGGATCACGATCTACCCCATCGAGGCCTACGGCACACGGGTGGTCCGCGGCACGGCGCTCCAGGAGATCCTGGTCAGCAACCGCCAGAACGGCCTGCGCTTCCTCGCCGAGGACACGGGGGGCCGGGCGATGCTCAACGCGGCGGACCCCACGGCGGCCCTGCGCCTGATGAGCGAGGACCTCACCACGTACTACTCCCTGGGCTACACGCCGGAGCGCCCCGGGGATGAAGCCGAGCACAAAGTCGAGGTGAAGGTGAGGGTCAAGGGGGCGCACGTGCGCCATCGCCAGTGGTACCGCGACAAGCCGGTGGGAGAGGCCGTGGCCGAGCGCACCCTGGCGGTGATGCGCTTCGGGCCGGAGGACAACCCACTGGGCGCCTCGCTGGAGATCGAGCCGCCGAAGCAGCAGAACGGCGCGACGCTGGTACCGGTGCGGGTGAAGGTGCCGATCGCGAAGCTCTACCTGCAGGCGAAGGACAAGACCCGCACCGGCCGGCTGCGCCTCTACGTGGTGGCGAGCACCGGCGGCACCACCTCCCCGGTCAAGGAGACCAAGGTGGTGACGGTGGAGCTGCCGGAGGGCGAAGCCGCGGCCGGGTCCCAGCGGGAATACGTGTACGACGTGGGCATCCCTTTCCAGGCGGGGAGCTGGTCGATCGGCGTCGCCGTGCGGGACGAGCTGGCGGCGACGACGTCGTATCTGCGGAAGGACTTCACGGTTCCGGGGCCGGTGGGTGCGGCGGGGCGGTGACGCAGTTCAGGCGTCGGCTGGAAGGAGACGGAATGGACGCCCCTGTTGGCTCACGACGGCCCGGAAATGGCGGTGGTCGACGGTGAGGACCATAAGAGTTCTGAGGCGCTCGGCAGTAGCCATGACGGCGGTGTCGGCGAGCCCAAGCCCGAGATCCCGGTATTGAGAGATAATTTCTCGACAGCGTCCCAAATCCTCAACCGTGAAGGGTTCAAAAGTAAAAGCGCCCTCCTGGAGGCTCTTCAGGAAGTCCAACTCAGCCTGGACTCCGAGATTGGTAAGCAGCAGGTAATCGATCTCTGCAAGAATGGCGACCGGTATGATCAGCGGCCCCTGGTGGGAGTCCACCACCTTGCGAACGGCAGAGTGGTGCAGGTCGTCAGCGTCGAAGAGCGCATACACCGCGCCCGAGTCCACTACGAGGATCATTGGCGCTTACGCGCAGCCTCGAGAAGCAACTCCTCCGCCCGCTCCGAGACGTCAGAGCGACCGCTATGATAGGCACCTATCCCCGTGATTGCGGGGCGTGGCACCTTTGGAGTGAATGCCGCGAGGGCGTCCTGGACGATCTGTTCCGGGCTCGTCGCGCGGGCTCGGGCAAGCTCGCTCAAAGTCAGCGCTGTCTCCTCATCAAGGAAAAGAGTCGTCTTTACCATAGTCAAAATAGTACCCCTCTAGGACCCGTGGAGTCCATCACCCGGCTCGAACAACGCGGCCTGAACCTCGATTTCCACCTCCTCCTCCTCTGACATCTCCCTCTCCCGCTCCTCCTCGGCGTGAGGCTCCACGAGGTCGAGCAGGGGCTCGGCCGGCCGCTCTTCCACGGGCGGCAGGTAGACGAAGCGGCCGAGGCCGCGGTGGAACTGCATGCCGGGAGCGGACTCGCGGGAGGCGCGGAGCTGGTTGATCTTCGAGTCCAGGTCGTCGATGAAGTGGAGGGCCAGGGCCTCGGGGGTCATCGGCTCCACCGGCGAGGAGAACTCCTTCTTCCCCTGGTGGGAGAGGACCATGTGCTCGAGCAGCAGCCGCAGGTCCAGGGGGAAGCCCTCGATGGCGGCGCAGCGCTCGATGAGCAGGTCGCGGCCGATGACCACGTGGCCCACCAGGCGACCCTCGACCGTGTAGTCGTTGGCCGGCATGGCCCCCAGCTCGCGGAGCTTGCCGAGGTCGTGGAAGAGCACGCCCAGGAGCACCAGGTCGCGATCCAGGTCGCGGTAGTGGTCGCAGACCCGGTCGCCCAGCTCGGCCATGGAGACCACGTGCTCCAGCAGGCCGCCACGGTAGGCGTGGTGCATGGACTTCGCCGCCGGGTGCTCGCGCAGGGCCTTGCCGTGGACGGCCAGGGTCTCGGCGGCGAGGCGGCGCAGCACCGGCCGCTCGACCCGCTCGGTGACGAGGCCTTCCAGTCGCCTCCAGAGATCATCGATGTCCTCGCGGGTGGACGGAATGAGCTTCGATTCGTCGAAGCCGTAGGTGCGGTCGCCGTCGGTGGCCTCGCGGCAGTCGTCGATGCTGAGCTGGAGCTGATCGCGGTAGTTCTTCACCGAGCCGCGGAAGGCCACGAACTGGTGGGGCTCGAAACGGGCGTTCAAGGCCGGGCTGTCCGCCCAGACCTTGGCGACCATGGAGCCGCTGGCGTCGGCCAGCTCCATGTCCAGAAAGCTCTTGCCGTTGCGGTCCTGCCGCTGCTCCTTCTTGGTGAGCAGGGCGAAGCCCTGGACGTTGTCGCCAGCCTCCCAGGTGCGGATCGGTGCGTTGCGCAGGATTTTCGGCATACGAGCGTGCCCCCATAGTAGTCTCTCCCCGGAGCCGTGCCAACCGGCCCCTTTCAACAGGGTGTCCGCTCAAGCTCTGAACGTGGCACCGGCCATGCAAAGAGGCAACGCCGTGAAACTTCGTACCGCGACCTTCTCTCTCGTCTTGCCCCTCGCTCTCTGCGCCTTCCTGGCCGCCGGCCCGCTCCGGGCCGAAGGTCTGGGGGACAACGATCCCACCCTCTGGCCCGAGCCGGAGCGCGCCTTCTTCCAGGATGGCCCCGGCCTGCTCCTCACCCCGGAGCAGCGCACCGAGCTGCTGGGCCTGAGCCCCGAGGCGCGGGCGCGCTGGATCGAGGAGTTCCTCGAGCGCGATCCGATCCCAGAGACGCCGAAGAACGAGCTGCGCGAGGCGATCTCGCGCCGCATGGCGCTCGCCACCGATCAGTTCCTCTCCCCTCAGGACGTGCGGGCGCAGATCCTGTTCCTGAACGGTCCTCCCAAGGACCGCACGGTGCTCGACTGCGCCATGGTGCTCAAGCCGCTGGAGATCTGGACCTACCCCGGGCCGACCGGGACGGACGGCAAGCCCCAGGACCGCATGCTCGTGGTCTACAGCCCGGGCCCGCACAAGGCCTGGAAGCTGTGGCTCCCCAGCGACTCGAAGCGGGGGCTCTACACCCCCATCATGGAGTATTACCTGGAGCAGTGGGAAGAGCTGCCGTCGACGATGTCGGCCGTGCGCTTCGACCTCCAGAACTGCAAGGAGGCGAGGCACCTGGACGAGGCCACCGGCGTCCCCGGCCTGACCGGCGCGGTGGCGTCGAGGGGAAGACATCGCGTCCGTCCCAGGGACGCCTCCTCGTTCCTGGCCCCCCCCAAGGACCTCGCCCACTGGGCGCGGGCGGCGGCGGCCACCGAGCTGCCGAACCTCGCTCCGCACCTGAAGGTCGCCTCGGCCGAGATGCACTTCCCCGACCGCGATGGCCAGCGCATCGTCTCCCGCGCCCTGGTCTCCCTGCCGGCGGACGCGGGGTTCAAGCTCGCTCCCGAGAAGCCCGAGGTCCACCTGGTGGTAGAGGCGCTGGTGGAGCAGGACGGCACGCCGTTCGACGAGTTCCGCATGCGGTTCCAACTGCCCGCACCGAAGAGCGGGGAGCCGCTGGTCCTGGCCATCGACCGGCCGCTGCGCCCGAAGTCGAGCTTCATCATGCGCCTCAAGGTGAAGGACGAGCTGGGGGGCGGCGAAGCCTGGCTCTCGCGGGCCTTCCGGGTTCCCCAGGAGCCAACACCCGAGCCTCTCCCCGCCAGCGCCCAGGGGGGCCAGCTCGTGCCCGTCACCACGGCCTCCGGCAAGGACAGCCTCCTCCTCCTGCCCGCCACGGACGACATCGTGATGGGGCTGTGGCGGGCCTCGACCATCGTCACCGGCGAGCGCATCCAGAAGGTGGTCTTCCTGGTGGACGGCAAGACCCAGCTCACCACCACCAAGGCACCCTACAGCGCCGAGCTGCGGCTGGAGAAATATCCCACCGAGCAGACGGTGCGCGCCGAAGGCTACGATGCGGAAGGCAAGCTGGTGGCCTCGGACGAGGTGATCATCAACCAGCCCAAGGGCGCCTTCAACGTGCGCGTCGTCTCGCCGGGCAAGGGGACCCGGGTGACGGGCAAGACCACCCGGGCGCGGGCCGAGGTGGTGATCCCCGACGGCCGCAAGGTCAAGTCGATCGATTTCCAGATCAACGACAAGACCGTGGGCTCGCTCGCCAAGCCACCCTGGGAGCTGGACGTGCCGGTGCCGGATGGCGACCTCGTCTACCTGACCGTCCAGGCCGTCCTCGACGACGGCTCCAAGGCCGAGGCCGTGCGCTATCTGCGGGCACCGGCGAACATGTCGCAGGTGGACGTCAACCTCGTCGAGATGTACGTGGCGGCGACCGACCACTCGGGCAACCTGGTGCGCGACCTCAAACAGGAGGATTTCGAGGTCCTGGAGGCGGGCAAGCCGCAGGAGATCGCCAAGTTCGAGCTGGTGCAGAACCTGCCGCTCACCATCGGCATCCTCGTCGACACCTCGGGCTCCATGGCGGGCTCCCTGGTGGAGGCGGAGAAGGCGGCCGCCGGCTTCCTCCAGAGCGTCATGACCCCCAGGGACAAGGCCTTCCTGGTGAGCTTCGCCCTGCGGTCGCGCCTCGACATGCCTCCCACCGACGACGTCGGCGCCATGGTGCAGGCCATCGAGGGGCTGCAGGCCGTGGGGGACACGGCGCTCCATGACGCCCTGGTGCACAGCCTCTACTACTTCCGCGGCGTGCAGGGGCAGCGGGCGATGGTGCTGCTGTCCGACGGCGACGACAACTCGAGCTACATCTCCTTCAAGGACGCCATGGAGTACGCGTCGCACAGCGGTGTCGCCGTCTACGCCATCGGCCTCAACCTCTCGGTTTTCGACCAGGGCATCAAGTCGAAGCTCAACGAGCTGGCCGCTTCCACGGGCGGCCGGGCCTTCTGGACCAACAACTCCACCGAGCTGCCGGCCATCTACAAGCAGATCGAGATCGAGCTGCGCAGCCGTTACCTGGTGGCCTACAACTCGACCAACACCGACGCCCAACCCGGCTTCCGCCCGGTGGAGGTGAAAGTCAAAAGGAGCGGTATCAAGGCCCGGGCGGCGCGCGGGTACTACCCGTGAGACCTCGGCCGATCCCGGCGGAATTCCATCTCCGGCGGTCTCCCCGCCGCCGGGCCCTCACCCCTGTCCCCTCTCCCGCCCCCTCCCACCCCCCTCACCGGGAGAGGGGAACCCGGTTGGAGCCGTCTTGCTGTTCTCCCTCTTCTCCCGGTGAGGGGGGTGGGAGGGGGCGGGAGAAGAGGGCCGGGGTGATGAGGGTCTTGGGTGGGGGCGTTCTGTGGCTCCTTGCCCTCCTCGCCCTCCCCGTCTTCGCCCAGACGCCGGCACCCGCTGCCGACGCCGACCCCGCCCTCTGGCCCGAGGCGCAGCGGGCCTTTTTGCAGGACGGCCCCGGCCTGCTGCTGACCCTGGATCAGCGGGAGACCCTCCTCTCTCTCGACGCGGCGGGGCGCGAGGCGTTCATCGGGGAATTCCTCGGCCGCGATCCGAAGCTCCTGGAGGGGATCGCGCGCCGCCGGCGGCTGGTGGCCGGCGAGCCACAGTCTCTCCTGCCGCAGGACGCCCGGGCCCAGCTCCTCTTCCTGCGCGGCCGGCCCGCCGAGCGGCTGGTGCTGGACTGCGCGGCCATCTTCAAACCGCTGGAGGTCTGGTCCTACCCGGCGGACGACGGCACGAAGAAGGACCTGGTGCTCTACCGGCCGTCCAGCGGCGAGCCTTTCGTCCTCTGGCTCCCCATCGACGCCAAGCGCGCCCTCTATATCGGCGAGGCGCAGTACTGGCTCGATCAGGCGGAGGCGTCGTCGGGGGTGCGGCGGATCGACCGCTTCTTCTGCCCCGACTCCAAGCGCGTGGACCAGGTCACGGGCATGGACGGCATCCAGCGCAAGCAGACAGCCGGGACGGGGCTCTCCCGTTGGGACCTGCGGGGGCGGAGCGAGGAGACGATGCAGGACTTCCGCTGGGCCCGGCCGCGGGAGCGGGCCGCCTTCCTGGCCGCCCCGGCCGACCTCGCCGCCTGGGCCCGCGCCGCGGCGGCCACGACCCTCCCCCCGGAGCCGGCGCGGCTGCGGACCGGGGACGTGGCGGTGGACTTTCCGAGCTGGCAGGGCCAGCGCCTGACGACGCGGGTGCTGGTCCCGCTCCCCTCCCCGGAGGGGATGACGATCACGCAGGTCGACGGCAAGCCACGGGTGCGGCTGACGGTGGACGGCGTGCTCGACGCGGGCGGCGCGCCTTTCGAGACCTTCCGCCTGCGCTACCAGGTGCCACCCCCGACTGACGGAGCTCCCACGATGCTGCTGCTGGAGCGGGCCCTGCGTCCGGGCCAGAGCTTCGTGCTGCGGCTGCGCCTGCGGGACGAGACCAGCGGCGCCGTGGCCACCATGGCCCGCGGCTTCCGCGTCCCGCCGCGGCTGACGACGCTCCTGCCGGCCGCGGCCACCGCCGCCGCGGTGGGAGGCGAGATAGTGCGCACCGGCGTCGTCGGCCAAGACACCCTCCTCCTTCTGCCACCGCCCGCCGAAGTGGTGCTCGGCACCTGGGAGGCCCAGACGGTGGTGACGGGGGACCGCATCGCCAAGGTGGTCTTCCTGGTGGACGGCCAGCCCCAGCTCTCCCGCACGCGGGCGCCCTATGCCGCCGACCTGCGCCTCGCCACCTTCCCCCGCGAGCAGGTGGTGCGCGCCGAGGGCTACGACGCCAGTGGCGCGCTGGTGGCCTGGGACCAGGTGGTGCTCAACCAGGCGCGGGGCGGTTTCCGAGTGCTGATCACCGATCCTCGCCGGGGGACCCGCGCCACGGGCAAGGTCCTGGCCCATGCCGAAGTGGTGGTGCCGGAGGACCACAAGATCGCCGAGGTGGAGTTCCGCGTCAACGACCGCAAGATCGCCTCCCTCTCGCAAGCCCCCTGGCAGACCGAGGTGCAGGTCCCCGCCGAGGATCTGGCCTGGATCTCGGTGGTGGCCGTCCTCGACGACGGCACCCGGGCTGAGGACGTGCGCTTCCTGCGGGCGCCGGCCAACCTGAGCGAGGTGGAAGTCGATCTGGTGGAGCTCTACGCCACGGTCCTCGACGGCGCCGGGCATCCGGTGCAGGGGCTGCCGGCCACGGACTTCGAGGTGCGCGAAGGCGGCCGGCCGCAGAAGCTCTCCCGCTTCGAGCAGGTGGGGAACCTCCCCCTGTCGCTGGGGATCGTCATCGACACCTCGTTCTCCATGGCCTCGTCGCTGCACGAGGCGCAGCGGGCCGCCACCGGCTTCATCAAGCACCTGGTGACGCCGCGCGACCGTTGCTTCACCCTCTCGTTCTCCTCCCGGCCGGTGCTGCTCATGCCGCCGGTGGACGACGCCGAGGCCGCCGCCCTGTCGCTCGAGGGGATCACGGCCTACGGCCGCACGGCGCTCTACGATGCCGTCCTCGCCAGCCTCTACTACTTCCGGGCTCAGCACGGCCAGCGCGCCCTGGTGATCCTGACCGACGGCGCCGACACCTTCAGCCACTCCACCTGGGAGGACGCCCTGGGGTACGCCCGCCGCAGCGGCGTCGCCCTCTACACCATCGGCCTCGGCCTGAAGCAGCACGAGCGCGGCCCGAAGGCCAAGCTCATCGAGCTGGCCGAGTCCACGGGCGGCCGGGCCTTCTTCATCGACCGGGCGGAGGACCTCGCCAGCGCCTATGGCCAGATCGAGGCCGAGCTGCGCAGCCGCTACTACCTCGCCTACCAGTCCGACCGGCCGGCGGACAAGGACGGCTTCCGGGAGATCGAGGTGCGGACGAAGAAGGGCAGGGCGCGGGTGTCGCGGGGGGTGTATCCCTGAGGCTTGGCCTGCGCGCCAGAAGGCCGAAGACAGGGACGGCAGGGACACCAGGGACGCCAGGGACAGGCAGACTCGAGGCTGGAGCTTTGTCCCTGACGTCCTTGCAGTCCCTGCTGTCCCTGCTCTCCTCCACCAACCCTGCCTGCGGCCTGGCGAGACGCCCTCCCCCGATTCACGATACGATGTTCCTATGCCCCTCGGAGCCCGGACCCCTGTCACCACGTTCCTGCTGGTGGCGATCACCGCCGTCTTTTTGCTGGAGACCCTGCGCGGCGGCTCGAACGATCCACGGGTGCTCCTCGCCCTGGGGGCGGACTACCCGCCGCTCGTCCAGCAGGGCCAGTACTGGCGACTGGTGACCAGCATGTTCCTGCACATCGGCGTGCTCCACCTGCTGGTCAACGGCTGGGCCCTCTACCAGCTCGGCGGCCTGTTCGAGCTCCTCCTGGGCTCCGGCCGGCTCCTGCTGGTCTACTTTGTGAGCGGCATCGTGGGGTCGATCGCCAGCAACCTCTTCACCCGCTCCCTCTCGGCCGGCGCCTCGGGAGCCATCTTCGGCGTCATGGGCGCCCTCATCGCCTTCCTGATGAAGCGGCGGGGAATGTTGACTCCCCAGGCCAAGTCGCTTCTGATGCAGCTCCTCCTCTGGGCCGGGATCAACGTCTTCCTGGGCTCCACGACTCCGGGCATCGACAATGCCGCCCACCTGGGGGGCTGTGCCGCGGGGCTCGTCATCGGCTTCTTCCTCAACGAGCGCCCGCGGTACGAGCCCGCGCCGGGATTGTGACGGCCCGCCGTAACGTTTTGCTACAATAGGGCGTCCGGGCCAGGCTGTCGCCTGTCGCCCGCTCCACCCGCACAAACTCGAACCGGGTCCTGGATTCCGCCCCATGGCGGCCGTGCGAGACCGCACGAGCCCCGCGACCCTGGAGGATCGCCGCAATGGCAGCACGCAGAATGATGAACCGCCTCTACTACTTCACCATCGAGGACGAGAGCATCCTCGCGGAGGCGTTTGCCCAATTGGACAAGGAGGTCTACGCCATCTCCTACAAGGTCAGCGGGACGGAGGACGTCTTCGTCACCACCAGCGAGACCAAGGACGCGATGGACCGCAACGACATCCCCTACAACCTCCTCGCCGAGGAGGATGGCGCCAGGATCTCCGTCTACCACTCGCCCCTCTCGCGCGAGGAGCTGGCGGACTACGAGGACGCCATCAAGGCCCTGGCCCTGGCCTACCGCGCCATCGCGGTCGCCTGCGTGGGGGTCAACGGCGAAGCCAACCTCGGCTTCGACCTCTCGGGAGGCGGCTCCAAGCCCTACACCTACTTCACCGCTCCCGCCGGCCACACCTTCATCTGGCGCCTGTTCCGGGAGCGCGAGGAGGCGGTGGAATTCCTCAGCCGGCTGACGGCCGGCGAGAAGAAGGCGGTCGAGTGGGCGGAGTCGATTCCCCTCAATTCGACCAGAGAGCTGAAGTCGTATCATTGAGCGCCGGAGCGCCCGGGAGACCCGCCTGACCCTCTTCTCCTCGCTCGAGCCCACCTACAGCGTCTCCCAGCTCTGCGGTGAGGTGCGCGACTTCCTGGCGGAGGCCTTCTCCTCCGTCTGGGTGGTGGGCGAGGCGCAGCGGGTGCGCCCCAGCGCCCGTGGCCACGTCTACTTCGAGCTGGTGGAGAAGGGGGAGCGCGACGAGATCGTGGGCAAGCTCGACGCGGTCATCTGGAAGGGGGACTTCCTCAAGGTCCAGCGCCTCCTCGCCGCCTCCGAGCAGCGGCTGGTGGACGGCGTCCAGATCCGCTGCCGGGGGGGGCTCGACTTCTACGCTCCCTCGGGGCGCCTGCAGCTCTGCGTGCGCGAGGTGGACCCCGCCTTCACCCTCGGCCAGATGGAGCGGCGGCGGCGGGAGACCCTGGCGGCCCTGGCCGCCGCCGGCCTGCTGGAGCGCAACCAGGGGCTGGCCCTGTCCGACCTGCCGCTGTCGATCGCCCTCATCACCTCCGAGGGGAGCGCGGCCTATCACGACTTCCTCTCGGGGCTGGCGGAGAGCGGCTTCGGCTTCCGCGTCCTCTTCATCCATGCCGCCATGCAGGGGCGGGACGCCGAGCGCGAGGTCGTTTCGGCCCTGGCCTCGCTCGCCGGCCTGGCGATCGACGCGGCCGTGCTGATCCGCGGCGGCGGCTCGCGCACCGACCTCGCGGCCTTCGACAGCCGGGCCATCGCCGAGGCGGTCGCCCGCGCGCCGTTCCCCGTGCTCACCGGGCTGGGGCACGAGATCGACCGCGCCATCGCCGACCTGGTGGCCCACACCGCCTTCAAGACCCCGACCAAGGTGGCCGAGTTCCTGGTGGAGCGCATGGCCCGGGCCGAGCAGATGCTGGCGGACCTGCGGCGCACTCTCCTGCGGGAGTCCCTGGAGCCCCTGCGCGCCGGCCGCGAGGCCCTGGGGCGTGCCGAGCGGGGCGTGAGCCTGGCCCGCATGCGCCTCGCGGCGGCCGGCTCGCGCATCGAGGAGCACGCCCGGGCCCTGGGCCGCCTGGGCCGCGGCGTCCTGCGTGACGCCGGGCGCCGGCAGGACGACGTGCGGAGCCGGCTCGCCGACCTGGCGCCTCGGCTCCTGAACGCGGCCGGGCGGGAGCGGGTCCGCCGCGGCGAGCGCATCGCCGCCGCCGCCCGCGGCCGGGTGCGGGAGACCGCCGCCACGCTGACCGGCATGGAGCGCCTCTGCCAGCAGCTCGCCCCGGAGCGCACCCTGGAACGGGGCTTCAGCCTGACCCGCGACGCTACGGGCAAAGCCGTCCGCCATCCCGGCCAGGTGCGGCCGGGAGACGTCGTCGCCACCCGGGTCGCCGGGGGAGAGTTCAAGAGCCGAGTGGAGGACCAATGAAGGAACCGAGCGAACCGAAAGTAAGCACCGCCGCGAACGGCGGCGAGACACCCTTAAGCTTCCGCGAGGCCATGGACGAGCTGGAAGGCATCCTCGAGCGCATCGAGGGCGAGGAGATCGACATCGACCAGCTCGCCGCCGAGCTGCGCCGCGCCGCCCAGCTCCTCGACCTCTGCCGCGGCAAGATCCGCAAGGCCGAGGTCGAGGTCACCCAGATCGTGCAGAGCCTGGAGGAGCCCGAGGAGGGGTGAGGACGACGAGAATGCTGGACGCGCACATTGAAATCACACCCGGAGTCACCGGCGGCCAGCCTTGGATCGCCGGGCGGCGCATCACCGTGCAGCCAATCCCCGACGAGGCCAAGCTGCTCATCATCGGGGAGGGAGGGGCACGCCCGCGGGACAAGGGTGCGCGCTTGCGCATCAGCGAACCCGGTGCAGAGATCCGCGAGCCCTGTGTAGGGCCTCGCGAAGCCCGGTCCGGGCTTCACGAATTCTCGTAACGGCCTCGCGAAGCCTGGTCCGGGCCTCACGAATTCTCGTAACGGCCTCGCGAGTTTTGCTCGGGGCCTCGCGAAGCCCCGTCCGGGAATGGCGAGCCCCGGTCCGGGGATGGCGAGCCCTTACACAGGTTTCCCGAGTCTCTACACAGGGCCGGCGGGGCGGACCACGCGGCGGAGAGCGCAGGGACCGGTGCCGGGGTGCGAGGGGCTCAGACCTCGGTGCAGACCCCTTGGAGCGAGGTCCCGACCGCGTTGAGATCGGCGCCGGAGACGCTATACTATTCGCTTCAACTGAGAGCGGTCCGCCAGCGGCTTCCTTCTCTCGCTACTTCAACCACACTGGAGGTTGACGCATGAATCGAGTCCTCGTCTCCTGTCTGCTCGTGGCCGGGCTGGTCGCGGGTGGTGCCGCGTACGCCGGCAGAACGTCCATCCCGGACCGCCTGACGGCGGGCCGCGCGAACCAGACGGTGAGCCTGCCGGGCCTCGTCTCCGACACCTCGCGCACGACCGACCTCAACCTCGTCAACCTCGCCGGCTCGGCCGCGACGTGCACTGTCAGCCTGGTGGACGCCGACGGCGCGGCGATCGGCGAGGCGGCGACGGTGGCGCTGCAGCCGCGCTCGCAGCGTTCTCTCGCCGACGTCTTCAGCCGGCTGGGCGCGAGCGGCGTCTCCGAGGCGCAGGCCGCAGTGAGCTGCACGCGGGAGTTCTATGCCTGGGCCGTGATCCCCGACCGCGCCACGGGCCGGGCGTCCGTGGTCAAGCCCGTGGCGGCCGAGGCGGTCGCGGACAAGCGCGGCGGCAACAGCGACGGCAAGCCCTGCGGCACGGGCATCCTCTGCTTCGAGCGCAAGGGCGTCGTCCACCGGCCGACGCCGGAGGAGCCGGTCAAGCGGCTGGCCTTCGCCGTGCCGCCGGGGACCTACAAGCGGGTGAAGATGGGGCTCGACGTCACCGTCGGTCCCTGGTTCACGGGCCAGCCGGACGGCAAGCACCTCATCTACTGGTTCGTGCTCAACAAGAACTTCGACATGCTGGGGATGCTCTACTTCCGGGGACCCGACTCCTACACCGCGCTCGCCCGCTATGGCATCCACCTGCTCCACCCGGACAAGCTCAAGCTGGTGAAGCCGTTCCAGGCCGTCCCGGGCCACACCTACCGCTGCGAGAACGACCTCGACATGGCCGGTGGCACGATCACCATCACCGTCACCGACCGGGGGACCGGCCAGGTCACCAAGCTGGTCGGCGCGGCCAACGTCAGTCAGCTCACGACCAAGGCGAAGGACAAGTTCCTGATCGACATGGCCTTCCCCGAGGACGTGAACCCGGACGAGGTCCCGGGCTACGGCTGGACGTACGCGAACGTGCAGATCCAGGCCTACACCCGGTAGGTGCTCACCATCCCAGCCCTCCTCTCCCCTGGGGAGAGGAGGGGAAAAGCAGGAATTACCGGCCGGGATCTACAAAACCGCCGGATCGAGCTGGCCCTCGTTCCGCCCCTTGCCC
The DNA here is from genome assembly GCA_021154885.1 of Thermoanaerobaculum sp. Taxonomy (GTDB): domain Bacteria; phylum Acidobacteriota; class Thermoanaerobaculia; order Multivoradales; family UBA5704; genus DATARR01. The sequence goes on from JAJKHS010000022.1 coordinate 56,480, forward strand.
CGGCGGATGCGGCTCGCCAGCCGTCCGGGACCGGCGTTGCTCACCCCGCGGGCCAGCAGGCCGAGCCCCACGGTGCGCAGGGCGATCCCCAGCGGTCCCTTCTTCTTGAAGCCCGCCACCGCCAGGGCGCCGCCGGCCGTGCCCGCCAGCACGCGGGTGCCGGTGGGAACCCATCGCCGGTGCGCGAACCGTGACGCCGCGGCGCCGTCCGCCTGGAACGCGGGGTGGTCCTCGGAGCGCTCGTGGAGGTCGAACCGGCACTCCACGTCCCGCACGCCCTTGACCGAGCGCACGGCGTCCAGCAGGCGATCCGCCTCCAGGGCGAGCACCGGGCCGCTGAGGGTCACCCGGCCGTCCTCGGCCGTCACCTCCAGGGCCGATGGGTGAGAGATGGCGTGGCCCAGCTTGGAGCGCACCCGGTTGCACAGCACCTGGTCGTCGACCCGGACGTCCTCGCCCTGGCGTAGCCTGGACCCGACCTGGGCCACCAGGCCCTTGGTGCGGTTGCCGAGGTCGCGGGAGGTCTTCTTCACGGCGTCGCCCCCCTTGTTGAGAGCGCTCACGGCCTTGTCCCTGGCCACGGCGCGGCGGCGGCGTCCGCCCTGCGGATCGAGGAGATACATGAGGCCGGCGCCCAGCCCGGCCCCAGCGCCGGCGCTCCCCATGAGAGTCCACGTCTGTCTGTCCATACTGCCTCCTTCCGTCGGTCAAGAAAATCACGGGGATCGCTCCCCGCAAACCCTTGGGACCTGCAAGCGATGTACCGGTGAGATTCAATAGACTACCCGGCATGCCCCTGCACCAGGACACCCTCGTCATCGATGCCCATACCGACGTTCCCACCCGGCTCTGGGAGAGCCCGGCGGACCTCTCGCAGCACCTGACCGACCGCCACGTCGACCTCCCGCGTCTGCGGCAGGGCGGGGTGAGCGCCCTCGTCTTCGCCCTGTACGTCCCGGCCGAGCTCGACCCGCAGCGGGGGTGGGAGCACGCCAAGGCGCTCCACGAGGTTTCCGAGCGGGCCCTGATCCCGGGCCAGCTCGTCCAGGTGGCCACGGCGGACGACCTCCAGCGCTCCGCCCGGCGGGGCGAGGTGGCCGTCCTCTTCGGCCTGGAGAACGGCCGCCCCCTGACCGTGACCGGGGCCCTCGACCACTGCGCCAGGATCGGCGTCCGCTACGTCACCCTAACCCACTGGGCGAGCCACGAGTGGTGCGACGCCTCGACCGGCAAGCCCCTCCACGACGGCCTCTCCGCCGAGGGGGAGGGGATCGTCCGCCAGATGAACCGCCTGGGTATTCTGGCGGACGTCTCCCACGTCTCCGATGCCGCCGTCCTCCACACTCTGGACGTCGCCACGGCCCCGGTGATCGCCAGCCACAGCTCCGCCCGCGCCCTCTGCGACCACCCGCGCAACCTCCCCGACCCCCTCATCCGGGAGATCGCCCGCAAGGGGGGGCTGGTGATGGCCAACTCCTACCCCGGCTTCGTCGATCCCGAAGCCTCCAAGGCCGACGCCGCGCGCGGCAAAGAGCTCCGGCCGATCCTGGAGGAGACCCTGGAGGAGTACCTCCGTAACCCCGGCAAGCTCTGGCAGGAGAGAGAGCGCCTCTTCCAGGACCATCCCCTCCCCAAGGTCCCGCTCTCCGCCTACGTGAACCACCTCATCCACCTCCTCGAAATCGGCGGAGAAGAGCACACCGGCATCGGCACCGACTTCGACGGCATCCCCGACGTCCTCGAGGGCTTTGAAGATCCCTCCAAGTTTCCCGACCTCACGGCGGCGCTGCTGGACCGGGGAGTGGACCGGGGCGGGGTGCGGTTGATCCTGGGAGGAAATTTCCTGCGGGTGCTGCGGGAGGGGGAGCGGCGGGCGGGGTAGGAGCTTGAAACGATACAATGCGCTGGTGAGCCCCAACCCATGCTTATCCCACGCCTCGACATCCTCCCTGCCTCCCAGCGCCGGCTCTGGGACGAGTTGGGCGTGATTCCGGCGGGGTTCGTCCTCTACGGAGGAACCGCCCTGGCTCTGCGGCTGGGACACCGGCCGTCCGAGGACTTCGACTTTTTCTCCAATCTGGATTTTCGCCCGGATGACCTGGAGCGGCAGGTCCCATTTCTCGAAGGGACACAGAGAGCCCAGTCGTCACCGAACACTCTGGTCTCGATGGTCGAGAAAGGGGGACCGGTCAAGGTCTCGTTCTTCGGAGGCTTGACCTTGCGGCGCGTCCGCGATCCGGAGCGGGTGGTGGGACCTGGCTTCCCTGTGGCATCCCTCCTGGATCTCGCGGCCACCAAGGTCAAGGTGGTCCAGGACCGCGCGGAGGCGAAAGACTATCTGGACCTTGGCCGGCTTTTCGAAGAGGGAATCGATCTCGCCGAGGCCCTTGCGGCCGCCCGGGCGGTTTATGGCCAAGTCTTCAATCCTCTGCTGAGCCTGAAGGCCCTTACCTACTTCGACGACGGAGACCTTCCGACTGTGCCGAAAAGTCTCCAGTCGAAGTTGACCCAAGCTGTCCGGGAAGTTGACTCCGACAGGCTCCCCATGCTTGGTGCTCTTCCGGGAGGGCTGCAGGCGTGACCGATCTGGAACAAGTCGCCAAACGTCTTTTCTGGTGGAAGTCGCCTGCCGAAGCCCTGGCGGACTCGAACCGCTTTCTCGCCCAGGTGATGACGTATGGGACGATCGAGGACCTTGCCGTCGTGCGGCGCCATTTCCCCGACAGCGCCCTGCGGGACGTCCTGGCCAATCCTCCCGCCGGCGTCTTCGATCCCCGTTCCTGGAGCTACTGGCACGTGCGGTTTGGTCTCCAGCCGCCCTTGGAGCTACCGAAGCGGCGATTCCCTGCTTGAGTCCCCCGCCGGCAGCACGTCCGGCCACCATCCCCCCGGCACGTTCATCGGCCAGGGGCAGGTCTGCTGGATGTTCAGCTCGCGAAACATCGGGCTGTCGTACCTGAGGTTGAAGTTGAAGCTGTCCTCCGGCTTATGGCCAGCGCAGCGGTAGAAAGGGGTGCCGAAGGCGATGGCGAGGAGGAAGGCGACTTCGGCGACGGCGTAGGCACGGGTCCAGGAGATCGTCCGGGCAGCGTAGCGGGTGCGGGCAAGGGGACCCGCCCAGAGGACCATGGGGAGGATGGCGGCGTGGAGGAGGATCAGCCCCTGCCACATCATCACGGTCGTAGGGGAGAGGGAGAACACGATCAGGGCCGCCACGAAGCAGATCCGGACGTACCCCTTCACCCAGGAGCGGCCGGAGGTGCCGCGACCGGAGATACCGAGCCGGTGACGCCAGACAACCCGGCCCCACGCCCGCAGCCGCGCGAGACGCGTCGGAGGAATCGGCCGGGTCCGCCGCACCCGCCACAACCGGACGTTGGCGATCAGGGGGAAGAGGACGGAGAGAGAGAGGACCGTGCTCGAGAGGAGGCGGAGCCCCGGCCCCAGCCAGCGGTCGGAGCCGCCGAGGATTTCGGAGAAGTTGAAGTCGTCCATCCGCCAGGAGACGGACAGCGAGGCGTACCGCAGCCAGTAGGCGACCCCCCGCGGCAGCCCGGAGATCAGGCCGCGCCCGAGGAATCCTTTCTTGGCCTCGGTCACGATGGCGGGGTGGGACAGCACCTCGAACGCCCACGGGATGAGCGGGAGAGCGGCCACGGCCCCGCCGGCGATGAGGCCCGGCCAGTGGACCCGGAAGAAGCGGCGCAGCCAGAGCAGGACCGAGGCCACGGCCAGCAGCAGGACCGAGGCGTGGATCTGGAAGGCGAGCACCAGCCCGGCGGCGTGCAGGAAGGAGGGCCAGAACCGGGCCCGCTCGCGCTGCGCCAAGGCGCTCCACAGGTGGAGCGAGCCGAAGAGGAAGAGGTAGTTCGGGTTCCAGAGGAACGAGGCGAAGAAGAGCTGCCAGGGGTTCAACCAGTAGAGCAGGGCGAGGAGAACCCGCTCCCAGGGCGACAGGATGCGCTTGAGCGCGCCGTCCAACAGCCAGTAGCCAGCGACGTGGAACAGCAGGACCAGGACCGTCGGCGCCCGGTGGTCCCGCCAGAGCATCAGCGGCAGACCCACTAGGACGGTGGTGATCCCCCCGGGCGCCTTGCCCCCCGTCGACATGGGATTGCCGTAGGGGATGAAGCGCCCCTTCTCGGCCAGCAGCCACCCCCGGGCCAGGAGGTTGAGCTGGTCGCCCCCCACCTGGCTGCGGACCAGCATGAGGATGGCGAGGGCGAGCCCGAGGACGAAGAGGCTCCAGATGATCCAGAGGGTGTGGGTCGCCGCCGCCGGGGAGAGCCGGGATGGAGTCAGGGGAGGCATCGGGGGGACCGGTTCGAAAAGGGGAGCTGAACTATACTCTGCCGTTCGTGAACGAGGAAAGGACGACGGCCCCGGACCTTCCGGCATGGACACGCGCTCTCACCTGGACAGCGGTGGCCGGCCTCTACACGGCGCTCACCCTCGTCTACTTCTGGCCATTGCCCCGGCTCTGGAGGGATCACCTCGGTCCTGAGCTGGGGGACCCTCTCTTCGTCCTCTACGTCCTCAAGTGGGGAGTGCACCAGATCCACCTGGGGCTGCCGGACTTCTGGAACGCCAATCTCTTCTATCCCACCCAGGGTGCGCTGGCGCTGTCCGAACACATGCTGGGGCCGGCGGCCCAGCTCGCCCTGTTCGAGACGGTGATCCCCAACGCCATTGCCGGCTACAACTTCCTCTTCCTGACGTCCTTCATCGCCAGCGCCCTGGCGACCTGCTGGGTGCTCCGTCGCTGTGGGCTCTCCTGGGTGGCCGCCGGGCTGGCGGGCTGGATGTTCGCCTATTCGTCCTTCAAGGTATCTCAGACGTCCCATCTCCAGATGCTGATCGCCCAGTGGATCCCCCTCACCCTCTGGTTCTGGGACCGGCTGCTGGTGGAGCGCACGGCGAAGAATGCCGTTCTCTTCCTCCTCTTCTACCTGCTGAACCTCTCGGGGGCCTGCTACTACGCCTACATGATCCACTTTCCGCTGGCGGCGATCCTGGTCAGCCGTGCCCTGGAGCAGCGGCGGGAGCTGATCTCGGCCCGCTCGCTGCGGCTCTTCGTGCCGGTGGCCCTGGTGGCGGGCGCCGCCGCCGCCTTTCTCTTCCTGCCGTACGTCCGGATCTCCCGCACCCTGGGGCTCACGCGGACACACGCCGAGATCCAGGAGTTTGGCGCGACGGTGGTGAGCTACTTCAGCCCCAGCTACCAGAACCTCTACTTCGGCCCGACGACGGACCGGTTCCTCCGCTCCATCCTGGGGAGCGCGGCCGAGCTCTTCTTCCGCCCGGAGAACTCCCTGTTCGCGGGCTTCCTGCCGACGATCTTCTTCTTCGTGGGGGCCGTCGGCGCCTGGCGCGGGCGGCGCGACCGCGGCGACCCGGCGCGGGACGTCTGGGCGCGCGGGCTCGCCCTCTCGGGCCTGATCTGCTTCGCGCTCTCGCTCTCCATTGTTTATGAGCCGTTGATGCGGGTGGTCCCCGGTCTTTCGGGGATGCGCGTGCCCGCCCGCTTCTACACCTTCGTCTCGTTCACCCTGGTGTACTTCGCGGCCCGCGGGATCGATATCCTGATGAGCCGGCTGCCCAAGCCCCGGGTGCGGATGGCCGTCGCCGCGGGACTGGCCGTCGTCCTCGCCGTGGAGCTGGCTCCCCGGCGCATCGACTGGGAGCCCCTGGCGAGCGAGGAGGAGATGCCGAAGGTCTACGCCTGGATCCGGGACCAGCCGGCCATCCGCTCCCTCATCGAGCTGCCCATCTTCACGGACACCCGGGAGAACGACTACCTCTACGCCGCCACGGTGCACTGGAAGCCGATCGCCAACGGCTACAGCGGCTACATCCCGGAGAGCCACCAGCTCCTGACGGATCGCATCCGCTACCTCCCCGGCCAGGGCGGCCTCGAGCTGCTGCGCAGCCTGTGGATCTCCCACATTCTGGTCCACGCCCGGAGGGCGGGGCGCGCCGAGGCCCTGCGGGCCTGGGAGGAGAAGTTCGGCACCGGTCCGGAGCGACAGGTGGAGAGGGTGTACGCGGCCGATGGATACTACGTGTACCGGCTGCTCGATGTCTCAGGCATTTCCGGCGGCTCGGGAGCACCGGTGCGGAACGGCTCGTGAACGTGGCGGAGGCAGAGGCGACGACGCAGCGAGGGGGATGGCCAGGGGTTCTGACCTGGCCGGCGGTGGCCGGCCTCTACACGGCGCTGACCCTCGTCTACTTCTGGCCATTACCCCGGCTCTGGAGGGATCACCTCGGTCCCGAGCTGGGGGATCCCCTCTTCGTCCTCTATATCCTCAAGTGGGGGGTGCACCAGATCCACCTGGGTCTGCCGGATTTCTGGAACGCCAACCTCTTCTATCCCACGCGGGGTGCGCTGGCCCTGTCCGAGCACCTTCTCGGTCCGGCGGCCCAGCTCGCCGTTTTCGAGACGGTGATTCCCAACGCCATCGCCGGCTACAACTTCCTCTTCCTCAGCTCCTTCGTGGCCAGCGCTCTCGCGACCTGCTGGGTGCTCCGCCGCTGCGGGCTCTCCTGGGTGGCGGCCGTGCTGGGGGGCTGGATGTTCGCCTACTCGCCTTTCCGGCTCACCCAGACTCCCCACCTCCAGATCCTGATCGCCCAGTGGATCCCCCTGACGCTCTGGTTCTGGGACCGGCTGCTTACCCGACGAACGGCGAAGAACGCCGTCCTCTTCCTCCTCTTCTACCTGCTGACCCTCTCGGGCGGCTGCTACCTGGCCTATATGATCCACTTCCCGCTGGCGGCGATCCTGGTCAGCCGCGCCCTGGAGCAGCGGCGGGAGCTGATCGCGGTCCGTTCGCTGCGGCTCTTCGTGCCCGTGGCCCTGGTGGCGGGCGCCGCCGTCGCCGCTCTTTTCCTGCCGTACATCCGGATCTCCCGCTCTCTGGGGCTCACCCGGACGCCGGCCGAGGTCCAGGAGTTTGGAGCGACGCTGGTGAGCTACTTCAGTCCCAGCTACGAGAGCTTCTACTTCGGCAAGCCCACCCGGCAGCTCCTGCGCTCCATCCTGGGGGGCGCCGCCGAGCTCTTCTTCCGCTCCGAGAACTCCCTGTTTGCCGGTTTTTTACCGACGCTCTTCTTCTTCGTAGGGGCCGTCGCCGCCTGGCGCGGGCGGCGCAATCGGGGAGACCTGCCGCGGGACGTCTGGGCGCGCGGGCTCGCCCTCTCGGGCCTCGTCTGTTTCGCCCTCTCGCTCGCCGTCGTCTATGAGCCGTTGATGCGGGTGATCCCCGGCCTCTCGGGGATGCGGGTGCCCGCGCGTTTCTATGCCTTGGTCTCCCTCACCGTGGTGTACTTCGCCGCCCGCGGGGTGGATCTCCTGCTCGGCCGCCTGCCCGGGCCCAAGGCGCGGGCGGCCGTCGCCGCGGCCCTCGCCGTCCTCCTCGCCGTGGAGCTGGCGCCCCGCACCCTCCCTTGGAGGCCCCTGGCGAAAGAGGACGAAATGCCGGAGGTCTATCGCTGGATTCGGGATGAGCCGTCGGTCCGCTCCATCGTCGAGCTGCCCATTCACGACGACGGCCGGGAGATTCAGTACCTCTACGCCTCCACGGTGCACTGGAAGCCGATCGCCAACGGCTTCAGCGGCTACGTCCCGGCCAGCCACCAGGCGTTGACGGAGAGCATCCCCCACCTCCTCCCCGGCCCGGCCGGCCTCGAGCGGCTGCACAGCTTGTGGATCTCCCACATCCTGATCCATGCCCGGAGAGCGGACCGCGCCGAGGCCGTGCGGGCGTGGGAGGAGAGGTTCGGCACCGGACCGGAGCGCCAGGTGGAGCGGGTGTATGCGGCCGACGGGTTCTACGTCTATCGCCTGCTCGATTCGTCGCCGGGGTCTGTGGGGCCGGCCGGTGCGGAAAAGCCGGCGCGGAACGGGCCGTGAACGGAGAACGGGTGCGTCGGGCCCTGGCCTGGATCGGGATCGCCGGCCTCTACACGATCCTCGCTCTGATCAGTCTGCGGCCGATCTGGCAGGTCGGGGGGGACCACCTCACCAACAGCCTTTCGGACCCTCTCTTCCTCCTCTGGGTTCTCAAGTGGGGCGTCCATCAGATCCGGCTGGGGCTGCCCGACGTCTGGAATGCCAACATCTTCTATCCCACTCGGGGCGCGCTGGCCCTCTCGGACCACCTCCTGGGGCCGGCGGCGCAGCTCGTCCTGTTCCTGGAGGTCGTCCCCAACGCCATCGCCGGCTACAATTTCCTCCTCTTCACCTCCTTCGTGGCGAGCGCGCTCGCCACCTGCTGGGTGATGCGCCGGGGCGGGCTGTCCTGGGCGGCGGCCGTGCTGGCGGGTTGGATGTTCGCCTTCTCGCCGTTCCGGTTCTCCCAGATCGCCCACCTCCAGCTCCTGATCGCCCAGTGGATCCCCCTGACGCTCTGGTTCTGGGACCGGCTGCTGGCTGAGCGGACGGTGAGGAACGCCGCCCTCTTCCTTGTTTTCTATCTCCTGAACCTGACAGGGGGAGCCTATCTCGCCTACATGATCCACTTCCCGTTGCTGGCGCTGCTGGCGAGCCGTGCCCTCGCCGAGCGGCGGGCGCTGATCACGGCGCGCTCGCTACGGGTGCTGGTCCCGGTGGCCCTGGTGGCGGGAGCGGCGGTCGCGACTCTCTTCCTTCCTTATCTCAGGGTCTCTCAGTCGCTGGGGCTGGCCCGGACGGAGTCCGAGGTCCGCCAGCTCGGAGCGACTCCGGCGAGCTACTTCAGCCCGGCGCCACAGAACGTCTATTTTGGCGCCGGGACGAGGGACTGGCTCCGGTCGGTCCTGGGCGCGGACCGGGCCAGGCTCTTCCTGCGGAGGGAGAACTCGCTGTTCGCCGGCTTCCTGCCGACGATCCTTTTCGTCGCCGGAGTGGTGGCGGTCTGGCGGCGGCGCCGGGAGGGTCGGACGGACCCTTGGGAGCGGGGGCTCGCGATCTCCGGGCTGATCTGTTTCGCCCTGTCGTTCCCCCTGATCTACGAGCCGCTGATGCGGGTGATCCCCGGCCTGTCGGGAATGCGCGTCCCCTCCCGCTTCTACGTCTTCGTCTCCTTCGTCCTGGTCTGGTTCGCGGCGCGCGGCGCGGACGACCTGCTGCGGCGCGTGCCGGGACCCCGGGCGCGTGCCGCCCTTGCCACGATCTTCGCCCTCATCATCGCCGTGGAGCTGACCCCCCGGCCTCTGCGCTGGGTGCCTCTCCCGCGGGAGGAGGAGATTCCGGAGGCCTACCGCTGGATTGCCCGTGAGCCGTCGGTCAAGGCACTGGTCGAGCTGCCCATCCACCGCAACCCGGACGAGAACGAGTACGTCTACAACTCGACGGTGCACTGGAAACCCATCGCCAACGGCTACAGCGGCTATTTACCACCCAGCCACGAGGCGCTGGTGGACCGCATCCACTTCCTGCCCGAGCAGGACGGGCTCGACCTGCTGCGCCAGGACTGGATCACCCACCTGGTGGTCCACGCCTCCAACCCTCGCCGGGAGGAGAGGCTGCGCCAATGGGAGGCGAGGTTCGCCACCGGGCCGCAGCGCCAGGTGGAGCGGGTCTACCGGTCGGGGGAGATCTCGATCTACCGGCTGCTGAGCTCGAGCACGCCGAAGCGCGCCGGCTGATGGAAGTCGGCCGGGCGGGTGAGGGTGGGGGACCAGCCGCTGAATTCGGGCTCGCCGTCCCGAGGGCGCTCGATACGATAGAAGTTGGCCCGCCAGAGCCGCGGCGGCGGCCCACCCGGAGCGATGCCGCGCCAGGGGATGGCGAAGGCGCCCCACCAGTCCTCACGCGCCAAGCCCCTTCCCGCGGCCCAGCGGAGCCCCGGACAGTCCCAGGATTTGTCGGTCACCCTCTCGGCCCGCCGCGAGGTGGGGTTGTGGATGAGGCCGTCCCAGAGAACGCCTCGCGGGCTCACCTCGAATTCGAAATAGTCCACTGGGTCCACCGTCCCCGCTGCCAGGAAGACCTCCACCGCCTCCTCCTCGTAGATGGGATCGTCCCGCCGCTCGAACGTGCCCCAGGCGTCGCGGTCCTCGCAGTCGAAGCGCACGTGGAGCGCCTCGTCGTCCCAGGCGACGCGGACCCGCGTCTGCTGAACGGCGGATCCGCTGCCGTCGGCGAGCAGGAAGGGGGGCAGGGAGGGGATCGCATCCCAGGCCGGGGAGGCGGGATCGGCGAGGCCTTGAGAGTGGGGGACGTGCCAGCGGGGGAGGTCGGGGGAAGGGATCATGCCTCCTTAGCCTATATCGTGCGATAGACTCTCCCGCAACGGAAAATCCCATGGCGAAGCCCTTTCTCACCGATGAGTCCAAGGCGGCGTTCTCGGCGGCGGTGCGCACCGTCGAGGGGGCGAGCAGCGCCGAACTCGTCGTGGCGGTCCGCCCCCGCTCTGGGAGCTACCTCCACGTGGACCTCGCCGTGGGCATCCTCGCCGGGCTGGTGACTCTGGCCGTTCTCCTCTATTCGAGCTGGACCTTCGACCTGATCTGGTTCCTGGTAGACCCGGTGGTGACCGGGGCCCTCGCCGGGCTGGTCTTCTTCCGCAGCCCGTTCCTGCACCGGGCCTTCAGCCGGCCAGCGGTGCGGCGGGGCCGGGCCGAGACGGCCGCCCGGGCGGCGTTCGTCGAGCGGCGGGTCCACAGCACGTCCGGACGGACCGGCATCCTTCTCTACATCTCCCTGCTGGAGCGGGAGGCGGTCCTGGTAGTCGACCTCGCGGTAGAGGCCCTGGCGGCCACGGACGCCTGGCGCAAGGCTGTGGGCGAGATCGAAGCCGCGGTGCGGCACGGCGCCTCCGGCGTCGAGGTGGCAGCCAAGGTGAGCGAGCTGGCAGCCGTGCTGGGGCCGGTCCTGGAGCGGAGCGAGAACGACGTGGACGAGCTCCCGGACGAGGTGTGCTGACCGTGAAGATCCCGGGTCGTCCGCTCCGTCTGCTCCTCCTCGCCGTCCTGGCGCTTCTCTGCCTGTCGTCCGCGGCGGCGGCCCGGCCCGGCGGCGGCCAGAGCTACTCGGGCGGGAGTCACGGCGGCAGTGGCGGCGGCAGTGGCGGCGGCGACGGCGGCGGGTGCATCTTCCTGCTCTTCCGGCTCTGGATCGAGCTCGTCTTCCGGTACCCCGCGATCGGCATCCCGCTGACCATCGTCCTCATTGTTGGCTTCATCGCCTACCAGAAGCGGAAGGGGAGCGCGGTCTCCCAGTCCTGGGACTCGGCGCCGCCGGCTGCTCCTCCAACACCGCGGGCCGCGCACGACCTCGACGATGTCCGCCAGCTCGATCCCGAGTTCTCAGTGGTCCTCTTCCAGGACTTCGCCTATGCCCTCTACGCCCGGGCCCACGAGGCGCGCTCCAGCCAGCGGGACCTGGAATCGTTGTCCCCTTATCTCGGGCAGGCGGTGCGCGACCAGCTCGCCCAGCGGCGGCCGGTCGGCGCGCCCGTCTCCGGCGTGGTGATCGGGGCGATGCGGGTGGTGGACCTCTCGATCCCGGCGGTCTCCGCGGCGCCGGCTGGAACGCCTCAACCGCAGGTGATCGTGCTGCTGGAATTCGAGGCCAACATGACGGTGGGCATGGCCGGCGCGGAGCACACCCACTACGTGCGCGAGCGCTGGCGGCTGGTGCGCGATGCCGGCGTGAAGAGCAAGCCCCCCGCGCTGGTGAAGTCCTTCCAGTGCCCCAACTGCGGCGCCCCCTTCGGACCCGAGGGGGGCGACCGCTGCCAGTATTGCGGCCAGGTGGTCTCCGGCGGCCGGTTCGACTGGAGCGTCACGTCCATCGACCTCCTCCAGCTCGAGGAGCGGCCTCCGGCCCTCACCGCCAACGTCCAGGAAGCGGGGACGAACTGGCCGACGATCTTCCACCCCCAGCTCGCAACCCGCTGGGCGGAACTGGTGCGGGACGATCCCGCGGTCACCCAGGAGGCTCTGGCCGCCCGCTTCAAGGTGATCTACGACGAGCTCAACGCCGCGTGGACCCGGCGCGACCTCGGCGGCGCCCGTCCCTTCGTCTCCGACGGGCTCTTCGACTACCTGCAGTACTGGGTGACGGCCTACGAGAAGCAGGGGCTGCGCAACGTGCTCGAAGGGATGCGCATCGTGGAGTGGAAGGCGGTGAAGGTCGTCCGCGACCGGCACTACGACTCGCTGACCATCCGCCTCTGGGGAGCGGGGCGCGACTACACCGTCCGCCAGGCCACGGGCGACGTGGTCACGGGCGATCCCAAGCGCGACCGCTTCTACTCGGAATACTGGACCTTGATCCGCGGCGCCGGAGTCAAGGGGGTGCCGCGCACCGACAAGACCTGCCCCAACTGCGGCGCGCCCCTGGACGTCAACATGGCGGGCGAGTGCGAGCACTGCGGCGCCAAGATCACCAGCGGCGCTTTCGACTGGGTGCTCTCCACGATCGAGCAGGATGACTCCTACACCGGGTAGGGCGGCCCGCTCTCTCTCGCGCAGTCTCAGATCGCCAGGTCGTCGAGCGACTTTCCCGCCGCCAGGGCCTCGTTGACCCAGGCCGGGCGCTTGCCGCGGCCCGACCACGTCAGGTTGGGGTCGCTGGGGCTGCGGTACTTGGGCTGCGCGCCGCCGGCGCTCCCCTTGCCCCGCTCCAGACGGACGACGTCCTCCAGCGTCAGGCCCAGGCTGGCCGCCAGCTCGCGCATCTGACCGAGGACCCGCTCCCGCTCGGCCTGGCGGCGGGTCGTGACCTCGGTCTCGATGTCCTTCGCGAGGCTCTCGAGCTCCTCCAGGGAGAGCTTGGAGAGGTCGATGCTGCTGCTCTTTGCCATGGTTCATCTCCTCCTTCAGGGGACCGGCGGGGGAGTATATCCGCTCGCCGCGCCGGCTGGAGACTGGCGGAGATCGCCGCGCCCGTCCGTCTACGGAGTCATCCTCGTCAAGGAGCTGCGCCATCCGGGATGAACTCCGCCGCCGCCTTCGCCGGCTCCGCTTCTGGACCACGCATCTCCATCGCTGGATGCGACAGAGCCGCCGGTGGCGGTCGGCGGCGTGGCAATAGGGCCGGTGAGGTGCGCCTGCTAGAGTAGGGCGTGAAGTGGAGTGGCGCGACCCATGAAAGAGACGAAGCCGGCGAAGGCGATCCTCAAGAAGCAGCGCCGCGTCGCCGAAAAGCTGGGGGTGCCCGGGATCGAGCGACACATCTTCCTCTGTTGCGACCCCACCAAAGCCAAGTGCTCCAGCCGCAAGCGCTCTCTCGAAGCCTGGAAGTTCCTGAAGAAGCGCCTCAAGGAGTTGGGCCTCGCGAAATCCGGCCACGTCTATGCCACCCGCGCCAACTGTCTGGACATCTGCACGGGCGGCCCCATCGCCGTCGTCTATCCGGACGGCACCTGGTACGGCCACTGCGACCCGCCGGTGCTGGAGCGCATCCTCAAGGAGCACCTCCTGGGCGGCGAGGTGGTGAGGGAGTACTTGATTGCAGCACGGCCGCTGAGCGCGGCGGAATGAGCCATCCCCGTCGCTCCGTTCTCCTGAGATGTTCACGACGGCTGCCAGGAGAGATCCCATGACCTACCAAATCCGCTCCAACCCCTTCCGCTGGGCCTGGCCGCTGATCCTCCTGATCCTCGCCTGCGGCGCACCGCTGCCGTCGGCTGGCCAGATGCCGGCTCCGAGGGCTCCGGCGGCTCAGGTCGCTCCGACCCTGCCGAAGCGCGAGCCGGCGAACGTGATGAGCTACGAGCACGCGGACTGGCTGGAGCGGGAAGGGCGGGCCGAGACGGAGAAACCCGAGATGGTGATCCAGGCGATGGAGATCCGGGAGGGGATGACCGTGGCGGAGATCGGCGCCGGCACCGGCTTCTTCAGCCGCCGGCTGGCGAAGGCCGTGGGGCCGTCCGGCAAGGTCTACGCCGAGGACATCCAGCCCCAGATGATCGACCTCTTGAAGAAGAGCTCCGCCAAGGAGGGGATCGCCAACGTCACCCCCGTCCTGGGCACCGAGACCGATCCCAAGCTCCCGGCCGGGGCAGTCGACCGCATCCTCCTCGTGGACGTCTACCACGAGTTCCAGAAGCCGGAGCCCATGCTCGCCGCCATCCGCGCCAGCCTGGCCCCGGGCGGCACGGTGACCCTGGTCGAGTACCGCCTGGAGGGGGAAACCGCCTCCCACATCAACGTCAAGCACCGCATGTCGGTGGATCAGGTGCTCGCCGAGTGGACCCGCGCCGGCTTCCTCCTGCTCAATCAGATCGAGACGCTCCCCTCTCAGCACCTGTTCGTCTTCTCCGGCAAACGCGGCGCCCGGCCGCGGTGATCGGGCGAAGGAGAGATGTGATGTTGACCACGGTCGAAGGTGTCTTCATAGATGGCCATGTCGAGCTATGCGAGGCGCCTCCCCCTGTCGAGCAGGCGCGGGTCATCGTCACGTTCCTGCCGGAGCCTCCTGACTCCGCCACCGCTTCGCCGCAGTCGGCTTCCGAGGCAAACCGCCGTATCGTCGCCTTGCTCCAAGCCTGGCAGGCCGAGCCGCTTACTGCCGACGAAGCACGCCTGCTCGATGAGTTCGACGCATTTCAGGCTCTGCATCCTCTACGTTTCACCCCGGCGACGGGAGCGTGAAAGAAAATTTGAACTCCACGGGCGGGAAGACATCTGGGCCAACGTCTACGTGTCGGGACCCGATGCGATTCCGTCCCGCTCGGCAAGCTCCCGCAAGATCGCAACCTGGGCCGTGGTGAACGGCTTCTCGCCACGGAGGATGGCGGCGATCTTGTTCAGGGTCTCCGCCGTTGCGGAAGGATCGTGGTGCAAGCGAAACCACAGAGCCTCCGCCGCGAGACAGGCCCTTATGCGATCCTCGACCAGTTGATCCCGCAAGTTGAGCCCGAAGATGTCAAGGCAGGCCTTTCCGCGTCGGGTGCGGGGAGCCATCAGGCCCGTCTTCGTATCGACCTCCAGGTGGTGTCTCGGGTCGTCGGTCTCCTGGTCGCTCAGCGGATTGATCAGCAAAGGCTTTTCCTGCGCCACTTCTTCAGGCCGCTGGGCGTGGCGGCCTTCGACCGGGAAACGAGTGTGCTTCCCGATCCTGCGCCCTTGGCGGACATCGGCCTGGTTGCATTTGACGCAGGCCGGCAGCAGGTTCGTCCATTCGTAGGCTAGCCAGTAATAGCCCGGATGCTCCACGGGCACCCCGCCGGCGCCGATCTGGACCTGCCCCTGCTCGTCGAGCAGGAAGACCGGCTGGCCGTTCTCATCGGAGACCCCGGCTTTGGGCCGGAAATGCTCCACGTCGCCATGTTGATAGTCGCGGATCGGGGCTTCGCAGTAGGCGCACTTGCCGTAGAAGGGTGGCCCGGTGGCGATGAAGTACTCGTCCTTGATGCTCTTGCGTTTGTACAGGTCACTGACCTCCGGCTTCTCGCCGCGGGCGATTCTCTGCGCCAGCTCCTCGGTCGCCTTGGAGCAGTCCGAGATCCAACGCTTCCAGGCGGCGGAGCTCAGGGGGCGTCGCGGAATGCGCCTCACGCATCGGGCTCCGACCGGAACAGCTCGCGGAGCTGTCGTCTGGTTTCGAGGTCGAGCAGCTCCGGATCGGCGGAGGTGTTCATCTCGCGCAGGGTCTTATCGACTGCGGCTTCCACTTCTTGCTCGAACGGCCGCTCGCCGAAACGCAGGCTCTGATCGAGCTGCTCCGACAGGCGCGCGAGCTCGGCTTCCTCCTCGGCGGTGCGGTCGGTTTTGCCGCGCAGCTCGGCGAAGCGGTCGAGGTCGCCTTCCGAGCGCAGGCTGCGGCTGGTGACCAGGCCGAAGGCCTCGGAGGTGAGCACCTGGTCGGCTCGCAGCCCCGCCAGCTCCTGGCGCTCGATGATCACCAGCTCCGGGGATCCGTCGAGGTGGGCCTTGAGGCGGCACACCAGGGTATTCTCGAAATCGGCCGACGCAGCGGCCAGGAGCGGCGTGTGGGTGGTGGCGAAGATCTGCGTCGCGGGGAATTGACGGCGCAGGCGGTCGACGATGTGGCGCTGCCAGACGGGGTGCAGATGCTGCTCCAGCTCGTCGACGAGCAGGATGCCGCCGAGCTCACGGCCGCCGTTGAAGCGCCCCGCGTAGACGCCCCAACCGATGAAGTCGAGCACCCATTGCATCGTGCTGCGATACCCGTCCGACAGGACCCGCAGCGCCTGGCGGCCCCAGGGGCCTTCGATGACGGGGCCGGTCTTGGGATACGTGACCTCATAGCCCGGAGCGTCGAGCATCAGGATCTGCAGGACTTTGTGCTCGATCTCCTGCCGCAGGTCCGGGCTCTGGCGCAACAGCACCAGCTCGGGGTTCTGCAGCGACGCTGCGTCGTCGAAGAGGGTACGGACCGCGTCGCGGACCGTGTAGGTCTCGAAGCCGGCGTGCGCCTGGCGTCCGCGGTTGGTGCCGTAGCCGCACACGAAGAGCCGGTTCCAAGGGAAGGGTGCCGGATCGGTCTCTTTGCGCAGGATCTCCTCGCCGGTCGACTCGTCGCGGCGGAGCGAGGTGACGATCGACAGGTCGCGATCATCCTCGTCGTCGTGCAGCTCGATCCGGATCGTCCCGGAGGAGGCACCTTCCCGGACCATGCTGCCGGGCAGCTCGCGCATCAACCCGGCGGCGTCGCTCTCCTGGCACAACCCCAGTGCGAGACTGCGCAGCACGGTCGACTTGCCGGCGGCGTTGTCGCCCAGAACGGTGATCCAGCCGGTCCCGTCGTCTACGGCGAGATTCATGCTCTCGAAGCAGCGGACGTTCTCGAGCACGAGGCGGCGGACGCGAAGCCGGCCGCGCACAGGCTCGTTTACCGGCGAGAGCTCTTGCAGGGGCGACCCTGTCTTGTCTCGGTTTAGCCTGTGAAGGCCGCGAATCAGTTTCGCGAGGCCCTCCGCGCTGTCGATCAGTTGACCACGGAGTTTCTTCAGGAGTCCTGAGTAAGGCGCCAAGTGGAGGGGGGGGTTGTCTAGGGCGTCCGCTTCCAGGAAGGCCGGGACGACTCTTTTGTCTGCACTCAGAGCAGAACTCAACTCTCGGGCTTGACCTCGGTCGTCACGGCTCTTCTTCGACAGCAGGAAGAGAACCAGGTTGCTTGCCTGAAGAGCGTTGCCGGCCGCCTCGCGGGCGACTTTACGCCAGGTAGAGCCCAGCTCCACGTCCTCTTCGTGTAGATCCTCTTCGCGCATCCAGACACGGAAGCCGGCTTCCCGCAGAGCGCGATAGACCCCGCGCGCCGCTTCCAGATCCGCCGCTGAGTGGCTGATGAAAATCTTGAGGGGCTCAGGCTTGGGGCTGGCGACCATGGGGTGATTATCGCAGAGGGCGAGCCTTGTAACGCACCTGGGCCGCCGGGTGGCGGATTTCAACGAGACCCAGGGTGCCAGCCAAGGATTTCAATCCTGGGTGTGTAGGAGGATCTGCTGAGGCGGGTGGGGCCTACCCCAAGGCACCCCCGGGCGATTCGTGTTAAAGTTCGTGGGGCCGGGTGAGCCACCTGGCGCTTCCCGAAACCCGACCGCGGAACGTCAGACCTTTTTCCCCTTTCAGGGATCATGAGAGGAGTCCTCGCACCGAGATGGCTACCGCGCCCCTGACTCGCCGCTGGACGCCGGCCGACTCCCTCGACCTCTACAACATCCGGGGTTGGGGCAACGACTACTTCTCGGTGGACCACCGGGGCCACATGGTCGTCCATCCCGGCGGCCACGGCTCGCCGTCCATCGACCTCAAGGAGCTGGTGGACGAGGTGCGCGAGCGCGGTATCGGGCTGCCGCTGCTGATCCGCTTCTCCGAGATCATCAAGGCCCGGGTCGTGGAGCTCAACGAGGCGTTCTCCCGCGCCATCGCCGAGTACGGCTACCAGGGCGCCTACCGCGGGGTCTATCCCATCAAGGTCAACCAGGACCGCTACCTCGTCGAGCGGCTGGTCGAGTATGGACGCCCTTATCGCTACGGGCTCGAGGCGGGCTCGAAGCCCGAGCTGCTCGCCGTCATGGCGCTGCTCGAGGACGAGGAGGCCCTCATCATCTGCAACGGCTACAAGGACGAGGAGTACATCGAGACCGCCCTCCTCGCCTCGAAGCTCGGCCGTCGCATCATCCTGGTGGTGGAGAAGCCCTCGGAGCTCCCCCTGATCCGGCAGATGTCCCTGAAGATGGGAGTGCGACCCCGGATCGGCGTGCGCTCGCGCCTCTCCGCCCGGGGCGCCGGCCATTGGGAGGCTTCCGGCGGCGACCGCTCCAAGTTCGGTTTGTCCGGCCGCGACCTGCTCGACGCCGTGGACTACATGCGAGACAACGACCTGCTCGACTCCTTCGAGCTGCTCCACTTCCACCTCGGCAGCCAGATCTCCTCCATCCGCTCGATCAAGGATGCCCTGCGCGAGGCCACCCAGGTCTACGTCAACCTGGTGAAGATGGGCATTCCCCTGACCTACCTCGACGTGGGCGGCGGCCTCGGCGTCGACTACGACGGCTCGCAGACCAACTTCACCTCGTCGCTCAACTACACCCTCCAGGAGTACGCCAACGACATCGTCTTCGGCGTCATGGAGGTGTGCGACTCCCGCGGCGTGCCGCACCCGACGATCGTCTCCGAGTCCGGCCGCGCCACCGTGGCCCACCACGCCGTGCTGGTCATCGACGTGCTGGGAGTGGCCGAGTTCGCGGTGGGCAAGCTCCCCAGGAAGCCGCCGGCGGACGCCGAGCTGTCGCTGCGCAACCTGTTCGGGACCTATCGCGAGGTGTCGCGCAAGAACCTGCTGGAGTCCTACCACGACGCCATCTCCTACCGCGACGAGTGCCTGAGCCTGTTCAACCTGGGCCACCTGTCGCTGGAAAACCGCGGCCTCGCCGAGGACCTGTTCTGGGCCACCTGCCAGAAGATCCTGCGCATCACCCGCACACTCCCGCAGGTGCCGGAAGATCTGGAGGGGCTGGAGCGGACGCTCGCGGACACCTACTTCTGCAACTTCTCGGTCTTCCAGTCGCTCCCCGACTCGTGGGCCATCGACCAGCTCTTCCCCATCGTGCCCATTCACCGTCTGGACGAGGAGCCGTCGAACCGCGCCGTGCTGGCCGACATCACCTGCGATTCGGACGGCAAGATCGACCACTTCATCGACCGCCGCGACGTCAAGGACGTGCTGGAGCTCCATCCCTACACCGGCCAGCCCTACTACCTGGGCGCCTTCCTGGTGGGGGCCTACCAGGAGATCCTGGGCGACCTCCACAACCTCTTCGGCGACACCAACACCGTTCACGTCTCCCTCGACGAGGAGGACGACTACCGGATCGAGGGCGTGGTCAACGGCGACACGGTGACCGACGTGCTGCGCTATGTGCGCTACAACCGCGACGATCTCGTCGCCAAGGTGCGGCAGGCCGCCGAGGCCGCCCTTCGGGCCAAGCGGATGACCTTCGAGGAGTCGAAGACCCTGCTGCGGCGCTACGAGGAAGGGCTGTCGGGGTACACTTATCTGGAGCAGGATTGATGTCCAGGGAGACCCCATGAAGACCCAGGCGACCGTCGTGGACCCCTTGATCGACCGGCTGTGCACGGCCGTACGCCTCGGCGAGGTCCACGCCATCACCGAGCGGATCAAGGACGATCTGGAATCCTTCATTCCCTCCGAAGGGCTGACCCTGCCCGAGCGCTTCCGGCGTGCCAAGCCCGATACCTATGCCCGCCGCCTCCTCTACCGCGACCACGACCTGGGCTTCACCGCCGTGGTCATGACCTGGGGGCCAGGCCAGCGCACGGCGCTCCACGACCACGCCGGCATCTGGTGCGTCGAGGGTGTGATGGAGGGGGAGATGGAGGTGACCCGCTATGAGCTGCTCGCCGAGGAGGGGAACGGCCTCTACCGTTTTGCCGAACGCGGCTCCGCTCATGCCCGGGCCGGCTCGGCAGGCGCCCTGATCCCGCCCTTCGAGCACCACGTGCTGGCCAACGCCAGCCCCGACCGGGTGGCCCTCACCCTCCACGTCTACGGCGGCGACATGGACCACTGCGACGTCTTCCAGCCCGAGAGCGGTGACCGCGGTGAGCTCTACCGGCGATGTTCCAAGCGCCTCTCGTATGACGATTGAGCCACCACGCCCTCCAGGAGCTCCATGACCCAGTTCGACAAGCACCCGGATCTGATCGTCCGGCAGCCGGATCCGTTCAATGGCGGTCCCCCGCCCAACCTGCTTCTCGGCAATTTCATCACGCCTTACGAGCTCTTCTTCGTCCGCAGCCACGGCGGCGTCCCCAACGTGGACCGGAGCTCGTATCGCCTCACCGTCGACGGCCTGGTCGAGAGACCTCTCTCTCTGTCGCTCGACGACCTGCAGCGCCTCCCTCGGGCGGCGGTGACGGCCACCCTCCAGTGCGCCGGCAACCGCCGCCAGGAGATGATGGCCCACAAGCCCATCCCCGATGAGCTCCCCTGGGGGACGGAGGCGGTCAGCAACGCCGAGTGGTCCGGCGTGCCTCTGCGCGAGGTGCTGGCGGCGGCCGGAGTCCGGCCCGGCGCGCGCCATGCGGCCTTCACCGGCCTCGACGACACCGAGCGGCACGGCCACCGCTTCAACTTCGGCGGCTCGATCCCTCTGGACAAGGCTCTCTCCGGTGAGGTGCTGCTGGCGGACTCCATGAACGGCCAGCCGCTGCAGCCGGTCCACGGCGCCCCGCTGCGGGTCGTCGTTCCGGGCTACGTCGGAGCGCGCAGCGTCAAGTGGCTCTCCCGCATCACCCTGCAGGAGAAGCCCTCCGACAACTACTTCCAGGCCAGGGCCTACCGCCTGTTCCCGCCCCATTACGACAAGGACAACGTGGACTGGGAGAAGGGGCTGATGCTGGGCGAGGCGCCCGTCAATTCGGTCATCCTCTCCCCCCAGGAGAAGGCGACCGTACCTGCCGGCAAGGTCACCGTCCGCGGCTGGGCCCTGGCGGGCGGAAGCCGGGGAGTCGCCCGGGTGGACATCTCCGCCGACGGCGGCGAGAACTGGACCGTCGCCGACTTCATAAAGGACGAAGGCGTCTTCGTCTGGCGCCTGTGGGAAGCCGTCCTCGACCTCGCATCCGGACCCCAAGAAATCGTCTGCCGCGCCTGGGACACCGCCGCCCAGACCCAGCCCGAGCGCGCGGGTCAGGTCTGGAATTTCAAGGGCTACGCCAACAACGCCTGGCATCGGGTGCGGGTCACCTGCGCCTGAACCTGCGGTGGCTTCGAGCCTCGCGCCTGCTGACGGCCGCTATTCGGCGCTCACCTCAGCTCCACCCGGTTCCGGCGTCGCTTCCGAGCCGGCCGGGCGTTCGAGGGTCTGACTCGGCTTTTTCTCGCCCCCGAAGACCGGCAGGTCGCCGGTCGGCACCAAGACTTCGAAGGTCCCGTCCTCGTGACAGGGCACGAGCGCTCCGGGCTTCCAGCCTTCGAGGTTGGGGCGGAGAGTTTCGAGGTCCGAGCGGCTGATCTGATCCAGGAAGGAGCGGAGCGCGCTCTTGTATGCGATGGCGCGCGCCTTGATCCTCTCTTCGGACTCCAGGGTGAACGCCGTGACGGGACGAAAACGATTCTTCGCCGCCAGGCCCAGAATGGCGTGGTGGACCAGCTCAAAAGCCAGGTAGTCCGCCCGGGTCCTGGGCTTCATCTCACGGTCCAGGGCCTGGATCTCTCCTCGCGCTCCGGGATTCCCCTTGAGCAGCCGCGGGTAGGCCCGGTCCCAGAGAACCTTGATCACGCGCATTTTCGAGAGCCCGGCCACCGAGTCTTCGGTGCCGAACAGGCTGGCGCAGAGAAAGTCGAAGACCTCCTCGCGCAACACCTCCGGAAATGGAAACCTGTAAAGGAAGTCAAAGGAGAGCTGCCGGACGAGTTGATCCTCGAAGCCGTCGCGAGAGAAGACGCGGGTTACGCACAGGTCGAACAGATCGTGCGCCGCCGGATCCATCGCCTGCCTCAGCTCTTCGATACGCTTGTTGAGTGGGTCCGGCTGGATCTCGGGGGCCCTGCGGAAGCGAGCCTCGATGTGTTTGACGACGAGAGTCGTGGCCTTGAGGGACTCGCCGCACTTGAGCACCTCGGGGATCAGGGGGAAGAAGTCGAAGTGCGGGGGATTGACGCCGATCACTTCGAGGAACGCCATGGGCGAGAGCTCCAGAGCCGGCAGGCCTTCCCCGGGTCCGAGGCCGAGGTGTCTGACGGAGGCGCGGAAGCCCGCGAGGGCCGCCTCTCCGCCGGGGGCGGTGAGCCGGCGGAACAAGCGGCTGTCGAGCAGGTAGCGGAAAGGGGCTTCGCGCCGGCGCCGCCGCTTGGGGCGGAGCCAGGCCAGCGGGCGGCTCGTGTCCGGTGCCCTCAGGTCAGACACATGCCCTCCCTGCACCCTGTTCAGAGGCTTGACGCATTTCGGCGGGATTGTACCGCTCCCGAGGGAGCGGGACGGCCGTGTGGCGGTGGTCGTCGCGGCGGCGGCCCGGCTCAGGGTCCGGAGATCTGAGGGAGGTGGGGGCGAAGGGAGCTTCGCCGCCTCGCTCGGGGCTCAGACATGCCCCGTGACAGGCTCAGTCCTCGTCGAGCCAGGCGCGGATGGGGTTGACCCCCTGGCGGCGCAGCACGCGCATACGCATCCGGTGCTGGCGGGCCCAGCGCAGGAGGTGCGCTCCCCACTGCTGCTCCATCATGAAACCGGTCACGGCCCCGAACATCAGCATTCCAACGAAAGTGACCATCGCGTTCTACTCCATGTAGAAAATAATCCTTCGACTCGTCCTCCCCCGCGCTGGGAGACTTCCCCAGGGGGGTAGTGCAAGTCCTACCTGTTCCCCTTCGCCAATTTGTAGAACAAGTGTAGCCGGGAAAGGGCCGATCGTCAACGGTTCAAAGCGCGCGCCCGAGAAACCCAGCGGCACGACCCTTGCTCTCAGTCGCTCAGGTTTTCCGAGGAAGGGGCTCCCATGGCAGAAACCGTTCAGCTTTCGACTCTCCGGCGCACTCTGCGCCGTACCTTTGGCTTCAAGGCGCTCCGCGAGGGGCAGGAGGAGGTCATCCGCTCGGTCCTGGCAGGCAAGGACACCCTGGCCATCATGCCGACCGGGGCCGGCAAATCGCTCTGTTACCAGCTCCCCGGGTCGGAGCTGCCGGGGATGACGGTGATCGTTTCCCCCCTCATCTCGCTGATGAAGGACCAGGTGGACAAGCTCCAGGAGCTGGGCATGGACGCCGCCCAGGTCAACAGCACGCTCACTCCGGGAGAGGAGAGCGAGGTGCTGGAGGAGATCCGCAAGGAGCAGCGGGACTTCGTCTTCGTCACCCCGGAGCGCCTGGCCCAGCCGGAATTCCTGGAGACGCTGCGCAGCAACCGGATCGAGCTCTTCGTGATCGACGAGGCGCACTGCATCTCCCAGTGGGGACACGACTTCCGCCCCTCCTACCTGCTGCTCCGAGAGGCCCTGGCGGCGTTGGGAGACCCGCCTGTCCTGGCTCTCACGGCCACGGCGACGCCCGAGGTGGTGGACGACATCCGCCACCAGCTCGGCCGCGAGGAGATGGAGGTGATCGACATCGGCGTCTACCGGGAGAACCTCCGCTTCGAGGTGATCCCCACGCCGCGGGAGGAGTCGAAGCGGGAGACCCTGGGCCGCCTGCTCGGGGAGATGGCGGGGACGGGCATCGTCTACGTCTCCACCATCAAGGACTGCGAGGCAATGACCGACCACCTCGACAGCCTGGGGTTCAAGGTGGCCCGTTACCACGGCCGTCTCGGCGCCCGCGAGCGCAAGCGCAACCAGGAGCGCTTCATGGCCGGCGACCTTCAGGTGATCGTCGCCACCAACGCCTTCGGCATGGGCATCGACAAGCCGGACATTCGGTTCGTGATTCACTACAACCTGCCGGGGACGCTGGAGTCCTACTACCAGGAGGCGGGGCGCGCCGGCCGCGACGGCGAGCCGGCCCGGTGCATCCTCTTCTATCAGCAGGAGGACCGCAACACCCAGATCTTCTTTCTCAACGGGCGCTACCCGAAGCGGGAGCACTTCGCCGCGGTCTACAAGGCCCTGGAGCGCCTGGGCGCCGAGCGTCAGGAGCACAGCCCCGGCGAGGTCCACCAGCGGGCGTCGAGCGTGGCCCTGGGCAAGGTGCGGGTGGTGCTCGCCACCATGAAGGACCTGGAGATGGTGGCCGAGCCCGAGCCCGGGCTCTACCTCCTGGTCCGCACCGGCCTCTCGCCCGAGGAGCTGGACGAGGTGGCCGCTCGCTACGAGCGGCGGGCGGAGACCGATCGCGACAAGCTGCGGCGCATGGTGCTCTACGCCCAGACGGCCCTGTGTCGCTGGAAGGCCGTCCTCGACTACTTCGGCGAGGAGCCCGAGTGGACTCGTTGCGGCCACTGCGACAACTGCTCCAAGCCCATCCGCGAGCTGTCGGCGCCGCCCCCCGCCGAGCTGCCGGTCCGCCCCCAGACGGCCACCGAGGTGCTGCCATTACCACCCCTCGTGGGCGACCGCAAGCCGGAGGCCCTGCAGCCGGGGGACTCCGTGACCCTCTCCATCTTCGGCGCCGGGCAGGTGCGGTCGGTGGAGAGCCGGAGCCTGGTGATCACCTTTGGGGACGGGGAGACGCGGGAGTTCAGGATGTAGGAGGTATCCTTCTCCCCAAGGAGACCCTCGCAGGGTCCCGCGGATAACTGAACGTGCGCGTCGCCCTGGCCCTGGCGGAGCGCCTCACCCCGCCATCGCCCGCCCGCATGCCGCCTCGATCTGCCGGGCGATCTCATCCCAGTCGTACCCCGCGGCGCGGGCGAGGGCGTTGGCGCGGAGGCGAGACCATTCGGCGGCGTCGGTCAGCAGGCGTTCCAGGGCGCGGGCCAGGGCCGCGGGCTCGGGAGCGGTGCAGATCCCCTCGATCCCATCCCGCACCAGCTCGGGGACGGCGCTCTCGGAGGACTCGCAGTAGACGACCGGCAGGCCGGCCGCCATGGCTTCCAGGGGGAAGAGACCGAAGCCCTCCCGCTCCGAGGGCTGGACGGCCACGCGGGCACGGCCGAGGTTCGACCAGACCTCGTCGTAGGTCTCCACGTGGCCGCGGAAGTCCACCCGGTCTGCGATCCCCAGCTCCTCTGCCAGGCGCACCAGCGTCTCGCGGTAGGGACCGTCGCCGAAGACGGTGAGCAGCACGCCGGGGTGACGCTCCTTGAGCAGCGCCACGGCCCGCAGCAGGAGGTCGATCCGCTTCTCCCGCAGCAGCCGGCCGGCGTAGACCAGGGACGGCCCTTCGCCGTGGCGGGGCGCGTCCACGCCGGCGGCGCGCTGCACCTGGTCGACGTGGATGCCGCAGGCCACCAGCTCGACGCCGCGATGGCCGCGATGGCTCGCCAAGCGGTCGCGGGTAAGCCGGCTGGTAGCGGTGACGACAGTGCCGAGCTGCCCGGTGAGCCACTCGATGGCCTGGTAGACCGGGGCCTTGAGGCGGCCGACGTAGCCCTTCCAGTAGTCCCCCCAGTACTCGTACCAGGTCACCAGCAGCGGCTTGCCCGCCAGGGCGCACTTCAGGGCCAGGGGGAAGATGTGGACGTAGGGCATGTTCGCCGTCTCGACCACGTCGTAGCCGGAGACGTCCAGCCGCGGGACGGTGAGGGCGAAGCGGATGGCCTGCCGGGTGCTGCGCTGGCCGGCGGCATTGGTGAGACTCTCGCGCTCGCCGAGCGAGAGGACGCGCACGCCCGGCGGGTCCGGCGACGGCCGGGCCTTGCGGAAGCCGGCCATCGTCACCTCGTGGCCGCGGCGGGCGAGGGCGATGGCCAGCTCGTGGTTGCGGCTCTCGACCCCGCCCAGGAAGTCGGGGTAGACGGCCTCGTACAAAAGAAGAATCTTCAAGCTACTTCCAGGGGATCAGCGAGGCGATCTCGGCCGAGCGGCGGTTGATCGTCGAGAGGAGCACGCCGCAGGTGAGGCACAGGGCCGCCAGGATGAACAGCGCCGCCGATAGCACGGCCAGCGGCAGGCGCGGCACCAGGCCCGTGGTCAGGAACTCGGCGATCACCACGCCGCCGCCGGCGAGCGACAGCACCAGGAAGAACACCGCCAGCAGGCCGAAGAAGGTCAGCGGCTTGTAGTCGCGGAAGAAGGTGAAGATGGCCATCAGGATGCGGTAGCCGTCGCGGTAGGTGTGGAGCTTGCTCGGGTTCTCCCTGGGGCGGGCGCGGTAGCGCACCGGCACCTCGGCCACGGGGAAGCGCTGCACCGTGGCCTGGAGCGACAGCTCGGCCTCCACCTCGAACCCCTGGGCGATCAGCGGCGTGGACTCGAGGAAACGGCGGGTGATCACCCGGTAGCCGGAGAAGAGGTCCCGAGTGCGGACGCCGAAGAGGAGGCGGACCAGGAAGATGAAAAGCCAGTTGCCGAACGAGTGGCCGGCGCGGAAGGCCCCATCCTCGAACTCCTGGAGGCGGGTGCCGATCACCATCTCGGCGCCGGCCTCGGCAGCGGCGAGGAGCTTTGGCGCATCGTCGGCGGGGTAGGTGTCGTCCCCGTCCACCATGATCAGGTAGTCGGCGCCGGCGGCGCGCGCCTGGCGAAAGCCGGTCAGCAGGGCGAACCCCTTGCCGGGACGCGGCTCGCGGATCACCTCGGCGCCGGCCGCCCGGGCGATCTCCGCGGTGCGGTCGCGCGAGGCGTTGTCCACCACCAGGATGCGGGCGGCCGGAAGGGCGGCCCGGAAGTCCGCCACCACCTTCCCCACCGTCAGCTCCTCGTTGTGACAGGGGACGACGACGGCGACGCGGGCGGAGCCGGGTGGTTGCCGATTATTACCGAGAATGTTATCGCCCATAAACGATCAGCACCACAGCCACGCCCCAGAGGACCATGTTGATAAGGAACGGCGGGTCGCGCAGGATCGCCTCCGTGGGGTTGCTCTCTCCCGGCCGCTGGTACATCAGATAGAGATAACGGAAGATCCCGTAAAGCACCAGCGGAATCGAGAAGACCAGGTTCTGCGTGTGATATTTCGCCACCGTCTCGGGGGCCACCGCGTAGAGAGCATAGGACACTACCGAGGACGCGGTGACGACATTGATCATCTGATCCAGGAAGGCTGGGCTGTAGTGGTCGAGCACCGGCCGCTGGCTGGAGGCCTCGCCGGCGAGCAGGGTGATCTCGTGCCGGCGCTTGGAGAAGGCCAGGAAGAGGGCGAGGAAGATGGTGCACAGGAACAGCCACCGCGAGACCTCGACCCCCATCGCCTGGGCGCCCGCCTCGACCCGCAGCACGAAGCCGAGGCTGATGGACATCACGTCCAGGATCACCATGTGCTTGAACCACAAGGTGTAGAGGACGTTGAGCAGCAGGTAGCCGAGCAGGATGAAAGCGAAGGAGCGGCCGAGCCAGACGCCGAGGCCCAGCGCCGCGGCCGCCAGGACGGCGACGGCCGCCACCGCCGTGGAAACGCTCAGGGTGCCCGCCGCCAGGGGGCGCAGCCGCTTGAGGGGGTGGCGACGGTCCTCCTCGCGGTCGCGCAGGTCGTTGACCAAGTAGACGGTGCTCGACGCGCAGCAGAAGGCCACCACCGCCAGGACGGCGCGGGTCACGGCGCCGGCCGACAGCAGCAGCCCTCCGAAGACCAGGGGAGCGAGGACGAAGAGGTTCTTGGCCCACTGCGCGGGGCGCATCGAGCGGAGGAGAGGTCGCATGACGGGCGGTATTGTATGAGAGAGGACGAGGAACGCCGAAAACCCGCGGACCCTGGTACGCTTCCGGCGCTTTCACGGAACCTGACGCGGAATGTCCGAGGAATCCACCAGCGGTCCGCCTCCGCCCGCCCCGCCGCCCCCCGCGGCCTCGCCGTGGCTCTATGCCGGCCCGCTGCTGCTCCTGCTGGTGCTGATCTTCCTGCCGCTCGTCCGCGGCACGGAGACGCTCATCCTGCGCGACGTCCTCAACGCCCACCTGCCCATGAAGTGGTCGCAGGCCGAGGCCATGCGCCACGGCACCTTCCCCATCATCGATCCGTACCGGGCCGGAGGGCAGCCGCTGGCGGGGAACCTCAACGCCGCGCCGTTCTATCCAGACAACGTCCTCTATCTCCTGGGCTCCACGTTCTGGGCCTTCAACGTCCACTTCTGGCTCCACCTGATGCTGGCGCCGTTCGCCTTCCACTGGCTGGCGCGGAGCTGGGGGCTGGACCGCGAGCCGGCGTGGGCGGCGGCGGCGTGCTACACGGTCTCGGGCTTCTTCCTCTCGCACCTGAACTTCTACAACCTGGTGGCGGGGGTGGCGCTGGCGCCGGCCCTGGTGGCCGCCTGCCTGGACCTGGTGCGCCACCCCCGGCGGCGCGGCCTGCTGGCGCCCGTCGTGGCCGTCCTCTGGACACTGCTGGTGCTGGGGGGTGATCCCCTGATGGGCATCCTCGCCTTCCTGCTCGCCGTCTCGGGGGTGGCCCTGACCTGGCGGCAACGGCCGGCGAGCTCGGGCGGCACGGCCCTCGCCCTCCTGGCCGCCGCCTTCGCCGCCGGCACGCTCATCGCCCTGCCGCAGATCGTGGAGCTCCTGCGCATCCTCCCCATCTCCTACCGGGGCTACCAGGGGTATGACGAGAAGGTCGCCACCATCTCCAGCCTGGACCCGCGGCAGGCGGCGGAGTGGCTCCTCCCCTTCCTCTTCGGCCGGCCGGACGTCATCGACCGCGGCGCCTTCTGGGGGCTGCAGTTCTATACCGGCTTCCCGCCCTTCTACTTCTCGCTCTATCCGGGGCTCCTGACCTTCGCCCTGATCGCCGCCGCGGGCCGGCCCCGGGGGCGGGCGGCGGCCTGGGCCTGGGCCTGGATCGCTTTCGGGGTCTTCTTCTCCCTCGGGCGGTTCAACCCCGTGGCCCAGTGGCTGCTGACCTGGCAGAAGAGCCTGCGCTACCCGATCAAGCTCTGGCTCCCCGTGGCCGTGGGGGCGTCGCTCCTCTGCGGGATCGGCTTCGCCCGGCTGCGGGATGGCTCCGGGGCCGCGGAGGGGGCCCGCCGCCGGATGCGCTGGACCCTGCTCCTGCTCGGCCTCGCCTTCGCCGCGTTCTGGCTCTTCCTGAGCGCGGCGCCACGGCCGGCCGAGGCGTGGATGAGCCTGTTCATCCCCCGGCCCGCGGAGTTCATCGCCAACGAGCGGCTGCGCTGGGCCGGCCTGACGTTCCTCACCGTCCTCCTCCTCCTGGCCTTGGGGCTCGCCCTGGGGATCTCCCGCCGCTGGTGGCGGATCGGCGGCCCGCTCCTCCTCCTCCTGCACGCCGGCTCCCAGCTCTGGCTGCTGCGGCCGCTCTATCCCATGGACTCCGTGGTGCCCTACCAGAACCCGCCGCCGGCCCTGCGCTGGGTGCCGGCGAGCGTCCTGGTGGTGAACCCGGACTACAACTATCTCTTCGGCCCCTCCCAGCTTCGCCAGGGGAAGTTCCCCGAGCCCACTTTGCGCTGGGTGGAGCGGCGCTCTTTCTACGAGCTATTCCCGTTCTCCGGCCCGCTCTGGAACCTGCGCTATGAGCTCAACACCGCGCCCGAGGGGCTGGACGCCTTCCTCTCCCGGCGCGCCCAGGGCGCGGTCAAGGGCGCGAAGACCAACGAGGAGCGCTTCCGGCTGCTGGCGGCCTGGGGGGTCGGCCGCGTGCTCGTCGACCACCCGCTGACGCCGCCCTCGGCGCGGAGCAGACTGCTGGCCACCGTGCCGAGCTTCGGCGGCGAGCTCTACGTCTACGAGGTCCTGGACCGGGCGCCCGAAGTCTTCCTCGCCCGCCGCGTCTTCCACGAGCGCGACATCCCCACCGCCTTTCGCCGGCTCGCCTCGCCGGAGCTCGATCCGCGCAGCGACGCCGTCCTCATGGGCAAGGCCGGGCCCCTGGAGGAGACGGGGGGCGGCACGGCGCGCTTCCTCCGCGTCGCGCCGGAGGAGATCGAAGTCGAGGCCGAAGCCGGACCCGGCGGCGCCTTCCTGGTCCTCCAGCGGGCGAACCTCCTGTTCCTGGCCGACCTCGACGGCCGGCCCGTGCAGGTCCGCACCGCCAACGCCCACCACCTCGGCGTCCGCATCCCCGCCGGGCGCCACCGCGTCCGCTTCTGGATCGACCGCCGGCCTCTCCACCGTGCTCTTTGGGGGGCGGCGGCGGGGTTGATCGGGGTGGTGGGGCTGGGATGGTGGGGGACAAGGACAGCAAGGACTTCAGGGACTTCAGGGACAGCAGGGATTCCTTGATCTCTTCTTGTCCCTGTTGTCCCTGAAGTCCCTGCTGTCCCTGTTTCGCCTTCGAGGAGGTAGAGGGACCCTGCTAAGATACCCGCCCTGCCATGACCGACATCGTACCGAGACGGCGGATCCGCAAGGTGCTGATCGCCAACCGTGGAGAGATCGCGGTGCGGATCCTGCGCGGCCTGCGCGAGATGGGGATCCGCTCCGCGGTCGTCTACTCCGAGCCCGACCGCCTGGGGCTGCCCGTGCTGCTGGCCGACGAGGCCTACCCCATCGGCCCGGCGCCGTCGCGGGAGAGCTACCTGCGGGGGAAGGCCATCGTCCAGCTCGCGACGGAGATCGGAGCCGATGCCATCCATCCGGGCTACGGCTTTCTCTCCGAGCGGGCCGGCTTCGCCCGCCTCTGCCGCGACGCCGGCGTCACCTTCATCGGCCCGTCGCCCGAGGCCATCGACGCCATGGGCTCCAAGGTGGAGAGCCGGCGGCTGATG
Organism: Thermoanaerobaculum sp.; assembly: GCA_021154885.1. GTDB lineage: Bacteria > Acidobacteriota > Thermoanaerobaculia > Multivoradales > UBA5704 > DATARR01. The sequence goes on from JAJKHS010000022.1 coordinate 87,151, forward strand.
ATCGCCGCGGGCGTCCCTGTGGTGCCGGGCGGCCAGGACCCGCTGCCCGACCTCGACGCGGCCCGCATCGCCGCCGAGGCCATCGGCTACCCGGTGATGCTCAAGGCCGCGGCCGGCGGCGGCGGCAAGGGGATGCGCATGATCCCCTCGGTTGCCGAGCTGGCCGGCTCCTACCGCGCCGCCCGCTCCGAGGCCGCTGCCAGCTTCGGCGACGACTCGGTCTACCTGGAGAAGTACGTCGTCGAGCCGCGGCACGTGGAGATCCAGGTGATGGGCGACCTCCACGGCCGGGTGGTCTCGCTGGGCGAACGCGAGTGCTCCCTCCAGCGCCGGCATCAGAAGGTGGTGGAGGAGGCGCCGTCGCCGGTCGTCACCCCCGAGCTGCGCCGCCGCATGGGCGAGGCCGCTGTCAAGGCCGCCGCCGCCGTGGGCTACAGCAACGCCGGCACCTGTGAGTTCCTCCTCGCCCGGGACGGCAACTTCTACTTCCTGGAGATGAACACCCGCCTCCAAGTGGAACACCCCGTCACCGAGCTGGTGACCGGCATCGACCTCGTGCACACTCAAATCCGGGTGGCCGAGGGCGAGCCCCTGGGAGCGGAATTCGACAACGTCCAGAACCTTCAGCCCCGGGGGCACGCGATCGAGGTCCGCCTCTACGCCGAAGACCCCTTCCAGCACTTCGCGCCGTCGCCGGGGAGGATCGAGATCCTGCGCTGGCCCGACGGCCCCGGCGTGCGGGTGGACAGCGGCGTCTACGAAGGCTCCGAGATCTCCATCCACTACGACCCGATGGTGGCCAAGCTCATCGTCTGGGCGGCCGACCGGGAGAAGGCGCTCGACCGCTTGGAACGCGCCCTCGCCGAGCTGCGAGTGGAGGGCATCCGCACCACGGCGCCCCTCTTCCGCGCCCTGCTCGCCGACCCCGACTTCCGCTCCGGCAACCTCGACATCGGCATGCTCGACCGCAAGCTGGCGGCGGGCGAGCTGAAAGCCCCGATCGACGATGCGCTGGAGGATCTGCCACTGATCGCCGCCGCCCTCGCCCACCACGAGCGCGCCTACCAGACCGCCGCCGGGCCGTCCGACGGCACTCCCGCCCGCCGCTCGCGCTGGGCCGGCACCGCGCGCTACGAGGCGCGGAGGAACGCCTCATGGACCTGATCGTCCGCTCCGGCTCGCGGGAGGAGAAGGTCAGGGTCCGCCGCGAGGACCGCGACGGGGACGTCTACGAGGTCACGATCGGTGATCGCACGTACCGTGTGGATGCGGCCCGAGCCCGGCCCGGCCTTCAAAGTCTGCTGATCGAGGGCGCCCAGCACGAGGTGGCCGTCCGTCACCAAGGCGAAGGGGTCTACTGGGTGAGCACCGCGCAGGGCTCCGGCCCTGTCGAGGTCTCCGATCCCCTCACCGCGCTCGCCACCCAGACCCGCGGCGGCAAAGGCGGCCGGCGGCGCCAGACCGTCAAGGCCTACATGCCGGGCCGGGTGGTCACCCTGCTGGTCGAGGAGGGCCAGGAGGTCGCGGCCGGCCAGGGCGTGCTCGTCCTCGAAGCCATGAAGATGGAGAACGAGATCCGCGCCGAGCACGACGGCACGGTGACAAAGATCCACGTCCAGCCCGGACAGGCCGTCGACAACGGCAACCCGCTCTTCGAGCTCGAGTAGGGGCTTTCCTCCCCAGGACCTCCATGGATCCGGATTCGAGTAGGGGCGGGTCTGGACGGCGCGAGGGGGCTCGACCCGCCCTGCTCACCGAGACCTCGGAACCCCAGGGCGGGTCGAGCCCCCTCCCATCCGTCCAGACCCGCCCCTACCCTAAACTGCTCACGGAGAGGGGAGCCGTCCTCCTGCTCCTCGGCGTCTTCGCCGTCCTCTGTGCGCACGGCCTGGTGTGGGACACCCCGACCGTCGACGAATTCGCCCACCTGCCGGCCGGCTACTACTACCTGAAGACCGCCGACTTCTCGGTCTACCCGCACAACCCGCCGCTGCTCAAAGTCCTGGCGGCCCTCCCCCTGCTGGCGCTGCAGCCGGAGGTCGGGCCGCCTCCCCATCGCGGCTCCCCTGCCTGGCAGCCGTGGATCTTCGGCACCGACTTCATGGAGCGGAACCGGGCGATCTATGACCGCATCTTCCTGCTCGGGCGACTGCCCATCCTCGCCCTCGGCGTCTTCCTGGGGTGGATCGTCTGGCGCTGGTCGCGCGATCTCTACGGCCCTCGGGCCGGCCTGATCTCGCTCGCCGGCTACGCCTTCTGCCCGACGCTGATCGCCCACGCCCACCTTGCCACCATCGACGCGGGGGCCGCCGCCTTCATGCTCCTGGGGCTCTGGGCGTTCCAACGCTACGTGGCAGATCCCACGCCCCGTCGGCTCCTCCTCTGCGGCCTGGCCCTGGGGCTCGCGGAGCTGGCGAAGCTCTCCTCCCTCCTCCTCTACCCCATCTTCGGCCTGCTGGCCCTGGTGGCCCTGGCGCGCGGGGACCGCTTCCCTCTGCGCCCTGGGAGCCGGCGACCCGTCCTCGGGAGCCTCGCGGCGCTGGTCCTGATCTTCGCCCTGAGTGTCGCCGTGCTCGATCTGGGTTATCTCTTTCAGGGAGTGGGCCGGCCGCTGGCGAGCTACAGCTTTCATAGTCACTTCCTGACGCGGCTCGCGAGCGTGCTTCCGGGATCGCTCCCTATCCCCTTGCCGGGGCCCTTCCTGGAGGGCTTCGACATGGTGCAGCTCGACAGCGAGCTCGGGGAGTTCCCGAGCTACTTCCTGGGCCACTGGTCGCGCGAGGGCTCGGTCCTCTACTACCCGGCGACGCTGCTGTTCAAGACGCCCCTGCTGCTCCTGGCCGCCTGGCTGGCGGCGCCCTTCGCCCGGCTGCGACGGCCCAGGGGAGAGCTCTTCGTGGCCCTGCCACTGATCCTGCTCCTCGCGGCCTCGTCCCTCCTCTTCCACCGGATCGCCTACGGTATCCGCTACATCCTCCCCGTGCTCCCCCTGGCCCTGATCTACCTGGGGAGACTGGTCCCCTACCTTGAAACTCGTACCCGCACCCTGCGCATCGCCGCTCTGGCCGCCCTGGCGCTCTACCCCCTCTCCGCGCTCCTCGCCACCCCGAACACCCTCGACTACTTCAACCTCCTGGCCCGCGGCCGCGGCGACCGCCTCCTCATCGACTCCAACTTCGACTGGGGCCAGGGTCTGAAGCGAGTGAAGGCCTACATGGACCGCGAGAAGCTGGACCACATGGGCCTCGCCTACTTCGGCCACGTCGATCCCGCGATCTACGGCATTCAATGGGACTTCCCCCGCCCCGACCGCCCAGGCCTCATCGCCGTGAGCGCGAACTTCCTGCATGGCTATCCCTACGTGACCTACGCCGGCGGCCGGATGGTGCCGGTGCGGCCGGAGGCGTTTCAGTGGCTGGAGAAATATCCGGAGGTGGAGTACCTGGGGGGCGGAGTGTTCGTGGTGCAGGTGAGAGCGCGAGGCTGAGCGCCACGAGCGGTGATCCCGGCCATACGCCGCAGCGTCCGCCCATACGTCGCAACGTCCCTGGATATGAGGCAGCATCCAGCGATATGACGCAACCTCTCGGGATATGTGGCAACATCCAGCAATATGTGGCGCCCTTCCCCACGTTGCGCCATTCCCGAGGAAGCTGCATCATATCCAGGCATTTGAGGCGTCCTTCAGAGATATGAGGCAACAGTTCCTCATACGTGGCATCTCCGGCGCATTTGAGGCTAAATCCGGCGATCTGTTGCGTCCTCTCCGGATATGTGGCAACATTGAACCCCAGGATCTCCATGAACCCCGATCTCTCCATCGCCCAGGTGCTGTCCGATCTCGAGTCGCAGATCGCCCATCACGAGGAACGGGAGACCTTCCATGCCGGGCAGGAGGGACTCCACCGGAGCCAGCGCGAGGTGCACGCGGGTGAGTTGGCGCGGCTGCGGGAGCGCTACGAGAGCTTCAAGGCCGCGGCGCAAGCTGCCGGAGCGGAGGTCCGCCGCGGAGCGGCCCTCCGTCCGGCACAGGACGACGTGGACGCGAACCGGCGGTCGACCCTGAGCAAGCTGGTCGCGCGCCTCATCGAGCAGAAGGGCGAGGACGAGCCGTTCGGCCCCACCGCCCTGGCCCAGGAGATCAACGACCGGTACGCCAGGCGGCTACGGAACCCGGCCCGCGCCCGCAGCGTCTCCATGGCCCTCCGCCGCCTCCTCGCCGAAGGCAGCGTCCAACTCGTCAAGGAGGGCCGGGCTTTCCATGAGGCGGTTTACAGGCGGGGTACCTGAGCAGTGAGCTCGTTCACTTCTCGTCGGACGGCTCGGGATCTAAGCCCAATCTGAGATCTGACAGCGGGTCAAAAAAGCGCTGCGCGGAATAATCATGCCGCCAGCCCGGCGATCCCATCAGCGAGCCTGCCATCTCGCCCAAACCGAGGTCCTCGAGGCCTACGAATGAACCCTCGGAAACTCGCCATCCGAGGGGAAGCTCACCGTTGTCCGTGGCGTTCAAGAGCTCGAACAGAGTCTGGTCGACAATATCCGGGATCAACTCCCGAATTGCCTGAGAAGTTTCCTTGCTTGCCACCAGCGAACGCCACCGCTCTCCATCGGGACCAACCATCGCACCCGAAGCAAGCCGATCGCTTGCCCTGACGGCCCGGTCCCGGACCAAACGTATCAGTCCCTCCGCAAAACGCTGAAGTTCTTCTCCATGTTTTTCTGCCATTATTTTCCACCCCATGGAATTCGCGTGGGTCCTTTGACTCCCGCCGTTTGCAGGGCGCCGATCGCCTTGTCAACAGTCGCTGCCGCTTCGCGAGCCTCCATTCCTCCGACTACCAGGGCCTGACGCTCCACAGCCGCCACATCAGTCCAGGTAAGAAGTTTACCCGAAGCGGCGAACTGTCGATAGAGTGTCTGCTGAGCACCCGTGATCCGGGCGTGACTGATGCCCAGCCGCTCGAGCTCTGCATTCGGGATGGCCAACGCTTTGGCAGGATCGTAGTTCGGCGCTCCCCGGAACGCGCTCTTCGCCGGAATGTGATGACCGCCACCCTCGGAATAGGGTTCAAGCGCGACATCGCTCTTGAGCGGCCCTTGACTCACACGAACGGCCGTTGAACCCTCGGCGGCCTCCACCGCATAGCCCGCACCGGCAGTGCTTACAACATCAGTTCCAATCTCCGTGAGCGTCGCATAGCCCTCAGCCTCCTGCCGGTTGGCTCCCAGTTTTTTCGCGACTTTCTTGACTACGTGATGAAGGCCCGTTTCCTGCCGCTCACCCGTCACAGCCTGCTTGACTCCGGTGGCAAGGTTGTCGATTCCCCGAGCGATGCAGACCCCACCAACTGCTTGTCCTACTCCTGTGGGCGTGGATACTGCGGCTGCGCCGCCGCCGATCTGAAGCACGCCACAGACAGCTTGGATCGCACCTTCCTGTTGAATTTCTGCCTTCTTGCACTCAGCAGGATGAGCCTTGCACCAGGCCTCCTGCCTCTTTCTGTCCGCTTCCTGCTTCTTGGCTTGCCACTCAATCTTGATATCCTGATCCCCCGTTAAACCAAGCGGGTCCAAGAAATTTTCCGGGCTGTTAAGCTCGAATATATAAAGACTCGGCCCATCGACGAACCCTAGCGGGTCCGTAGTTATGAAACGGCCCATCTCCGGGTCGTAGTACCGATTACGAAAATAGATCAGCCCTGTTTCCGGGTCGATCTGGCGGCCTTGGAATCCGAAGAGGTTGCCGATTGTCGAGACCGCAGCCTCCCGCGGATCGGGCGCTTCAAAAAGGGTCTGCGCGTCGTGAGCGGCGACCGTGAAGGTCTTGTTGAAGGCCTCGGTTAGCGTGCCGCCGTTCAGGCCAGCCAGGGTCGTATCGACCGCGAGAGCATGGGATCCGGCCGCCAAGGGATTCGTGCTCTTCAGGGTGTAGCGGTCGTCGCCCAGCGTCCAGGTGGTCGTGGCGCCGTCGATCTGGATGGCGCTCGTGGTCGCGAGGTTGGGCTCTTCGGACAGCTCGATCTCAAGCGATCCGTCGCGCACGGTGACCCGCTGAAGCTGGATGGGCTTGTCGTCCTGGACGACGGCATCGGCTGCCGGCCAGGCAAAGGTGAGCTGGAAGTCCTGCGCGGGCTGGTTCAGGAACGAGTCCTGAAGCGCCGCGGCCGGAATGGCGAGGCGGACCTGGGTATTCGCGGCGGGCGGTCCGGTGGTGGTGATCAGCAGCCGGCGGCGGGCCTGGCGGCCTGTCAGGACCGGCTGCGTCACCGTAATCCCGATCGCTTGCTGGGCCGCAAGGTTGGTCAATGTCAAGGTATTGCCGACCAGGACCTTGGCGAGCGCCTCCGAGGAGATCCCTTCGGAGAGCTCCACCACCAGGGTGTTGCCCTTCACCCGCACCTGCTCGACGGCGGGCGGAGTGTTGTCGACGAAGATCTTTCTCTGCCCGTAGGGCGTGTACTCGTAGCGTTCGATCGGTTTGCCGCTGTTGCCGGTCATCTCGACGAGGTTGCCCGTCGAGTCGTAGAGCGGGGCGTACTTCTGTTCTGGATCCCCGTTGCCGTCGAGGTCCACCTGAAGTTGGACGAGCTCGTCCAGGCCGAGGCCGTAGATGCGGCGCTGGTCGAGGCCACCGTTCTTGTATTCCTCGGCCGGCTGCCAGCCGTGCCAGACGGTTTCTCGCGTCTCGCTGCCGGCCGTTTTTCCGACGCGGCGATTGAAGGCATCGTACCGATAGTTGGCCACTTCCTCGTTCGTACCGCGGGTCACCCGCGTGAGACGGTTGCGGTAGTCGTACTGGAAGTGGAGGTCGCCCTTACGGGTCAGGTTACCGTTCGGATCCCACTCGAGGGCCACGCCGCCCACGGAGGCCGGCCGGTTGCGCTTGGAGTCATCGAGCGGGAGAGCAACGGGCGTCGCGACGCCGTTCTTTGTCTCCGTGCGGGCCAGGAGGTTCTGCGCCTTGTCGTAGGTGTACGAGAAGGCGTCGGGCAGGTTGGCGAAGGCCGCAGGATCGACCTTATGGTTGTTGGTGACCAGAGCGAGCGGGTCGGGCGACTTGCCTGCCTGCGTGAGCCGTTCGGCGCCGTCGTAGGCCAGGAGCAGGCCCTGTTTCTCAAGGTCGCCACGGGACTGGGCCGCCTTGAGGCTCCGCGGAGTCCAGGCCAGGCTCTCGCGGAAGACGGTCTGGCCGGAGGCCATGCGGAAGGTCTCGTCGAGCAGCCGGCGGGCGGCGTCGTACTCGCGGCTTCCAGTCAGGCCGTTGAAGAGGGACTTCGAGGCCACGAGGCCGGGGCCGCGGTAGCCGTAGCGCACGGTTTCTTCGAGGGGGCCGTTGGCTCTGCCAATGGAGGTCGGCCGATTGAGCTCATCGAAGGACTGGCCCAGAGCGAAGCCCGAGGGATACTGGACACGGAGCGCATTGCCCACGCCGTCGTAATCGAAGCTCAGGTCGCGGCCGGCGTTGCGCTCGTGAATGGGGCGCGACAACGAATCGAAAGTCAGATCCGTGGCGATGCTTCCGGATTGCACATGGGTCATGCGGCCCATACCGTCGTGGGTAAAGCTCTCGGCCGTGGGCCCGAGGATCCCGGGAGCGGGCGCCACCGTGCGGCCGGTGAGGCGGTTCGCCGTGTCAAAGGCCTGAGTGACCACGGTGCCGTTGGGGTCCGTGACCTGCTGCGGGTTGCCGTTGGCGTCGTAGGCGTAGAGCTCACGGGGCCGATTCACGCTCGCCGAAGGGTAGAGCACGGATGTACGCCGGTTCAGAACGTCGTAGGTGTAGTTGGTTTCCTGATTCAAGGCGTCTTTGTAGGAGACGAGCCGCGAGCTGCGGTCGTAGCCATAATCGACGGAGATTCCCTCGGGTTGCACGTGCCGGGTCATACGGTCGAGGCCGTCATAGCTCCGCTCGGTGACGTTCCCCTCGGCATCGATCGAGAGCCGGAGGTTGTTGCGCGCGTCATAGACGAAGCGCTGTGTGTTGCCCATTCCATCGGTGGTCGAAGAGAGGCGGCCCAAGGCGTCGTAGGAAGACTGGACGGTGACCGTTACCGCTCCTCCCGCGGGGCGCTGCTCGATCGATCGCGTGACCAGCGGATGACCGGTCGGGTCGAGATCGTGCTCCATGCGATTGCCCGCGGCGTCGATGCTGGCCACCTCGCGCTCGGCGCGGTCGTACTCCATGCGGCTCACCCGGCCCAGTGGATCGGTGACGCTGAGGAGGTTCGAGTCAGCGTCGTACTGCTTTTGGGTCACCAGGTCCGTGGCTCCGTCCGGCAGACCGGGATGCAAGGGATCGTAGGTCCAGAGCTTCGCCGTGATCGACCGTAGCCGGTTCAGCGCGTCGTATTGAGCCGAGCGGCGGGCCAGCAGAGTGGGCGGATCCGTGGCCACTCCGGGAGGCTGGTAGATGCTGGTCTCGACCGGGTTGCCGCCGTTGTCATAGGACACAGCGGCGCGATTGCCGAGCGGGTCGAGGGTCTCCCGCACCCGGCCGAAGCCGTCGTGGGCGGTGATCCAGACCGATTGCCGGCCGTCACTGAAAGCGATCTGCCGGCCCTCCGCGTCGTAGCCGAAGCCGAGGGTGATGGCGTCGGGAGTGTTGTACCCCTGCACCATGGCGGACAGCAGGTTGCGCTGATCGTAGACGTAGCGGGTGGTCTGGCCCTCGGGCTCGATCTTCTTGATGAGGTTCAGCGCGTCGTCGTAGAAGAAATACTCTTTCACCCAGTCGGCGCCGTGATCGCCCGGCTTCACCTGCCGCGCCGTGGCCAGGAGCTCGTCCCGTGTCCCGTAGACGTATTGCATCCGGGTGAAGGCCGAGCCGTCGTCGCCATAGGGCAGGCGCACCTCGGAGAGGTTGCCGTTGGGATCGTAGAAATAGGTCGTAACGTAGTTGAGGGCGGGAGCGTCCTGCACCGCCGAGGTGTTGGCGCGACGCGATTCGACGATCCAGTTGAGCTCATTGTAGGAGCGGGTGAAGCTGACGCCCCGCGGATCGATCATGCGAGTGACGTTGCCCCGCGCGTCCGTCTCGAAGCGGGTGACGAGGTTCAGGCCGCGCGGGTCGACCGTGATCCGTTCGAGATAACCCTGGCTCGGATCGGAGGCGGAGTACTGATACTCCGTGAAGTGCTGATTCGGATTGATCACCTGGATCGGCTGGCCGAATTCGTTGTAGTGGGTTTCCGTGACCGACGTGTCAGGCGTCCCCGAGCCCAGCTCGATCCGCTCGGGCAGTCCCACCTCGCTCCGGGAGATCAGGGTCACCGAGCCCCGCGGGTCCACCACCTTGACCGGCTGGTTGGAGTAGGGCTCGTAGTCGGTGCAGGTGACCAGTGTGCTGGACGGGCCATTGGCGCCGTTGGCACCGGCCGCCACCGCCACCCGGGTGAGATTCCCCCGGCTGCGGCGTTTGGCGATCGGATCGCCATTGCAGGGCGCGTCATAGGAGTATTCGGTCACCCGGCCGAGAGGATCGGTGCGCGTGGCGACCAGCCCCTCCTCGTCGTAGGTGTAATGCACCTCGGCGTTCGCCGGATCTTTGATTCCCGTGATCTGTCCCTTGGGGCTGAAGCTGTAAACGAAGTCGTGGCCCAGGGGATCGGTGACCGTGGCCGTGGCATCGCCGTACTGGAGACCCACGGTGCCGCCGCCCCAGACCTCAGACTCCACCTTCTGCGCCGCTTTGTCGGAGCCGGGATTGGCATAGTTGACCTCGAGCCAGGCCTGGTTCTTGGGGTCCTTGACTGATTTGAGATTGTCGCGGGCACCCAGGGTCTTGGTGAGGTTGCCGGTGGCCTGGTCGTAGACGTACTCCGTGGTCAGAGGACCGTTCTGGGTCACCAGCACCTCGTCCGGAGCCAGCACGCTCACCACGGGCGGCGTGAGGGCCTTGACGAGACGGCCCGGCGGGTCGTACTCATAAGTAAACTCACGGTCGGTGAAGTCGACGATCTTCTTGAGCCGCTGCTTGTCGTCGTACTCGAAGCGGACGTCCCGGCCGAGGGCGTCGCGGACCCGGAGGAGCTGCCGTCCCGAGCCGTAGTGGAAGGTCATCTCGTTGCCGGTGTCCTCCGAGTCCTTGACGGCGTCGGCGATGGAGATCAGACGGCCGAAGCGGTCGAACCGCGTCGTGACGTGGCGGGCGTCGATCATCACCCAGCCGGTGGCAACCTTTTCCAGGGTGGCGAACACGCCCGCGGGCGATTGGAGGTCGCCGTTGCTCTGCTTCTTGAAGACGTCTCGCCGGCCCCGGCCGTCGAAGTGCGCGACGTCGCCCGTCGGCAGCTCGATCAGACGCTCGTAGACGTTGCTGTCCCAGCCCGGTCCCAGGGTTCCGGAGCCGACGGTCTGGCTGCGGTAGGTGCGCTGGAAGACAAAATCCAGGCCTCGCCCCGGGATGGCCAGGTCGACCGCGGAAAGGGTGATCTCGCCGCTGTGTGCGAGCACGCCCGGAGCCTGGGTGAGGGCCGGATTCTGCTCCGGCTCCTGCTTCGGGGCCGGCGAGAGGTCCCAGCGGACGCTGGCGAGCCGCTTCTCCGCGGCGTCCAGCCGGTCCTGATCGTAGATCGAAGCGAGCTGGTCCCTGAGCGCTTTGGGAAACGCGATGCGGATGAAGTCTCCCGACAGGAGCTGCTGGGCGTCCTTCGCCACCTTCTCCTGTTTCTGATCGCAGCGCTCACAGGCGTCGTTCTCCTCGGCGGTGCGCTCGTAGGCGCCGGCGGCCCGCAGGTCGGTGACCACGGCGATCTCGTCCGAGGCGTAGCGCTCGTAACCGGGCTCCCAGGGGTGCGCGGCGAGACGGTGCAGGACCATGCTGTGCTCGCCCGTCCAACTCGCCCGCGGCAGGCCCTGGGTCGCGTCCGGGTCGCCCGCCTCGGGGATGGGGAAGCCGCCCATGTCCTCGGCGATGACGTCCAGGTGAGCCTCGTCGCCGGTGAAGCCCGGGAGCGAGGCGAGGATGCGCACCGAGCCCGGCAGGTTCTTCGCCTGCGGGTCGCTGCTCTCGGGCGCGGTGGGGACTCCGAAGGGTGCCAGGCGCTCGACCTGGCGCTCGTGCCCGTCGGCGTCACGGGCCAGGACCTGGACCTCGGGATGTCCCACGGCGACGCTCGTCAGGCCGCGATTGAGACCGCCGACGTAGGCCAGGCCGAGCTCGGGGACCATGCTCACCGCGGCGTTGGTGTTGCCGGGGAGAGACACGGTCTCGAGGACGCGGTCGTCGATGCCGTCCTTATTGGCGTCGATCGGCAGCAGCGAGGGCTTCCGCTTGAGGTCCACGACGTAGAAGCCGTTGCCGAGAGCCGAGACGAACAGGCGCTGGCCCTCGCGATCGACGCCCAGCCGGGAAGGCGTGCCCGGCAGGTTGATCCGGCCGACGAGCACCAGGTTCGCCCGGTCCGTCGCGTCGTAGATCAGGATCCCGGCCTTCTGGTGGGCGACCACGATGTAGTCGCGGCGCTCCCCGGGCTCCAGGCGGCCGTTGCCGTTGAGGTCGAAGGCGTACCCCTGAAGCACCACGAGGCCGGAGACGGAGCGGCTGCCGTCGACATCCGCGCAGGCTTCGTTCAGGAACGAGACGGTGCCGACCGAGGTCGACTCGCTGCGCAGGAGGACCAGGCCGCGGAAGCCGACCAGCCCCACCAGGGTCAGCGGGTTCAGGTTCGCCGGATCGAAGAGGGTGCCGAGGTCGCTCACGGCCGTGCTCAGGTCGGCGACGGCCTCCCCGCAGAGCCGGAGCGCGGGGTCCTGGAAGCCGCTGTAGATCCCCAGCACGTCGCTGACCACGCGGCTGTCCGGCGCGTTGTAGAACGCGTTCACGTCCACGACCTCGATACCGACGCCGCGGGTCACGACGTAGGCGATGGTCTTGACGTTGCGCAGGAGATGGAGCTGATCTCCCGGCCGGACGCTCAGCGAGACCTGGAACGAGCCGCCGCTGGCGGCGGCGTCCACCCGGGCCCAGCGGCCCGCGGTCAGATCCTGGAGCGTCACCGGCAGCCTGGCCGTGCCGGTGCCACGGACCACGAGCGTGTACTCCTTCTCCGGCTCGCCGGCCTCGTTGGTCGGGACGGCGGGCGGCTCCAGGGTGAGGCCCGCCGGCGCCGGGTCCCCGACCTTCCAATCCGTGGCCGTGTCCTGGGAGAGGACGGCGACGCGCTGGGGCGTGCCCGCCGGAAGCTGGGTGCCGGGCGCGCCCAGGGCATCCGAGAGGATGGTGCTCCCCTTGTAGGACAGGGTCAGGGGATCGAAGATCTTGAGCTGGCCCGGGCTCCTGACGCCGCCGCCCGCCACCAGCACCCGGCCGTGAGGATCGATCGCCACGGCGTTGACGGCATCGCCCAGGGGAAACGGGAAGGTGCCGTTCAGGCGCAGGTTGCTGGGATCGCTGGCGTCGAGCACCACCAGGCCGGTGGTGTCGGCGGCCACGAAGAGAAGGCTGCCCAGGCGGGCGACGTCGCGGGCCGCCGCGAGCTGGTAGGTATTGAGGGGAGCGCTCGCCATGACCTCGAACTCGATCTCCAGGGTCTTGCCCCAGGCATTGCCGATCGCGTCCCGGAGCTCCGGCGTCAGGCGCAGGGTGTAGCGCTCTTTCGCCTTCCATCCCGCCTTGGGCTCGATGCGGACCACCGCCTGGCTGCCGGCGGGCAGCTTCGCCGGGTCGAGGCTCCGGCCCTGGGAATCCAGCACCTCGATGCCGGTGAAGGCCGGATCCAGGGCCTCGCTGAAGGAGACCTCGAAGGCCTGGTTCGCCGGGACCTTCGCCCCGATCGCGAGAACGAAGCGTTTGGAGGCGCGGCGGGGCGAGTGCGACAGCGTGAACGAGCCGTCCGCGGAGGTGACGGCCGTCTTGACGTCGTCGTCGTCGAGGCCCACCAGCCGGATCTCGACTTCGTCTCCCGCGGCGCCGGCTTCGCCGATGATCGTGAGATTCGTCCCGGCCATGTCGGCATGGATGCCGCGGTCGAGGTCCTGCCGCCCGTCGCCGGCAATTGCGATCGGGAAGAAGCGCACCGGCGTGCCACCCACCGGGAACGGCGGCGTCTTGTCGCCGTAGACGTCGGGCGGCAGCACGGCCGGCGTTTCCGGCGTGGGCGCGGGAAGGGTCCGGTCGAACAGCCGGAAGCCCGTTCCGAGGTCGCGCACCACGAACCGGGACGGCCGGTTGAGCCGGGTCGGGATCAGTATCCCGTCGAATTCCAGCAGCCGGGCGATGGCGCCGTTCATGGAGCTGAAGATCCCCTCGAGCCCGAGGTTCCAGATTCCCACCTGACTGTTCATGTCGAAGGAAGGGAAGATGGTGAAGCCGAGGGGGATCAGCGGCGCCTCGATCTGATACTGGCCGGGGAAGGACGCCCCCGGTACGTACTGCTTGTGGTGCGGCACGATGGCGGCCGCGGTGACCGGCCGGGGCTGGGTCGCGGCTGCCAGGGCGAAGGGCGCGTCCAGCGACGCCACCACGGCGGCAACACCGGCGCCGAGGGGAGCCGCCGCCGCGCTCGCGGGCGCTTCCGCGGTGGTGAGCCGGCCCGAGGCGGCGTCGAGCCGCATCAGGTCGTGCATCATCCAGAAGTGATCCCCCAGGGCCTCGACGACGCGGTCGAGGAGGTAGAAGCCGCCCACCGGCGTGGGGGCTCCAGCCGGCAGGGGGACGCTGATCTGGAGCGCCTTGTGCGCTTCGGCGCCGTTGAAGTCGAGCGTGAAGGCGGCGACGGCCGCGAAGGCGTCCCGCGCCAGGACGGGCGACTGCGCCACCGGCCGCGGGGCCGCGCTGACGATGGCGGGGCCGTCGAAGGCCGCCGCGGGAACGTCCACGGTCAGGCCGTCGCCGGTGGTGAAGGTCACCGCCTTGTCATCCACGTAGGCGCCCTTGAGGTCGGGCGTGCGGAAGGGGGTGAGCCGGGCGACGATCTCGTTGCTGTTCGGGATCAGCACGTGGAGGATCAGCGTGTGGGTCAACGCGGCCTGGATGGAGACGTCGAAGCTGCCGCTCTGGCCCGCGGTCACCGAGGGCGTCGTCACCAGGGCGCTGCGGTTCTCCACGAACACCAGGGCATTGGCCGGCACGGCGCCGGCATGGCCGAGGACACGGGCCTGTCCCGTGGCGTCCGGCGCCACGAGGAAGATCCGCGTCAGGTCCACGTCCCTGGAGAAGAGCAGCCTCAGGGTGGTGAAGGTCGCAGCGACCGGGCTCTCCAGTGGGTTGCCCTGGAGGTCGCGGACGCCCGAGGTGACCCGCAGCTCATAGGCGGTGGCAGGCAGCAGCGTGGCGCGGGGCTTGACGCGGACCAGCACCCCCTGGACCTCGAGGTCGACCGCCACCGGCTGCCCCTCGCTCAGGAGCTGGATGGCGCCGGACACGGAGGCCGGATCCACGGCCTCGCTGAAGCGGACGGTGGGCTGGATGCCCTGGGACACGTCCACCGCGCCGTCGGCCGGGGTGATGGCGACGACGTGAGGACCGACCGGCAGCAGGGTGATGTCCAGGTCCACCCGGGCGTTGGCGGCCGGTACCGTGACCGCGGCCGTGCCGAGGTTGCCCGTCACCCGGTTTTCGGCGGTGGCGGTCAGCGCCGCCACCGGCGCCGGCAGGACGTAAGTGCCGTTGCCATTGGAGATCTGCAACCAGCCGAGGCCGGATCCTTTTACCACGGCGCCGGCGAGGGCCGCGCCGCCGACGTCGAAGATGGTGCCGCGGAGATAGCCGGCCGGGGCGGTGAGGCGTACGAAGGCGAAGAGCCCCTCGTCGCGGACGCCGGGCCAGGCCAGGTCCGTGGGATCGATGGCGGCCGTGGTCCAGCCCGAGGCCGTGGCCTGGAGGGCGGCCACGGCGCGGAAGGCCTTGCCGGACTCCAGGTCGATCACCTGCAGCAGCAGGCCCTTGTCGCCCGCCGCCGGCGCCGGGGAGAGGGCCAGCGAGAGGGCGGCGGGCACCAGCAGGCTCTTGCCGCCCAGGTCGAGGTCCAGCACGCCCGCGAGCTCGGTGCCGGCGGGCGCCGCGAGGCCCAGATCCGCTGCCGCCCTGCGGGTGACGACGATGGCCATGGGCTCCGTCACCGCGCCCGGCGGCAGGTCGATGCGGTCCCCTTGGTCGCCGGTGACGGTGCCTCCCTCGGGGCCCACCACGTTGCCCGCGACCACGTCGCCGCCGTAGGTGCGCAGCGTCACGTCCTCGGCTCCCAGCCGCAGCGGCAGGGCCTGGGCCGCCTGCGACGGGCGGAGCTGGAAGCGCGAGCGCGGCGTGCCGTCGGAGGTGTGGTAGAGGACCAGGTCCGCCTGGTAGGGCGCCTGGCGGCGGACCGAGTTGTCGAGCAGGGTGAGCTGCTCCTGGATGAGCAGGGTCACCGGCAGGCCGCTCGCCACCCCTTGAGACAAGGTGTAGACGGCGGTCGCCTGGCTGCTCTGGGAAGGCAGGACGACCTCGGGGTTGAAGGTGAGGGCGGCGGCCGTGGCCTCGTTGCCCGCCGGACGGGCCGAGGCGCCGAGCACCGCGCCCGTCACTGGAGCGGGCGGCGCGAGGGGACCGCTGTCCGCCTCCACCGCGGCCCAGCCGCCGTCGGTCAACCCCGCCGCGGCCGCCGGCAGGGTGAAGGTCACCCGGCCGCCGGCGACCTGCGCGGTGCCCGCGACCCGCCATTGCAGCGAGGCGAGGTCGAGGTGCACCAGGACGAGGGTGATGCCGTTGGCCGACTCCACCGGCAGCCCGAGGGTCGACTCCGCCAGCAGTGCGGCGCCGCCCAGGTCGAGCCAGGCCGCGCCCCGTGGCGACCAGCCATAGGGCAGGAGCATGGGCAGGCCCTGCTCGTCGAGGCGGGTCGCCGCCACGGCCACGGAGCCGGCCAGGGCGCCGGCCGGCAGGGTGAGGATGGCGTCCGTGCCGCTCCCCCAGGTGCCGCCGCTGGAGCCGAGGGTCAGCGGCTTGGCGGCCGGAGTCAGGCGGGGATCGAAGATCTCCGTGCCCTGGCCGGCGCCGCTGGCGACCAGCCGGAAGGCCGGCGCATAGCCCGGCCGCACGATGGTCAGGTCGTGGGTGCCCGCCGGCACCGGCAGACGGAAACGGCCGTCCTCCCCCGTCACCTGCTCGGGCAGGGGCTCAGGCAAGGCCGTGCCGTTGCTGGCGGTGACCAGGACGCGGGCGCCGGCCAGGGGCCGGCCGGTTGAATTGTCGATCACCGTGCCGAGGAGGAAGCCGTCGCCGCCCTGCGCGCCGAAGACCTGGGACCAGGGGTAGGCCATGGCGTTGCCCGCCAGGTCCCGCACCGCGGTGGTGACCTCCAGGCGCAAGGCGCCCGCGGGCAGGGAGCCGGCAGGGGTGAGGGTGGCCGTGAGGCCGTTGGCGGCGAGAGCCACCGTCCCTGCGAGCGGACCCGAGGCGGCCGAGAGCTGCACGGCGCCGGCCAGGCTGGCGGGCGTCACCGGCTCGCTGAAGACGACGTGGAAAACGTTGCCCTGGCGGTCGGCGGAGACGACTCGCGGCGCCTGACAGTCGTGGACGACCGCGGCAAGGGCCGGGGCCGAGACGTTGCCGCCGGCGTCCGTGGCCGTCACCTGCAGACGGTTGAGGCCGCCGGGCGAGAGCTGAATGGAGAGGGAGAAGTGGCCGGTCTCGTCCGCCCGCGCCTCGGCCGCCGCCGCGGCACCCTCGACGCGCACCACGGCTCCCGCCTCGGCCGTGCCGGTCAGGGTGAGGGAGGCCGCGCAGACGGCCGGCGGCGGGACGGGGTCGAAAACCGGGGCCGGCGGCGCCGTGGTATCCACCGTCAGGAAGCTCAGGGTGGGGGCTTGAGCCAGGGCGTTGCCCGCGAGATCGGTGAGGGCCGCCGTGAGCACCAGCCGCACCTGGGCCGAGGAGGGGAGCGGCACCGAGGGGCGCACCGTCAGCACGCTGCCGGCCCGGTTGGCGGTCGCGGGGATCGCCTGGCCGGCGCCCGTCTCCAGGCGCCAGCTCCCGGCCGCCGGCTCGGCCATGTCCTCCGAGAAAGTGAGCCGGAAGATCGCGTCCACCGGCAGGGCCAGGGCCCCCGAGGCCGGGTCCGCGGCGTCCAGCTTCGGCGCCACGGTGTCGCGGACGACGACCCGGGTGTGGGTGCCCTGGTTGCCGACGGCGTCCTTCACCCGGGCGATGAGCGTGTTGTTCCCTTCCACCAAGGGGACGGCGGCGGCGCTGAAGGTGCCGCCCGTGATCGTCGCCGCCACGCCGTTGACGGTCAGGGTCAGCCCGGCCTCCTGGTCCACGGTGCCGCTCACCGTGACGGCCTGGGCGTTGAGGTGCGCGCCATCCGCCGGCTGGGTGATCTGGACGCCCGGGGCCTGGCTGTCGCGGGTGACCGAGATCGTCGCCTCGGCGGTGTTGCTCACCTTGTCGAAGGCCCGCACCGTGAAGTCGTTGACGCCGTCGTGCAGCGCCATGGCGAGCGACCACGCGCTGCCCGTCAGGGAGGCGCGGACGCCGTTGACCTCGACGCGGTCGAGGTGGGGGTCGCCGGCCGTCCCACGCAGGGTGAGGCTGGCCCCGGGCACGACGGTTCCGGGCGCGGGGTCGGTGATGACGAGGACGGGCGGCGTGGAGTCGCGCTCCAGGGCGCGCGTCGCCTGGGCGGCATTGCCCGCCCGGTCCTCCGCCCGTGCCGTGAGGGTGTTGCTCCCCTCGGCCAGGGGCACCTGCCGGGCGAGCCAGGTGGCGCCGGTGACGGTGGCCGCGATGCCGTTGACCGTGACGCCGGCGAGCTGAGGGTCCTGGGCCGAGCCCACGACGTCCACCGAGGCGTCCTTGAGGATGGCGCCCACCGGCGGCTGGGAGATGGAGACCGTGGGGGCTTGAGAGTCGCGGGTGATGCGCAGCGTCCGCTGCGCCGTGTTGCCGGCCGCGTCCGCGGCGACGATCGTCCAAGTGCGCACACCTTCAGCCAGGGTGTAGGGGCCGGCCGTGAAGTCCTGCCCCACCAGGGCCGCGGGCTGGCCATCGACCTTGACCGAGCTCGCGCCGGCCACCTGACCCGTGAGGGTGAGCTGAGCGGCGGAGAGGATGGCGTCGGCGGCCGGCTGCAGCGAGAGGAAGGCCGGCGGCGTGGTGTCGATCTCGAAGCCCACGGCCAGGGTGGCCGCGTTGCCGGCGGCGTCCGTGGCCGTCACCGACAGCAGGTGGGTCCCCTCTCCCGAGACGGGGGTGCCGGAGGTGAAGGCCGCGCCGTCGAGGACGGCGTCGACGGTGAAGGCCGAGGCGTCCGTGACCTGGAGGACCGGCGAGGCCGCCCGGTTGAACAGCCGGCCGTCCGCGAGGTCGGCACCCGCTTCCAGGACGTGGATCTGGGGCGGATCCGTATCCGGGGGGGCCTGCGCCCACAGCGCCCAGCCCGCCGGAATGGTGAGCAGGGCGAGGACGGCGGACAGCGGCAACGATGGCAACGACGGGAATCGGCGTTTGTTCATGGCAGCTCTCAGGGCACGTTCTGGATCACGGAGGAGGTGGCGTCGACGGTGAACGTGCCGACGGCGTTGGTATCGCGAAACTCGAGCTTCGAGCCGCCGCGGACGATGACTTCATCGAACTTGTAGACGCCGCGATAGCCGTCGCCCACCTGCACGGCTCCGGCGGCGCCGTCGAGCAGCAACTTGCGGCGGTCCGCGCTCTGGTCGATGACCCGGTAGTCGGTGGTGTTGAGCCGCACCCACATGCCGACGACGCCGAGGGCGAACTTGGCCGTGGGGCTCGCCGGCTCAATCCACAGCGCCGACGTGCTCACCGTGTCAGCCGTAGCGGTGCCGACGGTGCCGATGCCGATGGCCGGCAGCGGCGAATTGGGGATCGACTTGCCCGCGAGGATGCCGCCCTGATCGACGTAGAGCTTGCCGTAGGTCATCTGCGGCTGCTTGACGTAGACGGTGCCGGGGCTGGCGTAGAGCCCGGCGGACGCGCCGCCCAGCGTCGCGCCGCCGCGCGCCCTCGCCTGCGTGGCCGGATCGAAGCCCGTGAAGGTGTCCACGTACAGGGCCACGCGGCCGCCGCCGCCGCTGCCGCCGTAGTAGGAGACCGCCTGATAGTCGCCGCCCGAGGCATCGATCAACCCGGCGCCGCTCACCGTGTGCGCGGTGATCAGCACGGTGCCGCCGGCGCCGCCGGACTCTCCGTGGCCGGTCGTCTGCTTGCGCTCGCCCAGGGCCCGGATCTGGCCGTCGACCACCAGCTCGCCGACGTTGAGGTTCACCACGCCGCCCCCGTTGCCGCCCGGCGAGCCCGAGTACTTGTCCGCGCCGCCGCCGCCCGGGAAAAGCGGCTGATAGACGCTGCCGAAGACCTCGCCGGCAGGACCCGGGTTGCCCCAGACCGCGCCCACGCCGCCGTGGCTGCCGCCCGCGTCCGACGCCGAGGCGGTCACCCCGGCCGGCGCGCTGCCCGCCGCTCCCGCCGACTGGCCGCCCAGGTAGCCCAGGCCGGTGACGTCCAGCACCGCGCCCGACTCCACCGTCAGGCGGCCGGAGACCGTCATCTTCAGCGTGCCCCCCACGGCCAGCGTCACCGGCGAGCCCGCCTTCACCGTCACGTTCGCCGCCGTCAGCGTCGACGGCAGCCGGCCCTTCGACTCCGCAATCACGTCGCCCACCACCACCTCGTCCGTGCTCGACACCCCCGCTCCACCCTTGACGTCGAAGCGGTCGAACCGGTACTGGCCGTGATAGCGGGCTGCGGCGGTGGCCGTTGCCGCAGCCTTCAGCAGCGCCCGTCCCTGACCGTCGATCGACAGCACCTGGAACGAGCCCAGCGGCGCCCCCGAGGCGTCCTCCAGGGCCAGCCACGCCCCCAGCCACTGCGCCTTCAGCGTGCCGCTCGGCGTCAGCAGGCCGTCGGCGCCCGACGCTTGGAAGTCCGTCACCGTCCCCGTGCCCAGCGCCGGCAACGGTGTCTGCGGACCCACCCGCTCCGCTCCGCTCGGCTCCTTGCCCGCGTTGATGATCAGACGGCCGTACGTCTGGCCCGACGTCCTGACGAACACCGTGCCCGCCCCGGCATAGAGCACCGGCGTCGTGTTGCCCCACGTCGTCCCGCCCCAGGCCTTCACCTGCGTCGCCGGATCGAAGCCCGTCAGCGTGTCCACGTACAGGGCCACCCGGCCGCCACCGCCGCTCGCCCCGTAGTAGGAGACCGCCTGGTAGTCGCCGCCCGAGGCGTCGATCGAGCCCGCGCCGCTCATCGCCGCCGCCGTGATCAGCACGCTGCCACCCGCGCCGCTGGACTCCCCGTGACCCGTCGTCTGCTTGCGCTCGCCCAGCGCCCGGAT
>JAJKHS010000023.1 GCA_021154885.1 Thermoanaerobaculum sp.
CCCACCGGCTCCAGAGTGAACGAGCCCCTCCAGGCGTGGCTCTCGGCCCGCAGCAGGACCTGGCCTCCGGCGAGCAGCGCCTGCGCCTCCTCGGGCAGCCGTAGCGCTCCCCTCGGTCCCACGGCGGCCATGCGCTGGCGCAACAACTCTTCGACGTAGGGCCAGGGGTGGGAGAACCCCTCCTTGGCGCTCCACACTCTCTCGGCATAGCTCAGGAATCGGCAGGAGCCAGCCGGGTCCGGCCCGGGCGAGACGGCCAGCAGGTCCCCCTCGTTAAGGGAGAACGCCCAGAGGACGAAGCCGGGAAGCACGGGCGAGCCATCCTCGGCGGTGATGACCGGCAGCGTCGCGCGCAGCCGGTTGACCGGGTTGCGGGCCGGCGAGAAACGGGGAGGAGGATCCAGCAGCATGGCGTGGGCTCAATCCTCATCCTCGCGACGGAGGTCGAGGTCCGCGATGGACCGCGGGTCGTCCTCCTCCACGCTCCCGCTCTCCGGCTGATAGTCGGCCGCCGCGAGAAGGTCGTCGATCAGGGGGTCCAGGCAGTTTCGAATGCCGTTGGCGATGACGGTGCGGATCTCCGTTTCCACGTCCGGCTCGCCTTCGAGGTCTCCCTGCGAGGTCTCTTGCGCCGACGGCGGAACACTCATCTGCACGCCCAAGAGCCGGTAACGGATCGACGTCAGATCTCCTGCGACAGCCCACATTTCCTTCCTTGCGCCTTCGATCACCGTATGGCCTCCAGTCGTCATCTCGGGAGTCCCGCTCGCGAGCCGCTCACACGGCGACTCTGCCGGGCTTCAAGCCTCTGCTTCCGAACTTGGGGAAAGTTCCCGGGCCGGGCACCTGCTATCTTGGACCGCGAAATTTCGCTGGAAGGCGGATGTCTCGCCGCAGTGGGGACCGGCAACTTATCTTATGGGTGCCACGTTTTCCCCTTTCACAGCACCCAGATGTATGGAAGCCGTTGACAGTCCGGGAGGAGATTTCATGGACCGTTCGTTCCGACCGCTGATCGTGTCGATCCTGGCACTCTGGAAGGGCTTGTCTCAAAAGGAGATCGGCGCGCGAGCCGGCGTCCGGCAAAAGCGGGTCTCCTCCAACCTCAAGAAGACGGCCCTGGAGGACGAGCTCTATGAGCAGCTCCTGCGGGGCGTGGAAGGCCGGCCGGCGGAGGTCGCGATCGTGACGGCCTGTCTCGAAGCCCTGGCCGCCCTGGAGGCGGACGGGGAGCTGACGGCCGAGGAGCAGGACGAGATCGAGACGGGAGTCCTGGAGGGGTCGCGCCACTTCCGGTCCGATCTCACCGCGAGGGTCCGGCGCTCACGGGCGGCGCCGGCGTGGGACGACTACCCTCGGGCCGCCGAGCTCGAGACCGCCCGCTGGCACGCCGGCGAGCAGTGGTCGCTCCTCGAGAGTCTGCCGGAGGAGCAGCAGGTGACGGTGGTGAGGGTGACCCGCGACTTTCAAAACTGGGCGTTGATGGAGCTCGTCTGCGGGAAGTCTGCGGTGCAGGCGTCCCGCGACGTCGAGCGTGCGGCGGGGCTGGCCCGGCTCGCCATGGAGATCGCGGCGCGCGTCCGTGGACCGGAAGGCTGGCAGAGGCGGGTCCGCGGCTACGCTGCGGCCCACGGTTCCAACGTCCTGCGCGTGACCGGCAAGCTGAAGGCGTCGGACGCGGCCTTCGAGGAGGCCAAGCGCCTCTGGCTCTCGGGTTCCGACCCTGACGAGGTGCTCGATCCCGGCCGGCTGCTCGACCTGGAGGCCTCCCTGCGCCGGGACCAGCGCCGGTTCGGCGAGGCCTTGGATCGTCTGGAGGAGGCCCTGAGCGTGGGGCGTTGTCCGGAGCGCTACCTGATCAACAAGGGGATCAACTTCTTAGCGATGGGAGAGTATGAAAAGGCTGTGGAGGCTTTCCGCCAGGCTCAACCCCTGGTCGAGGAAGGGGGCGACACTCGCCTCGCCAACATCCTCAGCCACAACCTCGCCTCGGCGTTCACGCACCTGGGCCGCTATGGCGAGGCTGCCGAGGTGGGACGGCGGGTGAGGGCCGTGGCCGTGGAGATGGGGGACGAGATCGGGGTGCTGCGCGGGGTCTGGCTGGAGGGGCGGATCGCCGCCGGGCTGGGCCGGCGCGAAGAGGCCTTGCGGCTGCTGGAGCAGGCGCGGCGGGAGTTTGCCGCCCGCACGATGTGGTACGACGTGGCCCTTGCCCTGCTGGAGTCGGCGGCCCTGTGGCTGGACGAAGGGCGGACGGCGAAGGTCAAGGCGCTGGCCAGGGACTTGGAGAAAGTCTTCGAGTCCGAGGAGGTGCACCGGGAGGCCCTGGCCGCACTGCGGCTCTTCCAGGAAGCGGCCGAGCGCGAAGCCGCCACCGCCGGGCTGGCCCGCCGGGTCCTGGGCTACTTGTTCCGCGCCCGCCACGACCAGGGCCTCCGGTTCACGGCCTCAGGAGCCCTTTAGCCGTTGGGGTCCCATTCGGCGCCTGCGTCCGACCGGGTCAGGCCATCGGGGTCCCATTCTGCGCCTGCATCGGTCCGCGCCGACGGTGTGGAGTTGTGGGTCAGGCCGCTCGGGTCCCACCCGGCGCCCGCGTCGGCGGTCGAAGGCACGAAAAGGGAAGAGAGAAGGCTCCAGAGCGGAGCGAACAGGTTGGTCTGGCCGGCTGTGGAGGTCAGGAGGGACGAGGTGAGAGCTACGGCGACGAGGGTTCGGCGCATCGGCGGATCTCCCCGCGGCGCCGGCATCGAGCCTTCAGGGTCCGCGCGGGCCGCGTCCGCACATCATGGTGCTTCCGGCGCGGCGCGTGAAGGAAATTTCCTGTCTTCGTGCTAGTGGAGGAGCGGATGAGGCAAAAAAATCGGCTGGTACGTCTGTTCCGGGCGCTCTCCGCAGAGACGCAGAGGAGCTTTGGCGAAAAGATCGGTATCCATCCCGTCCTGTTGGCCAAGTATGAGCTGGATGAGATTGAGCCCGGCTCGGAGCACCTGGAACGCGCGGCCCGCGGCGCCGGCTTGACGGTGCCGGCCGGGGAACGGCTCCTGCGGCAGGCCGCCACCCTGGCCAAGCCGCGGCAGCGGAGCGGTTCAGGACCTGAGGACCTCTCAGGGCGGCTCGCGGAAGTGGCTTCCGAGGTCTATCAGCGCCTGCTGCGGCTGCCGCTTCCCGGCGTCACTCCCAAGCCTGAGGATCGGCAGGGAGCGGCCGAGCAGTGGGCGCTCCTCCGGGACCTGCCGGAGACGCACCAGTTGGCCGTGGTGCGGGTGGCCCGGGAGCTTCAGACCTGGCCGCTGGTGGAGCTCGCCTGTGAAGAGTCGGCGGTTCAGGCGTCCCGTGACGTCGACCGTGCGGCGGGGTTGGCGCAGCTCGCCCAGGAGATCGCGGACCGCGTCCGTGGGCCGGAGGGGTGGCAAAGGCGGCTCCGCGGCTACGCGGCGGCCCACGGTCCCAACGCGCTCCGGGTGAGAGGCGAGCTGAAAGCGGCGGACGCGGCCTTCGAGGAGGCCAAGCGTCTCTGGCTCTCCGGCTCTGACCCTGACGATCTGCTGGACCCCGGCCGGCTGCTCGACCTGGAGGCTTCCCTGCGCCGAGACCAGCGCCGGTTCGGCGAGGCGCTGGCCCGGCTGGAGGAGGCCATGATTGTGGGGCGTTGCCCGGAGCGCTATCTGGTCAAGAAGGGGACCAACCTATTGGCGATGCGAGAGTACGAGAAGGCTGTGGAGGCTCTTCTTCAGGCTCAACCCCTGGTCGAGGAACGGGGCGATGCGCGCCTTGCCAACATCCTCAGCCACAACCTCGCCTCGGCATTTACGCACCTTGGCCGTTTTGGCGAGGCCGCCGAGGTGGGACGGCGGGTGAGGGCCGTGGCCGCCGAGATGGGGGACGAGATCGGAGCGCTCCGTGGAACTTGGCTGGAGGGGCGCATCGCCGCCGGGCTGGGCCGCACCGCGGATGCGCTGGAGCTGCTGGCGCAGGCGCGGCGGGAGTTTGCAGCCCGAGAGATGGGCTACGACGTGGCCTTGGCGCTGCTGGAGGAGGCGGTGCTGCTGCTGGAGGAGGGCCGGACGGCCGAGGTCAAGGTGCTGGCCGGGGAGCTGACCCAGGTCTTCGAGTCGAAAGGGGTGCACCGGGAGGCTCTGGCCGCCCTGCGGCTCTTCCAGGAGGCGGCCGAGCGCGAAGCCGCCACCGCCGATTTGGCCCGCCGGGTTCTGGGCTTCCTGTTCCGCGCCCGGCACGACCAGGGCCTCCGGTTCACGGCGGCAGGAACGCTCTAGCCGTTGGGGTCCCAGCCGGGGCCTTCGTCCGACCGGGTCAGGCCACTCGGGTCCCATCCGGGCCCCTCGTCGGTCCGCGCCGGCGGTGTGGAGTTGTGAGTCAGGCCGTCGGGGTCCCACCCGGCGCCCTCGTTGGCGGTCGTTGGCGTGAAAAAGGAGGAGAGGAGGCTCCAGAGCGGAGCGAGCAGGTGGGTCTGGCCGACCGTGGGGGTCAGGAGGGACGAGGTGAGAGCTACGGCGACGAGGGTTCGGCGCATCGGCGGATCTCCCCGCGGCACCGGCATCGAGCCTTCAGAGTTCGCGCGGGCCGCGTCTGCACATCATGGTGCTAGGAAGGAGGGGCCAGGGGGCATAGGCGCTAACCTTGCTGAGAGGGTGTCTCGACAGGGGCGATTACTTTCCTTCGGCAATCACCCTCGGGCCTGGAAATCTCCTGAGAGGCGTGGGCAGGCAGTCTGTCTACGGGGATCTACTACAACCTCCGGGCGTGCTTCTCTGGCAGGGGAGCGTTCTGAGTCTCCAAAGAGTCGCCTCCTGATTCCCATATTTATATGCGCCCACGGACGGTGATTCGCGCGCGCGGGTCGGGTGTGGGAGCCTCACACAGGCTTCGCGAAGCGCGACGCGCGCCTGGCGAGGCGCATCATGGGCTTCGCCGGGCGCCTCACAGGCCTCGCGGATTGCGACACAGGCTCGCCGAGCCAATGATGGGCCTCGCGGAGCCCATGATGCGCCTCGCCAGGCCTGTGACGCAATCGCCGAGGCCCATGATGCGCTTCGCCGTTCTCGTGTGGCGCCTCGCGAAGCCCGGCAGAGGGATCGCAGTCGCCGTCGCGCAGACCGGGATCGGCGGGAGAGAAGCTCGGCCGGCGTCGCCCAGTTCCGGGGTCTTGTCATGCAGACCCGCGTCGTGTCGCACGCCCCGCCGGGCTCGTGTCGCAAGCGACGCGGGGCATGGGCCGCGCGGGTATTCTCCACGTCTTGCCCCGGTGATTTCCTGGCGGCGGGCCTTTCTAGAGGCTCTGCCGCACCGTCTCCAGCCGCCGCCTCAGGTCGTGGGCCGTGGCCGGCCGGCGCGAGGGCGTGCGGTGCAGGGCGTCGCGGAAGAAGTCGGCCAGGGCCGGGGCGCGCCCGGGGCAGACCTGCGCGAAGTCCGGCACCCGGCCCGAGCGGATGCGCTCGACGATCTGCGCATTGGTGCCGCTGAAAACCTTCCGTCCCAGCAGGCATTCGTAGAGAACCACGCACAGGCCCCAGAGGTCGAACGAGGCGTCCGCCGGCTCGCCCCGCACCGCTTCGGGGGAGAGGTAGGAGAGGGTGCCCACGAACCGCTGTCGGGGATCGGCGCCCGGCTCGCCCCCCGCCGGCCACACCGCCACCTCCGTGTCGTCCTCGTCCCAATCCTCCAGCCCCTCCTCGTCGCGCAGCTCGAAGATCACCCGGGCGATGCCGAAGTCCATCAGCTTTGGCACGCCGTCCCGGGTGTAGCCGATGTTGCTCGGCTTGAGGTCCCGGTGGAGGATGTCGGCCGCGTGGAGCTGGCCCAGGGCGTCGGCCATGGCGATCCCCAGCTCCACCGTCTCCACTTCGGGCAGCCCCTCGCGAAAGACGCGCTGGGCGAGGGTGCCGCCCTCCAGCAGCTCCATCACCAGCATCGGCGTCCCCTGCCAGGTCTCCATGCCGAAGACCGGCGCTAGATGGGGGTGGGAGACCGCCGCCGCCGTGCGCGCTTCGCGGCGCAGCCGCATGGCATCCTCCGGCGAGACCCGACGCAGGGTCTTGATGGCCACGGGGCGGCCCAGGGCCAGGTCGGATCCCTGGTAGACGATCCCCATCCCCCCCTCGCCGATGCGGTGCTCGAAGCGGAACTTGCCGGGCAGCACATAGGGCACCCGCGAGGGCTCGAGGCGGCGGCTGCACGAGCTGCAGAAGACGGTGTACGAGGGGTGGAGCGCGCCGCAGTTGGGGCACTCCCGGGCGAGCTCGGCTATCGCCGGCATCGTCGGCATCGTCGGCGAGGCCGGCGCCGGCTCGGGCGGGGGGCCCGGAGGGACCTGCCAGAAGGGGGGCAGCGGACGCTCGTGCTCCAGCTCCAGCACCCAGGCGCCGCTGCTGGCGATGGCATGGAGGAGCTCCCGGTCCTCGCGCAGGAAGGGCAGACCGCTCTTCTTCTCCCCCAAGCCCATCAGGCCGAGCAGCGAGCCGTCCCGGGCCAGGATGGGGACGATGAGCCGGAAGCCGCTGTCCACCAGCCAGTGGCGGTCGCGCTCCGGCAGCTTGAGGAGGGGTGACTGGGGATTCTCGAGATCCACCTCCAGCGGGTCGCTGGTGTTGGAGGCGATCAAGGCCAGGGAGCTCGAGGCGTCCAGCTTGCGCGCCCGGTTGCGCGGGTCGGCGAGCATGCCGGAGCGGGGATCGAGCACCAGCAGCGCGATCCCCTCCAGATGGAGCGCCAGGTCGATCTCCCGCGTGATGAGGTTGGCCAGGCTGGCGGAGTCCTTGATCGAGCGGATGCGGTCCACCAGGAGGGTCAGGATCTGGCGGGCGTCATACTGCTCGCGGAAGAAGCGCCGGTCGATGACGTCGAGCAGCGTGCGGCGGTAGCGCAGGCCGGCGGCGCCGATGGCGGTCACCGAGAGGAGGAACAGCACCCCCGGCCCTGAGAAGAGGGTGGCCAGGGAGTCGCTGCGCCGGCCGTAGAAGTAGGCGATGAGCGCCCCCAGGGGGACCGCCACCACGGCGAGCACCGAGTAGCGGGCCAGGAGGTACTGGAGCGCCCGCCGGGCGATGAGCCGGACGTCGAGGACGCGGTGGACGAGGACGGCGTAGGGCACCGTCAACGGCAGGCTGAGCGCCGGCAGCATGGTGAGGACGACGGTGGCGAGGTGCTCCTGCGGACGCGAGACCAGGTGGGCCTCGTAGCCGGGCACGAACAGCTCCATCACCACCTCGGCCACCATGGGGCCCATGGCGATGGCGAGGAGCTCCAGGAAGACCCGGACGCGGCGCTGGTCGTCGCCGCGGGCGGCGCGGGCCTTCCACAGCAGCAGGCCGAAGGCCGCCGCGGTCAACCCGAGCGTCACGGTGTAGAAAGAACCCTCTCCCCGCTTGGGGGTGAACCAGGTCAGCAGCCGCAGCGCATCCTCCGGCATCCCCGAGACGTTGCGGAGGGTGAACAGCAGGAGATTGAGAAAGAAGAGGATCAGGCCGGCCGCCGCGCTCACCCGCACCGCCGTCTGGATGCGGCGGCGGACGGGCAGCGACACCGAGGGCTGGGGGAAGTCGCGGACGAAGCGCCAGAGGAACCAGGGCATGAAGGCGTTGACTTCCAGAGCGTTCGCCACCGAGAAGAGGCTCGCGTCCCGGTGCGCCTTCAGGAAGAGACTCAGCGGCCCGTTGCTCCAGGCCGTGGCGGTGACCAGGAAGAAGCCGCCGAGGGCCAGGGACCGCCGGTCTTTCCCGCCGCCCAGCAGCAGCAGGGCGGCCGTGGCACCGAAGGCGGCGGAGAACAGGCCGTAGAAGACGTAGGGGAAGGTCGGGTCGCGGCCGGCGGCGCCGTCATAGGTGACGACGAACGCGGCCAGCCCCATCGCCAGCTTGAAGGCAGCCAGCGGCGGGACCAGCCGCGCCAGGAGAGACCCTCTCAGCACGCCGCTTTTCCGCGGTGGGTCATGAGAGGACCGGGGGTTTGGGCGGGCAGAGCTGGGTGTCCGAGAGGTCCTGTACCGTCGAGGCCGAGACGTAGACGTCCTGGGAAGAGATCGCCGTGGCCCCGGCGATCGTCGCCTTCAACGCCGCCAGGCTGCCGATGGCGCGGATGCGGTCCAGCACCTGCACCGCCTGGATCTCCCACTGCTGGTCGATGATCTGAGGCGTGATCGCGTCGAAGTACCAGCGGCGCAGCTCCAGCGCCGCCTCCTGCGATACTCGGATCGCCCCGGCGCCCTGGCCGAACGCGACCCAGATCTGAGCCATGATGCCCTCTTGCGTGTACGCCATGGTTTCTCTCCTTGGGCGCAAGTGTCGCCCGGTGGTTGGGACCGCCGTCACCGAACGGGGCGCCGGACAATCGCAACAGAGAACGACAAACGACAATGTTTCAGATAGAGACGATCATACGCCTGGATTTCTCGCCTCGTCAAGCTTCAGCAAGAAAGGAAACGAGATCGACCGGTTGTGTTTAGGGCTTCAGGCGAGTCCCAGGCGCACGACGGCGAGGCGCTCCCTGAATTCACGGGCGCTCGCCGGGCGACGGCCGATGGCGCGGTGGAGGGCCGAGCGGAAAAAGTCGCCCAGCAGCTCGTCATGCTCCGGCAGGACCTGGGCGAACTCGGGGACGCGGCCATGCCGGATGCGGTTCATGAGCTGGTGGATGTCGCCGCCGCTGAAGATCTTCCGCCCCAGCAGGCACTCGTAGAGGACGATCGCCAGGCTCCAGAGGTCGAAGGAGGTATCCGCCGGCTGGCCGTTCAGCGCCTCGGGAGAGAGATAGGAGAGGGTGCCCACGAGCTGCTTGGAGACCGTGGCCGAGGTCGGCGTGTGGTGCCAGAGCGAGGTGGGAGGCAGCGCGGAGTCATCCTCCGGATCGTCGGGCGAAGGGACCTCGGTGTCACGGCGCAGGTCGAACATGACCCGGGCAATGCCGAAGTCCATCAGCTTGGGGACGCCGTCCCGGGTGTAGCCGATGTTGCTCGGCTTGATGTCGCGGTGCAGGATGTCCGAGGCGTGGAGGTGCTCCAGGGCCTCGGCCATGGCGATCCCCAGCGCCACGGTCTCGACGGCCTCGAGCCGCCTCTTCTCGAGGCGTTGGGTGAGGGTGCCCCCCTCGAGCAGCTCCATGACCAGGATGGGCGTGCCCTGCCAGGTCTCCATGCCGTACACGGGAGCGAGGTGGGGGTGGGAGACCGCCGCCGCCGTGCGCGCCTCCCGCCGCAGCCGCATGGCATCCTCGGGCGAGACCCGGCGCAGGGTCTTCGCCGCCACCGCCCGGCCCAGCGACAGGTCGGTGCCGCGGTAGACGACGCCCATGCCGCCGATGCCGATGCGCCGCTCGAAGCGGAACTTCCCGGGCAGCACGTAAGGCACGTGGGAGGGTTCCAGACGGCGGCTGCACTGGCTGCAGAAGACCGTGTAGGAGGCGTACAGCCGGCCGCAGTTGGGGCACTCCTTGGCGAGCTCGGCGGCGGTCGCCGCCGGCTCCGGGAAGGGGAGGGCGGCCTCGCGGTCCACCGGCTCCTGCCAACTCTTGTGCGAGGAGCCCAGCGAGCGGCTCTGCTCCAGCTCCAGCACCCAGGCGGCGCTGCTGGCGATGGCCCGCAGGAGCTGGCGGTCCTCCTTGAAGAAGGGGAGCCCGCTCTTCTTCTCCCCCAGGCCGATCAGGCCCAGGAGCGAGCCGTCGCGGGCGAGGATGGGCGCCACCAGGCGGAAGCCGCTGTCCACCAGCCAGTGGCGGTCCTTCTCCGGCAGCTTGGCGAGCGGCGAGCGGGAGTCCGCGAGGTCCACCGTCAGCGGCTCGCTGGCGCTGGCGACGAGCGAGGCCAGCGCCGAGGAGGCGTCCAGCCGCCGTCCCCGCACCTTGGGATCGGCCAGCAGACCGGAGCGAGGCTCGAAAGCCATCAGCGACACGCTCTCGGGATGCAGGGCGAGGTCGGCCTCCCGGCACAGCAGGTTGGCGAGATCCAGCACGCCGTGAGTGGCGCGGATGCGCTCCACCAGCAAGGTCAGGGTCTGGCGGGCGTCGTACTGTTCGCGAAAAAAGTGCCGGTCGATGGAGTCGAGGAGAGTCTTCCGGTAGCGCAGCGCCGCCAGGCCCACAGCGGCGGAGGAGCCGAGCAGCGGCAGGTGCGGGCCGGAGAAGATCTCCCTGAGCGGCTGCGTCTGATTCTCGTAGAGATAGTACGCAATGGCGATGAGGGGTATCACCGCGAGGCCGATCGCCGAGTAGCGGGCCAGGGCATATTGCAAGGCCTTGCGGGCGATGAGGCGGACGTTGAGCAGATGCCCCACCACTACGGCGTAGGTGGTGGTGAAGAGGACGGAGAGCAGGCACGGGAAGAGCACCACCTTCGCGAACGTGAATCGGCGGTCGTCCACGTTCATGACCGCCTTGTACGGCGGAATCAGCGCCTCGACGACAATCTGCAGGAAAAGCGGCGCGATCCCCACCACCAGAGCGGCTACGAACAGGCGGGCACGCCGGCCCTCCTCGCCCGCGGCACCCCGGGTGCGCCACACCAGCATCACGAAAGCCGGGATGGTGACGAGCAGCAGCGGGCCGTAGAACTCGTAGCTGGGCTTCGGCGGTAGCAGAGCGGCCGGCGTGGCCGCCCCGCCGAGCCTCACCAGCAGCCGGCCGATCTGCCAGGCAAAGCCGGCGACGCCCGCCACGAGCGCCACCCGGCGCCCCCAGAGCAGGAGCCGCTGCACGCGAAACGACGAGACGCTGTGGGGGAACTTCTGGGTGAATGACCAGAGAAACCACGCCAGGAAGGCGTCCGGCGAAGCGACGTAGAGAGCAAAGGCCGGCCAGGCCCAGACCGGCTGAGCTCCCTCCACGACGGCTTGCAAGGGCCGATTGGCGAAAGGAGTGGCCAGGATGAGAAAGAAGGCGCCCAGGTCCAGGGCGCGATCGTCGCCGCGGCCTGAAGTGATGAGGAAGAGCCCTACCGCGGCGAACGCCAGCATGATGAGACAGAGCAACCCCGGCGAGAGCACGGTGGATTCACCGGCCTCCGGGATGAGGCCACGGGTCCATGCAAACCCCGCTGCGGCCCCCAGGATCTTGAGGGCGGTCAACGCCAGGAGGAGACGCGTCCAGAGACTGCTCTTCAAGACATCGACCGCCCGTGACTCAAGTGCTCCGGTTCAAGGTTTGTCGGGACAGTAAGGGCACGCGGACTGCAGCTCGACAGCCAGGGCGGCCTTCGTCAGCCCGTCCCTGCTGACGGCACCTTCCTCGGCGGCCTGGCGCCCGATCTCTTTGAATTTGCCGAGGAATCCCCTCCCTTCCTCGTCCCAGGCATCCTGCGGGCTCTTCCCGTGCTGCTTCTTCTCGTCGATCCACGGATAGTAGCGTACGTGGAACCATTCGGCCGCGTCCTCTGCGATGCGGGCGTCGCCGCAGCCCTGCGCAAAGGCGAAGACGGCCTGCACAATGAGAGCTTCTTTGTTCGGCATCGGATCCCTCCCGGATAATCAACAAGTGAGTCCCTGGATCGTTCGCGCCACGGCATGCAGATCGATTCCAGACTTCAAGCATCGAAATGTTGTGCGAACACGAGGGATTCTAAGTCAGGGAGAAACAGAGCGTCAAGGCGCGACGAGGCGCAAAAAGGCCCGGAAGGCGACGCTTCCGGGCCTCGTGGCGTGCCATTTCGCGTGGATCAGTACTTGACGCTGCACCCGTAGGGGTGCGTCGAGGCGGGATCGGGGCTCTTGCCCGCCTTCTCGGCGTCGAGCCCGTGGCCGACGTAGCTCACGCGCTCGGCCTTGGCCTTGCGGCCGGGAGGATCGTCGTCGATGGCGCCGTTGTAGGCGATCTTGCCGTCCTTGTCGATGATGAACATGTGCGGCGTGGTGCGGGCGCCGTAGGCGTGGCCGGTGGCTCCCGTCGGATCGGCCAGCACAGGATAGTTGATGCCGTTCTTCTGGTTCCACGCCAGCTCCTCGGCCGGCTTCAGGTAGTCGCCGCTGTTCGGGTTGGTGCTGTTGACCCCCAGCCACACCACCTCGCCGTACTGCTTGGACAGCTCGATCATCGTCTTCTCGCGGGTGTGGCGGGACGAGACGGGGCAATTCGGATTCGCCCATTCGAGCACCACCGTCTTGCCTTTGAGATCAGCAAGATTGTAGGCCTTGCCGTCCATCGAAGTCAGCTTGAAGGTGGGGGCGGTGTCGCCCACCGCGCTGCCGGCGAAGGCCGGGACGGCGGCGAGGCTCAGGACGGCCAGGGTGAGAAGTGTCCGACGCATGGTCAACCTCCTAAGTCAGGGTTGGTCGTTGTCGTTTGAGTCCTTTGAGTTCTCAGGACGGTGGCGGCCGGCCGCGGTGCCAACCGGTTTTCTTCGGCCAGCCAGAGGGCCCCCGCGGCGCAGGCCAGCAGGCCCACGGCGAGGACGGCGCGGAATGCCCGGCCGCTCCCCTCGCGGTGCCGGAGCCAGGCGAGCAGGGCCATGGCGAGCAGGGCGAGCTCGATGCCGGCGAGCCCCTCCGGGCTCACCTGGTGGGAGAGGGCGTAGAGCACCCAGAAGGCCCCGGCGCCGGCGAGGAAGCCGAGCCCCTCCCGCAGCCGCGGCAACCATCCTCCGGGGAGCCTCGGCGCCGGCACGAAGCGCACGAGGGCGGGCGCGGCGGCGAGGAGCAGGTACGGCAGGGCGAGGCCGAAGCCCACCACGGCGAAGACGGCGGCCACCGTCGCCGGCCCGCGGCCGAGCGCGTAGCCCAGAGGCTCCTGCAGCAGGGGCACGGGCCAGGCGAGGGCCAGGGGTGTCGCGAACAGGCCGGCCAGCAGGTGGCGGCCCGTGCCGGAGGACCCCGCCGCCCCGGCTGGAGCCAGCGGCGCCAGCGGTACCTCGGCCACCCCCCAGAGATTGAGGGTCAGCAGCGCCGCAACCACGGCGAGGAGGGTGGCCAGCACCGGCTCCTGGAGCTGCGCGCCCCAGCCGGCCGGCAGCCCCGCGCGGTGGGCGAGGAGGGCGAGGGCCGCCACGACCCAGGCGGCGCCCACGATGCCGGTGGTCGCCGCCGCCGCACCCTCCCGCACCCGGCCGCTCCCCTCGCCGGCGCGCAGGACGAGCAGCTCGGCCAAGAGGAGGGCGAGGACCGGGGGCATGAGGTTGAGCAGCGCGCCCCCCAGGAAGGCCGCGAGCAGCAGCCGGGCGAGGCGGCCGGGGGTCGCCGCCGGCTGAGGGGCTCCGGAAGGCGGTCCGCCGGCGCGGGTCCACACCTCGACGTCGCGCCGGGCCTCGAGGCTGAAGCTCCGGCCGTCCTTCGCCACCAGGTTGGACACCGTCCAGGCGATGGGGGCGCGGGCAGGCAGGGCCTTGTTCGTCTGCCGCGGCTTCATGGGGACGTGGAAGACCACGCCGTCGGCGGCCACCTTCATCCGCGGCCGGCCGGCGTCCAGCGCGTCATTCGTCTCCAGGAACACGTCGGTCCTCCCCGCTTCGGCCCGGGCGCCAAGGACGCGGATCTCCAGGTCCGGCCCGTCCGGGCGGCTGGCGTCCAGCACCGCGCCCGTGGTCACCCCGGCCACCTCCGCCGTCGTCCGTGGCAGGTGGTCCAGCGCGGCCTGGAGGAGCGGGGTGCTATCCGGGTCCGACTCGGGCGCCTCGCCCAGGGGCTGGTCCAGGGTGAGGGTGTAGCGGAAGGGGACGCAGTCCACCTGGCAGACGAGATAGTCGAGATTGGCCGTGATCTTCAAGGTCTCCGGGGCGGCGCTCGCGGCCTGGATCTGCGCGTGCACCGGATAGATCGCCTCGCCCTCGTAGCCGAAGGCGACCAGGCCGCCCGGCAGGTCGAAACGCCGGGGCGTGGGCCAGAGCAGCTCGGGCCTGCCCAGGACGTCCGCCGGCTGGAAGGTGACGGACGGCGGGAAGCCGGCGTCGCCGCTGTTCTTCCAGTAGACGTGCCAGCCGGGACTGAGGCGGAACTGGAGGCCCATCCACAGCTCGCCCTGGCGCGGCGCCACCTTCCAGGCCGTGATCAGCCGCACCTGCGACTGGCTGTTGACCGACCACGCGCTGGCGGCGCCGCTCGCCGGGCGGGATGGCAGCAGCATCAGCAGGACGGCGGCGGAAAACAACGCGATTCTGGACGTGGCCATGGCTCGGATGACTCGAAATGCTCAGCGTTCAACCCAACTTCGGGCGGCGCGGCTAGAATTCCTCCAGCGGCCGACCTTTACAGCAAATTTACGGCCTGACGTCCATGCGTGTCCACTTCACCAATCTCGGCTGCAAGTTGAACCAGGCGGAGATCGATCGCCTGGCCCGCGAGTTCGCCGCCGCCGGCCACGAGGTGGTGGGCTCCCTCGCCGAGGCGGACCTCCACGTCGTCAACTCCTGCACGGTGACCGGGACCGCGGCCCGGGGCTCCCGCAAGGCGGCGGGCCGTGGCAGGGGCCGGGTCCGCACCGTGCTCACCGGCTGCTGGGCCACGGAGCAGCCGGAGGAGGCGGCGCGTCTCGCCGGGGTGGACCTGGTGGTGCCCAACGCCGAGAAGGACCACCTCCTCGCCCGTGTCCAACAGACTTTCCCCGAGGCCGCCGCCGCGGAGCCGGTCCCCTGCGCCCCGTCACCAGGTGGATGCTCGGGCCATACCCGGGCGTTGGTTAAGGTGGAGGATGGCTGCAACATGCGCTGCGCCTTCTGCATCATTCCCTTCACCCGCGGAGCGCAGCGCAGCCGTCCCCTCGCCGAGGTGGTCGAGGAGGTGGGCGCCCGGGTCCATGAGGGCTATCAGGAAGTGGTGATCACAGGAGTCCAGATCTCCGCCTGGCGCTGGGAGGCGAACCGCCTGGCGGATCTCGTCCAGGCGATCCTGGCCGGCACGGACGTCCCCCGCCTGCGCCTGACCTCGATCGCCCCCTGGGACCTGGACGACCGCCTTCTCGATCTGTGGTCCGACCGCCGCCTCTGCCGTCATCTCCACCTCTCCCTTCAGAGCGGCGCGACGGCCACGCTGCACCGCATGCGCCGGCCTTACACGGCGGAGAGCTACCTCGATCTCCTCGCCGCGGTGCGGACCGCTGTCCCCGGCGTGGCGATCACGACGGACGTCATCGCCGGCTTCCCCGGCGAGACCGAGGCGGAATTCGCCGCGAGCCTCGCCACCGTGGAGGCCGCCGGCTTCGCCAAGGTTCATGCCTTCCCTTTCTCGACCCGTCCGGGGACCGAGGCCGAGATCATGCCCGGCCAGGTCTCCCCCGAAAAGAAGAAGGAGAGGATGGACCGCCTGCTCGCCGCCGCCGCCCGCGCCGAGCAGGATTTCCACCGCGCCCACCTGGGCACCCGGGCCACGGTCCTCTGGGAGAGGCCCCGGGACGGCATGGGGCACGGCCTGACGGACAACTACCTCCGCGTGCAATGCCCCGCCGGGGCCGGGTTGTGGAACCGGTTCAGCGAGGTCGAGCTGGTGGGGCTGGCGGCGGACGGGGTGCGGGGGGAGATCGTGGCCCGCGACCCTGAGGAATGAAAGATGCCGGTCGACAACCAGCTCTACGACACGATGGCGGATTCATGGTGGGACGAGGCGGGGTTCCTGCACGTCCTGCGGGGGCTCAACCCGGCCCGCTTCGGCTACATGCGGCGGGTGCTGGTGGAGGAGCTGGGAATCGATCCGCGCGGCAGGAAGACGCTGGACGTCGGCTGCGGCGGCGGTATCCTGGCCGAGGAGCTCGCCCGGCTGGGATGCGAGGTCACGGGGGTCGATCCCTCGGAGCAGTCCCTGGAGGCCGCGCGGGCCCATGCGCGCCAGGAGGGGCTCGCCATCGACTACCGCCGGGCGACGGGCGAGGCCCTGCCCTTCCCGGATGCCACCTTCGAGCTGGCCTACTGTTGCGACGTCCTGGAGCACGTGACCGACCTGCGCCGCGTCGTCGCCGAGATCGCCCGCGTCCTCCGCCCCGGCGGCCTCTTCTTCTACGACACGATCAACCGCACCTTGCGGAGCAAGCTGGTGATGATCAAGCTCTTCCAGGAATGGGACTGGACGAGCCTCATGCCCCCCAATCTCCACGACTGGCGCATGTTCATCAAGCCCGAGGAGCTGACCGCCACCCTCGCCGGCAGCGGCCTTCAGAACCAGGGGCTCACCGGCTTCAAACCGACGGCCAGCCCGCTGCAGATCTTCCGCCTCCTGCGCGCCCGCAAACGGGGGAAGATCTCCTACCTGGAAGCCATCCGGCGGATCGATCTCCGGGAGAGCTCCGACAAGAGCATCCTCTTCATGGGCTGGGCCCGCAGGATTGCTTGAGAGCAGGGCGTTCCAACTACCGGCCTCGTTGTACCATCGCCGCATGCGAATCCGCGGCTTGAAGTCCCTGCTGTCCGTACTTGTCCTTTTCGTCGCGCTGCCCGCCGCCGGTCAGTCCAAGGACGTCGCTCAGAGGGTCGACGAATACCTCTCTCTGCGGACCGACCTGGGGCGCTTCAGCGGCGCCGTGCTGATCGCCAGGGATGGCAAGGTCCTCCTGCGGAAGGGCTACGGCTTCGCCGACGTGGAAAAGAAGACGCCCTACACGCCGGAAACCCGGCAGGACGTCGCCTCGATCTCCAAGATGTTCACCGCCATGGCGGCGCTCAAGCTGCGGGACCAGGGGAAACTGCGGCTCGAAGACCCCGTCTGCAAGTACCTGGAAGACTGCCCGGAGACGTGGAAGCCGATCACGATCCAGCAGCTCATGCGCCACACTTCGGGTATCCCCGACTATGAGGAGGCCCTGGAGATCGGCTCCGGCAAGTACATGGCCTTCATGAATCAGCCAGGCGCTTCCGCGAAGATCGTGGAGAACGCCAGGAAGCTGCCGCTCGATTTCAAGCCCGGGGAGAAGTTCCACTACAGCAATACGGGATACATCGTCCTAAGCTACGCGGTCCAGAAGGCTGCCGGCCAGCCGTTCGGGGACTTCGTCACCCGGACGCTCCTCGCGCCCGCGGGCATGACGCGCTCGGGAATCTTCGGCGTCGGCGATGGGCCGAAAAGCTTGGCAACGGGTTATACGCACAGCGACCTGGGTTGGGACAAGATGCTGGCCGGAGTCTCGCTGACGGCCGGTCATCTCAGGAAGGTTCCACAGCTCCCCCTCACGCCGCCGGAGGGGGACGCGGGAATCTACAGCACGGTGGACGACCTCTATCGCTGGAGCCAGGTCATGGACGGCGGCCCGCTCGTCTCCGCCCCAGAAGCGGCCGAGGTCTTCACTCCGGGTCTGGAAAACTACGGCTACGGCTGGTTCATCGACACCGGCTTCGATCGCCAGCGGATGCGCCACACCGGCCTCCTGCCGGGCTACGTGTCGGACTTCATCAAATTTCCCGGCGACAAGGTCACGATCATCCTGTTCTCGAACCTCGACCGCACGCGGCTCGATCGCATCGCCCGGGACGTCACGGCGATCGTACTCGGCAAGCCGTACGACCTTCCCGTACACGGCAAGGTGGTCCAACTCACCGCCGAACAGTTTGCAAAGCTCGAAGGCGATTACAAGATGACGGATGGCAAGCTGCTGACTGTCCGCAAGCAGCCCGACCTCTTGACGGCGGAAATCAAGGGCCGCTACATGGCGGGCCTGATCCCCCTTTCCCCCACCGAGCTCTACTTCCCGCTCGGTGACGGCAAGGCCGTATTCACCTTGGATGAGAGCGGCAAGGCCGTGAAGGTCAACATGCGGTACGGCGGCGAGGATCACGTGGGAGAGCGAGTGGCTCCGCAGCCTTAGTCAGAGACTACCTGAGCGATCCTCTCGACCTCGGCTTTCAACCTTGCGGCGCCGCACGTCAAGCTTCAGGAGAGATGCTCCAAGCTTTTCTGAGCGGCTACCTGGCTTGCTCAGTCGCGTCTCAAACCGGAAGTCTCGTTCCGCGAGTTTGCTACACAGCAACACAAGCCCGTAGCGAACTGATTCAAGCTCAGCGGGTTTCGCCGCCAGCCTGGGACGGTTCGTCATGAGCTTGATCGAATCGGCGCGAACTTCAGACGTGCCGGCTCAAGCTTGGGAAGAGGCGATTCAGGCCGTGGAGGCGTGGCGGCAAGCTTGACGCGTCTCGTCTCAAGCTTGGAACAAGGCGTGCGGAGCTAGGGCCGGGAGGTGCCAGGCTTGCCGCCGACCGGCTCAAGTCTGGCGGGGAGCGTCGCAAGGTCGCGCCGGGCCGGCGCAAGCCTGGCCGGCCCGTCGCAAGCTCGTGACGAGGCGTCTCAAGCTCGTTTTGCGGCGTTCCGAGCCCAATTTTAGTGGTGCTTGGGGCGCTTTCCGTACTGCGAGAGGTTGTCGTGCTTCACCACGTCGACGAAGAAGATCTTTCCCGCTTCGATGCGGAAGACGATCCTGTCGCCACTGTTGATTCGAGCTTCCAGATAGTATTTTGCCGGCTGGATCGGTTTGACTCTGAGGCCCGAGGAAAGATTCTGCTTGATGAGGGTGACCATGGCCACATCACAGGCAGATTGATGCTCGGCACTCAGTTTGGCATAACTCTCCTTCCACGATTCCGACCACCCGGCGGCGAGGAAAGTCTGCTTGCGGGCCATTCAGGATCAGCGCCGCTACTTCTTCTTGAGGCTGTCCAGGAAAGCTTGAGCCTGCTCCGGGGTTTCCGTCCAGGTGGCACGTCCAGCGGCGAAGTCTTCCTCGGACTTTGCGATCCTGGCACGCATCTCCGGATGATAGAACCAGAGCTGATCTGTGGGCACGAGGGTCGCTGGAACGAGTTCGAAGGTCCCCCGTTCTGTCCTCTCCAAGAGGATGAAGTCGCCGGCCCCGACGCCGAGCGCTTCGCGAACCTCCTCCGGCAGAGTGGTGCGTCCCTTCTTGTCGAGGGTCAGGAATGTGGTTGCTGCGGGCATGGTGAGAACTCCTCAGAGGGAAAGTACCACTTTCCCTCTGGCCCTGCAAGTCGCCCTAATCTCGCCGCGAGGCCCCGTCACCCGCTCCAGGATCTGCCAACTCGCGAAGCACAAGCCGGGGTTTGTTACGAAGCCTTAAATTCACCTTGTACATACAGATGCCGCTCGTCAACGTGCAAACCGCGGCAAAGATTCCGCCTACAAGTAGGGCCTACTCTAAGCGGTCTGACTATGTAGAAATCTCTATCCTGGCGAAGATTTCGGGATGTCGGGAGCAGCGTCAGGAAATCGCGGCAAGCATCGCGTAGCCCACGAGCTTGAGGAGAGGGTACTGACCCACGAGCATCCGGGCGGCCGTGCCCGCGACGCTCCCCAGGAGGACGCCGGCGGCGACGTCGAGCGGATAATGGGCGCCGAGATAGACGCGGGAGACGGCGATGCCGATCGCCACGACGAGGACGAGCGCGCCGAGGGCGCTCCCCGGGCTGGCGAAGGCGAAGGCCACCGCGAAGGCCACGGCGGTGTGTCCCGACGGGAAAGAGAAGGCGTCCGGATTGTCCGCCAGCGCCGCGAAGCCGCCGATACCGCGGTCCGGCCGCTGGCGGCGGCAGACCCGCTTCAGGGGCTCGGAGAGGGCGAGGGCCAGCGCCGCCGCCGAGCCCAGGAGCGCGCAGCGGTGCGGCCCATCGCCGCCGCTCAACGCCAGCACCAGCCCCACCAGCACCCAGGTCGAGGGGTTGCCCAGCCGGGTGAAGCCACGCATCAGGCGGGTCATGGCCCGCGACTCCAGCCGGCGGACAGTCAGCAGCAGCCAGCGGTCGAGGGAGATGGTCGCGGCGAGCGCGGCGCGGATCATGCGACCTCCTGCAACGCCGGCGCGGGAGAGACGGCGACCGCCATCGGCGAGAGGACGCTGCCGGGGCCCACCCGCAGCCGGTGGCCGCGCCAGCAGATCGTCCGTTTGAAGACGGCCACGGCCCAGATCCCCAGGATCAGCGCGTCCTTGAGCGGCGCGCCCAGGGCCAGG
Organism: Thermoanaerobaculum sp.; assembly: GCA_021154885.1. Taxonomy (GTDB): domain Bacteria; phylum Acidobacteriota; class Thermoanaerobaculia; order Multivoradales; family UBA5704; genus DATARR01. The sequence continues at coordinate 19,864 of JAJKHS010000023.1, forward strand.
AAGACGAGGGAGGGCGTCTCGCCCAGCAACCGCCGGGCGAGAAGCGCGTCGGCCGCCAGCTTGGCGGCGACTCCAGCCAGGGCCGCCCCCGCCAGGAGGACGCGGCCCGCACCGCCGGTCACCGCGGCCATCGCGGCGAGACCGAGGAGGAAGGGCACGGGGTTGAGCAGCGGCTCGGCGAAGTAGGCGGGGGAGATGCGGCGGCGCATCTGCGACCAGCGCAGGTGACGCTCGGCGAACTCGGCCACCGTCCGCCGCTGGTGGAGGGCGGGCAGGGGGTGCGGCGAGAGGGCCACCCGGAAGCCGGCGCGGAGGAAAGCCTGGCCGAGCACGTAGTCTTCGGCGAGGACGTCCTTGACCACCTCCCAGCCGCCCAGAGCCGCGAGGTCGCCGCGGCGCAGGAGCATGGACTTGCCCACCACGACGGGGTGGCCCACGAGCTGGGCGGCGCAGACCGAGGCGGCCACGAAGGAGTTGAAGTGCAGGTTGTCCAGCAGGGCGCCCACCGTCTCCTCGCCGCTGCCGGCGAGCGTGCTCGCCACCAGCCCCACGCCGGGCACGGCCATCTCGGCGGCCATGGCCCGCAGATAGCCGGGCCGGGCGCGGACGTTGGAGTCGGAGACCAGCAGGAGCTCATGGCGGGCGTGGCGGCTGAGCGAGGCGAGGTTCTGGACCTTGGGGTTGTAGCCCAGGGGCGGGGCACCGCGGACGATGGTGATGGCCAGGCCGGGGAAATTGCGCCGCAGGCGCTCGGCCGCGGCCAGGGCCGGATCGTGCGGGTCCTCGGCGCCCAGGATGAGCTCGAAGTCCGGATAATCCTGGCGGGCGATCGAGACAAGGTTCTCATAGAGCCCGTCGTCCAGTCCGCGCAGCGGTTTGAGGACGGAGATGGGGGGGAGGTCCCGCGGTGCAGACCGGCGGGAGCGGGCGAGGAATCGCAACGCGAGGCCCGCGACCCCCAGGGTGGTGGCGAGCGAGACGGCGGCCATCGCGGCGAGTACGGCGGTGATCGTCTGCACGGAGTCCTTTCCTCCCAGTGGCAGGATGGCAATTCCGGATGACGACGGCGTCACGGGCGGGTCAGGAGTGTGCTACAAGAAAGTGCTATGTTCCTCGCCGCCGCCATCCAGCTTACCTCCACCTCGGATGAAGATGCCAATTGGGAGAGCGCCAGGTCGCTGATCGAGCGCGCGGCTGGCCACGGCGCCCGCTTCGTGGCGACTCCGGAGAACACCAACTACCTCGGTCCGCACGCGGAGAAGGTGCGCCGAGCCGAGCCCCTCGACGGGCGGACGGGCACGCGCTTCGCCGAGCTCGCCCGCCGGCTGGGCATCCATCTCCTGCTGGGCTCCTTCAACGAGCAGAGCGATGAGGCGGAGCGCTGCTACAACACCAGCGTCTTCTATGGGCCCGACGGCTCCGTGCTGGCCACCTACCGCAAGATCCACCTGTTCGACGTCGACGTCCCGAACGGTCCACGCTTCCTCGAGTCCGCCACCTGCAAGCCGGGCGGGGCGACGGCCGTGGTGGCGACGCCTCTCGCCCGTTTCGGCCTGTCGATCTGCTATGACCTGCGCTTCGGCGAGTTGTATCGCAAGCTGGCCGAGCAGGGGGCAGAGGTGCTGATGATCCCCTCGGCCTTCACCCTCGTGACCGGCAAGGACCATTGGGAGCCCCTGATCCGCGCCCGCGCCATCGAAAACCAGTGCTGGGTCATTGCTCCGGCCCAGCACGGCAGGCACGACGACGGCGGCCTCGCCCACACCTGGGGGCACGCCATGATCGTGGACCCCTGGGGCATCCCCGTCGCCACCGCCGCGGACGGCCCCGGCCTCGCCCTCGCCGAAATCGACCTCGAGCGGCTGGCGAAGGTGCGCGAGGCCATCCCCGTGGCCCGCCACCGGCGGCTGTAGAGCTCCGGCTCCTCCGGCGCAGTCACCCCGCGCCCCTCCTTTGTCGGCTGGACAGGAAAAGGCACGAACGGAGACAACTGGGGGCAAACTAGGAGTGCCTGAGGGCGATCTCCGTGGAAGCCCGGTGCCATGTCGGCGCCTTGCGATCCCGGAAAGGAGGAGGGTATGTTTCGTATGAACATGAATCGTAGGGTGGCGGCTCTGGCGGTCGTGGCGGCGCTCTCCCTGGGGGGACCGCTCGCCGCCGCGGGCTGGGAGAGGCCGGCGAGAGAGGTGGGCTCGGGAGATTTCCTGAGCGGCGAAATCTTCACGCGTTTCCTCGCCTGGCTCGGCTTCAGGCCGGCCCTGGAGGGGGTGCCGAAGCGCAAGAGCGGATCGAGCAACGACCCGAAGAGCCGTCCCCACACGGCCGCCGCGGACAGCGCAAGCTCCGACGCGGGGATGGGCATCGATCCCAACGGCGGGCACTGAGCCGGGAGGTGGGGCGCGCGGGAGCGGCCGGCTCGGGTCGCTCCCGTATTTTCTCTTGACGGGGCCGGTGTGCGACAATCATGCAGTGCTGGAGGGACTTGGTTTCGTCGGGAGGTGTTGAGATGATGCATTTGGGAAAGGGAGAGATCGAGGCGTTCCTGGCCGGCCTGTCCTCGCGGGAGGACCGCGACCGCCTGCTGAAGCATCTCCTGACTCGATGCGAAGGGTGTCTGCGGCGGTTCACGAGCCTGGCCGTGCCGCTGCTGGAAGAGGAGCCCTGGGCTCACGTCGAGACGGCGCCGGAGGAGGACTACGACGCGGCCCTCGCCCGGGCCGGCGCAGCGGCGCAGCGATTCACCACGCGGTGGCGCAAAGAGTCCGAGCGATTGGATCGAGCCCTGGCTCTCGTCGAGCAGGCCGGGGGGCTCGGCGAAGGATTCCCACTGCGCCAGGTACAGACGCTCCATGGCTGGCCGCTGTGTGAGGCCCTTCTGCGCAAGAGCTTCGAGGAACGCTACCGGGATCCGAAGAAGATGCTGCAACTCGCCTATGATGCTGCGCGAGTCGCCGAGACCACCCCGCCGGAGAAGTACCCACCCACCCCCGGCTTCGTCATGGACCTCCGGGCCCGCGCCTTCGCCGAGTTGGGAAACGCCCATCGCATCAACCACCAGTTCCCTGAAGCCGAGCGAGCCCTCTCGCAAGCCCGGGAGTTCCTGGTGGAAGGGACTGGCGACTTCCTGCTGGAGGCCCGGGTGCTGGATCTCGAAGCTTCCCTGCTCAGCGACCGGGGGCGTTTTGCAGACGCGATCTCGCTTCTCGGCAAGGTCCACGACCTCTACCAGGAGGCCGGTGACACCCACCTCGCGGGCCGGGCATTGATCAGCCAGGGCTTCAATTTCCGCCGGGCCGGGCGACCCCGCGAGGCGATCGGGATCATGGAGCAGGGCATCGGGCTCGTCGAAGCCGAGCGCGAGCCGGAGCTCCCCGTCATCGGCCTGAAGGGCCTTCTCGATGCTTTGGTGGATGCCGGAGAGCTCGGGCGCGCCAGCCGCATGCTCCTGGCGAGCGGCCTGCGGGAGGCGTTTGCCGCGGAGCCGCTCAACCTTCTGAAGCTCCGATGGGTGGAGGGCAAGGTTCACTCCGGCCTGGGTCATTTCCAACGGGCAGAGAGCATCTACTGCTCGGTGCGAGAGGAGCTCCTGCGCCTTGAAAGGACCTACGACGCCGCGCTGCTGGGTCTGGAGTTGGCCGCCCTCTGGCTGCGGCAGGGCCGGGCGGCCGAAGTCCACGCCTTGGCCGAAGAGATGTACGAGACTTTCAGGATGCTGGAAGTCCACCGCGAGGCCCAGCGCGCCCTGTACTTCCTGCGTGAGGCGTGCCGGTGGCAGCGAGCGACGGTACCCCTGGTCCAGCGCGTGCGTTCGTTCATGGAGCAGCTCACCTGGAATCCCGAGCTGCGCTTCGCGGACTACGCTGGCTAGCGGCCAGCACCCATACCGCCTCTGGCGAGCCCCCCGCCGTTCGCGTTTTCAGGGTGGTGACCGCCACCCGGCCTTGCGATAGGCTGGCGGCGAGCCATGAAATCCTGGTATCAGCTCTTCAAGCTCTGGTGCCTCGCCATCCTGCCGCTGACGAAGGACGCCATCCACGTCTATATCGGCTTCGTCTGCCTGCTGGGGGCGGTGATGGTGCTCCGCCGGCGCCTCGGCTCCTATCAGGCGCTCATCCCCGGGCTGGTGCTCTCGGTCGCGATGGAGGTCCTGGACCTGCGGGACGGCTATCCCTGGTCCTCCAGCGTCCACGACCTCGTCAATACCAATCTGCTGCCGTTCGTGCTGGTCACCCTGGCCCGCCTGCGGACGTTCGAGCTCTAACTGATCCCGGTCCCGGGATCCTCGTCCTCCTCTCAGGCGACGGAGGATTCTCCTGCCGCATGGCGGGTGTCGCCGCGGTCGCGCATCTCGGCCAGGAGCTGGGAGAGGATGTTGGGGTCCACCGGCTTGACCAGGTAGCGGTCGAAGCCGGCCTGCAGGGCGCGGCGGCGGTCCTCGGGTTGGCCGTAGCCGGTCATGGCGATCAGGGAGATCTCGTCGCTGCCCAGAGCGGAGCGGATGCGGCGGGCGACCTCGTTGCCGTCCAGACCGGGCAGTCCGATGTCGACGAGGGCCACGTCGGGGTGGATGGAGAGGGCCTTGTCGACCCCTTCGGGGCCGTCCGTGGCCAGGGAGACCTGGTATCCCCAGATCTCCAGCAGGTCGCGCAGCGACTCGCGGCCGTCGGGATTGTCCTCCACCACCAGGATGTGACGGCCCACGGCGGCGGGCTCGGTGACGGTGCGGACGGCGGGCGCGGGCTTGCGGAAGGCCACGGGTCGCTTCTCCTCCGGCCGGACGAGAGGGAGGCGGACGATGAACTCGCTCCCCTGGCCCGGGCCCTCGCTGCGGGCCTCCACCCGGCCGCCATGCATCGCCACCAGGCTGCGCACCAGGGGCAGGCCGAGCCCCAGCCCCCCCTCCGAGCGCTGACGCGAGCTCTCCACTTGCGCGAAGGGCTCGAAGATGGTCTGCAGCATCTCCGGCGACAGGCCGATTCCCGTGTCCTTCATCCGCACCACGCCTTCGCCGCGGTCGGTCTCCACGACGAGGGATAGGTGGCCGCCGTGGGGGGTGTACTTGATGGCGTTCTGGAGCAGGTTGCAGACCACCTGCTCCAGGCGCACCGGATCGCCGTGGACGGAGACCGACTGGGCACGGAAGATGAGGGTAAGCCCCTTGTCTTCGGCGAGCGACTTCATCCCCAGGTCGGCCAGACAGCGCTCGGCGGTCTCGCGCAGGTCGACCGTCTGGCGCTTGAGGATGATCTTGCCGAGGGTGACGCGGGAGACGTCCAGCAGGTCGTCCACCATGCGCACCAGGTGGCGGGTCTGGCGCTGGATGGTCTCCCGCTGGCGCACGGCGCGCTCGTCCTTCGAGCCCACCTGGTCCAGCACCCAGAGGGCGTTGCGGATGGCGGCCATGGGGTTGCGCAGCTCGTGGCCGAGCATGGCCAGGAACTCGTCCTTGCGGCGGTCGGCCTCGGCCTGGCGCTCCAGCAGGTCGCGCACCTCGTACTGGCGGCGGCGGGCGCGCAGGGCGGCCTTGACGGTGCTGACCAGGGTGGAGAGGCGCACCGGCCGCTCGAGCAGGGTGGCATTGCCCAGGGGGACCAGGAGGTCGAGGATCTGCTCGCTGCTCTCGCCGCGAGTGAAGACGATCAGCGGGAGGTCCGACCAGGGGGGCTGGCCCGCGACGACCTCCAGCAGGCCCGCGGTGGTGTCGGGCTGGAGCGCCTCGTCGGCAAGGATGACGGCGCCGGCGCCGGCCGTGATCTCGCGGAACAGCTCGTCGGGACAACTGCAGGCGAGGCTCGGCATGTTCATCGAGCTCAGGAGCTGGCAGGCTAGGATGGCGTCGCGGCCGGTCGGCGCCAGCACCAGGACCCGCTGCTCGCGGGCCGATCGTTCAGGCACTGGCGGCCTCCCCCGCTCCTCCCTCGAGCCCACCCAGCAGCGGCTCGCTCTCGCCCCGGTACTCCAACCGTCCCGTGAGGACGCCCTGGAACTCCCGCAGCTCCCGGCCGACCTTCACGCCGTCGTGAGCGGTGCGCAGCTCCCGCACGTTGCGCTCGTGGTCGCCGGTGCGCCGCTTGACCACCGACACGGCCTTGCGCACCTCGCCGAAGGCCTCGAAGTAGCGCAGCAGCACCACCGTGTCGGCCAGGTAGGAGAGGTCCACGGGCGACTCCAGAGTCTCGCCCAGGATGCCCGCCTGGGCCATCACCAGCAGCGTCAGTACCCCCTGCTGATTGAGGTAGGAGAACAGCTCGTGCAGGTGCAGCACGAGGAAGCGCTCCTCCGGCATGGCGTGCTGGTAGCCGTTGAGGCTGTCGATGACCACCAGCCGCGCGCCCGCCTCGACGCCACGCCGCACCTGCTGGGCGAACTCGCCGGGGGCCAGCTCGGCGGGGTCCACTTGGCGGATGGACATCCGCTCCTCCGCCAGGGGCTGCCGCAGGCCGAGGCCCAGCCGCTCCGCGCGGCTGAGCCAACTCTCGGGGCTCTCGTCGAAGGTATAGACGGCGGCCCGCTCGCCCTGGTGCATGGCGGCCGCGACGTACTGCGCCGCCAGCGTCGACTTGCCGACCCCTGACGGGCCGAGGAGCATCACGCTGGTGCCGTGTTCCAGGCCGCCGCCCATCAGCGCGTCGAGCTCAGGAAGGCCGCTTTCCAGTGTCTCCGTCACGACGCCCCGAGGGTGGTCCGCTGCCACCAGCCGGGGGAAGACCTGGAGACCGCCGGTGCGGATGGCGTAGTCGTGATAGCCGTCGCGGAAGGGGATGCCGCGGACCTTCTGCACCCGCAGGCGCCGCCGCTGGGCGCCGTAGCCGGGCGCGAGCTGCTCGAACCCCACCACGCCGTGGGTGAGGCTCTGGAGCTGGAAGTCGCCGGTGGTGGCACCGGTGTAGTCGAGCAACAGGACGGTGCAGCTCTGGCCCGTGAAGTAGTGCTTGAGGGCCAGGATCTGCCGGCGGTAGCGCAGCGAGTCGCGGGCCAGCAGCCGCATCTCGGAGAGGGAGTCGAAGACGACCCGCAGCGGCCGCACCCGCTCCACCGTGTCCAGCACCGCGCGGGTGGTCTCCGACAGCTCCACCTCGGAGGGGTGGAAGAGGGTGTACTGGGAGTCGGCCTTCAGGCTCTCCTCGGCCGTCTGCAGCTCGCAGATGGTGACCCCGTCCAGCGACCAGCCGTGGGAGGCGGCGACGTCCCGCAGCTCCTCCTCAGTCTCCGAGAGGGTGGCGTAGACCCCCGGCTCGCCGGCGCGGGCGCCGGCGAGTAGAAACTGCAAGGCCAGCGTCGTCTTGCCTGCGCCGGGATCCCCTTCCACCAGATACATCCGGTTGATGGGAAAGCCGCCGCCCAGGATGTCGTCAAGACCCTGCACCCCGGTGGAGGCCCGGGGAAAGTCTTTGTAGGCATGCGTGGCCATGCGTGGAGTCGGCTCCTTTGGCTACAAAATGTCGAACCGGGGCCGGCCCCCGGATCGGGCCATGGAAATGCAAAAAGAATACCGAGGCGGGAAGGAAGGCGCGGAGCGGGAGTGGGTCCTCCCGCCTGCGTGGAAAGCGGAGCCTAGTGTTCAGGGGACTCTTTGGTGACTGCAGCGCCGGCCAGGGGACCGTAGCCGCTGCGCCCCGGATGGTCCGGGATGGTGATCAGGATTTCGCCGACGTTATTCGTATAGTCGGACTCCGCGAAGTTGTGGCACAGCCCGGTGGCGGAGTCGAGCGCCCGGCAGGGATTGTTGTGGTCCCCCTTGAACGGTGGATTGGCGGTGATGCGGAGGATGTAATCCCCCGGCGGGACCACCGGCTGGTTGTCGCCGCCGTCGAGCACGAAATACTGGCCGCCGAGGTAGAACTTGTAGGTGTCCGACCAGCCATGGCTGATCCCCTGGTTGCCGGGGAGGGTCAGGGTGCCGCAGGCCTTGTACTGCGCGGAGCGTGGCGCGGTGCCGTCGACCGAGGCCGGGACGGGGTCCGTGTCGAGCATGCAGAAGCCGCGCTTCGCCGCCTTCCAGACCTGCCCCGTCCGCGGGTCGATCAGCTCGTACTTGGCATAGTTGCGGAAGTGGTAGTGCTGGTGGCAGGTGGCGAACTCGAACAGGCCGTCGTTGGCCGCGATGTGGTCGGCGGGATTGCCGACCTTGATGTCGGCGGTGCCGACGTTGGGCGTGGTCACCGTGAAGCGGATGATGCGGCGGACGCCCGGCGTGACCCCGCCTTCGAGAACGCTGCAGGCGTCGGCGGGCAGGTTCTCGTCGCGCACCAGCCAATTGTGCTGCAGGGTCACGGTGTCGACGATCATGTCCGGCAGGCCCTGGGCCCGGACCGGCGCGCCGGCGCCAAGAGCGGCCAAGGTACCCAGGGCGAGACAGCTCGCCGCAAGAAATCTCCGTGTCTCCATGCGTCAGTCCTCCAGGAGAGAGTCTCCGCGTCCGTTCTTGGACGGGAGATGGAATGCCGCCTTGCAGGGGAATCCACCCCTTAGAGTGCGCGCCAGAGGCCGATGCGAGACGACCGCGACGAGCTCGTCACGAATTCGACGCCCATTTCGCCCCAGTTCCGGTTAAACTACCCTGTCAGCTAAAGCGTCCCGATCCGCCCGCTCGCCTGAGCCGGCCGAAGTACTCGATTCTCCGGAGGGTTTCTGCATGCGCTTCGCCTCTCGTCTCTCGCTCGTCCTCCTGGCTGCGCTGGTGCTCTGCCTGCCGGCAGCACCCGCCGCTGCCCAGTGCGTCAGCCTCACGACCCTCGGGTCGGCCTCCACCCAGAACTTCGACACGCTCTCCAACACGGCTGGAAGCACGACCAACAGCCTGACGATCCCGGGATGGTTCCTGACCGAATCGGGAGGCGGTGCGCGGGACAACGAGCAATACGCCGTCGACACCGGCGGCAGCACGACGGGCGACATGTACAGCTATGGCGCCGCCGGCAGCACGGAGCGGGCCCTGGGCCAGTTGCGCAGCGGCACGCTGATCCCCCTCTTCGGCGCCTGCTTCACCAACAACACCGGCTCGACGATCACCAGCCTGGCGGTCGCCTACACCGGCGAGGAGTGGCGTCTGGGGACGGCGGCCCGGACCGACCAGATGAATTTCGAGTACAGCCTCAATGCCACGGACTTGGTGACCGGCACCTGGACGGGCGTCGCAGCCCTCAACTTCGTCACGCCGGACACCGCCACGACCGGGGCCAAGAACGGCAACGCGGCAGCCGACCGCACGGCGCTCTCCTCGACGATCACGTCGCTCAGCATCGCCAACGGGGCGACTTTCTGGATCCGCTGGAACGATACCGACGCCACCGGCGCCGACGACGGCTTGGCGGTCGACGACTTCTCCATCACCCCCCAGGCCGTGGTGCCGCCCAACCTGAGCATCAACGACGTCTCCCTGAACGAGGGCAACGCCGGCACGACCAGCTTCACCTTCACGGTGAGCCTCTCCACCCCGGCCGGGCCCGGCGGAGTGACCTTCGACATCGCCACCGCCGACGGCACGGCCACGGCGCCGAGCGACTACACAGCGAAGTCGCTCACCGGGCAGACGATCCCGGCCGGCAGCTCGACTTACAGCTTCACCGTCCTGGTCAACGGCGACACCACCCCCGAGACCAACGAGACGTTTTTCGTCAATGTCACCAACGTCACCGGTGCCGTGGTCACCGATGGCCAGGGGCAGGGGACGATCGTCAACGACGACGCGGCGCCCAACCTGACGATCAACGACGTCACCCTGAACGAGGGCAACGCCGGCACCACCACCTTCACCTTCACCGTCAGCCTCTCGGCTCCGGCAGGGGCGGGCGGGGTGACGTTCGATATCGCCACCGCCAACGGCACAGCCACGGCGGGGAGCGATTACACGGCCAAGTCGCTGACCGGTCAGATGATCCCTGCCGGCAGCTCAACCTATACCTTCGACGTCCTGGTCAACGGCGACACCACTCCTGAGACGGACGAGACGTTCTTCGTCAACGTGACCAACATCACCAACGCCATCGGGGTCGACACGCAGGGCCTGGGTACGATCGTCAACGACGACATCACGTTCATCCACGACGTCCAGGGCAACGGCGCGGCGACTCCCATTCCGGGCGCCACGGTCACGGTCGAGGGGATCGTCACCGCCAACTTCCAGGGCGCCAACAAGCTGAAGGGCTTCTTCCTCCAGGAGGAGGATACCGACGCCGATGCCGACCCGAACACCTCGGAAGGCATCTTCATCTTCTGCAACACGTGCCCGACAGCCGTCGCGGAGGGGCAGCGGGTGAAGGCGACCGGCACCGTGAGCGAGTTCACCGACGCTCCGGGCACGATGACCGAGATCAGCGCCACCACGGCCGGCTCGGTCGTGGTCACCGACGCCGGCAACCATCTCGCCGAGGTGACCCCCGCGGTGATCAACCTGCCGGTCGTGGGCGACCTCAACGCCTTCTACGAGGCGCGGGAGGGGATGCTCGTCACCTTCGCGGACACGCTCACCGTCTCGGAGTACTTCCAGCTCGGCCGCTTCGGCCAGATCGTATTGACGCAGGGCGGCCGCTCCTTCCAGTTCACCGAGACGTCGCCCCCGAGCGTGGCGGGAAACACCGCCCACCTCGACGCCGTCGCCCGGCGGGAGGTCATCCTTGACGACAATAACAACGCGCAGGAATGGTATCTGACGTCGTCCACGCCGCCCGGTCCGCCCGACGGCCAGCAGTTCGTCTTCTACCCGCAGGCCAACGGCGGCTTCTCCGTCGGCACTCAAGGTGTCGACTTCTTCCGTGGCGGCGACCTGGTCAACGGCCTCACCGGCGTCCTGCACTGGTCCTTCCCGGGCTTCGGCCCCGCGACCTGGCGCATCCGCCCCGCCGCCGCGCACCCGGTGACGTTCACCGTCGCCAACCCGCGGCCGGTGACGGCGCCGGCAGTCGGCGGCGCCATCAAGGCGGTGGGCATGAACCTCCTCAACTACTTCACGACGATCGATACCAGCGCCAACTCCAACACCGGGCCCTGCGGCCCGACTGGGGGGCAGAACTGCCGCGGCGCCGACAGCGTGGCCGAGCTCAACCGCCAGCGCGAGCGGGCCTCGATCGTGGTGTGCACGCTCAACGCCGACGTCTACGCCTTCATGGAGTTGGAGAACACCACGCCGAGCGACACCATCACCGACCTGCTCGGCGCCATCAACGCCCGCTGCGGCGGCGCCCATCCATACGCCTTCGTGAACACCGGCGGCACCCTGGGCACCGACGCGATCCGGGTGCAGCTCATCTACCGGACGGGCATCGTGTCGCCGGTGGGCTCGCCGCTGGTCGACCTCGACCCGGTCCACAACCGGCCGCCCACAGCGCAGACGTTCGACGTGGTCGACGCGACGAACCCGGCGTTCGGCAAGCGTTTCACGGTGATCGCCAACCACTTCAAGTCGAAGGGGAGCTGCCCCGGCTCCGGCCCGGACACGGACCAGAACGACGGCCAGAGCTGCTGGAACGCGACGCGCACGCAGCAGGCGACGCGGCTGCTGACCTGGATCAACGGGACGGTAATTCCGGCCGCGGGGGACCCCGACGTCCTCCTCCTGGGCGACTTCAACTCCTACGCCAAGGAGGACCCGGTGACGACGCTGGAGAGCGGCGGGTTCACCGATCTCGAGACCACGTTCGACGCGAGCACCTACTCCTACCTCTTCAACGCCGAGCTCGGCCATCTCGACTACGGCTTCGCCAGCGCCAGCCTGCTGCCGCAGGTGACCGGCGCCGCGCCCTGGCACATCAACGCGGACGAGGTGGACCTCTTCGACTACAACGACGAGATCCGGGACGTCCCGGGTGAGGCCACCTTCGAGGAGAAGCCCGACGGCTCGGCGCTGACGCCGCCGCGCGTCGTCTTCGCGCCCGGCACGCCGTACCGGGCCTCGGACCACGATCCCGTGCTCGTCGGCCTCTTCCCGGTCGCCGACCTCGCGATCACCAAGACGGACGGCGTCACGACGGCGACTCCGGGCGGCTCGGCGACCTATACCATCACGGCCTCCAACGCCGGCCCGAGCAACGACTCCAGCGCGACCGTGGCCGACACCTTCCCGGCCGCCCTCACCTGCACCTGGACATGCGTGGGCGCCGGCGGCGGCACCTGCACGGCCTCCGGCTCGGGCAACGTCAACGACACCGTCAACCTGCCTTCGGGCGGCAGCGTCACCTATACGGCGACGTGCGCGATCAGCGCCTCGGCGACCGGCTCGCTCTCCAACACCGCAACGGTCTCGAACGGCATGACGAGCGACTCCAACGCGGCCAACAACAGCGCCACCGACACTGACACTTTGACGCCTCAGGCGGACCTGGCAATCACCAAGACCGACGGGGTGACGACGGCCACGCCGGGCGGCTCGGTAACCTACACGATCACGGCGAGCAACGCCGGCCCGAGCAATGCCCCGGGCAGCACGGTGGCGGACACCTTCCCGACCTCCCTGACCTGCACCTGGACCTGCGTGGGCGCCGGCGGCGGCACCTGCACGGCCTCCGGCTCGGGCAACGTCAACGACACGGTCAACCTGCCGGCCGGCGGCAGCGTCACCTACACGGCGAGCTGCACGATCTCCGCCGCGGCCACCGGCACCCTCTCCAACACGGCGACCGTGGCGGCCCCCGGCGGCGTGACCGATCCCACTCCGGGCAACAACTCGGCGACCGACAGCGACACGCTCTCTCCCCAGGCCGACCTCTCGATCACCAAGACGGATGGCGTGACCAGCGCCACGCCGGGCGGCTCGACGACCTACACGATCACGGCCTCGAACGCCGGCCCGAGCAACGCCACGGGAGCCACGGTGGCGGACACCTTCCCGGCCTCCCTGACCTGCACCTGGACCTGCGTGGGCGCGGGCGGCGGCACCTGCACGGCCTCCGGCTCGGGCAACCTCGGCGACACGGTCAACCTGCCGGCGGGCGGCAGCGTCACCTACACCGCGAGTTGCACGATCTCGGCTTCGGCGACGGGCACGCTCTCCAATACGGCGACCGTGACGGCTCCCGGCGGGGTGACCGACCCGACGCCCGGCAACAACTCGGCGACGGACAGCGACACGCTCGCCGCGCAGGCGGACCTTGCGATCACCAAGAAGGACGGGGTGACGTCGGCCACGCCGGTCGGCTCGGTGACCTACACCATCACGGCCTCCAACTCCGGCCCGAGCGACGCCACTGGAGCGATGGTGACGGACACCTTCCCGGCCTCCTTGACCTGCACCTGGACGTGCGTGGGCGCCGGCGGCGGCACCTGCACGGCTTCGGGCTCGGGCAACCTCGGCGACACGGTCAACCTGCCGGCGGGCGGCAGCGTCACCTACACCGCGAGCTGCACGATCTCGGCTGCGGCGACGGGCACGCTCTCCAATACGGCGACCGTGACGGCGCCCGGCGGGGTGACCGACCCGACGCCCGGCAACAACTCGGCGACCGACAGCGACACGCTGGCGGCGCAGGCGGACCTGGCGATCACCAAGAGCGACGGGGTGACGACCGCCACGGCGGGCGGCTCGGTGACCTACACGATCACGGCGAGCAACCCCGGCCCGAGCGATGCCACCGGAGCGACGGTGACGGACACCTTCCCGGCCTCCTTGACCTGCACCTGGACGTGCGTGGGCGCCGGCGGCGGCACCTGCACCGCGTCGGGCTCGGGCAACCTAGGCGACACCGTCAACCTGCCGGCGGGCGGCAGCGTCACCTACACCGCGAGCTGCACGATCGCGGCTTCGGCGACTGGCACGCTCTCCAACACGGCGACCGTGACGGCGCCCGGCGGGGTGACCGACCCGACGCCCGGCAACAACTCGGCGACCGACAACGACACGTTGACGGCTCCGCCCGGCGCCTCCCTCTCCGGCACGAAGACGGCCGCCGGTTCCTTCACCCCGGGCAGCACGGTGACCTACACCGTGGTGCTGACCAACAACGGTCCCGGCACTCAGGGCGACAACCCGGGCAACGAATTCACCGACGTGCTGCCGGCGGGGCTCACGCTGGTCAGCGCCACGGCGACCTCGGGCACGGCCCTCGCCACCGTGGGGACCAACACGGTGACCTGGAACGGCTCGCTCGCCGCCGGGGCCTCGGTGACCATCACCATCACCGCCACCATCGACCCCAACGCGGCCCCCGGCACGACCCTCACCAACCAGGGCACGATCGCCTTCGACGCCAACGGCGACGGCACCAACGAGGCCTCGGCCCAGACCGACGATCCCAGCCAGGGCGGCGGTGCCGATCCGACCGCCTTCCAGGTCGCGGCGCCGCCGGCTCCGGATATCCCGACCCTCGATACGGTGGGCCTGACGCTGCTGGCCTTGCTGCTGGCCCTGGGCGGAGCGGCGCTGCTGCGGCGGCGGCGCGCGTAAGACAAGGAGCTCGTAGGGGCGGGGATCAAGATCCCCGCCCCTCCATTTCCTCCTCGCAGTGAGATCGATTCAAAATCGGCTATAATCCCTTCGCACCAAGTTGTAAAAGGACAAGCAGGTCCAGCTTTTCCATGGTTTCTGCGAACCGCTTTGGGAGACCGAGCATGACCCGATCGATCGTCTCTTCCCTGCTCCTCGCAACGCTCGGCGCGGCCGGCGCCGCACACGCGGGCACGGTCTACGTGCCCCTGCCCGGCAAGGCCGCCGTCGGCACGTCCGCCTACGTGGTCCAGGTCTCCATCGTCAACACTGCAGGCCAGGGAGGCACGGTCAATCAGGTCCTGCTCGCCAGCGAAACCGATGGCACCCAGCGTGCCGGCGTGACGGTCATCCCCCTCGCGATGAACAGCGGGCAGACCGGTGTGGTGAATCCCGGAGCGGCCTTCAGCGGCCTGCTCGAGCTCTCCGGCGCCTCGGACTTCCGCTACTCCGCCCGCATCGTGAACGTGGCTACGGGCGGGCCCGGAATCGACCTGCCGCTCATCTCCTCGTCCACCATGACGAAGGCGAATGGCAAGCTCAGCCTCCAGGGTCTGATCTCCGCCGGCTCGCGGACCGCGGACCTGGCGCTGGTCAACCTCGGCAACACGGCCGCGCAGTGCACGGTCGGTCTGGTGCGAGCCGACGGCTCGGCCATCGGCGCCAACGCCACGGTGTCCCTGAGCCCGCTGTCCCATCGCTACTTCGCCAACGTCCTGGCCGGTCTGGTGGACGCCAGCGGCGTGACCGATGCCCGGGCGCTGGTGAGCTGCAACCAGGACTTCTATGCCTACGGCGTGCTCGCCAACAGCGCCACGGGCGAGCTCGCCCTGGTCCAGCCCGCGGCCAGCGGCGATTCGACGCTCGGCACACCCGGCACGCCCGGCTCCCAGTCCGGCTGCGGCAGCCCCGGCGTCGTCTGCTTCGACGCCAGGGGCGTCGTCCACCAGCCGTCGCCGGCCAACCCGGTGGGCCGGGTGACCTTCGCCCTGCCGCAGGGCTCCTACAGCCGCTTCAAGATGTCGATGGACATCACGGTGGGGCCCTGGTATCCGCTGGATCCCCAGGGCAAAGCCTTGATCTACTGGTTCGTGATCGACAAGAACCTCGACATGCCGGGCATGTTGTACTTCCGGGGTCCGGGCCCGGGCGGCGGCACGGCGCTGGTGCGCCACGGTATGGGCCTGACCCACCCGCAGAAGGGCAAGATCGAAAAGCCCTTCCTGGCGACGATCGGCCGCACCTACCACTGTGAGAACGACTACGACATGGGCAACGGCGTCTACACGGTGACCATCACCGACAAGAGCACCGGCGCGGTGCAGGCCGTGCTGACCGACCGGCCCAACGTACACCTCTACACCTCCCGGCCCGGCCAGCGGTTCATCATCGACATGGGCTTCAAGGAGAACAACGTCCCCGACGAGGTGCCGTCCTACAACTGGGTGTACCAGAACATCCACATCGAGGCCTACGGCGGCCGGTAAGATCCTGCGGCAGGCCGTGAGTGCGAAGGCGCCGGGGAGACCCGGCGCCTTTCTGTTTCATGGCTCTGGGCATGGTGGTTGCAACTGAGTAAAGGCCTCACCAAGTGCCGCCGGCATCCACGGGCTCGGCGGATCAGCAAGGAGGAAAAACATGGCTGCATCACTCAAACCTCTGGATCAACAAGTCATCGTCATCACCGGCGCTTCGAGCGGCATCGGTCTTGCCACGGCCGAGTCCGCCGCCAAGGAGGGCGCCAGGCTGGTCCTGGCTGCACGCAGCGAGCAGACGCTCAATGAATTCGTGCAGCGGATCAACGCCGAGGGCGGCGAAGCGATTTCCGTGGTCGCCGACGTCGGCGACCGCCAGCAGGTTGAGCGGATCGCCGACGCCGCCGTCCGCCGGTTCGGCCGCATCGATACCTGGGTCAACGACGCCGGCGTGTCCATCTACGGGCGGCTGGACGAGGTCAGCGAGAAGGACAGCCGCCGGCTGTTCGACACTAATTTCTGGGGCGTGGTGAACGGCTCGCTCGCCGCGCTGCCGTACCTGAAGCGGCAGGGCGGCGCGCTGATCAACGTCGGCAGCGAAGTGTCGGACGCGGTGGTCCCGCTGCAGGGCATGTACTCGGCGTCCAAGCACGCAGTCAAGGGCTTCACCGATGCCCTGCGGGTCGAGATCGAGGAGGTGGACAAGGCGCCGGTTTCGATCACGCTCATCCAGCCGACGGCGGTCAACACCCCTTATCCGGAGCACGCCAGGAACTACATGGACCAGGAGCCCAAGCTCCCGACGCCGATGATCGACCCACAGAAGGTGGCCGACGCGATCCTCAAGGCGGCCACCAAGCCCGAGCGCGACGTCAAGGTGGGCTCGATGTCCAAGCTCAACACGACGGTGTCGAAGGTCGCCCCCGGGCTCGGCGACAAGATGTCCGCCAAGCAGGTCGACCGCCAGCAGAAGAACGAGCCGCCGCGGGATCCGGAGGGGACGCTCTACAAGCCCGGAGAGGAGGGGCGGATCCACGGCTCCGGCGAGCGCGAGGAGGTCCTCGAAGAGGCGGGAGCCCGGGGCGGCTCGTCGCGCTCGTCGAGGTGAGGTCGTCCGCTGTGCGACCCGGGTCCGGAGACCGCTCCGGACCTGGAATCCCCCCACCTGTTTCTCTGTTATCCTCATGGGCGTCTTCCGCCCTTCTTGCGCCATGCCACTCACCGACTTTCACCCCGCCGTCGCCTCCTGGTTGGCGAAGCGTTTCGGCGCCGCGACCGAGCCTCAGAGCCGGGCGTGGCCCGAGATCCGCGCCGGGCGCCATACGCTGATCGCCGCCCCCACCGGCTCGGGCAAGACGCTCGCCGCCTTTCTCTCCGCCATCGACGACCTGGTGTGCCAGGCGCTCTTGAACGGTGGGTTGCCGGACGAGACCGAGGTGGTCTACGTCTCGCCGCTGAAGGCGCTGTCGAACGACGTCGAGAAGAACCTCTGGGAGCCGCTGGCGGGAATCCGCGAAGAGCTGTCGGCAATGGGGCTGCCGGACGTGGAGATCCGTACCCAGGTACGTACGGGGGATACTCCCGCGTCCGTGCGCACGGCCATGGTCAAGCGGCCGCCGCACATCCTGGTGACCACCCCGGAGTCGCTCTTCATCCTCCTCACCAGCGACGGCGGGCGGCGGATGCTCTCGACCGTGCGCACGGTGATCCTGGACGAGATCCACGCCGTGGCGGACGACAAGCGGGGGTCGCACCTGTCGCTGTCGCTGGAGCGGCTGGAGGCGCTCTGCGCGGGGACCGGAAAGCCTCTCCTCCGCATCGGCCTCTCCGCCACCCAGCGGCCGATCGAGGAGGTCGCCCGCTTCCTGGTGGGCGCCGGCAATGTGGCGCCGGACGGCGCGCCCAACTGCGTCATCGTGGACGCCGGGCACGGCCGGCGCATGGACCTCGCCGTCGAGGTGCCCTCGTCCTCGCCGCTCGAAGCGGTGATGCCCAACGAGGTGTGGGCCGAGATCTACGACCGGTTGGCCGAGCTGATCCGCGAGCACCGCACGACGCTGGTCTTCGCCAACACCCGGCGGCTGGCCGAGCGGGCCACCCGCCACCTCTCCGAGCGGCTCGGGGAGGAACGGGTGGCGTCCCACCACGGCAGCCTGGCCAAGGAGCACCGGCTGGAGAGCGAGCGGCGGCTCAAGGCCGGCGAGCTCTCGGCGCTGGTGGCGACCGCCTCGCTGGAACTGGGGATCGACATCGGCTCGGTCGATCTCGTCTGCCAGCTCGGCTCGACGCGCTCCATCGCCACCCTGCTGCAGCGGGTGGGGCGGTCCGGCCACCATCTCGGCGGGCTCCCCAAGGGCCGGCTCTTCCCCCTCACCCGCGACGAGCTGGTGGAGTGCGCGGCCCTGGTGGACGCCGTCCGCCGGGGGGAGCTGGACCATCTGATCATCCCCGAGCGGCCGCTCGACATCCTCGCCCAGCAGATCGTGGCCGCGGCAGCAGTAGAGGAATGGAGAGAGGATGACCTCTTCGCCATGGTCCGCCGGGCCTGGCCGTTCCGCAACCTCAAGCGGGAGGACTTCGACGAGGTAGTGGAAATGCTCTCGACGGGGTTCACCACCCGGCGCGGGCGCCGCGGGGCCTACCTCCATCACGACGCGGTGAACGGGGTGATCCGCGCCCGCAAAGGGGCGCGGCTGACGGCCATCACCTCGGGGGGCGCCATCCCCGATCTAGCCGACTATCAGGTGGTGCTCCAGCCGTCGGGCAACACGATCGGCACGGTCCACGAGGACTTCGCCGTCGAGAGCCTGGCCGGCGACGTCTTCCAGCTTGGCAACGCCTCGTGGCGCGTCATCAAGGTCGAGCAGGGGCGGATGCTGGTGGAGGATGCCAAGGGGCAGCCGCCCACCATCCCCTTCTGGCTGGGCGAGGCGCCGGCGCGGACCGAGGAGCTGTCGGTCGCCGTCTCCCGGCTGCGGGAGGAGGTGTCGCGGCGGGCGAAGGAGGGCTCGCGCGCTTCGGCGGTCGAGTGGCTGGAAGTCGAGCTGGGGCTGCCGCCCGCGGCGGCGGCGCAGATCGCCGATTACCTGGTCGCCTCGCAGTTGGCGCTGGGCACCATGCCCAGCCAGGACACGCTGGTGACCGAGCGCTTCTTCGACGAGGCCGGGGACATGCACCTGGTGGTGCACGCGCCCTTCGGCAGCCGGCTCAACAAGGCCTGGGGGCTCGCCCTGCGCAAGCGCTTCTGCCAGACCTTCAACTTCGAGCTGCAGGCCGCGGCCACCGAGAACGCCATCGTGCTCTCGCTGGGGCCGACCCACAGCTTCCCCTTGGAGGACGCCTTCCACTTCCTCCACTCCAACACCGTGCGCGGCGTGCTCACCCAGGCCGTGCTCGACGCCCCCCTCTTCGGCGTGCGCTGGCGGTGGAACGCCGGCCGGGCGCTCGCCGTCCCCCGCCACCGGGGGGGCCGCCGGCTGCCGGCGCCGCTGCTGCGCCAGCAGGCCGAGGACCTGATCGCCGTGGTCTTCCCGGATCAGCTCGCCTGCCTGGAGAACATCGTGGGCGAGCGCGAGGTCCCGGACCATCCGCTGGTGGAGCAGACCCTCAACGACTGCCTGGAAGAGGCCATGGACGTCCAGGGCCTGGAGGCGCTGCTGCGGCGGATCGAGGCCGGCGAGGTCACGCTGGTGGCGCGCGACGTGGTGGAGCCGTCTCCCTTGGCGCACGAGGTCCTCAAGGCCCAGCCCTACGCCTTCCTGGACGACGCGCCTCTGGAGGAGCGGCGCACCCAGGCGGTCTCGCTGCGGCGCTGGCTCGATCCGGAGACCGCTTCGGATCTGGGCGCCCTCGACGCCGACGCCATCGCGCGGGTGCGGGAAGAGGCCTGGCCCGAGGCCGAGACCCCGGACGAGCTGCACGACGCCCTGCTGACTCTGGGCTTCGTGACGCTGGAGGAGGGTGTCCGCTCCGGCTGGGCTCGCCTCTTCGACGCCCTGGCCGCGGCACGGCGGGCGACGGTCGCGACACTTCCCGATGGAGGCCATCGTCTCTGGGTGGCGGCGGAGCGGCTGTCCCAGCTTCTGGCGATTCACCCCAACGTGGACCTGGAGCCTGCAATCACGGCGCCACCCCGGCTGGCCCGCGAGTGGGCCAGGGAGGAGGCGCTCGTCGAGCTGGTGCGCGGCCGGTTGGAAGGGCTGGGGCCGATCGCCACGGAAGCTCTGGCGGCGACCTTGAGCGTGCGCCGCAGCTCGGTCGAGGCGGCCATGGCGTCGCTGGAGTCGGAGGGCTTCGCCTTCCGCGGCCGGTTCACCCCGGGCCCCGGCGAAGAGGAGTGGTGCGAGCGCCGGCTCCTCGCCCGCATCCACCGCTACACGCTCGACCGGCTGCGGCGGGAGATCGAGCCGGTCTCCCAGGCCGACTACCTGCGCTTCCTCCTCGCCTGGCAGCGCGCCGATCCCGACGAGCGGGCGGAAGGGCCGGAGAGCCTGAACGCCCTGCTCGACCAGCTCGAAGGTTTCGAAGCGGCGGCGGCGGCCTGGGAAGGGGAGATCCTGCCGGCGCGGATGAAGGAGTACGACCCCACCTGGCTCGATGCCCTCTGCCTCTCCGGCCGCTGGGTATGGGGCCGGGCCACGGCGCCCGGGCCGAACGGCGGCCTGCGGCGCTCGGGTCCGGTGCGGGCCACGCCCCTCGCTTTGCTCTCCCGCGGCGGCCTTCCTCTTTGGCGGGAGGTGGCGGGGCCGGTCGACCCGGCGGGGCTCGACCTTTCGGCCGGGGCGCGGGCCGTCTACGACCTGCTGAGCTCGCGGGGCGCCTCCTTCTTCGGCGAGATCGCCCACGGCGCCGGGCTCCTCCACACCCAACTCGAGATCGCCCTGGGCGAACTGGTGGCCTGGGGCCTCGTGACGTCGGACAGCTTCACCGGCCTGCGCGCCCTGCTGGTGCCGGCCCACAAGCGACCGCCCGTCGACCGCCGGCGGGGGAGCTCGATCTCGCTCTTCGGCATGGAGAACGCTGGCCGCTGGTCGCTGCTTCACCCCGCCATTCCGGCGACGAACACCGAAGCACCCTCGCGGGAGGCCGTCGAGACCGTAGCCTGGAGCCTGCTCCGGCGCTACGGAGTCGTCTTCCGCCGCCTGCTGGAGCGGGAGACGCTGCTGCCGCCATGGCGCGATCTGCTGATGGTCTTTCGCCGGTTGGAGGCACGGGGCGAGATCCGCGGCGGCCGCTTCGTCGACGGCTTCTCGGGCGAGCAGTACGCGCTCGCCGATGCCGTGGGTCGCCTGCGCGCGGTGCGCAAGCAGCCGAAGAAGGGCGTGCTGGTCTCGGTCTCCGCCGCGGACCCGCTGAACCTGGTGGGCATCGCCACCCCGGGCGACCGCCTCCCGGCGCTGGCCGGCAACCGCCTCCTGTTCCGCGACGGCGAGCCCATCGCCCTCCTGGAAGGGCGCGAGCCCCGCTTCCTCGTCGACCTGGATCCCGCCGCCCGCTGGCAGGCCCAGAGCGCCCTGGTCCGGCGCAGCGTGGCGCCGAAGCTCAAGGCATATCTGGGCCGTTCGGCGTAGAGCGACCTTGGCTAGCAGAAGCACTTGCAGATCGGCTCCCCGTTGAGGCACCGGAAGAGAACCCCGAAGCAGGGGGCACACTCGGCGCGGCAGAAGGCGTTGTTACAGTCGGACGCCAGAGCAGGGCGCGCCGCGAACGGCGGCAGTCCCGCCAAGCTGGTCAAGATGAGGACGATCAGGAAGAGCAGCTTCAGCCGTCGGTTCTGGAGCATTTCGTGTCCTCCATAGATTCCAGCATTCTATAGCAGCACCCAGGCGGTGACCCTGTCCGAGAGCTGCGGCCTCCTGATATCGGTCCTGGTCTACTCCACGCCGGAGACGAGGGCGCCGAAGCGTTCGGGATCGACGTTGCCGCCGGAGAGGACGATGCCGATCCGCCGGCCCCGGGTATCCGGCACCTTGTCGTGGAGGAGGGCAGCGAAAGCGGCGGCGCCTCCGGGCTCGACGACGAGCTTCATGCGCGAGGCCAGGAAGGCCATGGCGCGCCGCAGCTCGAGGTCGCTCACCGTGAGGATGCCCGCAGTCAGGGCGCTTACGATGGCGAGGGTACGGTCGGCGGGCCGGGTGGTCTGGAGGGCGTCGGCGATGGTGTCCGGCAGGGGGATGGAGACGGGCTCACCCTTCTCCAGGGAGCGCTTCATGTCATCCCCCGCCTCGGGCTCGACGCCCCAGAGGCGGATTTCGGGACGGAGCCCCCGGGCGGCCACGGCGGCGCCGGAGAGGAGACCGCCGCCGCCGCAGGGGGTGACGATCACGTCCAGGTCCGACACGTCCTCCAAGAGCTCCAGGGCGAGGGTGCCCTGCCCGGCGATGACCGCGTCGTCGTCGAAAGGGGGCACGAGCACGGCCCCCCGCTCGTCCTGGATGCGCTGGGCGATCGCCTCGCGGCTCTCGCCGCCGATCCGGTCGTAGAACACGACCTCGGCATCGTACCCCCGGGTGGCCGCCACCTTGAGGGCCGGAGCATCCAACGGCATGACGATGGTGGCACGTACGCCGAGCTCGCGCGCGGCCAGGGCCACGGCCTGGGCGTGGTTGCCCGAGGAGAAGGCCACGACGCCGCGCGACCGTTCCCCGGCCGTGAGCAGGGTCAGCCGCGAGAACGCCCCCCGGGCTTTGAACGCTCCCACCCGCTGGAAAATCTCGCACTTGAAGAAGACCTGGGCCCCCACCCGCTCGTCGATCAGCCGCGAGGTCAGCACCGGCGTACGGTGCACGTAGGGGCCGATGCGCTCGCGGGCGGCCTGGACGTCGACGAGGGTGACGGAGAGGGGGGCAGGCATGTTCGGTGTAGCTTACCCGACCTTCACCTCCGGTTTCGACACCTCCGGCGCCCGCACCTTGAGGGACTTCGCCTCGATGAAGATGCGGCCGATCTCCGGATGCCGCTCCCGGACGTCCCGCTCGAGGCGCTCGATGGCGGCGGTGATCTGGGCTGCGGTGGCGTCCGGGCGGAAATCGATCTCCAGGTTCAGCAGCACCTCGTCCGGGCCCAGGTGCATGGTGAGGGGGGGCTTGACGTCAACCACGGCCGGTATGCCCTGAGCCAGCTTTCGGATGTCCTCCACGACTTCCGGATCGGCGCTCTCGCCCAGCAGCAGGCGCTTGCTCTGGTAGACCAGGAACAGGGCCACGGCCGCCAGGACCACGCCGATCACGATGGAGGCGATGCCGTCGGCATAGGGGGTGCCCAGCCACTGGCCCAGGGCAACGCCGCAGAAGGCGACGATCAGGCCGGCCAGCGCCGCCGAATCTTCGAACAGAACGGTGAGGATCGACGGGTCCTTGCTCGTGCGGACCGCCTTCCAGAGCCCCTCCTCCCGGATCTCCGGGAGGAGGGGCCGGATGGAAAGGACCCACGAGATCCCCTCGAAGACGAAGGCGCTGCCCAGGACGCCGTAGCTCCAGACGAGGTCCTCCAGGGGATGGGGGTGCAGGAGGTGGGTGATCCCCTCGTAGACGGACATTCCGCCGCCGACCCCGAAGAGGGCCACGGCGACGATCAGACTCCAGAAGTAGAGCTCCTTGCCATGGCCGAAGGGATGCCCGGTGTCCGCCGGCTTGCGGCTCTTCTTGAGGCCGAGCAGGAGCAGGACCTCATTGCCGGTGTCCACCACGGAATGGATCCCCTCCGACAGCATGGCCGAGCTGCCCGTGAAACCCGCAGCCACGAACTTGGTGGCGGCGATCAGGAGGTTCGCGCCCATGGCGCCGTAGATGGCGAGGGGCCTCGCTTCGTCAGCCATGGATCACCCAGCCCTCCGCCCCGCCCGGAGCTTCAATCCCGGGCGCCCCGCCCCGGCACCGCCGCCGTCTCCTCTTCCGGCGTCTCCACCGTCCGGTCGAGCCGGTCGAGTTCGCCGGTGATCGGCCGGCCCTGTCCCCCGGCCGGGGTTGCGCCGCCTGCCTCGAGACCCGCCCCGCGAGCGGTTTCGGCCCGGGTCTGGCTGGTCTGCCGCCGGGGGCCGTAGAAGCGATCCTCGTCGAAGAGGGGGCTGGTGTAGGGCTCGCCCCCGGGAGCGTGGCCCGCGCCGCCTCGGTCGAAGGCCTGGCGCACGCGGGCCTCAGCCTCCCGGTCCAGGTTGCCGGAGTCGTAGGCGGGGAGCTCCGCGATCTGGCCGGCGGTGAACTCCTCCAGGTTCACCCGGTCGTGCGCGGGGTCGAGGCGCGCGCGGCCGATGGGGATCAGGACGTGGCGGCTGTCAACCCCGAGGTGGTGGTCCCGGGTGAGGGCGTTCTCCGCGTCCGAGAGCGTGCTCCGCACCACGTCCTCGGTGAACAGGGGAGCCACTCCGGCCATGGCGGAGTGCGCCGTTACCAGGCCGGCGGGCGTGCCGAGGAGCCCGGGGCCGGTCACCACCGCTTCGTTGCCCGGTCCGGCCGGCGCGTCGAGCAGGTCCGTGTCCACGGCGACGTCGAGGTAGCGCACCCGGCCGGCGTCGGTGTCGACGAGGAGATCGGAGACCTCGCCGACCTTCCTACCGTCTGCCCCGACCACGGCCCAGCCGCGCACGTCGGGGTCGCCCTCGACGATCTCGTAGGCGTGCAGCCGGCTGAGCGGTTTGAGGGTGTGGCCCGGCTCGGCCGCGTCAAGGTCTCCCGTGGGAGCTCTGTCGTTCATGGGTCCTCCTTTCGGCGGACGCGGGTCGCGTCTCGCCTTGGGGATGCTCCTGCAAGGGGCGGGCCGAAAGGGGCAGACGAAAGGCCCGGGAGTGGAGACCCGGGCCTTGGGAGAAAGGAAGAGGAGAAACGCTCAGAGCGCGTCGAGCCCTGCTCGCGTGACCGGCTCGTTCTGCAGCCGCCGGAGGATGCCGCCGACCAGGCGGAGGACCTCCAGGGTGGCCTGATCACGCTCCAGGGCGTCGTGCAGCAGGTGGAGGGCCGAGAGGGCCTCGCGCTCCACGCCGATGACGCGGAAGCTGGTCAGCATCTCGGAGACCAGGCCCCGCACCTCGGGGGTGCGGCTCTGGCGCATCCATACGCCGGCAAGGTCGAGGGAGACGAGGGCGGCCTGATAACCCAGGCCGGCGTCGTTGAGGTCCTCGCGGATCTGCTGGAACGTCGCCTCGGCGGTAACCAGGTCGCCCAGACCGGCGGCGATCTCGGCCTCGAGGCGATGGAGCTTGACGAGGTCGAGCCAGCCGGCGTGGGCGGCATAGAGAACCCGCATCCGCTGGAGCTGACGCTGCGCCCGCTGGTACTCGCCGAGCTCGACGCGGAACAGCAGGATGTTGTGCAGGGTGTGGAACACCAGCTTGGCGTCGCGCCCCCGGTCGATCATGGAGAGCCCGCGCACCAGGAGCTGGAGCCCCTCTTCGGGCTTGCCGGCGTAGCCGGTGTAGAGGCCCTTCAGGATGACGACACGGCCGACCTCGTGCGAGTCGCTGTAACGGCGGTGGATCGCATAGGCGAGGTCCAGCATGCGGAACGCCTCCTTGAAGCGCCGCTGGTCGCAGAGCAGCGAGGCGTCGAGGTCGGCGATGCGGGCGTAGAGGAGAGGCTCGCCCGTCCCCAGGGCGCGCAGCTCCAGGGCGTACGCCATGGCCGCTTCCGCCTGGGCAAAGTCATCGGTGATGCGATAGGCGTTGGCGAGCTCGGCCCAGGCGCGGGCCTGCATGTCCGTCCGCCGCTCGGCGCCGTAGACTTCCGGGTCGAGCCGGTCGGCGGCGAGCCGGGCGAGGTCCGCCATGCGCAGCATGCCGGCCCGATCCGAGTGGCGCAATGCGCGGCTCTTCTCCAGCAGGCTCTCGCAGAGGCCCCAGGTGATCGCGCCTTCGGGCAGCGACAGCACCTCTGTGCGCTCCAGGGAGCGGACGATCTCCTCCGACCTCGCGGCGGCCACTTCGCGCTCGGCGCCCAGGCTCCTCTCGGTCTCCAGGGCCTTGGCGAAGGCCGCCGAAATCGAATGGTCGTAGGCGGCGTCCTCTTCGGCCGAGAGCTGCGGCTCCGGTCCGGCTCCCGGCCTGAACATGGCCGTCGCGAGCGGCGACAGGTCTTGCCGGCAGCGGTCACAGCCGCTTAAAAGGTGGGCCACCGTGGCTTTCGCCCCCCGCGCGGGCAGGTGATTGAGCAGGAAGCCCTCCAGGGTTTCGCTGTGTGGATGCTCGCTCATCCGTTTCTCCTCAGATCAGTTCAGCAAAAGTAGAACCTATTCTCGCACATTTGAGGATCAATGTCTTCTTCCGGGCGCTAGTTCTGCGTGCCCGGCGGCACTGGCTCAGCCGGATGAACGACATAGACACCGTTCGGATCGATCCCCCAGCCTCTTTCAGACCCGGCGGGGTCTGGGGACGACGAAGTCGCATTTTCCGTGAGATGGAACCAGCCGGTCAGCGTGTCCAGCGCGGCATGCGCGCCCGGCACGGTGTCGAGAATGGCCTCCCAGACGCCGGCGAAGCGTTGCATGGAGCCCCGATTCGCAGCGGCCGCCGGTTGCGCCCCGACGAGCGTCAACAGGAGAACGAGCGTCAGCGCGGCTATCCCTCTGTGAGCGGTTCTGCGGTACATCTCCTCCTCCTTTCGCGAGAGCTGCCAGGTCCACCCCGGCCCTCCTTCGCGCAACGGAGCCCTTGCGGGCTCTTGAGATCTCAATTCCTGCGGCGCCACCGGCCCCCCTCCCTGGGCGGCCCGGTCACGCCTCAGGCCAGGCTATACACGCTTCTATGGTTAACAGTGTCGCCGGAGAGGAAAAGCGGGCCACTCCCGAAAAACTTCTTCTCCCTCTGCGACCGCCCGTCTCCGGCTCCCCGGGCTGGGGGAGCCGAAAAGTGGGCAGAATACTAGCAGTTTTGACGCATCTGAGGAAGTAGAGAGCCCTACAGCTTCGCCACGGCCGCCTTGCGCCGGAGCTGGAGCACCTGGACGTCCGGGTCGATCACCACCTTCTCGGGCTGGAAGGCGGAGGCGATCTCCACCGTCCGCTCTTCGCCGGCACCCAGGACGACGGTGGCGCGGGCGTCCTGGTAGCCCGGCTTCGGCTTGCCCTTGTCGGTGAAGCGGTCGCCGCGGACGGTCGCCACCTCGACCGGCATCCGCCCCTTGCCGACGTTCTTCACTCGCACGGTCACCTTCCAGCTCCCCTCCGGCGTGCGGGCGCCCCGGGCGCCGGAGAGCTGGTACTCGGGCACCACGACCTGGTGGAACCACTGGCGCACGAAGTCGTCGTAGGAGGCCGGGTCGGGCGCGAAGGGACGCATGGCGGCGGTGAAGTCCTGGAGGACGGGATAGTCGGGGCCATTGCCCCAGTCGGCCATGAACTTGCGCAGGCCGGCGAGCATGCGCTCGCGCCCCAGCTTCTGCTCCATCATCCAGAAGACCCAGCCCCCCTTGTCGTAGGTCGCCGTGGTGTCGCCGGTGTGGGAGCCGTCGATCTTCACCAGGGGTCGCTCGGCATCGGCGCGGCGGGAGTTGCCGTAGCTCTCCTCGATGCGCTTCATGAACTCCATGCGCGCCTGAGGGCCCTTGACCTGCTCGGTGAGCAGGGCGGTGGAGAAATGGGACATCCCCTCGGAGAGGAGGTCGCCGCCCGGTCCCTCGCCTGGGGTGAGGAGATTGCCCCACCACTGGTGGGCGCTCTCGTGGGCGGTGACCAGGAAGACGGCGTCCGTCTTGACGTCGCTCTTGGTGAGGAAGCCGATGTTCTCGGAGAAGGTGATGTCGGTGGGGAAGCCCTGGGCGTAGCCCGCGAGACCGGGGAACTCCGAGAGCTTGAGCTCGCGCCAGGGGAAGGGACGGAACCACTCGGAGTAGTACCGCCGGGCCGCGTCCAGGGTGCCGATCATCTCGCCCAGGTTGTACTCGTGGCCGGGATGGTAGTAGATGGCCGTGCCGTGACCCTGGCGCACGTTCCAGTGCCCGGCCACGACGTTGAAGAAGCGCACGGGGTAGTCGCTGCGCCAGACCGCAGTGCGCTGCCCCCCCGTCACCCGATCGCTCTCCTTGATCCCCACCGAGTTGAAGGTGTACTCGGCCGGGCCGGTGATCGCGATGCGGGTCGTGAAGGAGTGGCCGGCGCCGAAGGCGACCTCCGTAATTCCCTTGTAGAAATCGTCGGGGTAGACCTTGGACTCGTAGTCGGTCTCATCCTTCTTGCCGATGCCTTCCAGGTAGCCCACCACCGGCACGAAGCTGGGGGTGAAGCTCGTCAGCACCACTCCCGAGGGGAGGATGAACTCCATGGTCCCGCCGCCGTTCTTGGTAATGCCGCGGGGGAAGCTCCCCTCGAAGTCGAAACCGATCCGCAGCCGGTCTCCGGGTTTGAGCGGCGCCGGCGGCGTGAAGACGTAGAGCCGCGTGCGATCCTCCGGCTTGTAGGGCTTGCCGTTGAGGGTCCAGTGGACCTTCTGCCAGTGGAAGCCGCCGGTCAGGGCGAAGCGCGCGAGCTCCTTGTCGTGGTCGTTCAACAGCTCGTAGCTCCCGTGGCTGTGCAACCAGCGGCGGTCGGGGTCCAGCTTGAGGTCGAGATCCACGCCGGCGATCGCCGGCCGCGGCGCGTCCTTCCAGGTGGCCAGGTTCTGCTTCCAGTAATCGTGCGCCTTCTTCTCATAGAACCCGCCCTGGAAACCATCCTGCACCGCCAGGGCCAGGACGGTGCCGGTGACCAGCGGCACCAAGGCGAAGGGGGCCAGGCGCAGCGCGCCCCGCCAGACGGACGCCGGCTGCAGCCGCTGGAGGCGGCCGATGGCGTCCGC
Source organism: Thermoanaerobaculum sp. (assembly GCA_021154885.1). Lineage (GTDB taxonomy): Bacteria > Acidobacteriota > Thermoanaerobaculia > Multivoradales > UBA5704 > DATARR01. The sequence goes on from JAJKHS010000023.1 coordinate 48,515, forward strand.
CTGGCGCCGGCCGTAGGCGCGCACGGCCACCGTCACCAGCAGCACCGCCGTGCTCAGCGCCAGGATGCGGTTGAGCAGCAGGGCCTTGCGGTTGATCTCGAAGAGACCCAGGTCGCTCCACTGCAGCGAGCCCCAGATCCACCAGTTCCACACCCAGTTCATGTGGCCCTTGAACTGGAGGTAGAAGGTGAGGACGATGGTCCCCAGACCGATCCCATAGGTCAGGTAGCGCTGGCCGCCGATCGCCTGGACGGCGACCATGAAGCAGGTCCAGAGAAAGAGCGTCGGCACCAGCAGGACGCCCCAGACGATCAGGTAGGGGCTTAAGGAGAGCCCCACCTTCCCCTGGATCAGGATGGCGATGGCGCAGCCGAGGAAGGTCGCCGCGATCATCACCACGCCCACCAGGCTGTTGGCGACGGCCTTGCCGAACAGGAACGAAGCGGTCCGGGTCGGGGTCGAGAAGGAGATGGGCGACAGCCCGGAGGACCGCTCCCGCTCCAGCGACTCCACCGTGTAGAACATCAGCAGCAGGCAGAGCAGCAGGGAGAGCGTGTTGAAGCTGCCCACCGCCGTGAGGCCGGGCGTGAGGAGGATCTCGGTCTGGAACGCCCCCAGGGTGAGCAGGCTCGTGCCCAGGGTCTGGAGCAGGATGAGCGCGCCGAAGAGGTAGAGGCCCGGAGAGGCCAGCAGGTTCTTGAGCTCCGTGGCGGCCACCAGACCGATCCCCCGGAAGAGGCCGACCTTGCCGCTGCGCGCTCGGAGCTCCGAGAGGGTGCGCGGGAAGGGGGCCACTGCGGCGTTCGTGGCGGTCGCGGCGTTCGCCACCGCGGTTTCCCGGGACCGGCGGCGGAAGGGCCGCCAGCCGCCCTCGGACACCGCCTCGCCCTGGAGGTGGGTCGTCATGTGGCGCTGGGCCCGATAGACCCCCAGCAATCCCAGACCCAGGAAGGCCAGGCGGGAGATGACGAACGGCAGGTCGAGGCCGACGGGGGTCGTATTGTAGAAGGTCGCCCCGCGGTCGGCCTTGAGCCAGGTCTCGTTGAGCCAGCGAAAGCCGGCCGGGTCGACCATCATCAGCGCCTGGTTGATCCGCGGATCGAGCCAGGTGGGCGCCCAGTTCCACAGGAAGAAGCCGCAGAGGAGCAGGACCGCCGTGGGGAAGAGGAAGACGGCGATCGGCTTGCGCCAGCGCTCCCCGAGATAGAACGCCGCGCCGAGGTAGAAGATCAGGGCCGGCAGCGCGAAGACCAGGACCGGGCGCACGTAGTTCATCAGGTGGAAGGGGCCCTGGATCTCGGCCGACTGCGAGTTGGGCACCAGGTGGTTGAAGAACATGGCCAGCAGCAGGTGGATCCCGAGGGCGGCGACGAACCCGGCGACGATGGCCAGGAACTTCCCCCACACGTATTCGCCCGGACGCAGCGAGGTGGAGTGAAGGATCTCGCCCACCCGCGCCTCGTCGTCGGAGATCACCGCCATCCCTGAGGCGATCGAGCCGAAGAAGGAGTAGAGGATCGCCACCAGCGTCACGAGGAGGAAGGCGAAGTTGAACTCCGAGGTGATCCAGGCCTTGGTGCCGCCCACCGAGGCGTCGCCCGAGGAGATCGTCAGGCCCCCTGTGGAGAACAGCCAGGTCGTGAGGACCAGGATGCCGATGAGGAACCAGAAGAGGGGACGCTTCAGGGTGTGGGCGAGCTCCAGCCCGAAGATGGTCCGGGCGCGGGTGAGGGCGGGGCTCATGCGGCCCCCCCGGCCGCCACGACCTCCGGCTCCTGTTGCCGCTGCTCGTAGGGCTCAGGTTGGGCGACATCCTGCATGAGCAGGAGATAGGCGTCCTCCAGAGTGGCGGGCGTGGCTTCGAAGCCGACGGGCGGTTGGCCGTCCGGCTGGTAGATCCGTACCCGGTTCTTGCCTTCGACGAGCACGGCCTGGGTGACTCGCAGCCGGCGGCGGACCTCGTCCATCTCCTCGCGTGGCACCCGTCCCTCGAAGATCTTGCCGTCGATCGCCCCGCGCGCCTCGGAGGGCGAGGTCTGGGCCACCAGCCTCCCCTTGCGGATGACGGCGAAGCGGGGGCAGAGCACGGCCACGTCCTCCACGATGTGGGTGGAGAGGAGCACGATGCGGTCCGCGGCCAGCTCGGCCAGCAGGCGGTAGAAGCGCAGCCGCTCCTCCGGGTCGAGGCCGGCCGTGGGCTCGTCGACGGTGATCAGCCGCGGATCGCCGGCGATGGCCTGGGCGATCCCCAGCCGCTGCCGCATGCCGCCGGAGTAGGTCTTGACCTTGCGTTTCGCCGCCGGGCCGAGGTTGACCCGGTCGAGCAGCTCGGCCACCAGGGGCTTCAGGCCGCCGGGCGCCTCCACCCCCTTGAGCTGGAGCAGGTAGGAGAGCATCTTCTCCCCGGTGAGATGGGGGTAGAAGCCGAACTCCTGGGGGAGATAGCCCAGCCGGCGGCGGACCTGCTCCGGGCGGGCCAGCACGTCCTCGCCGTCCAGCGTCACCTGCCCCGAGGTCGCCTCCAGCAGACCGGCCAGGATCTTCATCAGCGTGGACTTGCCCGCGCCGTTGGGGCCCAGCAGTCCGAACATGCCCGGCGGGACGTCGAGGTTGATGCCCTGCAGGGCGGTCACGGGACCGGGATAGACCTTCACGAGATCGCGGATCGTCAGCATGGGGAAGTCTCCTTGTGTCCGAGGCGCGGCTGCGGCCCCGTCCTGCATCCATACGAGAGAGATGGGGAGAAGGTTACGGAATGCCTCCCGCCCCGGGGCAGGTTATGCTGTTCCGGCCCGAGACCCAAGCGATCCGAGGAGACACACCCATGAATCTGAAGCCCCAGACCTTCGCCTCCATCCTCCTGGCGACCACCCTGGCCGCCGGCACCTCCGCCCTGCTCGCCGCCGGCTCTGCGGATACCGCCGCGCCCCAGCCGGACCTCGCGGCCTGGCGCCAGCAGGTGGAGACCTGGAAGAAGGAGCGGACCGCGAGCCTCAAGAGAGAGGACGGCTGGCTCACCCTCGTGGGCCTCTACTGGCTCAAGCCGGGAGAGAACCGCTTCGGCAGCGATCCGGGCAACCCGGTCATCCTGCCGAAGGGCAAATCCCCGGCCGTGGCGGGCGTCCTGATCCGCGAAGGCGACGCCGTCACCGTGCGCGCCGAGCCGGGCTCCAACCTCACCGCCGACGGCAAGCCGGTGACCGGGAGCGTGGCCCTGAAAGTGGACGCTCAGGGCAAGCCCACCGTCCTCGGGCTCGGCTCGCTCTCCTTCTACGTCATCAAGCGGGGCGACCGTGTCGGCGTGCGGATCAAGGACAAGGAGAGCCCCGAGCGCGTCGCCTTCAAGGGAGTCGACACCTTCCCGCCGGATCCCAGGTGGCGTGTGGTCGCCCGCTTCGAGTCCTACAAGGACAAGAAGATCCCCATCACCAACGTCCTGGGCCAGGTGGCGGACGAGCCCTCGCCGGGCGCCGTGGTGTTCGACTGGCAGGGCAGGACCTACCGTCTGGACGCTCTGGGCGACCTCAAGGAGGGGCTCTCCCTGATCTTCGGCGACACCACCAACGGCAAGACCACCTATGGCGCCGGCCGCTTCCTGGACACCGACCCGCCCAAAGACGGCACGGTGGTCGTGGACTTCAACACCGCCTACAACCCGCCCTGCGCCTTCACCGCCTTCGCCACCTGCCCGCTGCCGCCGGCCCAGAACAAGCTGGCCCTCGCGGTCGAGGCGGGGGAGAAGAAGTTCGCGGGGGGACCGGAGCACTGAGCCTCAGCACCTCCTCGGCGGGACCCCCGTGGGTGTTCTGGTAGGATGAGCGCCATGCGATTTATTGAAGCCCGCTTCGAAGAAGGTCTGCTCAAGCCGGAGACGCCCTTGGCCCTTACGCCAGGAGAGCGTGTGGCGCTGATCGTGGTCCGCCATCCAGATCCGAGGCGCTGGGACCTCGAGCGATTAAGCAAGGGCGGGGTAGAAGAAGATCAGGCGCTTGCGGAACAGGGACTCACCGAATGGGCCGACGCGCTTGACGAAGAGGACCATAGTTGAGACGGGGCGAGGTGTGGTGGGCAGACCTTGGCCCCTACCACCCGCGAGAGCAGACCGGTCGCCGCCCGGTGATCATTTGGCAGAGCGACGCACTGACAAGGGTTCTCCAGTCAGTTCTTGTCATTCCACTGACCACCAACCTGGATAGAGCTAATCTGGCAGGAACGGCGATTGTACAAGCTTCGCCGAAGCAGGGTCTCCCTGAAGACTCGGTGGCTCTCGCGTTTCAGATGCGGGCTGTGCCCAAGGACGCTCTCGATACCCGAATACGCGCCCTCACGGAGAAGGAGATCGCTGAGCTTGAGTTGGCGACCGACGAGGCCCTCGGACGCGTCGAGCCCTGATTGGGGACAATTCCGTTTGCAATCACCCGGCCCGCCTCCTCTCCCCGGGGGCATTAGCCGGGCGTGAGTGGCCGTCCCGTCCGGCCCAACGGGCCGGGAGATCCCAGCCCAGGGCTGAGGTCGCAGGCCGATGCCCTGGGTGGAGGGATGGCAACGCGGTGCGGCCTGAAAGGCCGCGAGACCGTCGGGCCGGCCGGTCCTTCGTCGAAAAGTTCTCGCGGCCTTTCAGGCCGCAAGGATGGGTTGCCCTTTTTCCCAGGGCATCGGCCTGCGGCCACAGCCCTGGGCTAGGGTCTCCCGGCCCGTTGGGCCGGTGGATAGATCGACAGAGAGAGGTATCAGGATGTCCTGAGAAGCAGGCAGGCAACAAGTCGGTCACACCGGAGGTAGCTCTACCCATGGACGCAAAGATCACTCCATCGAGCGGGAACGTCTTCAGGGACCTTGGCTTCGATGAGGCTGAAGCCGAGCACCTGCGAATCCGCTCGACTCTCATGATCGCCGTGCGCCAGGCCAGCAATAACACCACGGCGACGAGAATCACCTCGCGCACCTTCTGCCTCCTACCTTGACGTCGCTCAACGTTCCTGGAGTTAGGCGCCTTCCTTTCATGGCTCTTACAGGCTCAAAGGGCATGCTCGATCAACTCTCGGGTCCCTGAAATCATTTCTCCTACATCGCGAATATCGAAGGCATCCCAGTTTGCGTGGAGAGCTCGGTTCCGCGTGCTGGCGTAAGCCTTTATTCGCTTGGCCTTAACCGGTGTCAGTACGCTCAGTTTCACCAGTTCATCGATTAGAGACTCCAGGATTGTCCGTTCGCGTTTAAGCCATGCTTCTTGGCAATTTTTCGTATCGTGTCCTCCAGCACCAACTCCTGCCAATACCGCGGCTTCTTGCTTCTTGCCAGACCGATGGAAGTCTAGCGCGTGTTCGAGAAAGTTGTCGAAGGAAGCACCGAGAACAATGTACTCGAACTTGTTGAGCAAACCTGCCCTCAGGTCTGCTGCTAACGATTCGAGAATTCCGAGCATTTTCCGAACCAACCTCACAGGGAGATCATTTTGCAGATCGGGATGCACCAACAGAGGAGCCATTTGAGCACGGTGAACGCCATCCGGAGGCGCGATTATGGAAATTATGTTCGCTGCTGAAGTAAACCACCGCTGCCATTCAGTTAGCTGTGCACTTGGAATGCGAAAATTGTCCCCAAGCCCATTTAATACTCGGGCCCCCTCACCTGTGAGGGTGTCAACCCGCTCGTATATCGAGTCAAGCATGGTGCTTATGGCGCCTAACGCTGTTGCTGCTCCGATTCAGCGGTTGCGCCTCCGCACCTCTCATCACGCCCTCCCCAGAGGGGAAAAGTGTCGCCTGCTCCGAGGTTTCGCCCACCTGCCTTGAAAGGTGTGGACGATTCGACCGCGAGCGCTTGCTCAGCAGGTCACTGAGATCGGCTTTCGTCCGTACGGTCCAGCACTCCTGGTCCGGTGATAAGTAGACCACGACCGGCTTCCCTGCCTCCACCAGCCTCCGGATGTTAAGGAGGGTACCCCTGCTGTTCGCATCCCAGATCATGAAACCGCAGTCGGCCTCGCGCGCCATCTCGGCGTCCTTCGTCGAGTAGTAGTCGAAGCCACGCTTCCCGGCCGCCTCGACCACGTGCACAGGCCACCCGCCGACATTGTTCCGGCAAGCGTTCTCCATACAGTAGACGACGACCTCTTTATAACCCTTTTCAGCAAGGAAGGCCTGTACGGCCCGATCGCCTCCATTCGCGTCGCCGACGATAACGCGGATGCCACGCTCAACAATATTGTCCAGCCTCGCACGAATGACGCTGTTTAAGCGCCCAACCCGCCGCGAGCCTCCGATGAAAACGGTGCTCATGAGGCGCTCCGAGTTCTGGTCGGAGCAAACACGTATACGCTTGCCACCTTGCCCTTCGCATAGAGGGCGGCAGTAACAGCGTTGGGGGTTGCGCCGGACCTGTATAGAGATCGTCGACAAGAAGAACGGATTTGTCACGAACCGCCGTTCCAGTCACGTCATGGGCATTCTCAAGTAGACTCATACGCTCGTGGTAGTCGAACACGTCCTTGAGCTGCTTTGGGCTCTGAGTCCGCTTCACGATATCTCGCAGCGGCAGCTTCAGAGCCTCAGCGAGTCCTCTTGCGAGTTGCATGACCGGCTGGGTCGCTCTGGTTTTGGAAGCAGGAACGGGTACGACAGCCTGAACCTCGGGGGCCCACTGGCGGATGAAGTCCACCGCTACCGCGACCAGTTCCGCGAGGGCGTCCTTCCGCCCCCTGTACTTCAGGCGATACAGGAGTTCCCCGACCTCGGTTCGGATGGTTTCGAAACGAGGATGGCCGTACTCGTCGTAGCCGAGAAACTCGCTGCTCTTCGTGTGATAGTCGAGGACATAGCCTTCCCTCCACGATCCTGGGACCCGCATCGGATGCATCGCGACTGCCATGATGTCCGCCCCTCCTGGCTGGCCGACCGCCTAGTTGGGCTTCTCCGCCCCAGGTGCCGGAATCCTTGGCGTCTGGGGCTTCCCTCGTGGACTCTATAGCGAACAGGCGAGGAGCGGGAGAAGTGGCGCGCTCGGAGCCCGCCTACCGTCCCCGCCGCAGAATCGGATACGGATTGATCGCCTCCCCTTGCCACCAGTTCTTCTGGGGAGTCAGCCGGGTGATGGCGAAGTGGAGGTGGGGGGTGTTGGGGGGGGCGTTGCCCGAGGTTCCCACGTAGCCGATCACCTGGCCGCGGGTGACCGGGCTCCCCTCGGCGAGGCCCGGGGCGTAGCGTTCCAGGTGGGCGTAGTAATAGCTGTAGGTCTCCGTGGGGTCGAACTGGTAGATCGTCAAGCCTCCTTTGTCGCTGGTGAAGAGCTTGACGATCCGGCCCCCTTCGGCGGCCAGCACCGGGGTGTTGCGGGGGGAGAGGATGTCGATGGCGTCGTGGACTCGCCCCGCGCTTCGGGCGTCGTCGAAGGTGTCCTGGAGGGCCTGGGGCTGGACGCCCTGGACCGGGATCAGCAGTTGTCTCGCCGCCAGGTCCGCTGGCGGCGGCACCGCCGGACGCGGTGTGGCTGCGGGAGCCGACGGAGGGGCCGCGGGGACTGGCGGCGCCGGGCTGGCCGCCACAGGCGGGGGCGGTGAGACGGTTCTGGGCTCCCGGGTCCGGCCGCTGAAGCGGCCGTATAGAGTTACCACCAGCAGCACGGTGGCGGCTCCGAGAATGAATCCCCCCAGCCCTGCCAGGGGGACCTTCCAACTCCCCGGCTTCTTCTCCCCGGCCATGGCGCTCCCTTCCTTATTTATTGGGCGAGAGGACTCTACTCCCGGAAGAGGACCGGGGTCCCCGGCTTCACCAGACCCGCCACGGTGAGGGCGTCCCAGTTGGTGAGCCGGACGCAGCCGTGGGAGAAGCTCTTGCCGATCATCTTCGGCACCGGCGTGCCGTGGATGCCGTAGTGCTCTTTGGAGAGGTCGATCCAGACCACCCCCACCGGGTTCCTGGGGCCGGGGGGGATCTTCGCCTTGGTTTCCGAGGGCTCGGCGTCCCAGAAGAGGGCGGGGTTGTAGTTGAAGGTCGGATTGAGGGAGATCCCTTTGACCTTCCAGTCGCCGAGGGGCAGCGGATCGTGCTCGCTGCCGGCGGTGACGGGGGCGAAGAAGAGGACGCCGCTCGGCCCCTGCACGGTAAGAGTGCGGGCGCTCTTCGAGACCACGATCTGTGTGCCGTCCGGCGGCGTCTGGCCCTTCTGCGGCGGCCCCACCTGCCGCACGGCGGGCACGCGGAGCTGCTGTCCGGCGACGTCGAAGCGGGCGCCGGGGTTGAGCCGCTGGAGGAAGTCCTCCGTCGAGTGGAACCTCTCGGCCAGCATCTCGAGCGGCGAGCTGTAGCCGAGGGCCGGAAGCTTGGCCTTCTTGTCCATGTCCTCGGGGATTTTGTAGAAGGGCCCCTTCACGTCGTCGGGCGTGATGGTGTAGGGGACGAGGACCTGGCTGCCGGCCACCAGGAGGGCCTGCCACGTGGCAGGGTCCACCTGGCCGGTGGGCTGCAGGCCGTGGGCGGACTGGAAGGCCGTCAGGGCCTTGGTGGAGTTCGAGCCCCAGCGGCCGTCCATCACGCCTGGCGAGAAGCCTGCCCGGTCGAGGAGGATCTGGACGTCCCCGGGAGCCTGTGGCGACGGGGCGCCCTGGATGCCCTGGGCGGGTCCCGGCGGCGCTGCCGGGGCAGGGGCGGGCGTCTGGGGAGGTGCCGGAGCCGGGGTCGCCGTCTGGGGTGGCGGAGCCGGAGTTTGGGTTGGCACCGGGGCCGGGGTCTTGGCGGGCGCCGGAGTTGGAGTCGGGGCCGGCGCTGGAGGCGTGGGCTGGGGTCGCGCCTGCGGCGGCCGGGCCGGGGCTGGAGCCGGGGTCGGCTTCTGGGCAGCCGCCACCCCGCTGGGAATGGCGGCAAAAAGGAAAAGGGCAAGAAGCATGGACACAGGTTTCAGCATGACTCTCTTTCCGGGGCCGGCCTGAATGGCGGCCCGCGCCGTGCCTCGATGCAACAGACGGGCCATGGGGGGAGGGGTCCTTATAGGGCTCCTTGCTGGTTGAGGCTGCCTGCGCTTCGAAGCCTCACCCCCGGCCCCTCTCCCGGAGGGAGAGGGGGGACTTGGCTGGAGGAGTTTGCCTATAGGAAGGTATGGAGGCGGACGGCGACCTCCAGAATGCGGGTCAGGACGGCTTCGGCCCCGGCGCCAAGAACTCTCTTCTCGCCATATCTTCTCTCTCCAGCCACAATTTATCGACAACAGTCCCCGCTCGGCAACACCCTTTCAGCCAAGTCCCCCCTCTCCCTCCGGGAGAGGGGACGGGGTGAGGCTTCGGAGGGCATACCGCCTCGACTGGCAAGGGCTCGATTGGCAAGGACCTGGATTACTGCATCAAATCCTGCCCCTCCCTCTCCCCCCGCTCCGGATACACCACCACCCTCCGGTACGGCTCCTGGCCCTTGCTCTCGGAGGTCAATCCGAAGCGCTCCACGAGCTCGTGCTGGAGACGGCGGAGGTGGTTGTTGCGGGGGGAGAGCTCGACGGGGCGGCCCAGCTCCAGGGCCTCGTCGACCGCCTCCTCGACCTCGCGCACGGCGGCTTCGTCGAGGGCCAGGTGGTCGTCCACGCCGAAGGCGGCGCGGAGGAAGTTCTCCATCTGGGTGATGGTGTTGCTGCGCACGATGTAGAAAGGAATGCCCCGCGCCAGGGCTTCACGCAACCGGTGGGGCTGGCGCCGCTCCTGGGCCTTGAGGGTGACTACCATGTCGGCGTCGTCGAGATCCTCCACCATGTAGGCGGGCACCCGGAACTTGCGCAGCGCCCGCTCCAGCTTTGCCTTGCTCACGGCGTAGGGGAAGATGCGCACCGTCCGGCCGCGGGCGAGGCGCTGTGGGAAGGTGGCGGTGTCCTCGTCCTCCCCCGGCCTGGCGGGCGCCCCCGGGGGCTCGGCCGGCGGCGGCATCCACGGAGAGGCTGGGTTGAGCCGCGGCGGTTGCGGGCGGGTTCGCCTGGCGCGGTCAGGGCGGTCGGCGCGGGGGGGCCTCTGGGGGTGCTCGGGCTCGGTCTTTTCCGGCCGCTCCGCGCGCTGGATCTCGACCCCTCCGCCCTCGACGCGGGTGCGCAGCTCGGGGCGGGCCGGGACGTCGCGCAGGAAGCGGTCCACGACCTCGGCGACGTCGTGGTGGACGGCCAGGCGATCCTGGTCCTGGATCTCGATCAGGACGTCGAAGGTCGGCGGCGCCTTCCTCTCCAGGACGGTCTTCTGGGTTCCCCGGCGCCGCGCCTCCTCGTCGGAGAGGGTCACGGCCTGGATGCCCCCGACGAGGTCGGAGAGGGTAGGGTTCTGCAGCAGGTTTTCGAGCGTGTTGCCGTGGGCGGTGGCGATGAGCTGCACGCCGCGCTCGGCGATGGTGCGGGCGGCCAGGGCCTCGGCCGTGGTGCCGATCTCGTCGATGACGATCACCTGCGGCATGTGGTTCTCGACCGCCTCGATCATCACCGCGTGCTGCTCGTCGGGCGAGGGCACCTGCATGCGCCGGGCGCGGCCGATGCCCGGGTGGGGCACGTCGCCGTCGCCGGCGATCTCGTTCGAGGTGTCGACCACGATCACCCGCTTGCCGAGCTCGTCGGCGAGCACCCGGGCCGCCTCTCGCAGCAGGGTCGTCTTGCCCACGCCCGGCCGGCCCAGGAGGAGGATGGACTGCCCCTCCTCGATGACGTCGCGCAGGATGTCCACCGTGCCGAAGACGGCCCGGCCCACCCGGCAGGTGAGTCCGATGACGTCGCCCACCCGGTTGCGGATGGCCGAGATGCGGTGGAGAGTGCGCTCGATGCCCGCCCGGTTGTCCTTGCCGAAGCGGCCGACGCGGCCCACCACGTAGGCGATGTCCTCGCGGGTGACCGGGGTCTGGGCGAGCAGCTCGCCGCGGTCGGGGTAGCGGGCCTCGGGGAGCCGGCCCAGGTCGAGCACCAGCTCCATCAGCGATTCCTTCTGCGCCCGCCCCTCCAGGGTCTCCCGGAGCGGCGGCGGCATCACCTCCAGCAGCAGCTCCAGGTCATCGGTGATGGGTCGTCCCGCCACGTTCGCTCGCCTCCACGGAAAGGCTACACCCTTCCGGCGTCCGCCCTCCAGCGGGCCGGTTCCGCAAGATCGATGCCGGAGCGTTGTAACATTTCGGCCCGTCCTTTCGTAGGAGAGGGAAGACGGCGCGCAGCGCCGCCCATCAACCTCGTCGACAAGGAGGGATTCATGCTCAGCTTTTCATTCCGAAGGATCGTCCAGGTCCTCTGCGGTCTTCTCCTCCTGGGGTCGGCCGCCCAGGCGGTGACGCTGAAGGAGCACTTCGACAAGACCGTGCCGCTCAATCCCGGCTCTCAGGTGACGCTGCGCAACGTCAACGGCAGCGTCAAGCTGGAGGCCTGGAACCGCAACGAGGTGCGGATCGAGGCCGACAAGCAGGTGAAGGCCGGCTCCGACGCCGACGCCCGCAAGATCATGGACCAGGTGCGGATCGACGTGACTCCCGGTGCGGGCGGCCTGCGCATCGAGACTCACGCTCCGAAGCGGGGGGACAGCTTCTGGGACGCGCTCTTCGGCAACAGCGCCAACTACAACGTCACCTACGTGGTCCACGTGCCAAGCCGGGCCGCGGTGGACGCCGAGAGCGTCAACGGCGGCGTGTCGCTGGCGGGCACGAGCGGCAAGGTGCGGGTGGGGACGACCAACGGCGCCATCGACGTCCAGGACGTGACGGGCGACGTGGACGCCGAGACCACCAACGGCGGCATCACCGCCCTGCGGGTCGCCGGAGCCGTGAAGGCGGAGACCACCAACGGCGCCGTCGAGGTCGAGCTCGCCAGCCTGCCGAGCGGCAGCGACCTGAGCTTCGAGTCCACCAACGGCGGCATCCACGTCCGCCTGCCGCACGACGCGCGTCTGACGGTCGACGCGTCCACCACCAACGGCCGGGTCAAGAGCGACTTCGACGTCCAGGGCGGCACGCCGGGCAAGCGCTCCCTGAAGGGGGACATCAACGGCGGCGGCGGCCGGCTGAGGGTCCGCACCACGAACGGGGGAATCGAGATCCTCGGCGACTGACCTCACCCCTGTCCCCTCTCCCACCGCCCTCCCTCCGACCGGGAGAGGGGGACCCGGCTGAAGGGTCCTTGCTTTTCTCCCTCTTCTCCCGGGGAGGGGGGTTGGGAGGGGGCGGGAGAAGAGGGCCGGGGTGATGAGGGTCTTGGGAAGGGGACGCGGAACCGGGGGTGAGGCGGGGCCGCTGTACACTCCCCAGCCATGCCCCCTGCTCCCGCCTTCCCCGATCTCCGCGCCTTTCTCGACCAGCTCCGCCAGGACCGCGACCTCGTCACCGTCGAGGCCCCGGTGGATGCGCGGCTGGAGGCGGCGGAGATCCACCGGCGGGTGATCGCGGCCGGCGGGCCGGCCCTGCTGTTCACCCGCGTCCAGGGGGCGGACTTCCCCCTGGCCACCAACCTCTTCGGCACCGCTCGCCGGGCCGAGATGGCGTTCGGCACCCGCCCGCAGCAGCTCATCCGCCGGCTCGTCCACCTCGCCGAGACCCTGCTGCCGCCCACGCCGGCGAAGCTCTGGGGGGCCCGGGACCTCGCCCGGGAGGCCCTGCGCATCGGCTCCTCCCGCCGCCGCTCCGGCCCGGTCATGGAGGTGGTCACCCGGGACGTCCGCCTCGACCGCCTGCCCGTCCTCACCACCTGGCCCGAGGACGGCGGTCCCTTCATCACCCTGCCTCTGGTCTACACCGAGCACCCGGACGGCAAGGGTCACAACCTGGGGATGTACCGCCTCCAGGTCCTCGACGCCCGCTCGACCGGCATGCACTGGCAGATCGGCAAGGGAGGCGGCTTCCACTACGCGGTGGCCGAGGCGCGGGGGGAGGCGCTGCCGGTCACCGTCTTCCTGGGCGGCCCGCCGGCCCTGATCCTGGCCGCCGTCGCGCCGCTGCCCGAGAACGTCCCCGAGCTGATGCTCGCCTCCCTCATCGCGGGCGAGCGCCTGAAGCTCGTCGATCGATCCGGGAAGGGCGATCCCGGCGCGCACCCCCTGGTGGCCGCGGCCGAATTCGCGCTGACCGGCAGGGTGCCGCCGCGGGTCCGCCGTCCCGAGGGTCCCTTCGGCGATCACTACGGCTACTACTCCCTCCGGCACGACTACCCGGTCTTCGAGGTGGAGCGCATCGCCCGCCGCAAAGATGCCATCTACCCGGCCACCGTGGTGGGCAAGCCCCGGCAGGAGGACTTCTTCCTCGGCGACCTCCTCCAGGAGCTGCTCTCGCCCCTCTTCCCTCTGGTCATGCCGGCGGTGGAGGACCTCTGGTCCTACGGCGAGACGGGCTACCACTCCCTGGCGGCGGCGGTGGTCAAGCAGCGCTACCCGCGGGAAGCCATGGCTTCCGCCTTCCGCATCCTGGGCGAGGGCCAGCTCTCGCTGACCAAGTTCCTCTTCGTCACCGACCGGCGGGTGGACCTGAAGGACTTCCCGGCGACGCTCACCCACGTCCTGGAGCGCACCCATCCGGAGACGGACCTCTACGTCTTCTCCAACCTCTCCATGGATACCCTGGACTATACCGGTCCGCGGGTGAACGAGGGCTCGAAGGGGGTCTGGCTCGGCCTGGGCGACCCGGTGCGCGACCTCCCACGCGACTTCACCGCTCCCGAAGTCCCCCAGGGGATGACGGACGCCCACGTCTTCGTTCCCGGCTGCCTGATCGTTGGCGGCCCCATGTATGAGGACGACCCCGGCGCCGCCGCCCGCTTCGCCGCCCACCCCGCCTTCGCCGGCTGGCCCCTGGTGGTCCTCACCGGCGAGCCGCGCCGCGCCGCCGCCAGCCCCATCAACTTCCTCTGGACCACTTTCACCCGCTTCGAGCCCGCCGCGGACCTCCACGCCGCCGCCACGGAGGTGATCCGCCATCATCTGTCTTATACAGGCCCTATCGTGATCGACGCCCGCATGAAGCCCTGGTACCCCGAGGAGCTCTTCGCGGACGAGGAGACGGCGGCGACGGTCACCCGGCGCTGGAAGGAGTACTTTCCGTCAGGGAAGGTGGAGATGGGGGACTCGGGTACGGGGCATCTGACGGGGTAGGGATACAAAGCAATGGCACTGGCCAACGTAAAAGCTCACCGCTGGACCCGGCAGGAATATGAGCGCCTGCTCAACCGGGGATTGCTACCACCCGGCAAGCGGGTCGAGCTGATCGAGGGAGTCATCTACGACATGTCACCGCAGAACAGCCTTCATGCCACGGCCGTCCGGCTGGCCAACGAGGCTCTGCGGGTCGTCTTCCCGCCCGCTGCCGGCTTTGAGATCCGCAGTCAGCTTCCCGTGGCATTGAGCGAGGACTCCGAGCCCGAGCCGGATCTTGCCGTCGTCCACGGCAGTATCCGCGATTTCCGCGACTCCCACCCCACGACCGCTCTGCTGGTTGTGGAGGTCGCCGACAGCTCCCTGCTCCACGACCGCAAGCGGAAGATACCCCTCTACGCCCGCTCCGGGATTCCAGAAGCCTGGCTGCTCAATCTCGTCCGCAGAGCGCTCGAGGTCTGTCGCGATCCTGTCGCTGGGGTCTACCAGGCCCGGAGGGTCCTCCGGGCGGGGACACCGTTTCGCCGCTCAGCCGTCCAGAGGCGGTCATCGACGTCTCGGACCTGCTGCCCTGAGTTCAGGTGCTCCTTCGTTATCGCCGCACGCGACGGCCAGTCTTTACGACTTCTTAACCTCTTCGCCCGGTTCTTGCATCTAGAATCCAGCTTGGCGGTTTTTGCCGCCAAGCACTGAACGCATGTCTTTAAGACAGAGGCCCAAGCAATGATCTCCGAACCCCCCGTCAAGGAAGACGTCAAGCAAGAGAAAAGAGCAGTCCCGGCGACCGCGCGGGAGACGGAGAAACCCGCAGCCCCTCCTGACACGATGACTCCAGACACCCCGGACACCCCGGACGAGCCGCAGCCCCGGCGCCGCTGGCTGCGCTGGCTGCTGATCTTAGGCGCCGTGGCCGTGGCCATCTACCTGTTCGCCCACCGCCCGGGCCAGAACAAGAACCCAGGCCAGGGGCAGGACCAGGCCAGGGGCGCCGCGGGCGGCAAGGGAGGACAGGACCGTCCCGTGCCGGTGCTGGCGGCGGCCGCGAAGACCAAGGACGTCGGCGTCTACTTGACAGGACTGGGAACCGTGGCCCCCTTGAACACCGTCGGCGTCAAGAGCCGCGTCGACGGCCAGCTCCTGCGCATCGCCTTCCACGAAGGGCAGATCGTCCACGCCGGCGACCTGCTGGCCGAGCTCGATCCGCGGCCTTTCCAGGTCCAACTCATGCAGGCCGAGGGGCAGAAGGCGAAGGACGAGGCGGCGCTCCAGAACGCCCGCGTCGACCTCAAGCGTTACCAGGTCCTCATCCAGGAGGACTCCATCCCCCGCCAGCAGCTCGACACCCAGGCCGCCACCGTCGCCCAGTTCGAGGCCGCCCTGAAGAGCGACCAGGCGCTGATCGAGAGCGCGAAGCTGAACCTGAGCTACGCCCGCGTCACGGCGCCCGCCGGCGGCCGGGTCGGCCTGCGGCTGGTGGACGTGGGCAACATCGTCCACGCCAGCGACCCGAACGGCATCGTGGTCATCACCCAGCTCCAGCCCATCGACGTGCTCTTCACCATCCCCGCGGACCACCTGTCGCAGGTGCTGCCCAAGGTGCATGCCGGCCAGAGCCTCGCCGTCGACGCCTACGATCGCGACCTCAAGAACAAGCTCGCCACCGGCAACCTGCTGGCGGTCGACAACCAGATCGACCCCACCACCGGCACCGTCCGCCTCAAGGCCCTCTTCCCCAACGGCGACGAGGCGCTGTTCCCCAATCAGTTCGTCAACGCCCGCCTGCTGGTCGACACCCTGCGGGGGGCCGTCACCGTCCCCGCCGCCGCCATTCAGCGCAGCCCGCAGTCGACGTTCGTCTATCTCGTGAAGCCGGACCACACGGTCGAGTCGCGCAATGTCGCCGTGCAGATGACCGAGGGGGACGACGCCACGATCCAGAGCGGCCTGAGCGCCGGCGACGTGGTGGTCGTCGATGGCGTCGACAAGCTGCGGCCGGGAGCGAAGGTGGATGTCACCATGGCGGACGCGGCCGGCAACCACACGGGCGGATATCGAGGGGCGGGCGGCGCAGGCGGTGCCCGCAGCGGCGGTGCTCCTGCCGGGGGTCCCCGGAAAGCGCGGTCATGAGCCCGTCGAAGCCGTTCATCCTGCGGCCCATCGCGACGTCGCTCCTGATGGTGGGCCTGCTGCTCGCCGGCCTCTTCGCCTTCCGCCAGCTCCCCGTCTCGGCGCTGCCGGAGGTGGATTACCCGACGATCCAGGTGATCACTTTCTATCCCGGCGCCAGCCCGGACGTCATGGCCTCCGCCGTCACCGCGCCGCTCGAGCGGCAGTTCGGCCAGGTGCCGGGCCTGAACCAGATGACGTCCACCAGCTCCGAGGGGAGCTCGCTGATTACGCTGCAATTCACCCTCGACCTCGACATCGACGTCGCCGAGCAGCAGGTGCAGGCCGCCATCAACGCCTCCGGCAGCTACCTGCCGCGCGACCTGCCCAACCCGCCGATCTACAGCAAGACCAATCCGGCGGACGCGCCAGTGCTCACCCTGGCGCTGACCTCGAAGACGCTGCCCTTGTCGAAGGTGGAGGACCTGGCGGA